>NZ_UGOA01000001.1:1313333-2059166 GCF_900452385.1 Legionella donaldsonii | reverse complement strand
AAAACCAACACCTTCCCCAACTATCTTCAGTGATTTCCCCATTACAAAGGCTAGGGAGAGGCCGCAAAAGGTATCAAGAATACGGCTGGCAACTGCAGGTACTAGAACAATCATACAAACACTGGCGGAGGATCCCACTGCTAAATAAACACCACCACCTAATACGGCTGTTAAAGCATAGCGGACAGGTGGTATATGGCTAATCGTATCGCCCATGACATAGCCTACACTCCAACCTAATATTTGTAAGGGCTGGGCAATTAAGGGTCTCAGGAGTGATGTAATAGGATAGTTCTTTACTTGCTTTTTATCTAATAAGGCACATTGATCTTTAGTAAATTCCAGGAACTCATGCCATTCCAGCTCTGTAAAAGGAGAATTAGTTCTGGTATTGATAGCTTTTAACGGTCCATTAGTTTCCAAATAGCGTTTGGTTGCTAATAAGCAAGTGGCTCGAGTTTTTTCATCAACAAGATTAATAGGGCTTATCTCTGCTGCTTCATCAAGAAGCTGGCTTAAAATAGGTGGAGGGAAATAATTGCTATTAGTTTTGGATTTAATATAGAAGCAGGCTGTCATGAGTACGTGCAAGGCTGTTAAAAAACTCTGGATTACCTCCTCAGGTTTCGTGAGACTCTCCCAGTTTTTACGCAAAGCAGTCAGCAATCCTTTTATAAAGCCAATTTGCTGCCTGCGGGTCGCGATATCTTTGGCACCAAAAAAACAACTGATTGCATAAGGTTGTGGTGATTTTTCTAAATCTTTCCCAGAACGAATTTCATAATCTCTATCTAAACTGTCTAGTTTGCTAAGAAATTTTGCAACAGGAAGGACAAAGCCCATACACACCTCACATCCATGCTAATTTAATATCCTATTTTTCTATATTACCTACTCCTTGATTAAATGCAATCTTACCTGACTAAATTTTATGTTTATGAAGTATATGCGTTTAAATGCCCATTTGATCCTCATTACTATACAAAAAATTCCATCAAGGCATAATTGTTTAAAATCATTTGTGAAGAAATGCAAAGTTAATTAACCTATTGAAAAACTGATGATATAGTTAACAATTAACATTGCACAAAGCTGTTTAGGCAATAATTATGACGCCGATAAAACAATTCTTCATGCTACTTAGATTTTCTCATTGGTCTAAGGCTGCCTTTGTGCTACTTGGCGTTTTTTATTCTGGCTCACTTGAATATCTGCCTGATGCTTTACTGGCGGCATTCTCATTTTGTCTAATTGCTAGCGCCGTTTACATCTACAATGATATACAAGACAGGGAGCAGGATAGATTACATCCACAAAAATGCCGTAGGCCTTTGGCTTCAGGGAATGTATCACTTCCTTTTGCATTGAGTATATTAGCAATCTTACTGGTTGGAGGATTATTGTTGGCTGGGTTGATTTCAATCAATCTTGCTGCACTTCTTGGTTTATATTTGCTGATAAACCTCGCTTATAACCATGCTTTGAAAAATCTGCCTATACTTGATGTGTTATGTATTGCTAGTGGATTTATGTTACGTGTTTTAGCTGGCACTATCGGTATAGGGTTACCTATTTCTTGGTGGCTCACTTTGACGGCAACCTTGATTAGTCTGTTTATTGCTTTGTGCAAGCGACGTTTAGAAAAGCAACTGGATTTAACCTATACAACCAGAGAAGTACTGAAGAAATACTCGCCCAGATTACTGGATTATATGATTAATGGTACCGCTTTCTGTTGTTTTGTAGCCTATCTCCTTTATACCATTTATGCCCGGGATGAATCGTTCTATTTTTTGCTAACAATACCTTTTGCTGCTATTGGACTGTGGCGTTTTGCCTGGGTGACAAGACGAAGTAGTGGTAATGATGATCCGGTTTCCTTATTTTTAAGTGACAACTTATCACGGTTTAATTCGTTGTGTTTTCTAATTTTAACCCTCATTGCGTTGTTTAAATAATGAATAAGAAAGGGTTATTAATTGGTCTATTGCTGGTTGCATCATTTATTTATCTACTCTTATTCCAGTTAAAAGCGATTTGGCCCTTTACCATTGATGATATGTACATTAGTCTTCGTTATGCCAAGCATTGGGCAGATGGGTACGGTTTGTTATGGAATATCGGAGAGGAACCTGTAGAGGGGTATTCTAACTATAGCTTTGTTGTTTTGGCGGCAGTGTCACTCTATTTACATCTTGATCCTGTTATCGTGCTGAAGAGCGCCGGTGTTTTAGGGCTTTTCTTTGCAACAGCGGGCGTTTATTTTCTTTCGCGCTTATGGTTTTCTGCTTGGCTTGCCTTTATTCCCTGTCTATGGATGTTAATATACCGGGGTCAAATAATATGGTCTGTCAGCGGCCTGGAAACGACTGTATATCAGGCTTTGCTCGTTTTTTCCCTATTTTCCCTGTTACGCGGTATGGGCTACGATTTTTATCCTCAGCAAAGAAAAAAATCAAACAAAGTTTATTTCTTGTTAACGGGTTTGTTATTTGCCCTATCAGCAATGACCAGGCCTGAAGCGCCGGCTTTGGTATTGCTTTTGAGCTTCATAGCCTTGTTTGATAGTGGTAATGAAAAGAACAAAACGTATTATAGGAATCTGTTGTGGAGTTGTAGCACCTTTCTCATCCTTTTTTTACCTTATTTCATCTGGCGTTGGTACTACTATGGCAGGTTATTTCCCAATGCCGTTTATTGCAAAGGATTCAACGACTTTTCTGCGTTTAATCTTGATGAAAGTTATTTAGGTTTAATTTTGCCTTTTTTGTTATTAGCTCTGCCTGCGATTTTTTTTGCAAAAGACAGGCGTCATTATTTTTTGTGGACACCAAGTATTTTGTATCTGACTCTATTAATTGGTGCGGATCCCATTGTTGCTTTCTTTAATCGCTTATTTTTGCCTGTTTTTATTCTACTTCTGCCCCTGTCTCTTTTGGGAATGACTTATATATTGCGTTATTTCTTACAAAAAGAAGATGAAATTTATTATACAAGTCTTGTATTTTGTGCGCTTCTTGTTGCGTTTGTTTTTATTCCATCGATGAGTTTGTCCAATTACCGTTATTTTGCTATCAATCCGCAAGCAGGGGAGCATTTGCGGCAGAAGGTCGTAGATTGGTTAACGAATAATGTCACTCAGGACAGCCAGGTATTGCTTGCTGATAGCGGGATGATTCCCTATCTTAGCCCCTTACGTTTTATTGATTCCTATTGCTTGAATAACAAAAAAATGACGAAGATATCACACCAGGAGAGGTATAATCGTATGTGCCAGGACGCATTTCTCATTAAGCCCGAAGCGATTATTTTAACCTCATTAATGGCGAGTGGAAGAGTTATTTATACACCAACTGATTATTGCTTGCGCAGAGAGCTAAAAAAGAACAAATTATATCAATTTCGCACAATATACCAAGTTAAAGACTTGGATTCTTCTTATCGGTATGAAATTTATACCCTATTAAATTAAAGCTGTAGTAATATAGCCGTTGCCATTGATTGACAAATTTTGTGCAGCTCTACCAAGAAAGGAATTTTTTACAATTATGCAGAATATTGGTACTTTTTTTCTGAAACTCTACAAGAAATTACCTGTTATTGCTTTTGATGTAATAGCAATTCCAGTTGCCTGGTACTTTGCTTATTGGCTTCGATATAATATGCAGCCCTTTCCCAGCAGCCTTGTTACGGTTTATTCTCTTTTCGCATTACTGACTTTAATGACGATGCAAATAACCTGTTATTATTATTTTCGGGTTTACCGTGGTTTATGGCGTTTTTCCTCTTTAAATGATGTAGCAAGAATTATTAAGGCTACAGTCTGTGCAACAATACTCTCTATACCCGTTTTTTATTTAGCCTCCCTTCTGCAACATATTCCTCGCTCAGTATTTCCTTTGTACAACATGATTTTAATAACACTGCTTTGTAGCGGCAGACTATTAATGCGTTCTCTCTGGGATAAGCGGGGTAGGGAAGGGCAGGTTAGTGAAATTAAGCGTGTATTGATTATTGGGGCAGGTCGAGCAGGTGAAAGTTTGGTGCGTGATCTCAAACGCACACAGTCTTATCAGCCAGTTGGTTTTGTCGATGACAACCTTGGCAAAAGAGGACTAGAGGTACATGGAATCAGAGTATTAGGTACTTCTCGCGATTTGCTCGATTTAGTTATACAACATCATGTCGATCTGATTTTTATTGCTATTCCTTCAGCAGGCTCTGCAGCGATGCGACGTATAGTCAGTCATTGTGAAAAGTCAAATGTGCCATTTCGTACCTTACCCAGCATCCCTGCTTTGGTGGCAGGGCGTGTAGAAGTAAATGCCCTTCGAGATGTTAACATCGAGGATTTATTAGGGCGTGATCAGGTCCAGTTACAATGGGATAAAATTGCTGCCAACATCAAAAATAAACGCGTTATTGTGACTGGAGGCGGGGGCTCGATTGGTTCTGAATTATGCCGTCAGATCATGGCGCTTCAACCCGGCAAGTTATTAATTGTAGAGAATTCTGAGTTTAATTTATACAAGATAGAGCAGGAGTTGAACAAGAGTTTTCCTCTGATACCCCTTGAGTTAGGATTAGTATCTGTCACTGATAAAGTAGCAATTGACTATTTATTCGACCAATTTAAACCACAAATCGTGTTTCATGCAGCGGCTTATAAACATGTGCCTATGCTTGAGGATCAAATTCGTGTCGCTATACAGAATAATGTTTTAGGGACCCAAATCGTAGCAGAGGCGAGTGTAGCCGTTGGAGTAGAAAAATTTATTTTGATTTCTACAGATAAGGCTGTGAATCCGGCGAATGTCATGGGAACGACCAAACGAGTTGCTGAAATTTATTGTCAGAATTTGAATGAACGGGTTGATACCCAATTCATCACTGTACGGTTTGGTAACGTCTTGGGCTCTGCCGGTAGTGTAGTACCCTTATTTCAAAAGCAATTGCAGGCTGGTGGACCATTAACAGTCACCCACCCCGACATTCAGCGTTATTTCATGACTATACCAGAAGCTTGTCAGTTAATTTTACAGGCAATGGTTAATGGCCACGGGGGGGAAATCTTTGTATTGGATATGGGGGAACCGATTAAAATCAGCTATCTCGCTGAACAAATGATTCGTTTGGCTGGCAAGGAGCCTGGTAAAGATATAGCCATAGAATATACAGGGCTAAGGCCTGGCGAAAAATTATTTGAAGAACTTTTTCATGTGTCCGAACAATTGGCTCCCACGGAGCATGAGAAGTTATTTAAAGCCAAGTTTCGTCAGCTGGAATGGCATGAGTTGATCCAAACAATTCGGTTGTTAAATACGGCTTGTGCTATGCATCATAATGAAGAGCTTTATGTTTTACTAAAGAGTTTAGTGCCGGAATTTAATTCACAGGTAGAAAAAGGGGCAGTAGTTAATTAAGCCATTAGATTGGGCAGTTTTTTCTCTCTAAAAGATTTTTTATGAAGTACTTGTCGATGAGGATTTCTCTCATTTATGATGAAATACGGATGGTTTATAGTTTATTTCAATGAATTTTCCTTATTCGATTATCGATTTAACTCATGGTTTGACTTCTGACTGTCCTTCCTGGGATAAGACCTGCGGTTTTCAATATCATAACGTAATTGATTATCAAGATTGTGATACTGGCCTACCATTTCGAGTGCAGCATCTAATTATGCATGCGGGGATTGGGACTCATATTGATGCCCCTGCTCATTGCATAAAAGGCGGCAAATCGGTAGCAGAGCTTGATTTAAATGATTTGCTCGCTCCAGCAGTGGTTATTGACGTTTCACAAAAAATAAACGCTGATTATAAGGTCGTTGTAGAAGATGTTATGAATTTTGAATCCAGATACGGAAAAATCGAAACTCACTCTTTTGTGATTATTTATACGGGTTGGGATCAATATTGGCTGGAGCCGGAGAAATACCATAATAACTATAATTATCCCTTTATTGCGCAAGAGGCAGCAGAGTTGCTTTTGGAGAGAGAAATTGTGGGACTTGGTATTGATACCTTGTCGCCGGATCGGCCTGGTGCCGGTTATCCAGTTCATCAATTATTCTTAGGGGCAGGTAAATACCTTATTGAGAATGTAGCTAATGCTGTGAAATTACCTGCTGTAGGAAGTTATATTCTTGCTTTACCACTTAAACTTTTGCAAGGTACAGAGGCCCCCCTCAGGCTTGTTGCCTTAATCAATAAGGAAAGGAAATGACCATAAGCTATGATGATTTTGCTCGAGTTGATTTGCGTTCGGGTACAGTAGTAGAGGTTAAAGAGTTTTCACGCGCTAAAAAGCCGGCCTATAAAGTTTGGGTTGATTTTGGCCCTGAAATTGGTATTTTGCAAACTTCAGCACAAGTTACTGCTCACTATACGCCGGAATCTTTAATAGGCAGATTGGTAGTTGGTTGTGTGAATTTGGGTGAAAAAAATATTGCTGGTTTCATCTCACAATTTTTGTTACTTGGTTTTTCTGATGCAGACGGTGCTATTTGCTTGATTACTGCAGATCCCAAGGTGGAAAATGGTCGAAAGTTACACTAATTTATCGAAGTTATCTCTCTCAACTTTTTTGGAGGAGTTGATCAACGCCTTGGAAGATGGGCAGCGTAAATGGGCTCTCAGTTGTATTTTTTGAATCTTGTTAGCGGATTGAATCGTAGCTTGTTTTCGTTGTTCCGTACGGTAACTTGATTCACCTCTTGAAAGAAACAGGGAAATTCCCGCGCGGAATAAATTGGTATTTTGGTTACATCCAAAGAACAACTAATTCCAGGCGGGAACAATCTAGAGAGATATTAATGTGATTATTCAGTTTGATGTTCTTACTAGTGCTAAACTTAGTAGAGATGCACTAGGAGAAAAACTTGTTAGTTATCAATGGCTATTCAAAAAAATTCATCCTGCTAGTCAGTCTGTGGGGATTTTTTTGCTTATTCGATACTTGCAATGCTTATGCGGCAGCGCCATTAGGAAGTGTCCAACGCCCAATACGTGTTGCTGCTGTTAATGAAGCTCCGTTTGTTATTTCTAAAGATCGATTATTGACTGGTTTGGCGGTTGATATTTTTAAATTTGTTGCTGAAACTCAGCACTGGCATTATCAAATCACCCTGGTTGGTGAAGATATTGATGCAGCAATTGATGCTGTTGCCGCAAAAAAATTTGACCTGCTCATTGGACCTATTTCGGTTACCAGTGAACGTATAGTCCGAGTTGATTATGGTAGGCCTTTTTTTCTTAGTGAGGTAAGGCTTGCCTTTAACACCCATTCCGTATCGGCGCTTGAAACGCTTTACAATCTGTTTGAGACAATACCTTTACTAATAGTTGGCTTGATTATTCTAGGATTTTTTCTTATTTCAAACCTTATCTGGTTTGCTGAAAAATCAACAAATGAAGAAATGCCAAAGGGGTATTTTAAAGGAACGTTTTTCTCTCTTTGGGTGTTTATCTCACATTTTCTTAAGGGAGGAATGTTTTTCAGGCCCACAACAACGGCTGCGCGGGTTGCGATTACATTTTGGTTTATAGTGGCTTTATCCTTTTATTTGGTTGTAACCTCTACCTATACGGCCTATATGACAGCGAAAATAGTTAGCGCAAGCGAACCAGTTCATGATGTTAGTGATTTAAGGGGCAAAAAATTAGCTTATGTAAAAGGTGAAATGTATATTAAATACATTAAAGCGATTAATGCTGATCCGGTACCGCAAGTCGATTTAGTGGCGGCAATAGACGCTTTACAGAGCCAGGAAGTTTTTGGGATAGTTGAAGATTCGTTAGTTTTATCCATGGTGATTGATGCTTCAAATTTTAAAGATCTAACGGTATCTAGTTTTAAATTCAGTAGCGATGAACTTGCTTTTGCTTATACGCAGAATAGCCCAATTAGAAATATCATGGATCAAATGATTGTGATTATGCAAGATACAGGAGAGATGGAGACGCTGTGTAAGCTCTATTTGGGTAATAAATACAAGAACTGTGAACTTTAAGTATTTAGAAGCTATTTAAGCCTCACGGCAGACAGCTTCTATATTATGTCCATCAAGATCCAATATATAAGCAGCGTAATAGTTTGGATGATAAATTTCTCTCACCCCGGGAGAACCGTTATCTCTTCCTCCAGCAGCAAGTGCAGTCTTATAAAAAGCATCAACCATTTTTCGGGTTTGGGCACGAAAAGCAAGGTGAATAATGGGGGTTGTCTGGATGCCTTGTTTAAGCCACAATTCAGGTTGACCATGAATGGAGAAGCCTGCCCACTCTTCCCATTCCATAAATAATTCATATCCCAGAGGTTTTAACACGTTAAGATAAAATTCTTTACTGCGTTTGATATCAGAAACTTGTAAACCGACATGATCTAGCATGGATGTTCTCCATCTTTCTTGATGATTAACACTCGTTTATCATCTGTTGTAAAAATAGGTTCATCAAATTATTAGAAAAATAGTAGCACAAGTTTTGCGATGGCTTAAAATGATTTATTAATCAAGGGGGGTACTTATGAGAATTATTGTTATTGGTGCATCCGGGACGATAGGAAGGGCGGTAGTGGAAGAATTACACTTACGCCACGAGATCATTAAAGCTGGCTATAAAAGTGGTGATATCCAGGTGGATATTACTGATAAAAACTCAATTGAAGCGATGTTTAAAAAAATTAAGCAGGTTGATGCGGTGGTGCTTACTACAGGCAAAGTACATTTTGGCGATTTTATGCAAATGAATGGCGATGAGTTCAATATCGGTTTACAAGACAAATTGATGGGGCAGGTCAATACCGTATTAATTGGTAGAAACTACCTTAATGAGGGTGGCTCGTTTACTTTAACCAGTGGGATTTTAAGCCATGATCCAATTCGCTATGGTTGTTCTGCTTCAATGGTTAATGGTGCTTTGAATTCGTTTGTAATTGCTGCCGCGTTGGAAATGCCCAAAAAACAACGTATCAATTGCATTAGTCCTACTGTGATTACTGAGGCTATGAAGCATTATGCAGCGTATTTCAGGGGGTATATGCCTGTCAGCGCAGCCCAGGTAGCACTTGCTTACAGCAAAAGTGTTGAGGGCTTACAAACAGGCAAAGTGTATCAGGTTCAGTAGAGGAAACTACTCTGCTTTTTGTGTCTTTTCTTTGCGATCAGGAAAGATATCTTTAAATTGCAGATGTTTATTGATTTCCATAGCAATAGGATGGCGCTTGGAGAAACCACCTATTTTATAGATTAAAATGGGGCCAACAAAGCTGATAAAGCCCATGGTAAAAGCGATTTTATAGGTTGGATCTTTATTTAATAATAAGAAGATTAAACAGCCAACCATCAATATAATAGCGGCAATACCGGTATAAGGTGAGCCTGGGGTTCTATAACTTAAATCATCTGTAGTATAGCCTGCTTGGTACAAACGTCTGCGGAAGTTAATTTGAGCCCAGCAGAGCGATATCCATGCGATGGCACCAGTAAAGCCCGAAACAAGCAATAGAGCAATATAAAGCATGGACTGACCAAAGAAATAACCAGCAGCAAGTAATAACCAGATGGCAATCAAAGTAACGATACCTGCATTTTGCGGTACAGCATTATGATTAAGTAAGCTCAATTTATGCGGTGCCATACCATTACGAGCCAGTGCATTTAGTGAACGGACTATGCCGTAGACCCCAGAGTTGGAGCAGGAGAGTGTTGCTGTAAGTGTTACAAAACTGGTCACTGCACCAGCCCAGCGTAGCCCATAGAAATTTAGGGCGTCGGCAAAAACAGAATTAGCAAGACCGGCTTTTTGCCAGGGGAAAATCAATACCAGGCAAAAGACTGGGATAATGTAAATGAAAAGAATTCTAAATGTCACGTTTCGAATAGCACGAGGAATCATGCGAGCTGGGTTAACCGACTCGCCGGCGGCTAGTCCGATAATTTCTGAGCCTTGGTAATTGACTAATAAAAGTACCATCGCTGTTAATAGGGCCATCTTGCCATTAGGGAATAGTCCTCCTTGGTCAAAAATAAATTTTGTACCAATAATGCCAGCGGGTTGTGGGCCATGAATAATGCCTAAAAAAATGAGAGTGGCGAGTATAACGAAGCCCATCAGTGCCAGAATTTTAATTAAAGCCAGCCAAAATTCAATTTCACCAAAGGTACCTACTTTGGCGATATTGATATAGGTAATTAACAAGCCAAAGCAGACAGCCCAGACGTAACCATTTATACCGGTAAAATGCTGCATGATAATGCCACCTGCAATACATTCGGCGGGAATATAAGCGACCCAGCTAATCCAATAAGACCACCCTACACCACAGGCTATGGTAGGAGAGATGAAATCAGCCGTGTAAGTTATAAAAGAACCAGAGATTGGGATAGCAACAGCCAATTCCCCCATACATAACATGGTGAGATAAATAATCAAACCACCTAATATATAGGCTAGGAATACTGAAGGGCCAACCAGGTTAACAACCTCCCCAGTGCCCAAAAAATATCCAGATCCGATAATCCCACCTAAGGCGATGAGTTGCACATGGCGATCTTTTAAACCGCGCCTATACCCACCATCACTGATTGGGGCTTGATGATTGTCTTGATGATTAATCACTAGCTGTATAGTCTCTCTCAAAAAGTGAAGCATTAATTGGCTGGAAAATTGTACAATAATTTTCTATTTTGTCCATAAATTTCTATGGAACATAACAATAAAAAGAGATTTTTATAAGAAAAAAGCTGAGAAGGCAAGATTTATTTTTAGCATAATTTACTTGATAATTAATTAGCGAATAAATCCAACCTATTTGTTAGATTTTTTAGCGTTTTGCTGCGCAATTGTCGCCACAAAATAAGTCCTATATTTTTGATTTATCCCTGCAAATCAGGAGCGAGTGACTAATGCAAATCGTATCGACCGAACGGACTTTATTAAGAACCTGGCAAGAGTCAGACTTGTTGCCTTTTGCAAAAATGAACGCTGACGAAGAGGTGATGAGGTATTTTCCTAATACGTTAACAGTACAAGAAACAGCGGCATTGGTTAAGCGCATTGAAACTCATATTTGTCTGCATGGGTTTGGTTTATGGGCTGCGGAACTGAAAGAAACAAACACTTTCATAGGATTTATCGGTTTAAGTACCCCTACTTTTTCTGCTCCTTTTACCCCTTGTGTAGAAATTGGTTGGCGTCTTGCACAGCCTTATTGGAGGCAGGGTTTGGCGACTGAAGGAGCAAAAGCTGTTTTAGCTTATGGTTTTCGTCATTTCAAATTAGATGAGATAGTTTCTTTTACTACGATGCATAATCAGCGTTCACGGCGCGTCATGGAAAAAATAGGGCTAATTCATCACCCAGAGAATGATTTTATTCATCCGAATTTACCGCTTGATCATCCTTTGTCACAACATGTTTTATATCGCTTGTCGTACAAGCAATGGCAACAGCGCGTTACCAAGGAGAATGTGGGGTAGGGGTGATAAATTAGAAAGCATCTCCTGCTCGTGTTCTTTTTAAAGTAGTTACTAGAATGATTTACTAGAATAGCCATCTCATCCAAATGCCTTTTATCATTGCACTTGGCCTGTTCTGGCGTAAAAGTCCGATCGAACCCTTGTGAAAACCTCATCACCGAATCAGTTCATGGTTCGCCCACGGATTGTGGGCATCATTTTTTCAATATCCCGATAACTTAAATTTTTTTTGCTTGCTGCAATAGATCCTCTACTTGCTTATTCTTGAAGGTAACATGCTTCTGCAGTCCTATGGCGATGATTGTTGGCGCCAACTCTTGAAGTACGTGCAAGGCATCTTCTTTCTCTTTGGTTGTCGAGGAATTTTCCAGTAAATTGATATTCGCTAAAAAAGCGCCAACACTCCCTTTTCTTACTTGTACTCCATTTATTTGAGCAAAATCAGCACCATCAGGGATGATATCACTCGCTTGAATACCTTTGCTTGTCATTATTTTCTCCTTACAAATTGTTTAGTGGCCACATAAGGCTATTTTCGATCTGATAAAAACGGTCTATCCCTATGGCTGACAAAAAATCTTCATCATGAGAGATAGCTAATATTGCTGCTGGAAATTCTTTTAATATTTGTATGATATGTTCTCTTGTTACTAAATCAAGGTTATTACATAACTCATCCAAAACAAGAAGTTTTGGGGGTGAGGCTGCAATTTGAGCCAAGCATAATCTTGCTTTCTCACCACCCGATAAATCGCAAACCAGCGTATTGATTTCTTCATTTTTACGAAACAGAAAACGGTTTAAGTGCTCTCTGATTTCTTGGGTAGTCCAATTTGATTTTAACGCTTGAATCGTTATAAAAGCAGTGTGGTGATTAGAGAGGGTAGCATAAAACTGTTCAATATAACCTATATCTTCCAGCCTTGGTGTATGCCAATCGCCTGATCTCCTTAGGTTGGCTTGCACAATCGCTTTAATGAAAGTGGTTTTACCACTACCATTTCTTCCTGCTATCGCAATTCGCTCATTGCCTTGTAGTGAAAAATTAATCGCCTCAATAATGGGTTTATCATAACCGACCGCACCATCTCGAATTGATAATAAAGTGTTTGAATTTACTTGCCCTGCTCGAAGAATGAATTGTGGTTTAATAATGTCTGGACGCTTGAATTGAGCGAGTTGATTAACTAACGATTTTTTTTCAGCAGCAAGGCTTTTTTTATTCTTATTGGCAGTAGCTTGTCCGCGCCCCTGAGCACTACGCAAGGCTAATTTATCACCATCGTATTTATTTTCACCATAAATTTTACGTTTTTTGGCACGTTCTTGTTCCTTCATAAGCTTGTGATGCGTTTTTTTTTGTTCTAGTCCAAGCTGTGAAATGGCTTTTGAAATTACTTGATCTTGAATTGCCAATTCACGGCAATAATCCTCATAATTACCTGCGAAAATGCGAATTCGACCATTATCTATGTGCCATAAGGTATCGACAATTTGGCGGAGTAATTGCGGAGCATGCGAAACAATGATCAAGGTTTCTCTGTAATTATCTAGCAATTTAAAAAGTGCTCGACGATTGATCTTATCCAGATGATTGGTTGGTTCATCCAACAACAGCAGGTTGGGCGAGCGGCTTAAGGCTTTACTTAGCGCCCTATTAAAAGCTTGGCCACCGCTGAGCTGGGTGCGGTAGTCAGCAACCATTTGAGGAACATACGCTAAAACAAGATCAGCGGGATGTTTTACCTCGCCTTCGTAAGAATCCATTTCTCCTGATAACAGTTTGAGCAAGGAAGATTTGCCACTGCCATTTTGGCCCATGATAGCGATGCGCGAACCATGTCGTATGTCAGTGGTGAAATCTTGAAAGCAGGTTTTTTGAGGGAAAGACAGAGTAAGTCTGTTAATACGAAGGGGTTTATGCATAATAGTACTCTCAATATTTAAAGCAAATCCAGAAAACCATGTTTCTGGGCATTTAAAATTTTATTGAGAAATAATATTCATGTTATTGGGTGTCCTGTTGCATAAACTTTACAACTTCTGCATAGTAACAGATCTGAAAATGGAAGAATAGGCCTGTTGAGAAGCGAAATGGACAAACTATTTGTACAGAACATCATTAGCCTGTATGGGGCGAAAGGAAAGCAGTGGCTTGAGAATTTACCTCAAATCATAGAAAGCAAGGAAGAATTTTGGCAGATTAGCGCGCTAAAATCACTGGGTAATCATTCTTACCATTATGTGCTTAGTGGTTTGCAAAATAACAAGGCAGTCGTTTTAAAGCTAACTCCGGATAATAAAACCTTAAATAAAGAGGCGATAGCTTTAAAGGCTTTTGCAGGATTTGGTGTTGTTGCCTTGTTAGATCAAATGAATGATGCCTTGCTGCTTGAATGTGCGGTTCCAGGTCATTCATTAAAAAGTTACTGGCCGGAGAGGGAAGAGGAGGCCATTAAAATTGCTTGTAAATCTATGAAAAAATTACATCAGGCTCCACGTCCACAAGAGGGCGTTTTCCCTTCAATCGATGAATGGCTTGCTGCTTTGGATAAAGAGTGGGACATTCCCGCTGTTTATCTAAAAGAAGCTCGTGAGCTAAAAGAATCTCTTCTTAAGACCAGAAATGAAACCAGATTACTTCATGGCGATCTTCATCATGACAATATCCTTGCCCATGGAGAAGATTGGTTACTTATCGATCCCAAAGGTGTCTTGGGTGAACAAGCTTACGAAGTGACAACGTTTATTCGCAATCCAATACCAGAGTTACTTGACTCTGAAAAAGCATTAGCTATTTTACAAAATCGTATTGAGATGATGGCTGCCTTGCTTGAATTGGATAGACAGCGGATATACAAATGGTGTTTTGTACAAGCCATTCTTTCCTGGATATGGAATTTGGAAGATGGTCTTGATACAGCCTATTTTAGGCAATTGGCGACAATTTTTTATTCCCTGCTGCCGCGCCAGGCTTAAGAAGAAGTTTGGTCCTGCCACTCCTAAAGAATTTATTTATTTGATTTTTTTTAGAACAATCGATAACATCCAGTTGTAATTTTTTAAAGCAAAATGAGCAATAGATTTTTAATTTGTAATGGGAGATGTAAATGCGAACTGAAATATACGACAGACTGATTACTTTGCATAGAGAAATGCATGATTCAAGCAAGTCAACAGCAGAGCGTATAGAAGCCGCAAGTGATTTTGAAAGAGTCGTGGAAACCTGTGATGATAACACACGAAAAATTATTTATGATGCAATAGGAGAAGCGCCTTCCTTCACAGCTTCGCTCCTCTATACTTTGCGTGCAGCAAGCAATGATTATGTCACAACGAATTCATTTTTTTCTGCTGCAGGAACTTTCTTTAAAGTTGCAAACACCAGATTGAATAATCCAACCCATGAGCAACGTGAAGAAACTTATGCGGTACTTGATGCACCAAGGACCTGAATCTACAGCTATTGTGGTCCTTTAAACAGGATGGCGAATTACAGGGCCACAATAGCTATTCGCTTCAAATGATATAATCAAGATAGAATTTTACTCTCTGTTTCCCCCATATATTGTCTTTTAAATAAGGGTTGAAAACCAAGTTTTTCATAAACCGATAAGCCTGCTTCAGAGGCTTCCAGAAAACAAAATTTGGCGCCGGAAAGTCTTGCTTGCTCCAACGCGTAACTAATTAGATAGCTGGCATAGCCTTTTCGTTGGTGCGCGGGCAAAGTACCTACGTCATCAATCCGTATAAGATTTTTATTTTTGGAGAGGGTTAATGCTGATACAGGTTTGTCATTTTCATAGAGACAAAAGTGAGCAAGTTTGGCTCCATTAAGCAAGGCGTTCTTATGGGCCTCTTTGTATTGAGTACAAATATCATAGGCTGATTCAAATGCTTCTACTAAGGGCAACATCCAATCGGTTAGATTTTTATCGGTCTCTTTAATTAATAAATCTGGCGCTGGGGGTAATTTGAGACTTTGCTGTAATTCAGCGAACATGGCTACCCCTTCTTCGCGATATCCAAAACCAATTGTTTCGAGACTGTTTTGCAAACGCTCATTAAAAGACTGCTCGCAAACAGCAATTGTCCAGGGTAAGGCTTGGCTTAAAAAAAATCTGGGCAGATTTTGTGAAAATTGTTTTACTGTCGCTGATATTTTCTTTACAGATAAGAAGATTAAGGCTTTCTGCTTCTACACCAGTAAGATAAATGACTGCCTGGTTAGGAAACTCGATGCATTTTTTGCTGATTGCTCTAAAAAAATAATCTTCGGCGTTTTTAAAAAAATCAATTAACTCATCGTTCATAAAAAAGATTCGCGGAAAGGAAGAGGGGAGCAGTCTTTACTTGGCGGAGAGAGAGGGATTCGAACCCTCGATACGTTGCCGTATACACACTTTCCAGGCGTGCGCCTTCAACCGCTCGGCCATCTCTCCAAGCGCGAAAGGATATACTCATCTTCCAAGGAAATCAAGAAAGTCTATGATGACTATATTTTTCAAGCAACTGTGCGTAGAATGCGGAAAAAATAATCATTGAGGGTTAAATATGCGCGTTTTTGCAATTACTGGGCCGATAGGCTCATCAATCAATACATTTTCAAAGCGATTTGCTGACAAGATTGATAAAAAAGTAGAAGTGACAATCATTGATGAGTCTGATTTTCTAATCTTAACAGCACATGATGAAAAAGATAATGAGACTACGCAGCTAATGCCAGCAGAGTGTAGTAAAAAATATGATAAAAATAGACCCATTGATTATGCGCTTTTAAAAACGGCAATTTCTTCTCAATCAGGGATAGTGATTGTGAGAGGAAACTATCTATTTGCCGATGAGTCTTTGCGCGCCCTTTTTGATGTTAAAGTATTTTTGAGTGCTGATGGGGATACCTGTGTGGCTAATTATTTGCGAGATATCAAACCGATTGCAACTTTAGTTGCACCTGTATTAGATTTTTTTGAGAAGGATATCAAACTCAAAAATGATGAACAAATTAATCCCTTACAAAAATATACTGATATAACCATACCTGAAGCCAGCTTGGATGGTCCAGGCATGCTGTTATTATTAACTAGTGTTGATGGACTATACCCACAGCTACCCAAAGAAGTGAGGGGGAATAAATACCAAAGTAAGTTTTTTATTGCTTCAGAAGGTACTGGAAAGAGCAAAATAGAGGGAGCCGAGATGATGAATATTGGTCCTACTGAACTGGATACCCAGCGAACCACAGAGTCTCAAGAGCCTAACCCCTATTCCAGCGTACCTGCTAATATTTGAGGTTACATGCTGCAATTTGAGCATGCAAAATACAAATAAATGTTTATACTTAGGATAAGAATTTCTGGCTATAGAAGGGAAAAAACATGATTAGTCGTTTGCTTATGGCTCTTTGTGGATTAGGGGTTTCCGCACAAAGCTTGGCTTTTCCTTGTTTCCTTACCTTGGCTAAAGATAGTTGTTGGACCAATTATGATGTCAAGGTAATCGTCATGGATGCAAGTAATAATCAGCCTATCACGACGGTTGAAGTTCCTAAAGGACAGTCTTGGACGAGACAACCGTTTACCTGTCAGCCGGGCCAGAAGTTAATTTATCAGGCAAGCTTTCAACCCGCATTTTGGCAAAGCGAGGTAGGGAAAGTTTATATGGCTATTCGTTATTGGTCTCTACCTGCAACGCCGAAACCAGGTGATACCGCCTGGGATATTCCTGTTTGTTATCCTGCCGCTTTTGCTGCTGTTCCCTTTCCTCCTGATGCAACGGGGAATTGCAAATGTGATTTTGGCAGTATTCCTCCGGTGCCACCGCAGCCAGCCAGTTAGGACCTATTGGCACAAGCACTGCCCTTTGTGTATCATGCTCTATTCGATGGAGATAAAAATAACTAGGGGCGTAACTTGGTGACTTTAAGACATCAAATCGGGCAAATGCTTATTATGGGTTTTTCAGGTACAGCAATTGACGACCTTAATCCCGTTAAAGAATGGTTAAGCACCGATGGTTTAGGTGGGGTATTGTTATTTGACTTTGATTTAGCTAAACAACAGCCTGGCAAAAATTTAGTAGATATCGCCCAAATTAAACGATTAACTCAGCAACTGAATCATTACGCCAACCTATCTGCTGGGAAAGAAGGGCTTCCTCTTTTCGTTGCTTTAGATTATGAAGGTGGTGCTGTCGATAGACTGCGCAATATTAAAGATTGTATGCCGACAATGAGTCCTCATGAATTGGCGCAATTATCCGATGAGTTGTTACAAATTGAAGCCGGAAAAATGGCTGAAACTTTGAAAATACTGGGATTTAATCTAAATTTTGCTCCCGTGGTTGATCTTAATTTGAATGAAAATCAAGGCATTATCGGCAAATTGGGTCGTAGTTTTTCTGCTGATCCCAAGCGCGTTGCACATATTGCCAGGCAATTTGTAGACGTGTTTTCTAAACAGGGGATTAGCTGTTGCTATAAACACTTTCCTGGTCATGGAAGTGCTGTTGGCGACACTCATCATGGTTTTGTTGATGTAACGACAACTTTTCAAAATAGTGAGCTCGAGCCTTATAACCTCTTGTTAAGAGATAATCCTTCATTACCAGCTATGGTGATGACGGCTCATGTGATTAATCGTCAGTTGGATGCCAGTGGCTTGCCTGCCACCTTGTCGCACGCTATTTTAACTGGTTTGCTTCGTCAAGAATTGGGATTTGATGGTGTGATAATCAGTGATGATTTGCAAATGCATGCAATTAGTAAGCATTATTCTGTGGATGATGCTTTGCGTTTAACTATTAATGCTGGAGCAGATATGGTAATTTTTGCTAATCAGTTGGGAGAAATTGCAGCAACTGAAGTTGTCGATAGAATTGAGCATTTAGTCCTTTCAAATGCTATAGAGCGAAGTCGTATAGACCAAGCTTATCAACGGATCTCTCGTTTAAAACGATTGCAGTTGGCCTTGGACAAGACTTCTGCCGTACAATGTGCTTGACCTGGTAGCAATTTGTGTTAAAATATGCTCTCATTGTTCATAAAAAATACATTTGCTGGTGATTATGAAAGACTCTAACTTGGCTTATTCGACTATTACAACTCTCTACGTCTCTTCAATCCTGCCTTGCTGTTGTTGTTGCTAATCCTCTTTTTAAGTTAGTAAATCTTTAATTAATTATTTTATAAGGTATTTTTTCATGTGCGCCCAACATTCCCAGAAAAAAAGATGGCTTAGTACACCTTTTTTATACACTGTCATGATCCTTCTTGGTATTGTCAGTGGATACTCCGACATTTCTTTGCTAAAAACCTTTGGTTTGTTTATTGCTGATGTATTTATAAAAATTTTTAAATGCATCAGCTTACCAATTATTGCCTTGTCCATTATTGTTACGCTATCGAATTATCGTGCTGACGGTGTTATGCGTACTATTTGGCGACGTGCAATGTGCTACACTTTAGGTACTACGCTCATTGCGGCAGCAGTGAGTTGCATGTTATATCTGCTCATTCATCCTAGCATGGTTGGTGTTATTAAACAGACTGTCAGTGAGCCGCAAACAACAAGTCAACTTGGTTATTTCCAACATATTGCCAATTTGATTCCTTCGACTATCTTTTCACCTTTCTTAGAGCATCAGGTGATGGGTGTTTTATTAATTGGGATTGTGATTGGGGTAGCAATTCGATTTATTCCTGAGCCTGAGGCCAGACAAACGATTACGCAATTTTTCCGAGGTGCGCACGGGCTATTTATGGTGATAACCAATTGGGTCATTACCATTATTCCTTTAGGTCTTTATGGATTTATTACGACGACTGTCGTGCAATTGCGGGACGGGATGGCGATTAAAGGAATTGGCGAATATCTGTTGATAATCGTCCTTGCCAATTTAGTTCAAGGATTTGTGATTCTACCCTTGTGGCTAAAATCACAGGGCATTAAACCTTTTGCCGCCTTTAAGGGGATGTTACCTGCCTTGTCGGTTGCTTTCTTTTCTAAATCGTCCGTTGGTACTTTACCGGTAACAATGGAAACTGCTGAGAAAAATTTGCATGTTAAACCTGAAGTAAGTCGTTTTGTATTACCACTTTGCACGAGTCTAAATATGAATGGCTGTGCTGCGTTTATCTTCACTACGGTCATTTATCTGATGCAAAATCATGGGATAGAGGTTTCTTTTGCCATGATGGCTTTATGGGTAGTTATTGCAACGATAGCAGCTATTGGTAATGCCGGTGTCCCAATGGGATGCTTTTTTCTTAGTGCCAGCTTACTGGCAAGTATGAATGTGCCGATTACTTTAATGGGCATTATTTTACCTTTCTACAGTTTAATCGACATGTTGGAGACTGCACTGAATGTTTGGTCTGATTCCTGTGTCGCCAAAGTTGTTGATGATAAGGTTAAGCAAGATAAAGAAATCATTGTACCCGGCGCAGATCAAATTAATGTTGTGGGCTCAGTCTGATTCCGCAATAAATTAAATCTGTATCTATTCTCCTTGGTGGTATGGCCACCAAGGTCTCTTCCGATCGAGCAAAATTATTTATCTAACAGGACTGATTTTTAGTCAGGGCTTATAAAAAATTTGATGATTAGTTAGTCTAAACATGCTCAAATCAAATTTTTGCCTCGACCTCGACGTCATACCACGTATACTGGAGCAGGTTTTTACTTTTTTGGCAGGCCTTTATTGCCTGGTTCATGGTATTGGTTAATTTTTTCGTTCTTATTATCTGTCTTGCTTGCTTACAGGGCTTATCTGGAGGAGCAAACACTACGAAAAGAGTTGGAAGGATATAGCGCTTATATGAAGAAATAACTTAGCGCCATATCCCTTATATTTGGTAAGAGGCTTCTTTGAAAACTGTACTGCATTGGAACATCGCAGCATGGTTCACATGAGAGCAAATGAGCCGCGAAGCGCTGGGAATTAACGCTTTCGCTCAAGATGGTAAAAGGAAGCAGCCCCTAGAGGTCACGCCAGAGTATGGCTGATAGGGTACCTTCATCCTCAAAGACGTTTAATATCTCATCAATAGTCTGTAGGGGGACATTATTTACCACGAGTTGATAAATAAGTTTCTTTCCACTTTTAGTTGTTATATAGCCCGCAAACCCTTGGCCTTTTAGGATTAATCCCTGAGAAGTGCCTTCAGCATAGGTTCCAGTTTTTGCGCGCACTTTCCCTGTTGCTCCTTTTAGAGATGGGTTTTTTTGAAATGCAGTGACAGTTGCTAGCGATCCATCAATGCCAAGAATAGGTAGTGCGTCAAAATAGGCTTGAAAAACAGGAAGTGTACTCATTATTTGTAACCATTTTGTGACCACAAAGTTGGTCGCAGTTGTAGGTCCACCCCCACTACCATCAATAAAATAGAATTCGTTAGCAGGAAGATGGTATTGGGACGTTAAGAGATTTTTTTCAACGAATAACGCATCAGCCATATTCTTTACACTTTGAGTCAGTCCAAAGAGAACTAAACTTGTATCTGCACCGATATTATAACTTACTTTAAGAATGAATTTGGCGTATTCAGAATAGGGTAATGAGATCAACGAAGTGATTGGCATGGAAGTACCACTTGCTGGGCTCGGATTGATAGCTACTACAGGTGCATTAACAGTAATACCGGCTTGTTTCAGGGCTTCAATAAAAACAGTGCGGGCATAATTGCCTGGTTCAACTATCCTAAATGTTTGCACAAGAGGTAATTTTTCGGTTAAAGGAGGTAAAAAATTAATCGGGATATTGCCGCTAATCTGGCCTTGACAAGGGTTTTTGCCTATACATCCAGGTAATTCCGGACTGAGTTTGTAAGTTTCCTGGGTGCCAGCCGCTGTCGTTTTAAGATGGGACTGAATAGTAAACGCTTCTGATACAGGTCTCCAGTTAACGGAAGCAAAATTACCAACGGAGCTGGGATTTATTGTGACATCAACAACGTCATCATTGACAAAAATCGCACTAACATTAAATTCATCGCGGAAATTGAAAGGGGTGAAAAGTCTATCATCAATAATAACATTCCCATTAATTCGCCGTATTCCAAAATCATAAACCTGTTTCGCCAATTTTTTATAACCTGCGAGTGGATCAGGCTTGGTAAGAATGGCATTGCCAAGAGAGTTCGCTTCGTTATGATCAAAATCTGAAAGAGCAATCGTACCATCAGGCAGAGTGCGTCCACCCATTGTTAAATCACCTGATGCGACAAGAATCAGATTTCCAGTTAATACTCCTTTGCTGTCTAGGGTTCCTTGATAGTTAACAGGGGTATGAAATTTATAATCTGCACCTAATTGGTTGAGTAATTCTCCAATTGAAAAAAGTTTCCGAATGGAACCTATATAAAAATTATCATGTGGTCTTAAATTGATTAATAAATCACCGGTTTCTTGCTCAATAACCTGTAGTCCCCAAGTGGAGTTTTTGTAGAGAGGTTTATTTAAGATGGCATCAATATCCTCATTTCTTCTAATAGAAATCTCATCTTGGGAAGAGATGACAGAGCAATGAGTTGACTGAGCAGATGTTTGACAAACTTGGGGCCCCCCTTGAATGGTATTATTTTTCATAGTTGCTGCGTTTATTTCAAGAATGAGCGTACAACTGGCACCAGGTTCTAAGTCAAATGTGCTTTGGCAAGTTCCTTTTCCAGTAGTAATCTGTTGTATCCCTGAAGAGAAAGGGATTAAGCGATTATGGATGAGAGGGGAGGAGGTATTATTTAAAACCATATATTTTGTTTGAATTATTTGCTTATTGATAATGAATTTTGGTGTTTTTTCAATGGCTTTAATAATAAATCCCTGCTTTTCTGCAAGAGAAAGCATTGGGAATAGTAGTACTGTAATAAGGGTCAGTAACTTATGAAACGTCATAATAATTCCTTTTATAAATCCTTATTTAAAATAGAGGTGACACCTCAGGGGGCAAAGCTTAATGGTCCTTACGTAAGGAAATGGAGTCCATTTTAAACGTACTTTGCTTCGTCACTACGAGCAATGTGAAGCAACCCAGTTCGGTCCTGAACAAAATTCCAGTCTGGGTTACACTGCGTTCGCCATGACAGCATTTTCCTTAAGTAAGTGCCATTAGGGCTAAGCGTTACTAGTTAACAATTAAAATCTGCTCACAGATTGAATAATAAATTTTCTTAAGTGTTTCTAGCTCTACGAGAGAAACACATTCATTAACTTGGTGAATCGTGGCATTGACAGGGCCTAACTCAATGACCTCCACCCCATAAGGCGCAATAAAGCGGCCGTCTGAGGTACCTCCACTCGTTGACAATTCAGGCTGTCTGTCAGTAATCGTTTTTATAGCTTTTAGACTACTTTCCAGCAATTTACCTTGTGACGTTAAAAAAGGTTCGCCATTTAATTGCCACTCAATGATTGGGTTAAGTTCATGCCGTTTAAAGCAGGCATTGACCGCTGCTTTCAAAGTGGCGGCAGTTTGCTCTGTTGAAAAGCGAAAATTAAAGTGCATTGCCAATTCACCTGGAATAATATTGTTCGCTTGTCCACCAGCGTGAATAGAAGTAATTTGTAAGGAAGTGGGGGGAAAATGTTGATTACCCTCATCCCATTGGATAGTAGTTAATTCGGCTAGGGCGGGACTTAAGCTATGGATAGGGTTTACTGCCAAATGAGGGTAAGCAACATGTCCCTGTTTTCCCTGCAGAACTAATTTGCCGGTAAGGGAACCACGGCGACCAATTTTGATAACGTCGCCAACCAGCTCACTACTTGAGGGTTCACCAATGACGCAGAAATCAGGATGAATACCCAGTTTTTTCAATTCAGCCATAACATAGGGAGTGCCATGAGCAAAATCATCTCCTTCTTCACCACTAGTAATTAAAAATCCAAGGCTACCGTTGAAATGAGGATTTTTTTGCACAAATTCTGAGGCCATGACCATCATTGTTGCAAGACTACCCTTCATGTCGGCACTGCCACGGCCATAAAGCAGGCCATTTTTTTCTTGCAGGGTAAAGGGATCTGTTTCCCATTTGCTTTGTTCGCCCACGGGTACTACATCAGTATGACCGGCAAATATAAGTAATGGGGCCTGGGAGCCCAGACGGGCAAAAAAATTAGCGACAGGAGGGCTATCAAAACGCTGGCATTCAAATCCATGTTGTTTGAAAAAATCAATCATGTAGTCTTGGCAACCAGCATCAAAGGGTGTTACTGATGCAAAACTGACAAGTTTGGCAAGCAGAGCCTGAATCTCATTCATTATTTTATATCTCTTAATAACTCATTGATGCTCACTTTAGCTCGGGTTTTTTCATCAACCTGTTTGACAATGACGGCACAGTAGAGACTATGAGACCCATCGTCACTAGGCATGCTGCCAGAAACAACAACGGAACCTGCTGGTATACGACCATAACTTACGGTGCCAGTCAGGCGGTTGTATATTTTGGTGCTTTGACCTAAGAAAACACCCATCGATAAAACTGAATCTCGCTCAACAATAACCCCTTCTACCACCTCTGAGCGAGCACCAATAAAACAATTATCTTCAATAATAGTAGGATTAGCCTGCAAGGGCTCTAAAACACCACCTATTCCTGCACCGCCTGAAAGATGTACGTTTTTACCGATTTGGGCACATGAACCTACTGTTGCCCAGGTATCAATCATAACGCCTTCATCGATATAAGCTCCTATATTGACATAAGAAGGCATCAGCACCGTATTTTTACCAATAAAAGCACCACGTCTTATCATGGCGTGAGGTACCACGCGTACACCGGTTTGGCTGAATTCTGCCGTGCTATAATCTGCAAATTTAAGGGGGACTTTATCATAAAACTGACAAAAACCCCCATCAATGATTTGATTGGGGTACAGTTTAAAGGATAATAAAACGGCTTTTTTAAGCCATTGGTGAACAATCCACTCACCATCAATTTTTTCGGCAACCCGATAATTTCCTTTATCAAGCTCAGAAATGACCTTATCCACCGCAGCCATTAATTCTCTTGATGTGGTTGCGGGAGATAATTCATGCCGTTCCTCGAATCCCTGCTCGATAATGCTTTGTAATGAGTTCATCAAAATACTCTGATAATGAAATGATCGTTAGTATACCCAATCAAATTAAAGTTGTGAGGGGTTGTGTGAAAACAATTTTCTAATCGTTATTAGATACTCAAAACCTTTCGCTTGTGGAAGAAGTTTGAATAGTAAGATGATGTGCTATAGGGGGAGGGGGCTGTTGACTGAGAGATAATCAGATTTGCAGATAGTAACAGAGCGATTATACTTCCGACGTATTTTTTATAAAGGAAGTAAGAATGCGGTTATTAATCACAGGTGCGGCTGGTTTTATCGGTTTTCATTTGGCTAAACTTCGTTTGGAACAAGGTAATTCTGTTATTGCTATCGATAATCTTAACGATTATTACGATGTGCGTCTCAAACATGCTCGACTGGAGCAATTGCAAGCTTATGCTAATTTTCAATTTTACCATGCTGATATTAGTGACGCGCAAAAAGTAAATGAGATTTTTATCAGCCATAAGCCACAGCGGGTTGTGAATCTAGCCGCACAAGCTGGAGTGCGTTATTCGTTAACCAATCCTCAGGCTTATGTGCAGTCAAATGTAATCGGTTTTACTAACATTGTGGAAGCTTGTCGGCATCACCAGGTCGAGCATTTGGTTTATGCGTCAACAAGTTCTGTATATGGTGCAAATACTACTCAGCCTTTCAGCGAAAGTGATGCGGTCAATCATCCATTAACGATTTATGCTGCAACTAAAAAAGCGAATGAACTTATAGCCCATTCTTATTCGCACCTCTACCATTTGCCAACAACGGGTTTGCGCTTTTTTACAGTTTATGGTCCTTGGGGCAGACCTGATATGGCTTTCTTTTCTTTCACCCGAGATATTTTGGCTGGCAAGGCAATAAAAGTTTATAACCACGGTCAGATGCAACGAGATTTTACCTATATTGATGATATTATTGCTGGCGTATCATTGGCAATTGATAAACCTGCGGCAGCCAATCCCAATTGGCTAGCAGCACAGCCTGATGCAGCTAGTAGTGATGCGCCCTACAAAATATATAATATAGGTTGCGGCAAACCAGTCAATTTATTGGATTATATTCAAGCCATTGAGCAGGCAACGGGTAAGAAAGCCATTAAAGAATTTTTACCGATGCAGGATGGTGATGTTTTATCAACTCACGCTGATACTTGCCGTTTACAAAATGAGCTTGGTTATTTACCCAAAATTGATTTTCGTGAGGGAGTTTCTCGTTTTGTGACGTGGTATTTGAGTTTTTATCACTCATCTTAAAACAACCACTTTCTGTTTAACAACTTGACGAAAAGGTAAATAAGACATGGCATATCGTTGTGTTATGCCATGTCTCTAATGTGCTTTTTCTTCGTTATTTGAATTTTAAACTGGCGATGAGCTTATCTTTCTCAAGCCAGCTAGCATTCAACCAATTTCTGAATTCAGTTTGTGTCTTGTCGTCATCAACTAAATTGGGGTTAGCAAATTGTTTGGGAATTGGCAATTGGCGAATATGTACTTTGATTGCATTGACTCTGCGACACAGAAAATCCCATAGGGAATGATTCTTGGAGGAATAAATAATAGTTACATCCAGGATACTATTAAATTGTTGGCCCATAGTACTAATCACAAAACCAATGCCACCAGCTTTGGGTTTCAAGAGATGCTGATAAGGTGATTTTTGTTGCCTGTTTTTCTGGGGGGTGAAGCGTGTACCTTCTACAAAACTCATTATAGTTGCTGGTGTATGCCTGAATAATTTGATGGCTTTGCGGGTTGCCTGGATATCTTTACCCTTTTTGTGAGGTTTTTTGGCCAGATAATCTTTTGAATAACGTTTCATAAAAGGGCAACCCATTGCCCACCACGAGAAGCCCAACAGCGGTATCCATTTAAGTTGATCTTTAATAAAAAATTTTAAAACGGGTATTTTTCGATTAAAAAGACGCTGCAGGACAACAATATCAAGCCAGCTTTGATGGTTGGCGATCACAAGATACCAGTTTTTACAATTTAGATTGTCTAAACCGGTTACTTCCCATTTTACTTTTTGAGTGTAGTTAATATAAGCGTTGTTAGTAGAGCTCCAGAGCATGGCGATTCGATCAACAATCTTGGTGCAGAAAGTTTTCCACCGCAGATTAGGCAGTAGCTTTAATAATCCCAGAAAAAGAATAGGTATAAACCAGATAATGGTAGAAAAAGCTAACAGAATGATTGTGAAAATAGCATGTAGTTGATTGACTGATTTTTTTATAAAATTCATTATATACTCCATTACACATCAACTCAGAGCGTGGTTTAAGTCAGCGATCAAATCGTCTATATGTTCAATACCAACCGAAAGTCTAATAAACCCATCTTCTATTCCTAATGCCCTACGCTTTTCTGCTGGCACGGAAGCATGAGTCATTATGGCAGGATGTTCAATCAAGCTTTCTACTCCCCCCAGACTTTCCGCCAGGGTAAATAATTCACAACGCGATAAAAAGCGTTTGGCAGTATCCAAATCACCATTAATAACCATTGAAATCATACCGCCAAAATCATGCATCTGTTCTCTGGCTAAAAAATGCTGTGGGTGACTTACCAAACCTGGATAAATAACCTTGGAGACTTTAGGATTTTTTTCCAGCCAATTAGCCAGTGCAAGTGCATTTTCACAATGTCTTTGCATACGTAAAGAGAGAGTTTTGAGGCTGCGTAATACTAAAAAACTGTCGAAGGGGCCGGCTACTGCACCACAAGAATTTTGTAAAAAAGCTATTTTATCAGCGAGTTCGGGTGTATTTCCTACTACTACAACACCGCTGATTACATCGGAGTGGCCATTCAAATATTTGGTGGCGGAATGTAAGACGATGTCAAAACCAAGTTCAAGTGGACGTTGTATCCAAGGAGTGGCAAAGGTATTGTCGGCAACAGTAATGAGGTTGCGTCGTTTACCCAATTTTGCAATCTCGCGTATATTAGCCAGCTTTAGCATGGGGTTTGAGGGAGTCTCAAGCCAGATCATCCGGGTTTCTGGGCGAATGGCTGTCTCAATGTTTTTGATATCCGACATATCGACAAAGGAAAAAGATAAACCAGAAGTGTGTGTTTTTACCTTATCAAAGAGCCTGAAAGTTCCGCCATAGAGATCATCTGTTGCAATAACATGAGCACCTGCATCCAGTAAATCGATAACGGTATTAATTGCTGCCATGCCTGAGGCAAAAGCAAAACCACGTTGCCCTGATTCAAGACTGGCTATACAACCTTCATATGCCGCTCGCGTGGGATTGTGAGTCCGCGAGTATTCATACCCCTGATGAATACCGGGAGCGCTTTGCCGGTAAGTGGATGTGGCGTAAATCGGTGTCATCACAGCGCCAGTACTTGGATCTGGTTCTTGTCCTGCATGAATTGCACGGGTGTCAAAGTGAGTGGAGGCCATTAAAAATTCCTTCTTTGAGTTAAGCCTACGGGCAAAAAGCACAGGAGCAGTATATAATATTCATAATGAACTGTGTTGAATCATGAAGTTAGCTAAGGATTTTATGCTTAATCACCCACGCGAATGAGGACTATTTTAGTGAGGGATTCATGCCTAGGCAAGAAATAGATTATGAAAAAGTTGCTTCTGCAGCCGAAACAGTAAAACGACGCGGCAAGGAGCCATCTTTAACGAATGTATGTGAAGAGTTAGGTATTCCTTCGCTGACGCCGGAGTTATCCTCTCTACTGGAAAAATGGTACCACACGCAGCCAGAATTTCAGCGCTCAATTAATGCCCCTCTTTCTAATAATATTAAAATCGAAACAAGCGAAATACTTGAGAAAAACATTGAGATGGAAAAATCCCTGTCTTTGTTACGGGCAACCTTGGAATCTACTGCCGATGGCATCATGATGGTTAATGGGAAAGGCCAGGTTGTGGATTGGAATCAAAAATTTGTTGAAATGTGGCGTATTCCTTCCCATATGCTTGAGTCTGGTACTGAAAGTATTGGTTTTGAATACATTTTGGAACAATTAAGTAATCCCGCATCGGTGATAGCCGATGTCCAATATCTCTATGAAAATCCCGATTGGCAAGGGGAATTACCTCTATTACATTTTAAGGATGGTCGTATTTTTGAGCGTTATACGCAGCCACAGCGTGTAGGGTCAGAAATTGTGGGCAGAGTATATAGTTTTCGTGATGTTACTCAGCGGATGATGTCAGAAGATGAATTACGTATTCGCGAGCGCGCAATTGAGGCAAGCAGCCATGGTGTAGCAATTATCGATATCATCAAGCCTAATCAACCTATTATTTATGTCAATAAAGCCTTTGAACGCATCACTGGATATAATGTAAAACAAACAATCGGCCAAAATTTAGCTCATTTACAAGGAACGAAGGCGGATCAGGTTAATCAAAAGCGTATTAACCTGGCAATTAGAGAACAAAGAGAGGAAACCGTTGAGTTAGAAAGTTATCGCCGCAATGGTGAAATGTTCTGGTGTGAATTAAGTGTTGCACCAGTCAGTGATTCTTTCGGAAAAATCAGGCATTACGTCTGTATTATTAATGATATCACCCAGCGCCGTGATATGGAAAAGCAATTGGTCAGGCAGGCAACGCATGATCCCTTGACCGAATTGCCTAACCGTGTGTTGTTGATGGATAGGGTAGAGCAAGCTATCTTACAGGCCAAGAAGAAGAAATCTCTTTTAGCTTTCCTGTTCCTCGATTTAGACCGCTTTAAAATGACTAACGATACGTTAGGGCATAGTATAGGCGATAAATTACTGCAGGCTGTTTCCAATCGTTTGCTGATTGCTACGAATGATTTTGATACGGTTGCTCGATTAGGGGGCGATGAATTTGTTATTCTTTTGCCAGAATTAAGCAGCGAACAACAAGCCCAGCAAATGGCATCAGAAATTCTGCATCTTATTGAAAAGCCATTCCAAGTTGATCAACACAGCTTAAAAATTACTGGCAGCATTGGGATTAGTTATTATCCAAAAGATGGTCTTGACTATGAATCATTGATGAAAAATGCCGATTTATCCATGTACCATGCCAAAGACAGCGGACGAAATAATTACCGGGTCTTTGAGCCGGAAATGAATAGGCGTGTGATTAATCACATGCAATTGGAAAATGCATTGCGGGATGCAATGAAAAAAAAGGAGTTTTATCTCGTTTACCAGCCCCTAATTGATCTCAGAAAACGATCCATAGTTGGGTTTGAAGCATTACTGCGCTGGAATAGCCATCTTTTAGGACAGGTTTCGCCTATTGAGTTTATTGGTATGGCCGAAGAAAACGGTCTGATTGTTGATATCGGTCGATGGGTATTGGAACAAGCCTGTACTCAAGCAATCTGCTGGCATAAAGAAGGATTTAAGGATTTAAGGATTTAAGGATTGCGGTCAATATTTCCGGTCGTCAATTTCGGCAGAGCAGACTTCCCGAAATAGTTGCTGATGTTTTAGCGAAAACAGGATTGGAAGCAAAATTCCTGGAACTAGAGTTAACGGAAAGCTTATTGGTTGATGACATTGAACATGCTGTTGAGACGATGTATCAGTTAAAAGATATGGGTACCAGTTTAGTGATTGATGATTTTGGTACAGGTTATTCTAGTTTGTCCTATTTAAAACAATTTCCCGTCAATAAATTGAAAATAGATCGGTCTTTTATCAGTGAACTATCCAATCAGGAAAATGATGCTGCAATTGCCCGAGCAATTATTAATCTTGGTCACAGTTTGAATTTAGAGGTATTAGCAGAAGGAGTAGAAACTGAATTACAAAAGGATTTCATGGTGGCACATGGTTGTGATTACGCCCAAGGGTATTATTTTAAACCACCCAATACAGCCGCGGCATTGAAAGATTATTTAGAAAATTTTCCGGGTTTTTAACAGAAGTTATGCGAGTTTGGTGCTAAAGATTAATGAACAAGGGAAGCAAATGTTTCGCACTATTGTTAATACCTTACATCCAACTTTATTTTATATTTTTATATCAATTATTTATGTTGGCTTTGCTATTGTAGTCTATGCGATTGCTACGAAAATAGTACCTTCAAAACGATTAAAGGATGATCGTTTTGATGAAGCAGTTAGTATGTCCTTAGGTTTAGTCAATGGTGTGTACAGTATTTTGCTAGGGTTTCTCTTATTTTTGATATGGGAGAATTACCAAACTGCAGAACAGGTTGTTGTTGATGAGGGAAGTAAATTAACAATCATGTGGGAAGGAAGTCGAGTGTTTCCCACCTCGGTAGCTAATGGATTGCAAGAAGCGATTGAGCAATATGCAAGAGAAGTGACAGAAGAAGAGTGGCCTGCAATGGCAGATGGCGAACAAGATGCTGATATCCCGCAATTGCTATCTAATTTGTATACCCTGATTCAAAGTTATTCTCCTGAAACAACAGTTACCCAGACTTTTTACAGTGAAATACTTTCAGCATTAAATGCAATAATGGAATTGCGTAATCATCGTTTAAGTCTGTTAAAAAGTGCTATTCCTACTGCCTGGTATGTATTTATTTTTTTTGTTGCTTTTGTATTAATTTTGTTAAACGCCTTGAGTTTGCGAAGGCATAGCATGCAATTATATATGCATATTTTATTGACTTTGGTTATCACTTTTTATTTAACTGCAATTACAGCGTTAAGTTACCCGTTTTCAGGCTATATTTCAGTTGAAAAGTCTTTATTTCTTCAGGGGTCCCTGCAAAAAATTCACCACTAGTTTTATTCGTTGAAAATCTAAAAATAAACGGACAGGTACGATTTTTGCTGGGTATTTTATATAGAAGGGGCATTAGTACCTGTACTGGTCGGTAGTTTAACTACAGGGGGATGTATGCGGTTGTAGCCTAAGCAGAGTAATTTATATGGGGATCATTTTAAAAAACCAACGTCACTTGCCTATGATAATGATGGACTTATCAAGGATGATGAATCTTGGATGGATGAAGGCTGGTGAACAAACCTGGCTTTCATTAGTCTAAACTCAGGCAACGGAGAGACATGATGAGAAGCATAACCATAATTGGTTCTGGATTAGCAGGAGCCTTACTTTCGCTGTACCTTGCCAGACGCGGTTATGAAATTGATTTGTTTGAATCGAGAGCCGATTTACGTGTCTCAAAAATCGAAAGAGGGCGTTCAATAAATCTGGCTTTATCTTGTCGTGGCATTACTGGTTTAGCGGGTGTGAATTTAATGTCTGAAGTTGAAAAGCTCATGGTACCGATGCGTGCTAGAGCCATTCACGAGCAAAATGGCGCAATAAAATACCAGCCTTTTGGCCGTGATAACACAGAATATATTAATGCTATTCAGCGTAGCGGCCTCAATGAATTATTACTTAACAGAGCTGAGCAAACTTCAGGGATCCATTTGCATTTTGATATGAAATTGGTAAATCTTGATCTCTATAACAAGATAGCGTATTTCGAGCTTCCCGATAAAAGTCTTTTATCCAAACCTTATGATATCTTGATTGGTGCTGATGGAGCTGCTTCTCAAGTGCGCGAAGTCCTTGAGCAAGAGCAACTTATTGTTGCATCAAGGGAATTTCTACCTCACGGCTATAAAGAATTGTCTATTAGTAAAGAGCATTCTCGTCATTTTATGCCAGAGCATTTACATCTCTGGCCTCGAGATTCATTTATGCTCCTGGGGAATCCTAATCGTGATGATTCAATTACCGGCACCTTATTTTTGGCTAATAAAGGCAAGAATAGTTTTGCTCAGCTCAATAATGAGAGAGCTATCAATTCTTTTTTTAGAGAAGCTTTCCCTGATGCCTATGAGGTAATGCCGGATTTGATTAATGAATTTACTCACAATCCAACGGGTAATTTAAGCACAATTAAATGTGCGCCTTGGTATTTTAAAGATCATTGCTTATTGATTGGTGATGCTGCACATGGAATAGTGCCTTTTTTTGGTCAGGGGATGAACAGTGCTTTTGAAGATTGCCGTATTCTTTCTGCGCTTTTGGAGCAATACGATGATGATTGGCAGCAAGTAATGCCTGCATTTTTTAATTCACGTAAGGTTAATACTGATGCTGTAGCAGAGATGTCAATGGCTAATTACCATGAAATTCAAACGGATATTCGTGATGCAAAATTTAATTTAAAAAAACAAACAGAGCAGGAATTAATGCATCGGTATCCACAGCGTTATGTTTCAAAGCATGTGTTAGTCATGTTTACTAATACGCCCTACGCAGAGGCGAAGGCACATGGCGCTTTGCAAAATGAGCTTTTGGATGAAATTTGTTTAAAAGCGAGGTGTATAGAAGAGATAGATTGGTCTGAAGTAGAGAAATTAATGGAAAAATATGACAAAAAATTGGCGAATTTAAGCTTTGTTGAGAAAATTCATTAAAATTTAATGCGTATTGGGTCAATTTTTTGTCGTTTAAGTCAGAGTCGGGGACATTTTTTTGTCGCTTTCCGAGAATTTCTCCTGCAAAAAATAAAAAAAACACGCTTACTTGAATTTAATTTGACTAAAAAGATTAATTTTTTGGCATGAGGTGTGCAACACATGAATTGTCCAACCAATTTAATCGTGCCTCGGAGGCAACTACCATGAAAACTATACAAACTTATATTGATTCCAAACAACAAGAATTCATGGGACATCCTTTTTTTGAAGTGTTAACTCAATTGAATAGTTTAGAAGAAATCAGCTATTTTGTCCCTGAATTAACTTTTTGGGCAATGACTTTCCAAGATATTTTACGTCTGAATGAAGAGCGGGTTACTGATCCTTACTTGAAAAAGGTTGCCCGTCACCATCGTCTCGAAGACGCAGGACATGAAAAATGGTTTTTACACGATAAAAAATACATGGGTGGTTTGTGTAACGATAAATCCTGCACTAAAGATGATGTGGCTTGGCTTTATAGTAAAGAATCACAACTCACTCGTGATGCAGCCTATGCAATCATGTCTGAAATCTATAAGACAGACGATGAAATACTAAATATTGCTTTATTGCTTACCCTTGAATCTTCCGGGCATGTGTTTTTCGAGAAAGTAGCTAATCAAGTAAAGAAAGCTGGAGAAGATAAAAACCTGAAGTACTTTTCGAGTTCACATCTTGAAGTCGAATTAGCTCATGCCTTATTTGAAGAGGAAATGGAGCGCAAATTGTTTGAGATACCTGTTCCGGTCAATGTACGTCGTGAGGCCTTGAAGATGGTTGATAGATGTTACGATGCCTTTAACAAGATGTTTGATGGATTAATTCTTGCATGTAACCAACGACTAGAATTGGCTAAACAGAGGGATCAGCAAAATGCAGCCAATGCCTTGGAGTATGTCTCAGATAAAGCAGTGTGAGAAAGAGAGTGGACAAGCGATGCTCAGTGATGAGCATGCGCTTGTTTCTTACGCCCAGGATTTCGGTAAATTAAATAAAGTTATCCCATCAGCAGTTTGTATTCCATCCTCAATAAAAAAACTGGAGTCTGTATTAGCCTATGCTAATCAACATAATCTAAATGTGACTGTTCGCGGAAATGGTTTGAGTCAGGGAGGGCAGGCTTTAGCACAGCAAGGTGGTTTAATTATGCATTTAGAGCAATTAAATCATGTTCAAACTCATGAGCAGGCTAGTATCTGGGTTGAAGCAAATGCGACTTGGTCTTCATTAGTAGAGGTATCTCTAAAAAAAGCACAGATTCCTTATGTGCTACCTTATAATTGTAATTTGTCGATAGGCGGGGTACTTTCGGCAGGAGGAGTAGGGTCTTCTTCTTTTAAGTTCGGTAGTGTCAGTTCTCATGTTAAAGCCTTAGAGGTAACTACAGCTGATGGTAAGACCTCGCAGGTTGATGAGCAATCTGAATTGTTTCATGCCTGTCTTTCCGGGCAAGGACGTTTTGCCGTCATAACCAGGGCTTGTATCAAATTGCGTCCTTGTCTTAAACAGGTTAGAACATTTTTTTTAGTGTATCTTGATAAAAATCAATGGCTTCATGATCTTGCTGATATTAAATCTGGCGCTGATTACGTTGAAGCTTTTTGCTCCCCCTCATTACAGGGTGCTAAATTAACAGCAGAAGGCAAACGTACACCCTTTGCCCAATGGCTTTTTGCTTTACATGTATCACTGGAATATGACAATAAACCACCCCAATTAAATGCTGTTAGCAGTCATTTAAAGCCCTGGAAAACGATTCACATTCAGGATGAATCGATCCATTCTTATCTTCATCGCCACAACTCTCGTTTTGAAGCAATGAAATTAACTGGACAATGGGATTTACTTCATCCCTGGTATGAATGTTTCATTCCAACTTCTGTATTATCCAAGGATCTCGAGGAATTACTTGCGCAATTACCTATTCACTACGCAACAGTTCTGCAAATTGTGCCACTTGCTAATAAGAAACGTATTGGTTTTTTAATGCTGCCTAATGCTACAGACATTTGTGCCCTAATGATTTTAAACCCGGGTGTGAACCCTGTTTTGCTCCCTAGCTGTTTGCAGGCTATGACTATTCTGGATGAACACTTTTTGCAACAAGGTGGAAAGCGTTATCTTTCAGGTTATCTGGGGCAAAAACTAGCCAAAAATTATTGGCAAACTCATTTTGGCCCTGCCTATGGTGATTGGCTACAGTTGAAAAAAGACTATGATCCACGCCACATTTTAACCTCATCTTTACATCATCTTTGATATGAATTAGCTAACGTATTTATACTCACAGTGTAAGTCCTGTCTTAATTTGGTTTAAAAGCCATCAGAGTAAAGAGGGTATCTGTTTTATAACTACCTTGAAAGACAAAACCAGAAGGTTCTATAGATTGCTGCCATTCGCTAAGTGTGCGTTGCCTGCCCCCTAACAGAACCATCATCACAATATCCATTGTTTTATTGGGATGAGGACCAGGGCTGTCAGGCATAACCTGTTCCGCAATGAAAAGAGCAGTACTCTTTGTCATTTGTTGATGGCAATTTGCCAAAATCTGATGCATGAAATTATCGTTGAAATCATGGAGGACACCTTTAAAAATATAAGCATCTGCCGGTGGTATTTGGGCCAGAAAATCACCTGCAGTTAATTTGATCTGTGGTGGAAAATCAGCACTTCTTAATTGCTCAATGACGGCGGCTGTGTCTAAAAGAGTTAATTGTAGTTTGGGATAATGACGGGCTAATGCCTGAGTTAATCCTCCACGACCGCCTCCCATATCAACCAGGTGAGAAAACTTCGAAAAGTCATAGGCTGTAGCAATTGCTTCATCATCAAAAGTAGATAGTCTTGCCATGCCTCGATCAAAATTGGCTTGTTTCTCCGGGTGTTTACTAAGGAAACTAAAAAAACTGTCGCTATGTTGATGGGAGAAGGCTGCGTTTCCTGTTTTTAAACTGGTATCAAGATGAGCAAAAGATTGCCACCAACTGTCATCCACCATACACAAAACATCACGGACAGAATGAGGATCATCGTCACGTAAAGGCATTGATAAGCTTGTGAGCGAATAACTGTTGCCATCGCAATTAAAAAGACCGTAAGCGCTAAGAAATCTTAATAGTCGATTTAATAATTCAGGGACTGTTCCTGTGCACTCTGCTAGTTCATTAATAGAGATTGGTTTTAAGGACATGTGATTAGCAATGCCAAGTTTTGCCACTGCATGGATGGCCCGTGAAACAACATACCAACGTGACATAGTGGCTAACTGGATATGAGGTTGCTCTTGATTAGAAGAGTGCATAGTTACTCCCTTTCTTGTCTTTGCTTGTTTTAGTGCATATAGTGATAGGCAAAAACCATGCTAATTTTGAATTATGCAAACAAAACAGATTAAGTTTCCTTTATTCGTTACCAATGAGCCGCAAAAAATGGTGGCGATCTGTATTTTTGCGCTGACTTTTTTTTTATTTATATGGGAGCTCGTTATCGCTTTTCAATTTAATGAAAAAAAACAAATGGTAATGCCAAAAACCAATTTTGTACCGACACAGGCCGACTTGCGTAAGGATTCGCCCTTATTTAAGACTTCTTTATTTGGAGACTATGTCCCAACCAATTTAGCTGATGCTGATATTAAACAATCCATGCTGGATGCCGAAGTTGTAGGAGTCATGTTTGCGACTAAAGAAGAGGAATCGCAAGTTATTATTCGCGCCGGAGGAGGAGGGCAAAAAACCTATGTGGTTGGTGATGTCTTGCCCGGGGGCGCAATAATCAAACGAATTACAGAAAAAGGAGTAGTGGTTTTGCATAAGGGGGTTCTTGAGAGTTTAAGTTTACCTAAAAATGAATTAATCTTCGAAGCTCCTGCAAAGCCGTTAATTGAGGAATAAGCTTATGCGTTTTGCATTGCGAACAATTTTGCTGTTTATTTTGATACTCACTGCGACGGCTTGTGTAAGTAATGTAAATTTAACTGAAGGGATCCGCAGTTTTCAAGCACAGGATTACCGACGGGCTTTTGTTCGCCTAGTACCTGAGGCGAAAAAGGGACAGCCAGATGCGCAATACGCTGTAGGCTATATGTACTATTATGGCCAAGGGGTTATTGAAGACCGCAAAGTAGCTTGGTATTGGATCAATCGGGCTGCTGATGCAGGCCAGCCTGAAGCCAAAGTTGCGGCTGAAATATTAAGACGCCAAGCAAAACTGATCATCTATAAACAGGGCAAACATACTTAGGGGCTGTTGAATTTCTACTATCTAGGCCGAAACGCTAGCGAAATGTCAACAGACCTAGCCTATGGCAGTAATAAGTAGTGAGAGCATATAGCAACAGTAAATCAATATTAATAGGCCGCCTTGCCAACGAGTAATTTTTTTCTTATGGCGGTAATTAAGCCATAGAAGAGCTAAAGTTGTTATAAACATAACCGGAATATCACGCCACAAGATAGCATGACTGATTGCTGCAGGATGGATAATGCCAGGAAAAATCATAACGGCAATTAAATTGAACATATTGGCGCCAAGGATATTACCAATGGCAATATCGTCAGCCCCTTTAACTGCTGCGATAATTGAGGTAACCAGTTCGGGTAAACTGCTTCCTATTGCAACAATGGTCAGGCCAATAATCAGTTCGCTAATTCCCAACCAGTGCCCAAGTTCAACACAATTGTGTATTAAATATTTGGCGCTAAGAGGTAAAACAATCAGGCCCAAAACCAAATGGATGGTATGGGTTTTTAGCGAATGTTTACGAAGGGCTGCTTGTTGAAAGGCGATTGTTAATTGTTTTTGGGGGCGTTCTTGTCGCGTTATATATATAAAATAAGTGATTAAAGCGATGCAGGCTAATAAAAACAGGCAACCATCCAAAACGCCAAGATAGCCGTCGATAATGAGTGAATAGGCAAAAAGCATCACTAAAAAAAGGAGAGGGTATTCTCGACGTAATAAAGTAGGCTGTACCCTAAGCGGTTTTAAAAGAGCTGTTATACCAAGTACTAAACCAATATTGGCAATGTTTGTACCGATGGCATTGCCAATAGCTATTTCAGGGAAACCTTCCATAGATGCCCTAATAGCAACCATAATTTCAGGGGCAGAAGTGCCTAATGCTACTAAAGTCAAACCAATTAATAAGGGCGGTAACCGGTAATAGTGGGCAATACCTGAGGCGCCGCTAACCAAATGATTGGCAGACCATAATAAAGCGATAAAACTAATCACCAGAGCAAATAATATCGTCATGCTGTTTCTTTCATGCTGTTTCACAATAATTCTTGGATATTGATAATACTTTATTTCGCTCTGAACACAATAAATAGTCGTTAAATGAATAAAAAATAGTCATTTGTGTTATCATTAAGAATACGTTTTTTTATTTTACTGTTGGAGTTTTGAGTCATGCCCCGTACCAGAGTAAAAAAAGGTGGTTTGCATATCTCTGCTACTGATAAACGGGTAGAGCGTGTTTTTCCTGGAGTACGTGGGTCTTTGAGCCAAAGTATTACCGTTGATAATGGTAAGGGGCCTGTCGAACTTAAAAAAGGCACTCGAGTTATTATTCAGCCGCTTAACCTTGATGCACCGAACGAAGAACCACGATTCAAAATAACTTGTTTTAATGATAATAAGGCAAGTGCTGATGACTCACTCCCGGAAAGTCAACGTGATATTGTACGTGGTGAAAGCTATACGTATACAACGACTGACTCTTCTTGTTTTCGTTTTGATGAGCATTATGAGCGTAGTGTTGAGCCCTTATTTCCAGATCCAGGGTCACCTTCATTAAGCGAAATTAACCAGGGACAAATTCCAGATTGTTTTTTACTTGCTTCAATACAAGCCATCCTAAACCAGCCTAATGGTGCTGCCTTTCTTCGTGGGATGATGGTGCAAAATAATGACGGTACGACAACCGTTAGATTATTTAATCCAAAAACGCTAGAGCCAGTGTATAAACGGATAACGACAGCGATTATACATGATCAGAGCGGTGCATTAAGTGGCCATAAGGCTTTATGGGTGCATGTATTGGAGTCAGCTTATGCCACCATGCAAACCAGGCATGACGGAGAAGTAGATGCGTCCATAAGTTCTGTATTCAATGAAGGTGGTTTTTCAGCGACGGCAACTAAGATTTTAACCGGAATAAATACTCGCTCCGAAAAGGTTGGGGCAAAAGTGGAGCAGCCTTGGAATATTCCCCAATTTATAGAATCGGATAATTTAGAGTTTATTAAGAGCACAATTAAGACAGGGCTTAACAAGCCGGTTTATTTGTTGTGCAATATAGATAAAATTGTCGACATGTATCAGGACAGCCCTAACTCGCCTGCTCTTGATGCTTTACGAACAGAGTTCGCAATGGCGATTCCTGATGAAGAGATGACAGACTCTCTTACAGCTTACAAGGAATATAAAGATTATCTATTGTTTTATTTTGACAATAAAGCAGAATGCGACAAGATTTTTGCCTCGAAGGATACCGAGCCAACTAAATTATTGAAATTAATCGACCTTATAGGTAGCACCCACCCAGATGCACAGCAATTTATCAAACATTGCTTTAATTATATCGATGTACCCGTTGAAACGAATGTTGTTCGAGGTGAGCGCGATCCTTTTTCAGGCTATTATCAGGTCGATCAAATTCAACAATTCCGCGCGATAGAGAAAGCGTTAGCAGAGGGTTGTCTGGTAACCGCTTCTACCCCGTCCAAATTCGATGAAGCTGTGCCAGGTCTCCGTAATCGACACGCTTATACGATATTAAAAGTGGTTACCCGCGAAGAAATAGTTGTTAATGCGAAGGGAGAGCAGTCAGCACGCCCTGTCTGTTATGTCCAAATGCGAAATCCCTGGGGTAGTACGGGACGTGTTTATCAACAAAAAGAAGGTGGTTTTGAAGCGCTTGAATCTAGGGAAGCTGGTATCTTTGAGATTGAACTTGTTGATTTTAATCGTTATTACAGCTCAATTCAGATTAGTGATTCAGCAAATAAGCGTTTTGCCTATGATGAAAAAATGCAAAAACTCTACAAGGAAGTTGAATTGGCTGTTGCTGATTTAAGGGTAGATGCTGGTGCCAGCTTATCGGAATTACAAGACTTTGATATACAGCACAAGCTCTGTGTGAAAAAGTTGATTGATTTGGAACTAACCCATCTTCATGCAGTAGATGAGAAGCTTTCTAAAGCCTTAGATGATATTTTTGCAGAAAAATATGATAGCGAACTCGAGGAAATGGCTGTAAAGGGGCTCATTAAGGATGTGCCTATGGATTTTTATACGGGTGATCCAGAAAAAAGAGATGCTCATCTTTATGCGTTACTCAAATTACGTTGGGCAATGAAACAAGAGCCACCAGATGTGGCTTTACAGGAAAAATTGCAGGCACAAGTTATTGACGCAGCAAACAGTTATGATTTTTGGAAAGACCTTTCCGCTAAAAAATTAAAGCAAGAAATAATTGTTAATAAATATGCTAGACATTGTGTAGACGAGTTAGATGCCTTTAATGCGTTATATGAACGCGTGGATCTAAAGCTTAAAGAAATCACCGATTTTAAACAATCTGACCTTGTATTCTTCACATCGAATTTTGTTTTGTTGCAAGAACAAGTACTTCGAATTACCTCTATGAAGGCTGCATTGAAGAATTTAGGGTATGCTATTAGTGATGAAGAACTGTCCGACATGCATAATAAGTTAAAGAAGATTACAGACAAATTAATAGCTTGCGAAGCGATCAAAGAAGTCATGGACGAATTGCAGGGTAGCATTGAAGCGGTACGCCAAAAAGCCGCATTTGCTCATGAGAGAGGCATGCTAACTCAAGAGGAATGCCAAAGTATTGAAAAAGCTACAGCGCTAGTATTAGCTAATCCACAAAATACCCAAGCAATTAACCAATTAGCTTCGACTCTCCTCGAATCAGAGCAGCAACCGCGCAAAGAGATTGGGGAAGAGTTAACTACTATTGGCATGTTGGCAGAAAAATTAGTCAATCTCTGGAGTAAGTTAAAAACATTTTTCCAACAAGCGGCAACATTTTTGTTTTTTAATAATCAGCAATACGAGACAGGGCCTCGTCCTTCAGATTCTCTTGAAGAGGACCCACCAGAGATTGGCAGCGGACTAAATTAAGAGAGTAATGATACAGGTTAAAGCTGGTTTATCCTGTATCAAACCTTCTTTTAACTCGTTAATTATTAGGTTTGCCAAGCAACGTCATCTTTTATGTGATACGTGATTAGATACTTTGCCTAGGTTGTACATTGGCCTTCCTTTCTTTTGATAGTATGTAATAAACGGATGAGAATAAATCAGTGATGTTACCGAAATGAGTTGGATGTTAGATACCTGATTGTAGTAAAAAATGATTAATGATATCGCTAACAGGCTTGGCAAGCCCGAGTTGGTTGAGCTCAGTTGCAGCGAACCAGTTTCCCGGGCATTTGTTAAGCACATTTTTCCTACTGGTTGTTTTCAGCGCTAATGCTTTGATATATAAATGAAAGTGGCTAAAGCTATGTTTAAGTGTTAGTAACTCTGTAGGCTGCTGACTCGTTAAGGCATAGTTATTTTCTATATAGTCTCTGGGGCAAGTTGCAGTGTCATCGATGATTGGCAGGCACCAAAGCCCTCCCCATAAACCGGATGGAGGTCTTTTTTCAAGGTAAATTTTATTATTGTCCGTATAAAGTAATAAAAACTGTTGCTGCTTGACTGGCAGGCTTTTCTTTAATTTTTTTTGAGGATACAAAGTAGTCTTATCATGAATATTTGCTAGGCAGGTCTTTCTTACTGGACAAGAAGCGCAATTAGGCTGTCTGGTTGTACAGCAAGTAGCTCCTAAGTCCATTATAGCCTGCGTATAATCGGCGCAACGTTGTGTGGGCATGCACTGATGGGCCAGTTGCCATAACTGTTGCTTCACAGCACTCTGTTCAGGCCAGCCATCAATTAGAAAATAACGACATAGCACACGTTTGACATTACCATCCAGAATTGCTGTTGGTTGATTAAAAGCTTGTGAGGCAATAGCTGCTGCGGTAGAGGGGCCTATACCTGGTAAGGCAACCAGTTCTGCCAAAGTAATAGGAAATTCACCTGCATATTCCTCACAAATAATTTTTGCTGTTTGAGAGAGGTTACGGGCACGGCTATAGTAGCCTAATCCTGACCAATGGGCTAAAACCTGATCTTCAGGCGCTTTAGCCAACAGCCAAATATCGGGAAAACTGTCTATAAAACGGTTGAAATAAGGTATGACCGTTTTAACCTGAGTTTGCTGCAGCATAATTTCAGAAACCCACACTCGATAAGCTGAGCGTGGATGTTGCCAAGGTAAATCTTTGCGTCCATGCAAATCAAACCATACCAATAATGGGTTACTGAATTGCTCTTGTATCACGGTTATTACCGCTAAAAATGATTGTTTGAAGTTGTTGTTGAATTTGTTTAACCGGTTTTACTATGGTTTCAACAGGTTTCACCAACGTTTCCTTGAGCCAAGCTTTGGTCAATATGGGATTAATTTTTTTTAAATCGGGTAAAACAATAGGCTTTGTTAAAGTGCCTTGAACTAAAATAGGGAAACTGCCACCCAAAATCTGTTGAATTTTTTCTACTTTTTCATCGGTTAAAGCGACTTTTGCAAACAGATGACTATCGAGATTATAGTCTTTTAAATTCAGTATACCTTCCCCTTTTAATTGTAGTTTTTCGGCTTGTAATACCAGGGAATTGCTTTGCAACGTAGAGTCTTGGAGTTGGTATTGGAAAGTAAGTAATTCAAAACGTGTGTTTCCTTTGAACATATTAGGATCATCAAATTGACCTAATTCCAGGGCTTGCTTTGCATCTTTCTTTGTGCTGGTCATTAATTTGTTGATTTTATTGCTTGTTTCATCAATAACTCTATCAAGATTAATTGATTCAACCACACCATCTTTGATTGTTAGGCTGCCATTACCACTGGTGTGATCTGGCCAGTTAGAGTCTTGCATATTGGTTTGAGCATGGATAGAGAAATCCACACTGCCTTTAAATAAACGTTTCTTAACCAGGTCATAAAGGAGTTTACTACTATCAAGATTGGTAGCAGTTTGATTAACAGTTAGTTTTTTGCTGGCAAATTCATAACTAAGATCGCCAACGGATTGGCCATTATACAAACTCAAAGTTAAAGGATTTAAATGAAAAACGCCAATCTTGGTTTTTGCATTGGCACTAACTTTATTTATTTTTAGCTTTTTAAGGCGAACGTCTTGTAAGGACAATTGACCTTCCAGGGGAAGGTTTTGCAGTGCCATAACAGGATTATTAAATAAAGACGCTGACAGGGCGCTACTACCCTTGAAAGTAATATGTGCTTTTAAAAGAGGTTCATTAGCTTCTGAGACATCGAGTGTCGTTTTTAATTGGAGAGGGAAAGAATTTTTCTGCAGATTAAACTGTTCTGCTCCTATCTGTAAGCCAGAAAAAATTATTTTTTTCTGATTTTGCACAATAACAATCTGACCACGACTTAATAAAAATCGCTCAATAGCAAATTGTTCCGTCATATTATTGGTTTTTGCACCATTATTGCTTTGTTTGCTTTTCTTAATTTTAGCTGGTGGTTGAGAATCTGGATTGATAGTAACGTGGAAACCGTCAACATTTAATTCGCTAAAAACCAATTTACCGCGTAATAAGGGAGTGATTTTCAAATGAAAAAGAAGGTTTTCCAGTTTTACTGAATAATTTGCGTTATCGTTTTCATTCCCTATCTGCACACCAGTAATTTTAATACCAGGACGAGGGAATATCTGCCAGGAAATATCACCATTCACGAGACTTTTGCGTTCGGTCAAGGAGCTCAATTGGGAGCTGACATAGGATTTGACTGTTTCAGGTTTTATTGATTTTGCTAATGCCCATAAAGTGATGGCAGTGATTACAAAAAGAAGCGCGAAGCCAGTAACCAGTTTTTTTAAGAATTTCATGTTTGAATAATTGGGGATAAAATGGCAAGCATATACATAATGCAGGTCATGTCAAGTTAAAAACGATTAAAAAAAAACCAATATTGGATATTGCTAATATTTTATAAGGAGTTTAATCTGATAGTCTTCCCTGAAAAAAGTGGGGAAGGGCGTTGATTTGTGCTTTTTAGTTGTACTCAGGATGAGTCAATAAAGTCAAGGAGAGCGTCATGCAACGAAGTGAATGGGAAATTATAGTTCTTAAACCAACGGCTGTATTTTTATCATTCCTGTCATCCCAATTACCCGATCTGGAATTACCTGAATTAAACGAACTACAAACTGACAATACAGCTTATGTCATTCCCAGACAAGATAGCGAAGAAGCTACTTTAAATGAGATTGAGCGCCATTTCCCTACCATGTTCAGATATGAAATAAGTCGTTTGGCAGGGAAAAATACCCACAATCGGATTGAAGGTACTTTTCTCGATTTTTTATGTTGCTTCAAATTTGAATTGCATTCACAAATAGTTCTTATGGAGTCTTCAGTTGCTGAGGGGCGGCAGTTATTACGCATTAAACCTCGCTCTGTATTATTGAAGTGGATGAGAACTACTGTGGAGGAGAAAAATGAGATTGTCACCGCTTTAGAACGCATCAATTTATCTCACCTTGCTGAAAACGCAACAGTCATTATTAAAAATTTTGCCAAATTGGCGGATGTGAAACCTTTTCTTAAACACTATTACCGACCCATTTTTGAAGCCGAAATGTTACGAATGTGTGATAGTGCTGAGGAATGGCCTGAAGTGGAGTCATATCAGGATTTTTGCCATTATTTTGCGGTTAATACTCACAGCCGATTGATTCATTTGCATTAATGAGTTTACCAAGTAATAAGGCTATGAAAGTGCTGTAAGGAGATGAGCGGGTTTTATTAACAAGTGGGTGATGGGTTTAAAATAAGAAAATACCTTAGGTAGTACGATATATGGTGAAAATAATATCGAGTTGGTGTTATAATGTTCATATTAACAATGGTCGTGATTGTTGGCATTCAATCTGGTTATTTTTATTTATCGATTATAAATGAGTATAATTAGATCAACTAACCTAAAGGATGAGTCAAGTGGTCTACATTAAGCGAGATAAACAAGGTAAAATATGTGCACTTTATGCACGGTCAGCTGCTGGTACTGAGCAAATGGATATGGATGCTCCAGAAGTACTGGAATTTCTTAATCGCTGCGATAATGAGAATCGTTTTAAATTAACACAATCAGATTTACAGCTAATTCGTGTATTGGAAGATTTAATCGAAATATTAATCAGTAAAAATGTGATTACTATTACTGATTTCCCTCAAGTGGTAATTGATAAATTAGTAGAACGTCAACATATTCGTAAGCATTTAACCGGCGCAGTAGGAATGGAGTTTGATAATGAGATGTAAGTTGTTAACGTTATTTTTAAGTGGTTGTGTTTTTTTTGCTGGCTCCCCCTCTTATAGTACAACGCTTGATGAGTTATTGCCGAATGAGCGTAATACAGTTGAAATATTTCAGAAATTTTCACCCAAAGTAGTGTATGTCCATCGCCTGGCGACAGTGAAACGTTCTTATGAGCATATGCAAGTGAAAGCTGGTGCTGGTTCGGGGATTATATGGGATGCAAAAGGTCATATTGTTACCAATTTTCATGTGGTCAATGGTGCAGAGCGTTTGGCGGTCAGTATTGGCAATTTAACAGTTCCTGCTCGAGTAATTGGTACCGAGCCCCGCAAGGATATTGCTGTGCTTGCTATCAGTTCACCGAAAGTATTGGAGTTATTAAAATCTTATGTACCTTTTGAATTAACTCATACTCACGATCTAATGGTAGGGCAAAAAACCATTGCCATAGGCAATCCTTTTGGTTTGGATCATAGTTTGACTGTGGGTGTTATTTCTGCATTAGGGCGCCAAGTTCCAGGAGCTGGGGGCGTGGCCATACGAGATATGATTCAAACGGATACCTCTATTAACCCTGGTAATTCAGGCGGCCCCTTGTTAGATAGTAAAGGGCGTTTGATAGGTTTAAATACAGCCATTTATTCCAATTCTGGTTCGTCAGCTGGCGTTGGTTTTGCCGTACCAGCGGATGATATTGCCCGTATTGTTCCACAAATTATCAAAAACGGCCGGGTTGTATTATCTGGGATTGGTATTCAGCGAGTTGAACCAAGTATCGCGCAACGTTTGGGTGTGAATAAGGGTATTTTAATCGCAGATGTTATACCCAACACGCCTGCGGCTTTGGTAGGTCTGCGTGGGACAGGACGAGATCATTTGGGTCGTATGCATCTTGGCGATATTATTGTCGCTTTAAATGGCCACCCGGTGAAAAACTATGATGCTCTTTATCATCTGTTTACTGATATCAAGGTAGGCGAAAAAATAACGCTAACAATACTCAGAGGTGGTAAACAGATTAACCATAAAATGAAAACGATTGATATTGCTGCTTACTAAGCAGTTAAAATCCCCTGGCAGTATAGTGCTCAGGGGATGAAATTAATTAATACCATATTGATCTTGATAAGCGAGCAAGCGCTCCACTTCTCTCAATTGCCCATCCTGGCGCAAGTAGTTGATTAAATCGAACAGGGTGATAATGGATAAGACGCGAATACCTTGCGCCTCAATTTCCGCAAGAGTAGATTGATTTGTTATACCACGTTCACAGCGATCAAGGGCAATAACAACGGTTGTAAGCTTGCCGCCATTTTCGGCAATTAATGCTTGTGATTCGCGAAAGGCTGTTCCCGCTGTAATGACATCATCGATAATAACTGTATTACCATGCAGGGGAGCGCCTATGAGTTGTCCGCCTTCGCCATGCGTTTTAGCCTCTTTGCGATTAAAAGTAACGGTTATATCCTTTCCCAGTTCAGCAAGGGCAATTGCTGTCGCAGTTGCCAGAGGAAGGCCTTTGTAGGCAGGACCAAACAAATGTTGGAAATCAATACGATGTTTTATTAATGTCTTGGCATAAAATTGACCGAGTTGGCGTAGGGCTTCACCTTGATAAAACAGTCCTGCATTAAAAAAATAAGGGCTTAGACGCCCAGATTTTAAAGTAAACTCACCAAACTTTAAGACTTGGCAATCCAGGGCTAAGCGAATAAACGTTTCTTTATAATTATCCATTTAAACATCCTATAAAATAAATCAAGCAAACCTGCAGTCAATAATCAATTCAAAGTAAGATACTTTATAAGGATAAAGGCTTAATTCGAAGATTTTAAAAAAAATCGTTAACAATCAATAAAAAACTGTTATGCTAATCATAATGCTTGGGCACTCAAGCATTGTGATGTATCCATTGTAGCGCAAATTAAGAGGTATTTGAGGCATTTCTTTTATAGTTGCCCGCAATTTGAACTGCGTGGATGCTGAAATGTTTGCCCTACCGCTTTAGGTAGAAGAGTTTAAGAAGGGGATAGTGAATGTCGCAAAGAGAAACTGGCCATGTTAAGTGGTTCAATGAAAAAAAGGGATTTGGATTTATCGTCAATCAACAGGGCGATGATATATTTGTGCATTACAAAGATATTCAAGGTGTTGGGTTCAAAACCTTACATGAAAATGATTCAGTAACTTTTATTCTTGATAAAGGTCCCAAAGGGTTCAAAGCACAAGATGTTATAGTTGTTAGCGAATAATTATTAAGCAAGTCAGGCTGATGTGCCTGGCTTGATATTTATTGCTAATGGTTTGTTTGGATTCCTAATCTAACTATTTCTTGACCTTCAGGGGTCAGAATCGTTATTATTCGCCCATTCTGGTTTATTTGAAATCAAGAGACGAGGTTCAGCTCGTTATCGCCAATGATTTTTTAACTCAAGTATGAGTTGTTAGGCTGCAAGGTACGGCAGTACTGCAATTCAGGTGAATTTAATAATTAATAACCAAAGCGTGAAGAACCTCACAAACGGTAGGAGTCGTGGAATGGAATCGGTGCAACGTGTTGCAGTTATTACAGGGGCTGCGAGTGGTATTGGCCTTGCGTTAGCTCGGGTTTGTATCCAGCGTGGGATTCATGTGGTTATGGCTGATAATGCTGTTACCGCACTTTGTGATCAAGTTGAGCAATTAAGTACGCAGGCAAAGGTTGATGTTCTTGGCGTTGTTTGTGATGTAACAAAGCCCGAAAGCCTCCGGCATTTGGCAAAACAAAGTTATGAGCATTTTAACCGTATAGATTGGTTATTCAACAATGCTGGTGTAAGTGGTCATTTAGCCCCGATATGGGAATTAACAAGTGAACACATTCGTAAAGTTATGGATATCAATTTGCATGGTGTGATTCATGGCATACAAGCTTTCTTGCCCTTAATGTTTAAACAAACTCATCGTGCCCATGTGATAAATATGGCGAGTTTTTATGGGTTATGTAGCGGTTCACAGATGGCTGCTTATGCAATGTCTAAGCATGCCGTAGTTGCACTTTCCGAGTCGTTGTATTTTGATCTTAAACGTTTGGATAAACCCGTTGATGTATCAGTGATTTGCCCATCTTTTGCCAATACTCAGTTACTCACTAATTCCGCTCCTTTGCATGCGGATAAATTACACCATATGGTAGCTGATTTAGTGGCTCGGAGCCGACCTGCTGAAGATGTGGCTGAACACATTGTACGGGAAGTAGAAAATAAAACCTTTTATATTTTACCCGATAGGGAAGTAAAAGAGTATTGCGAAGAACGTACCAAGGCTATTATCGAGCAAACAGAGCCGTATCAGCATAGCCTTGAAAAAATTATTGCTTCTTTAAGCAAACGCGCTATGGCAGGCTAGATAGACGCTATCAAGAGAGTATTTGACTTCAATAGGCTTTCTGATTACCTTTGCGGGCAGAAAAATGATGGAGTAGTGAATGCCTGATCAAATATCTTATTTATTAAAAAAGAAAGTATTCTTACCCTTTTTTTTGACCCAGTTTTTTGGTGCTTTCAACGATAATGCTTATAAATTATCCATATTAACTTTGATTAGTTACCATTTGAGTACCACTCCAACTCAATCAGAGCATTACCAAGCTTGGGCTGGAGCCCTATTTATTCTGCCATTTTTTCTGTTTTCTGCTACTGCAGGGCAGCTGGCAGATAAATACGATAAAGCTAAAATGGCTCGATGGGTAAAAGCATTTGAGGTTCTACTCATGGTTGTTGGTGCCTTTGCCTTGCATTATCAAACTGTTTTACTGATGATGATGGTTTTAACAGGAATGGGTATCCATTCAAGTTTTTTTGGACCGTTAAAATATGCTATTTTGCCCGATCTGTTGCCGCGTCCGTTATTACTTAATGCAACCGCGTTAATCGAGTCAAGCACCTTTTTAGCTATTCTGTTAGGAACTACTTTTGGTGCCTTGGTTATTGGAAGTACAGAGGCTCATATAAGTTACGCAATAGTATTAACCAATATAATAGCAATTCTTGGTCTGCTTTCCAGTTTATTTATTCCAAATACACCACCCAAAATAGAAACGTTGAAAGTAGATTGGCATGTTTGGCATGCAACTAGATTAATGTTGAAAGAAACCATGCTAAATAGAAAGGTCCTACCGACGATTTTTACTATCTCATGGTTTTGGTTGCTCGGTGCAGTTGTTCTCACCAAATTACCGGATTATATGCATTATGTTTTAAATGCTGATACATCTGTTTTTGCAGTTTTTTTAGCATTATTTTCGATTGGTATTGCGTTTGGATCTATTGTAATTGGGTATTTGCTGGGAGGAAAAATTACCTTAAAATATGTACCTTTGGCCATGTTGCTATTATCAGCATTTGCTATCGACTTGTATTTTGCATCGCCTAAAGTCACTTCTACGTTACCTTTGCAAAAACTCTCTCTATTTTTTACTCAAATAAATAACATACGCATTACTATTGATTTTTTCCTTTTTTCCTTTTGTGGTGGTTTATTTATTGTTCCTTTGTATACTTTCCTGCAGGTAGCTAGTGAAGATGAGATGCGAGCCCGTGTAATCGCAAGTAATAATATCTGCAATGCCTTATTTATGGTACTCGGTTCTCTTTTGGTGATATTTTTACTGTACCTACAATTAGGTATAGCAGTTATTTTTCTTATACTTGCTATTTTAAATGCCTTGGTAGCGATAGGATTGTGGTTACTATTGCGTAAATATTTTAAAAATTAAATCAGGGGCTGTTTATCTATACTATCTTATTATTTATGAGCTTGATTTTCTTTGCTGCACGGTAGTACTAGAAAATAAGACTCATAATTGCCCAAGCTGGCAAGCTATTTCATTTGTTTAAGGGATGCTTATGAATAGTTCTATCGCTCTTATTGTAAATAAAAAAGCTAAAAATGCCCCTCAAATAACTAATTATCTTACGGCATTTGATGATAAGGGAATTAATTATTATTATTTTGTCGTTGAACCCAATGATTTGGTAAGCACTATTCAAGACTGTATAAAAAAATTTAAGATTTTATTAGTCGGTGGTGGAGATGGAACAATTCGCAGTGCTGCTCAATATTGTGTTAATACCTCCACAATTCTTGGTGTACTTCCTCTTGGCACAATGAATCATTTTGTAAAGGAGTTATCGTTACCTGCAGATATAAATAGTATATTGGATGCTATTGCAAAACCTCACACTATAAAAATTGATCTGGCTGAAGTGAATGGGTTGGTATTTGTTAATAATTCATCACTTGGTATTTATCCTCAATTCGCTCGAAGAAGAGATTATTATGCAAAATTTTATCATAAGTGGTTGAGTTATATACCCAGCATTATTCAGACTTTCCGACATCATGGAACGTTCCAGATTACGATAAAAAATGAAAATTTGGATTTATCACTGAATACTTCTTTTTTTATGGTTAGTAATAATCTTTACTCTTATCAATTTCCTACCAAAATAGAACGTAGTAATTTCAAACAAGCGCTTCTTGGTATTTATTTTTTGAAGTATGGCAAGCTTAGCCTGGAAAAAATGATTCAACACCTCCTGGGAAAGAGCACTAATTTTGAAATAATGAAATCTGCGACTCCAATTAAAGTAGAAGTTAAGAATAAAGAGAGAATCTCTATTTCTTTGGATGGAGATGCTGTAGTGACTGATTGCCCCTTGATTTATAAAACTATACCTAAGTCTCTTCAACTGTTGACGAATAAATATGAGAATAATCCACATTTCTGATTTGCATTTTGGAATGCATCAAGATCATGTTAGAGAGGCTTTTTTAGCTGAATTAGCCTTATTAAAACCTGAAATTATAATCATTTCAGGTGATTTGACCCAACGTGCCAAGACCTATCAATTTGAGTTATTGCAATCTTTTTTACGGTGTTTGCCAGGCGAAGTCCTGGTTGTGCCTGGCAATCATGATATTCCTCTATACAATCTGCTTGGGAGACTATTTTATCCATTTAAAGCGTATAAAAAATACATTGCCAAGCATTTCAATGCTCAATTCTCTACAGATTCCCTTGCAATTTTGGGTGTTAATAGTGTTGATCCATATCAAATTAAAGATGGCCAATTATCATCAAAAATAATTAAGAAAATAAAGCAATATTTCAGAACAGAGAAAAAAGCCGTTAATATCTTATTTTTTCACCATAATTTTGATCGTATTGAAGGGTTACACAAACCTTTGGAAAATGAAATGGAGTTTCTCTCTTTTTTGCGCAGTAGTGATATTGATATAGTGTGCACGGGACATCTTCACTATGCGCATGTGAGTTTAATCAAAAAAGATAACATGAAACCTTGTCTGATTTTGCATGCCGGAACTTTATTGTGCACACGGAGTAGAGATGCTTTGAATAGTTATTTTGTTATTGACTTGGAAGGCGGCCAATGCGCTATTGATTGGCGTGTTTTTGTTAAAGAGCAGTTTTTATCGCGCAAAAATTATTCAATAAAATTATCGGAAGTCAATGCTCTACTGGAGTAGTTAACCTTCATGCCTGGCAATAGCTACTAGTTGAAGGTTAACCATGTGATTCCAATTTGTTCTGTTTACCCTATGCTTCCAGCCAGTCTTGAGCGGGTAGAAAATCACTGTACAGGCTGGCCTCTGCCGTGTTTTCTTGTGGATGCCAGTCATATTTCCAGTGCACTTCGGGAGGCAGTGACATCAAAATAGATTCAGCTCGTCCACCTGATTGTAAGCCAAACAAGGTACCGCGATCATAGATTAGGTTAAATTCAACATAACGCCCGCGTCTATATAGTTGGAAAGCTTTTTCTCGTGGGCCATAAGGCAGATCCATGCGCTTCTTAACAATGGGTTCGTAAGCTTTCATGAAATGGTTGCCTATACTTTGCATCAAGCCAAAACTATGAGAAAAACCGCCTTCATTGAAATCATCAAAAAATAATCCTCCAATACCGCGCGCCTCTTGACGATGTTTAAGATAGAAATATTGGTCACACCATGATTTAAAGCGCGGATAAAGATCACTGCCAAACGGTTGACAGGCAGCAAGGGCTGTTCGGTGCCAATGTTGGCAATCCTCGCGAAAACCGTAATAGGGTGTCAGATCGAATCCACCACCAAACCACCAAACAGGGGGGGTATTTTCTTTTTCAGCAACAAAAAAACGTACATTAGCATGTGAAGTTGGCACATAAGGATTATCAGGATGAATAACAAGTGATACCCCAAGAGCACTGAAATAGCAGCCTGCAAGTTCTGGACGGTGGCTGCTGGCGGAAGGGGGAAGTTGCTCACCAGAGACGTGGGAAAAATTGACTCCTGCTTTGGCAAATACTTTTCCCCCATTAAAGACACGCGTTAAACCGCCACCACCTTGCGGTCTCGTCCATGAGTCCTCGTGAAATTGCCCTTGGCCGTCGAGTTCAGTTAAGGTGTTACAGATATTATTTTGCAATTGCAAAAGATAAGATTTAATGGATTCAATGGCATTTTCTGGTAGCTCTGCAGACTTATCTTTCATTTGATTACCTCTGATTCAATCAGGCATTCCTGGCACGATTATCAAGAGTTTCCCTATTCATTGAGTTATAAGTTACTAAGTGAACAACATAAGCAACTTACTCTTAAATTGTGTTAATGACAATCATCGCGAGAAAATTTCATAAAACCTTATTAGGGTTTTTGAGAGTCGGAGAATTAAAAGAATAGACGTCACCAGAATTGGCTACAGGGGAGAAGTGCAAGCGTAGAGCTGGAGTGCCCACGGAAAGTACAAGAGGAATGCGAGCACTGTAGCGAAGCAATTCTCCTCTGCAGCGAGTTTACGAAGAAATTTAATGAATTGGCACAGCATTTGCTTGGCATGCTACTACAGGGTTTCAGGAGTAAAGGAATGGCATTTGATCTGGACAGTTACCTCGGTATACATGCGAAGGCATTAGTGCTTCGCGATCAGCGTTCATCGCAACTTGCTCATAATTTGGCAAATGTGAGTACACCTAATTATAAAGCTAGAGATATTGATTTTAATGATGTTTTAGCCCAGTCCATGTCATCCTCTGCTCAACAAATGGTTGTGGATAATCCAAACCATATCGATGGACAGACAAATTTTGCAGGTCAACTTAAATATCGCACACCGAGTCATGTGTCATTAGACGGTAACACGGTTGATAAGGATTTGGAGATAACTGAATTTGCTCGAAATGCGATCTCTTACCAGGCAAGTTTAACTTTCTTGGATAATAAGATTAAGTCAATGATAACGGCGTTGAGAGGAGAATAATCATCATGTCATTGAATAACGTTTTTGACATTGCTGGTTCAGCGTTGGTTGCTGAAACTACACGCCTGGCAAGTAGTGCCAGTAATATGAGCAACGCCAATGTTGTAACGGGTAGTCCAGAGGGTACTTACCGAGCCCAATATCCAGTGTTCCAAGAAATACAGGAAGAGAGTCAGCAATGGATGAATAATGAAGTTCGGGCAGGAGTCGCAGTCCCGCAAATTTATGAAAGTCAGGCAGAGCCTGTCAAACAGTATCAACCTAATCACCCACTGGCTGATAAAGATGGCTTTGTTTATTCACCCAATATTAATTACGTGGAAGAAATGGCGAATATTATTTCTGCATCGAGAGCCTATCAAATGGATCTTGAAATGCTTAATACCAGCAAACAACTAATACAACGCACTTTGCAGTTAGGACAGTAAGGGGTAAATAATGACTACGAATCCGGTGAATGGGGCAAATATAGGTGTCAATCAATTGTCACAGGCAGGAACTACGCAAGGCAAGGGATTAGGCCAACAGGATTTTTTAAGATTGATGGTCGCACAGGTTCAACATCAAGATCCCCTGGAGCCTAGTACTAACGGTGATTTCCTGGCCCAATTGGCACAGTTTAGTACGAATGACGGTATTACTAAGATGCAAGAATCGATTGAGCAACTTGCTAGCTCCCTGCAATCAAATCAGGCATTACAAGCATCCGCTTTAGTGGGCCGTAAGGTTTTAGTGAATAGCACTAGCTTAAGTCTTGGACAAGAAGGTGATACAAAAGCTGCCGTTGATATTCCTGCTGGGGTGAGTGATTTGACAGCTTCTATTTATGCCGAATCAGGGGAGTTAATTAGAAAAATTCCTTTAGGGCAACGAAGTGCGGGACAATTTGAGTTCAGTTGGGATGGATTTAATCAAAAAGGTGAGCGTGTTTCTGCCGGAAAATATGCCATTAAAGTAAATGGCATTTATTCTGGCAAGGAAGTTGCCTTAAGAACTATGACAGCGGCCAATGTAGACAGCGTGAGTTTAGGTCAAAATGGTGAGGGTTTAAAATTGAATGTTGCCGGTGTGGGGCCGGTATCACTCAATGACGTAAAACAAATTACCGGGTAAATGGAATTTGCAGCGCATTCAAGAGAATAAACTGCAAGTGCCAAAGGTTATCAAATTGGGGTTTAAATCTGATAACCAGAATCAAACGGACAGGAGGCAGTCATGGTATTTGGAACAGCACTGAGTGGAATTCAGGCAGCATCTTCTGATTTGGATGTGATTGGTAATAATATTGCAAACTCGGCAACCACGGGTTTTAAAAGTTCGCGGGCTGAATTTGCTGATGTATATGCCACTGGTTCTTATGGAGGCGGTGCCAATTCTATTGGAAGTGGTGTACGTCTATCCCGAGTACAGCAAACGTTTGGTCAAGGCAGTTTTACTTTTACCAATAACAGTCTTGATCTGGCCGTTAGTGGTTCCGGTTTCTTTGTTTTGGATGATCAAGGCTCCAAAGTTTACACCAGAGCAGGTGCCTTTGGGGTAAGTAATGATGGTTATATCGTAAATAGTTCCAATCAACGTTTGACAGGGCTAATTGCCGATCAATCTGGTGCGTTAAGTAGTTTGGCCGGTGATCTGCAAATTAATACCGCTAATATCAACCCAAATGCTACAACACTCGTGACCAGTGGCTTAAATTTATATTCGAATGCCACAGCGCCGACGGTCAATTGGGCGGGTGGTGTTTCTCCAGCAAGTGATACTTACAATAATGTTACATCCTCGACAGTTTATGACAGCCTGGGGAATTCACATGTTTTATCCATGTATTTTATTCATGCTGACTCCACCGCTGTTCTAGGGGCTCCGAATGCGTCCACACCTCCAGGAACGACTAACCAATGGTATGTGGCATTCCAATTGGATAATCAGGATCTTCCCCCTTTAGGTGCTGTAAACAACACGGATAATTTATATCGTATTAATTTTAATAGTGATGGATCTTTTGCCAGTGCGGCAGATTTAACCAATGCTCCTTTAGCCAATAACCAGATTCCTCTATCAATTGCTTTAACGAATGGAGCAAATCCTCTAGCGTTTAACGTAGACCTCACCAATAGTACTCAATTTGGTAGTCCTTTTGCAGTGCAATCAAACGTTCAAAATGGTTTCACCACAGGGCGCCTGGATGGTTTGGATATCGATGAAGAAGGTATTTTATTTGGACGTTATACGAATGGGCAATCGCGAGTCATGGGGCAAGTTCAGTTAGCCAATTTTGCCAATCCAGATGGTTTGCAGTCTTTAGGAAATACCAATTGGGCTGAAACTTCGGCGTCAGGACAAGCTTTGATTGGTAACCCTGGCACCGGTAGTCTTGGTTTGATCCAATCAGGTGCGCTTGAAGATTCAAACGTGGATCTGACCGGTGAGTTAGTCAAGTTAATTGGTGCCCAGCGTAATTTCCAGGCGAATGCCCAGACTATACGAACTGCGGATGCGGTAACGCAAACAATTATTAATATCCGTTAAAAATAGGCTCTATGAATAATCGCTGTGAAAGATGAGCGCCAATAATAAGAAGAGGATCATAGAATATGGAACCCATCCTTTATAATGCCATGAACGGCTCACAAACCGATTTTAATCGTCAGGCAATTAGCGCAAACAATTTGGCTAATAGTGGTACAGTAGGATTTAAAAGTGAGTTATTTCAGGCACAATCTATGTATCTTACTGGTTCAGTAACTACTGCTGAAGCATTGGTTGGCGAGCAAATACATGGTGTGGATTTTACCGATGGTCCTTTAATGACGACTGGACGAGATTTAGATCTTGCTGTCCAGGGAGATGGCTGGTTTGCGATACAGGATTCACAAGGCAAGGAAGCGTATACACGGGCAGGTGATTTTCATGTCGACGAAAATGGAATGCTAATGACAGCATCAAAGCATCCTGTTCTGGGTGATGGAGGACCAATTTCCATTCCTCCCGCGCAGCGAATTGAGATTGGAAGTGATGGTACGATATCAATAGTACCGCTAGGTGCAGAGCCCAATGAACTTGCAGTCTTGGATCGCCTTAAACTGGTTAAATTAGCAAACAAAGATCTCATTAAAAGTAATGAGGGTTTAATGAAACTAAAAGGGGGGGGCGTAGCTCTCGCAGATGCCTCGGTGGTCTTGGTGAAGGGGGCTTTGGAAGGTTCTAACGTGAATCCTGTTGCAAACATGGTTGAATTAATTAATACGGGAAAAGAATTTGAAGCGCAAATGAAAGTTATGCAGACCGTCGACGAAAATTCACAGAAATTGGCACAACTATTGCAAGTGTGAGTTTTATAATAAAAATAATAATAAAAACAAGGAACGGCCATGGAACCAGCATTATGGGTTAGTAAAACCGGTCTTGATGCGCAAGATAAAAATATTGCAAATATTGCTAACAATTTGGCAAACGTCAACACAACAGGTTTTAAGAAGGGAAGAGCAGTATTCGAAGATTTAATTTATCAGAATTTGCGTCAGGCAGGTGCTCAATCCAGCCAAAGTACAGAAATACCGACTGGTATCAATATGGGTACTGGTGTGCACATGGTTGCCACGCAAAAAATATTTAATCAGGGAAGTATCCAGAATACCCAAAACCCTCTCGACATTGCCATTCAGGGAAGAGGATTTTTTAAGGTATTATTGCCTGATGGCACAGAAACCTATACTCGGGATGGGACCTTCCAGAGTGATTCTCAAGGTCAGCTTGTTACGGCGAATGGCTACGTGTTGCAACCCCCCATGGTTATCCCGCAGCAAACTTTAAGTATAACCATTGGTAATGATGGTACTGTAAGTGCGCTTGTTGCAGGAAATAACGTGCCAACTCAACTTGGTATTATTCAATTAACGGATTTTGTGAACCCAGCGGGTCTGCAACCACTAGGTCAGAATTTGTTTGTTGAGACTGTTGCTAGTGGGCCTGCACAAACTGATAACCCAGGCAACTCAGGCTTAGGTAGCCTTTTACAGGGTTCCCTGGAAGCATCTAATGTCAACGTGGTGGAAGAGCTAGTGAATATGATCCAGGCTCAACGTAGTTATGAGATTACTGCAAAAGGAATTCAGACTGTAGATAACATGTTGCAGTATTTAACCCAAACGTTGTAATTAGGTATTGGCGATGACTAATTTTCGGTATCTCTTAGGCGCAGGAATTATATACTTGCTCACAGGTTGTGAAGCATTAAATCCACCCTATCCAGGAACTGAACCCGAGTATTCGCCTACCTACCCAACAACGCCGGATCCTACCCAGAAGCGTTATGCAAATGGTGCTATTTACAATGCAGAAACGGTATTACCGCTTTTTGAAACGCCTCGTGCAAGGCATGCAGGTGATCTGGTTACGGTGATCCTGGTGGAAAAAACGGATGCTCAAAAGCGTGCTATTACCCGACAGCGAAAAAATGATAAAACACAAATTGTGAATGCAACGGTAATGGGGCGTCCGGTGAATTTGGGTGGTGGTTATAACTTTGATTTCGATTTAGATGCCAACCGTAAATTTGAAGGAGAGGGACAATCTGTACAGAATAATAAATTGGCAGGCAGTATTTCAGTAACTGTGGCCAAGGTTCTGGCAAATGGAAATATGGTGGTGCAGGGTGAAAAGTGGATTCGTATTAACCAGGGTAGTGAGTTTGTGAGGTTGTCGGGAATTATCCGACCTCAGGATATTCGGCCAGATAATTCTATCACGTCAGATAGAATAGCCAATGCGAAAATAGCCTATGGTGGTGTGGGTCAAATCAATAATACGAATGCACAAGGTTGGTTTGCCCGATTTATTTGGGGGCCTCTCTTCCCGATATAAGTTGTCAATTTTTAAGGGACCAGCTAATGCGTAAAAGCTCTGTAATTTTTGTTTTTCTGCTTATCAGCACCTTCACTGGTTTGATTTTTGCTGAGCGCATCAAAGATCTGGCGACCTTAGCAGGCGTTCGTAATAACCAACTGATTGGTTACGGCTTGGTAGTAGGACTTGACGGCACCGGCGATCGCTCTGGCACCCGATTTACAGAGCAGAGTTTTGGTAATATGTTGATGCAGTTAGGGATCAATATTCCTCCCGGAGTCAAACTGAATTCTAAAAACATTGCTGCAGTCATGGTGACTTCGAACCTGAGTTCATTTATGAAAAGAGGGCAGACTATGGATGTGAATGTATCATCTATAGGGGATTCAAAAAGTCTTCGCGGTGGAACCCTATTGCTTACCCCCTTAAAAGGGGCTGATGGGCGTGTTTATGCTATGGCACAGGGCAACGTCACTGTTGTTGCTTTAGGAGTGCAGGGTGACGATGGCTCGAGCGTTACAGTGAATGTACCAAGCGGCGGACGCATTGCCAATGGAGCAACGGTGGAAGTTGATATTCCTAATCCTTTCTATTTTTCACGAAAACTGACTTACAATTTGCATAGTCCTGATTTTACTACCGCAAAACGGATGAGGGATGCCATTAATGAATTAATGGGACCAGGTACAGCAGAGGCAATAGATGCTGCGTCAGTAGAGGTGTCAGCACCCAAGCTGATGTCGCAACGAGTAGATTATGTTTCTGTATTGGAGAATATTGAATTTACGCCAGGAGAGGCTGAAGCTAAGATAATTATTAATCCGAGGACTGGAACAATTGTGATTGGGCAAAATGTTCACGTGAAGCCCTCTGCTGTCTCACATGGTAATTTAGTAGTGACGATTAGTGAGAATCCGCAGGTGAGTCAACCTAATCCTTTTGCCAACGGGCGAACAGTCGTTGTTCCTGATACCCAGATCAATGTTGAACAACGGGGTAACCGTACCTTTTTATTCGCACCAGGTACTTCTTTAAAAGATATTGTTAAAGCGATTAATGCAGTTGGAGCTACGCCAGCTGATTTAGTTGCTATTCTGGAAGCCTTAAAACAGGTTGGGGCATTAAATGCGACCATAATCATCATTTAACGGGTGAACTGAGATGACGATAGAAGGACTAGCGGTAACTGATTTTCAGGGTTTGCAAAATTTAAAGCTAGAGGCACAGAAGGATGCTAAACAGGCATTACCTGAAGTAGCTAAACAGTTCGAAGCAATTTTTCTGCAATCGATGCTAAAAGCGATGCGAATGGGCCAGCATTTTCTTGATGATGCAAGCCCATTTATGGGTAAAAATGAGCAAATATTTCAAGACATGCTTGACGGGCAATATGCTAATAATATTTCCAATGGACAAGGCCTTGGCTTGGCAAACATGCTTGCCAAGCAATTGGGACAATCAGTCAATACAGCTGCTACTACTACTGTTAATCCCAAGACGACCAATGTAATAGAACAAAACATGTTAGCCTCTCGTGTCGCTCCTTTAGCGGTTACTTCGACAAAAACAAATGCTGGCAGCGCAGATATTGATGATTTTGTAAAATCGATATGGCCTTATGCAAGACAGGCAGCTGGTTTACTAGGCCTTGATCCTAAAATCTTGGTAGCTCAAGCAGCCTTGGAAACAGGGTGGGGGCAATTCATCGCCAAAGGATCTGATGGCAGTAGTAGTAATAATCTATTTAATATTAAAGCGGCCTCAAATACAGAGGGTGAAACAGTAAAAATTAAAACTACGGAGTATATTGCCGATACACCTATTAAGATGAATGCTTCTTTTCGAAAGTATCCATCCGTTGAGCATAGTTTTAATGATTATGTCTCTCTGATTAAGGGAAATGAACGTTATGAAGCTGCTTTGGCAAACACTGGTAATCCTGAGCGTTACGTGGATGAGTTGCATCGTGCGGGGTATGCGACAGATCCGGGTTATGCCAGTAAAATATTAGCAATATACCATGGCGATGAGTTACAACAGGCTTTAGAAAGAAATGGTTTTTCAGGAATAGATTAATGTTACTTGGGGGCGTGCGTGATGTTTAAATTTTAGAATTGTAGGCTTTATTGGCTACAACATCGCCTCAATATTTAGGAGTAAGAAGCATGGCAGGAATTTTAGGTATTGCTTCATCAAGTCTCAATGCATTCCAACGCGCTCTTGAGGTGACAGGGAATAACATTGCAAACGCAAATAATAGCGGTTATTCCAGGCAAACTATTCATTTTACGCCAACACCCGCCCAACGCTATGCGGGTTCTTTTATTGGCACTGGAGTCGCTGTTTCCAATATTAAGCGTAATAATGATCAATTTGCTACTCTGCAGTTACGCGATACCCTGACGACCAAAACAGAATACGATACTTTTTATCAACAGGCATTACAGATTGACAAGCTTCTCTCTCAAGAAGGCACCAGTATTTCAGCGGCGTTACAAAATTTCTTTAGCTCGCTCGGGCAATTAAATGATGCGCCAGATAGTTTGGCATCACGTGGTGTTGCATTGAAACAAAGTCAATTGTTAGTCGATCAGTTCAATACAATGCAACTCCGTTTAGATGAGTATCAACAAAATAATACGGCGCAAATTAGACAAGCTGTTGAGCAAATCAATCAAATTACTGCCAATATTGCCCAAGTAAATATTCAACTTAGTGCTATGCCAAATGCACCTGAATTAATGGATAAACGAGATGAATTACTACGTGAGTTATCACAGTATACCGATGTCACCGTGATTGAACAGGGCGATTCAAATATTAGTGTTGGAATTGGCAGTGGAGAAATGCTGGTTATTGGCTCCGAGCAACGTGAATTAAAGGTTGATCTCCGCGATAGCGATCAGTTTGGAACAAAAATTTTTATTAAGAATGGCTTAGGGCAAACTGATATCAGCCGTAATTTACACTCTGGTATGTTGGGTGGTTTCCTTGATTTTGAACAGGGGATTCTTTCAAATACAAGTCAATTGCTGGGACAAATGGCTATTGGACTTGCAGCAACGTTTAATAACCAACACCGCTTAGGCCTTGATATGAATAGCCAAATTGGTAAAGATTTTTTTACTGATTTCAATCAAATGAGCTTGCAATTAGAGCGTTCAACTCCGCGAATAACCAATACTGGCACAGGTGTTTTATCAGTCGAAATTTCTGATATTAGCCAACTTGAGCTAAGTGACTATGAACTATTGGTTAGCGATATTTCTACCAATGAAATAAGAATCATACGTAAATCAGACGGACAATCGACAACCTTAAATTGGACTGATACACCTCCTACACCACCAGCTGCTCAAGTGGTGATCGATGGATTAACTATTACCGTTGATAATATAAATAATTTAGTTGATAACGATCACTATATGTTGACATCCACCCGGGGTGCTGCGCGTGATCTTAAATTAAATATTTCTGATGCGCGCGAGATCGCTTATGCCGCACCTGTCCGTACTCAGGCTTCTTTAGCCAATACTGGAACAGGACATATTACTCTGGGGGAAATTTTTGATACGACTGTAGTGGATAAAGAATACCGTATTGAATTTATTTCTGATACACAATACAACCTGGTGAATGTCACAGATACGATAACAACTGGACCGTTCACTTTTACTCCTAATATTGATAATACGATAATGATTCCTGATACACTGACCCCTTCGTATTCAATTGTATTATCAGGCATCCCTAAGACAGGTGATACATTTACTGCTTCTTATAATAGCGGTGGTATAGGCGATAATTATAATGGTTTGAAGTTGGCCTCTCTGCAACAAGATAAGATCTTTGAAAACGGGACAGAAAGTTTATTTGACAGGTATTCTGATTTAATCGCTGAGGTTGGCGGAAGAACCTATCAAGCTAAACTTCGCAGTGATGCGGCCGATATATTACATCAGCAAGCTGTTGAATTTCGCGAAAGTAAAAGTGGGGTTAATTTGGATGAGGAAGCTAGCAATTTACTCCGTTTTGAGCAAGCTTATCAAGCAGCAAGCAAAGTAATGGCTATTTCAGGCCAGATAATGGATATATTATTTGCTGCACTGAGGTGAATAATGCGCATTTCAACCAATCAAATTTTTCTGCGTGGACTTAATGGGTTATTGACACAGCAAGCCCAGACTTTGAAATTACAACAGCAGTTGTCATCCCAGAAAAAAATAGAATCACCGTCTGATGATCCTATTTCTGCTTCAAAAATTGATTTGATGAGGCAACGGATTAATGCGGCTGAGCGGATGCAACAGAATCGGGAAGCAGCAGTTAGTGCCCTGACTTTTGAAGAAAGTGTGTTGGGTAATACAATTGGTGTTATTCAGCGTCTTCGGGAATTACAGGTTCAAGCGGGTAGTACTGCTCTGTCAGAAGCCGATCGTCATGCTCTTGGTGAGGAAGCAAAAAACCTTTTAGACCAGTTATTAGGTATGGGAAACACGCAGGATAGTAATGGCTATTATTTATTTAGTGGCAGTAAAACAGCGACTCAACCATTTACCAGAGATGTCAACGGAGCGTTTCTTTATAACGGTGACGAAACGCAACGTTTACAGACTATTAGTGGCGGTTTGAAAATTGCAACCAATGATAATGGCTCTGATTTATTCATGCGTATTCTCAATGGAAACACTTTTTTTACCGTTACACCTACTGCTACTCCAAATACGGGTACTGCTTCAGTGAGTTCTGGAACGGTTTATGATGCAGCTATTTTTGTTCCAGATGATTATACTTTGCAATTTGCATTAAACTCATCAAATCAGTTGGTGGTCATGGTAAGTGGGGTCAGTAGTGGCTCAGTAATTCCACCTACTGGTTTGGTTGATGATGCACCAGTGTATGAATCTGGATCAACGATTAGTTTCAATGGTATACAAATAACCGTTTCCGGTGAACCACAGGTCGGTGATAGTTTTGCTATCAATCCTGCGCGGAATGAATCTCTTTTTTCAACAGTGGCGCGTATGGTTGATAATCTTAATAGTCCCTTTGCCAGCCCTATTGATAAAGCAATTGTTCAAACTGAAAATAATCAATTGCTCGATCAGTTCGACACGGCACTTGACAATATCATTGCTTACCAAGCCCAGGTAGGAGCTCGTCTGAATCAATTGGATGTGGCTGATCAAGTCAATTCGGACTTAATTGAAACAAGCACAGAGACCCTCTCTTCACTGGAAGATGTGAATCTTCCTGAAGTCGCGGTCAAACTGGATTTGCAGCGCATTTATTTACAAGCAGCACAACAAAGTTTTGCCCGCATTCAAGGTTTAACCGTATTTAATTACATTTAATTTGAACCTACTGTCTTGATTGATTTATGCGTTTGATACTTAAATCATTCCGTTGAAACCTACTGTCTATTCAAAGGAGAGTGCTAACATCAAAGGAATGTGGGCCTTTGATGTTAGCATGGAGTAGGGCGTTATTGTTTCTTTTTATGATTAAAGACATTACACAGATGAGCATTAATGGTTTCAATTGCATTCCGGCAAGCAGGGGTATCCGCGATATCATTTATCATCAGAAAATCGTGAATAGTTCCGTGATGGCGGATACCGGTAACAGAAACGCCAGCTGCATTCAGATTATGGGCATACGCTTCGCCTTCGTCACGGAGTACATCGCATTCACCATTAATGACTAATGCGGGTGGTAACCCTTTTAATTGCTCTATAGAGGCTTTTAATGGGCATGCGGTTATTTCTTTTCGTTTTTCTTTATTGGGTAAGTAATTATCCCAAAACCATTCCATCGCTTTTTTGGTTAGCCAGGGGCCCTCAGAAAATTCTTTATAAGAGCCATTTTCAAAATTAGCATCTGTCACTGGATAGATAAGCACTTGATAGTCGATTTTAGGTCCGCCACGCTCTTTAGCAAGCAGGGTCATGACGATGGTCATATTACCACCTACGCTATCTCCTGCTACTACAAAGCGAGAGGTGTCGAGATTAAATTTTTTACCATTCTCGGCAACATATTTTGTTGCGGCATAGGCCTCTTCTATTTGAGTAGGATATTGCTCTTCAGGTGCTAAACTGTAATTGACAAATACAACGGCAGCATGCGACCCAACGGCGAGTTCGCGAACAAGGCGTCCATGAGTCTGATAATCGCCAAAAACCCATCCAGCACCATGATAATACATGAGTACAGGCAGTGTTTCTTTAGCTCCTTTAGGACGGATAATCCTAATGGAAACTTTTCCTTTGGGGCCAACGGGGAGCGTGTGATCTTCAATGTCGACATCAGGTTTTTCGGACTTCAATTCTTGCAATTTATCAAATATGGCTCTACCTTCAGATACGGGTAGATCATAAAGAGGTTTCCCCCCTGCTTTTTGTATTTTCTCTACAAATGCCCATGTTTTAGGCTCAATGCGTTTATTTAGGTCCATTACAATATCCTTATATAAAATAAAATATCACTTATAGGTATAAGACTGTTTATGCAGGAAAGCAAGTTATATATAGCCGGAGCCTAAAATTAGAAAATATTTCTTTCTGGCCCTTCTATTATTGTGGGCCAGATTTATCAGGTGCTGTAGTTAAGGGCGCAAGCAAGGGGCTTTCCGTCTTATCAGGGGCAGGCTTAAAAAGGCGAGCATAGGGTGCATTTGTATAAGCAAGGGTCTCTTGTTTTTTTGCCGAGGGGAGAATTAAACTTATCGCCGCATGGATCATATCATTAATGAATTGGATGAAAGTGCAAAAGCCTTCTATTAGCGTACGGGTTTCTTTATCGTTACTGGGAAAATCAACCAGCGATTTTTCCTGTGATGTTTGAAGTTCAACCCCTGCAAGATTACATAGAAGCTGTACACTACGTTTGTTACCAGATTTTTCCGCGGCCCCGATAGCATTGCTTGATTTTATCAAAGCAGGGATGTCAATATCTGCAATGTTTTTTTGATAACAATCAACCAGCTTTTCAATACACTGCGGACTTCCTGAGGTTGCTACTAACTGTAAGAAATCTGCTCGGTTTTTAGCGTCCCTTATAGAGCTACAAAAAGCTGTGTTAATAGCCTCATCTTTGAGTAATCGCTCGAAGGCTTCATATCGCCCTGTTTCGAGCGCAAGCCTGCAACTTTCTACATAGACTTTATCAGGGTTCTTGATTAGTTTGCGATGCTCATCTTCCAGTAAGACGTCAAGCGCATCAAGGCGGTTATCTCTTGCGGCCAGTTGCAAGGCTACTTCCGGATTATTTGCTCCTTTCTCAAAGCATAGACGAATTTGAGCAACATCGTTTTGCAACACAGCCATCGCTAGTGAATCAAATTTATGGCCATTAATTTCCATAAATTGATTGATCTTGCCCGGCTCTTTTTTTAATAAATTTTTAAATATCCATTCTTTAGTTGGGTATTCATGATTACTGGGTTTATCAGGATGACTACAGATATTAATGGTTAAAGGCAACAACGCCGCTGCCTTATCATTATCTGGGAAAACGGTGGTTAACAATTTGGCAAGAGCCTTACCATCTTTGCAAATATCAATTAGGGTATGGTTTGGATCATAGACACGAAATTCGCCATTTTTCACAAAAACGGAGATTGCATGAGTAGGTGTACCAACAGTCCAGGCAGTACCTTCCCCTTTTAATTTATTAAATATCTGGCTCCAATCCTTTACATCCGCGACAAGAGCAAGATTATATTCTTTAACAATGGGTTTTTGGGTTACTCCATCCTTATCAAGAAATTTTAAGAGTTGGATTGAATCATCTTGATTAAGCGTTTTGTTAAATTCCTTAGGTAAATAGGCAAATAGAACTTCACCAATAAATTTATTCGCTTTACTGTCATCTAGATTGGAAAATTTATCATTAGTGCTTGGAGGGGGGGCGACACCATGCTCTTGAGCATATAAAATTTCTTTACCTTTATGCTCAATATATTGCAGCATGGTAAGAAATTCTTCTTCTTTATCCTCTAAAGCATATTTACAATAGACAGCTGCCAAGCCATTACAGATCCCGGTTTTATTTGCTTTAAGATCTATCTTATTGGCTTGTAGATAGAGATTAAGCATAGGGACTAGAGTTAATTGAGATGTAACTTCAGTGGGTGATGGTTTTGGCATTTTATTTAAAATTAAAACACGGTGTTAAATATTATAGCATTCTCGGGTGGTTAAGTCATCCAAATTATGGTCGATTAAGGAAACGCTTGGGTATGATTGCCTCTCCTCGAATAAAACACTGATTTTATTCTGTGGTTTTTGCTATAAAGCGCTCATTTCGGTTTTAAGCAGTCTTGGTGGATAGGTGTTTGGCCTTCTATTTTAGGTGCAGTTGGAAAAATAACATTGGCTGCGCTTGGTTATAAATAAAAAGAAAAAAAGATAAATCGAAGCGGCCTAATTGAATGGTATAAACTTAAATAAATACTCAGTAAAACCATAGAATGGGAATCAAGCATGTTAGATAAAATAAACCAATTTTTTACCTCTAGTGCATACGCTGTCATTGGTGCCTCAAATAATCGACAAAAATTTGGTAACAAAGTCCTGCGTTGCTATTTGCAAAATAATAAAACGGTTTATCCAGTGAACCCTGGGGAAAAAATTGTTGAAGGATTGCCTTGTATCGCGGAAATTGCCGATTTACCCCCATCTGTAAATAGCATTTCCATTATTACTCCCCCTCAGATTACAGAAAAAATTGTGGCACAAGCTATAAAAAAGGGAATTCAAAATATTTGGATGCAGCCGGGAGCGGAAAGCGATACCGCGATTAATAATTGCCTGAAAAATAAAATGAATGTTATTGCCCATGGCCCCTGCATTTTGGTTGAGTTGGGTTTTACCGATCATTAAGTGTTGATTTTGGGATGCTGCGAACAAGTCGCAGCATAGAGATGAATAAACTTGAATTAAAGCAAGTGAATTTCTATCCGCTCAATCGATTTTCCAGGATGGGAACGTTTTAAGGAAACATAGCCTACTTCAGCTGTCGATTTAACATGTGTCCCGCCACAAGGAACTTCAGCGAAGCCATCAATTTTCCAAAAACGACGTTGTGTGGAAATATCTGAATAGCCCGTTTGAATGAGCTTGTCAGCTTCAATAATGGTATTGTATTCGCCTAATATTTCCCCAAAAATTGCAGAAATATTTCTGTCATGAATAAAATCGATTCTAGCTTTATGCTCAGCAATGTGGGCACCAACTTTCTTAAAATGGTATTTTCGTGTGACGAGTTCTAAAACTAATTCCGCAGCAAAATGCAAACGCATAAGCTTGTAGCGACGTGGCCAATCGATAGTCATAACTACTTCATCATTAATCTTAAGATTATGGTTATTGGCAAGCGTATAATAAATAAGGGAGCCGTCCATTCTGGAATCAATAATCGCAAGATCATTAATATAAGCTTTATCACTTTCCTGGCCGCCAGAAAATGAATAGGCAATCGTTTTTTCTAGCAAAATATCATTATCGACGATGGAAATAATTTTGGTGTTGAGTGTACATCGATAGGGATCCTGCCAAAATAATTTTTCCATAATTTTCCCTCCGGCTATGATGTATAGAGTGCAGATCCAGATAGTTCTTGCTGTCTGCTGGATTTCAAACCCAGCAAACAAACAATCAAAGCCCCTAAAATGGCACAGATTGGTATTAACATTAATGCACGTTGATAGGCCAATAGACTATACAGTTTAATATGTTCGCTGCTTAATAAACCACTCCAGGAGAGATCCATGACCTTACCTATGACAGTATGGAAAAAAGAGCCGCCAAGCATATTGATGCAATTGAGAAAAGCAATAGTAATACCCAATTGTTCTGTCTTGACTAAAGCGGAACCTGCTGCAAAGACAAGTACTTGATAACAACATAGTAAGCCAAGAGAAAAAAATAAACTGGCAAGAAACCACCAATGGTAATTTTCCTGCATTAATAAGGCAGCAAATAGGCCAGCCATACCAAAGCCACATAAGGCAACGAGAGTGTAGTGACTTAATTGTTTACTACAAAATGCTAAGACAGGCCCTCCAAAGAGCATACCAAAAAATACGAATGAAATAAGTTGAGCTGCATCATTTTTACTAATGGAGTAGGCAGTCATTAAATAAGGTACTCCCCATACATCACTGAAGCCTTCCAGAGAGCCGACCATTAGCAAATTAGCAAGTGCTAATAACCAGATAACAGGCGAGGACAGGAGTGTTTTAAAACTGGATAATTTAAATGACTCCGGAGCCATTTTTTCTTTTTTATGCGTAGGGCTACGTAAAACAAAATAAGTGCTGCAACCCACCCCAATAGAAACCAGGGCTAGGGCCAGGGCAACTTTTTGCCAATGATACATCTCAATAAGAAGACTAAGAGGTTTACCTCCATAGATAGCACCCATGAGACCTATAGTAAAAGAGAAACCAATCATCCTGGTATATTGATTTTTGGGAAACCATTCGGAGACTACCTTCGATACACCCAAAAAACCTGCCGCAGAACCAACTCCGACCAGGAATCGAGTTAAACAAGCTAAATACCAATTGTTGGTATAAGTAAATAACAGCGTCGCTGCACCACAAACAATGGCAAAAAATCCCACTATGTATCGAGCTCCAAAGCGATCCAAGAGAAGCGCAGCAGGAATTTGCATGCTTGAATAGCCATAATAATAAAAAGCTGCAATCAAACCGAAATGACTGGCATCAATAGAAAATTGGGTCATCATTTGCGGCATCATCAAACCAGGCCAAAGGCGTAAGATGAATTGATAAGCAAAAAACACTAAAGGGAAAAACCACATTACAAAGGGTAAGTATTTATATTTTTGTGTAAACATGCGCAGCCTCACCAGGTTAAGGTTTATAAAGTTGTAACAGCAGAAAATGGGCGTGGCAGTTCGTATCGGCTTTTCAGCCGATAATAATGAAGGGAATAAAAGTAATCAGATTAAAGCTTATAGAAAGCATTGTTTGTAGTACATTGGTTATGTTTGATAAAAAACAGTATACATAATGTGTTTTTTTATAGCAATGGCTTGGGCATGCGTGACATGTTGCGGGAAAGTGGTGGGCCGTATAGGGTTCGAACCTATGACACAGAGGTTAAGAGCCTCCTGCTCTACCAGCTGAGCTAACGGCCCCGCGAAAACCTACAGCATAACGAGTTAAAGCAAAAATACAAGTATCTTCCTGATTTTATCGGTTGCCTTTATTAAAAAATTATTGTTGCACTGTGATACACAGAAATTAGTGCATAAACAAGCAGTGGCATCACTTTTATTAACATGGAGTTAATTTTCATTTTTATACTCCGTTGTAGAATGAATAGTGCTGAATCATTCAAGAAGTGTGCCTTCTCTGAGCAGTTTTATTTTAAAATGCCGTTTTGGTTTTTAAGATCCTATAAATTTACGCTAGAATATTGTTTCTACTGCAGTTTCGAAGCGGGACTTTTAGTCCTTTAACTGGTTTTTTTCTACCCTCAGTTAGTTGGTTTTCTTATCTGATCAGGGTTTGCCGGCAATAATTGTAGTGAAATTGTTTATATTTGGTTGATAAATGCTCACAATATACCGATAATATCCAGCCAGATTTTGTTTGAATATAAAATTTTATTAGGCAAATATCGTAACTTTTTAATTTTTAATGAGAATTACCTTGGTTAGAAAATTTTTTATCATAGCTTTGCTTTTTTTTACTGTATTGGCGGACACCAGTTTTGCCCAAAAAAGACTGATTGCCATTACTATTGATGATTTGCCTTTTGTAGGGGAAGCCAAAAACTTTCATTTAAATATGATAATTAATGCCATTAAGTCGCATGAAATTCCAGCAACGGGGTTTATTATCGCTGGCGAGGTTAATCCTGATAACTGGAAAATGTTGCATAAATTTCGCGATGCTGGTCTGGGATTAGGTAATCATACTTTTTCGCATTTAAATTTAAATAAAGTAGATACGGAGGCTTATATTGAAGAGATCGATGCAGCTGACAAAATGTTAATGCCGGTGCTTACTGAACCAAAATTTTTCCGTTATCCCTATTTAGCAATGAGTGGCGGTAATAAAAAAGAAAAAGTATTACATTACCTTTCAAAAAAGAATTATCATGTCGCGCCAATTACAATTGATAGTAAAGATTTTATCTTTAATCAGCTTTTATTGGATGTACCGCAAAATCAACGGCGTAGTTTTCTGGAGGCATTAAAAGTAGCTTATATCGATTTTATCTGGCAGCAGACTTTAAAGGCAGAAGAGCATGATCGTTATAATCACAAACCAGATCAAGCCCAAATTCTATTAATCCATGCTAACTTGCTGAATGCCTATGTATTACCTGACATTATTAATCTTTATAAGCAAAATGGTTTTACCTTCGTTAGCTTGGAGGAGGCTTTAAACGCCCCTGAATCTCCCAAAATGCTTGCCAAGAAGGAAAAATCTCAAAGTGATGCCAAGATAGAAGAATATCTGGATTGGGATTAACACACCAAACACAAATTAACTAACTTTTATTACTGTATAAAATTAGAAAGCCAAAGTTTGGCTTGTTTGAACCCTTTGGTCACTTTGGGCATTGTCTTCGACAACTTCGCCAACACTGGAAGCAAGGCTCTCCACATTCGCAGTTATTGAACCCTTGTCATCATGCTCCAGCGATTCCTCAACTTCTTCCTTCTTAACGGCTTCTTCTATTACTCTATATTCAAGGCTATTTTGGACCGCTTTCCGGGCTTGTGCAGTATACTCTTGAACTGCATTAACTGGCGGTAACATTTGCAAGATCCATAATGCACTGCCAAAGAAGCCCCCAAACCCGGTGCCTGCCAGGACAGCCATATTTCCGCCTTTAAAGGCTCCCCATACAGCTCCGACAAGAGTCCCACCTGGTCCGGCAGCTGAACCGAGTGCACCACCGATAGCGGCTCCAACGAGAGTGCCTAGGACGGTAGATAAACTAGCCAAGAGAAAACCTTTAATGAATTGGCCGAAGATTTCCCATCCGGTAGGATTAGACTTTGCCTGCTCCTCATAGGTTTTAAGGAAATCAATTTTCGCTGCTTGATCATGGCTATCATCAGTAATGAACTCAACGGCTCTCTTACATTCTATAAGTTGCTGATAAGCATAATTTTTTTCCAAGTCAATGGGTTCTCTTTCTTGTATTTGGACTAAGAGCTCTGCTAAAAGTTTTTCTTTTAAGGTCGCCGTAGCGATTGCCAGACTTGTTTTTAATCTTTTTTCCTGAGATTTATCTTTATCTGCTGTTATAGAGGCCGCTAAGGGTTTAGCGAGGTATGCCCTTAATAAACCGTCTATTTCATCACTCCGTGCAAGAATAGCCTTAATGGTTTCATCACCAGGGTTATCGACAAGAAGGATTTGCAAATCTTTTTTAGCAGGAATCTGGCTTACCCAGTGGGAGTTGCCCCAGTTATCAAGAATCATATCTGGGTTTTCGTTGGCAGTGTATAGAACTGCGGGGCTGCCATTTTTAAAATTTTTAAAATTAATTGGTCGTTCAGTGTGTTCTTCCCAATGTCCTTGACTTTGGCGAAGCTCATTACCGGTGATGACTCCGTGTAATGCATTAAGCGCTTCTTCAGTACCCCAGGAGCGAGAGTCTTGTAATCTTGCTGAATAGGCATTCAGCTGTTGCCCTTCATTGTCTTTAAAGAAGGCAACTATTTTCGTTTGAAAAAAAGCATCAATAGCTTGCAAGAGTTCAGTTTCAGCTTGAGTTTTCGCTATATCATCAGCTTGATCAACTTCCTTAAGATGCGCTACTTTGCCGGCTACTTCTGTATCGTTGATTATCTCTTCAGCTAACCGTGTCGTGTAGTCGCTAATTGCAGCATATATATTGGGAACTCGGTAAATCTCTGCTTCGTTAAATTCTCGCTTGGATCGATTATCCTCCGGAACCTGGATTTGCGTCATGATTTCCTGGTGTTCTTTGGCGAGTTTGGCTTTAACTAGTTCTTTAAATTTAAAAGCAACAGCACTAAATAAAGAGGAGCAAAGAGGGTCTTTAATAAAATCGCTGATTATTTTTTCAGCAGCAATTTTTCTTAGTTTAGGTTCGAGTATCAATTCAATTATTCGAATATCTGCTGGGGAGACGAAACCTGGTTTTTCTAAAATATTGTTTAAGAGTTCTTCTTCTGCCGTATTTAACTTTAATAAAGCAAAGAGCTGTGCCTTATGCTCATGCTGCGAGCCAAGCGATTTAAGGTGATACATTAAAGAAATAGCATAGGCATAATACATGCAACTTCCCTTGCCGCTGTTATCTATTACTCTCATGTTAATTGAGCCCCAAATCATCGCTTAAAAGAACTATTGTAAATTAAATAGCTTAAGGGGAGATTAAATTTCTCTAGAAATCGCTAAAAATTGTTAATAACTGCATGATTTTTTTTCAATACAAGTAAAAAACATCAATTTGAATGGTTTTTTATTTATTTATTAGTTCTCGAACATCGCATTAAGTTGACCAGTCGCTCAATTAAATTTAAATTTAATCTGTCTGGCTAAAAAAAGAAGCAAGTGCAAGGCAAAAAACAGGAAGAAAATCACTTAAGGAGAGTCACGATGCTTGCAAAAGAAGATATCTTAAAAATAATTAACGAGTGTCGTAAAATTGGAGAACAAGGACTTAATGAAGTAATAGCATCTGTTCCAACGTTAAGTGTTGATTTTTTATTACCACCAAAAGATTTTTTAGGGATAAGTAATAATCCGGCAATCTTTGTAAATCATGATACTTATCGACTCTTGGGCAAACATCATCATGTCTGGAGGAAAAATAAAACAATAGCAGTAAAAGAAGATTTCCTGGAGAAAGAGCCAATGATGATCATTGGTATTATTGTTCATGAAGTAGGGCATGCTTTTAATGTGGCAGCAGGAATAACAAACTCTGAGTCAAATGCTTATCTTTTTGAAATTGAAGTCTTGTCGCTTTGGGTGAAAACAGGAAATTCCATGTTGTTTAACTGTAGTGCGAGTGATGTTCAGGCATTTTTTGAGTCACGCCTTTCCATGTATCGTATGGAAATAAGGGGAAACGAGCATTTAGCCAGACTTGTTGAAGCGATTGAAAAAAAAGAAATCTTTTCCTTGCCCCAGAACACTTCAGCAGAGTCAAGTGAGCTATTGCCAATGTTAAGTAGTTAATTGTTTTCACCATGGGGGGTATTTGATGGGCGCCTCCAAAGGGGGGAGGTGCCTTTTGACTTCTAAAAGCAAAAGGCTAAATCGATATCACAACACATCATGCTTGTACTTCAAAAGGCTTAGAAATAATACTTTTACTCGTTAAAGGCTTAGATTGAGTACTATATTGTGACAAAGTATTCTTAGTCTGCATAAACGCTACTAAGAAAAAGCAACCAAATACGACTCTAAAGGCGATTTTAAAAAGGCTAATTCTTTCCATGAACTTTATCCTCCTTGTACAACAGATACTCATTATCTGTATTTTCGCTCCAGTATTAGGCTGGATTTTAAGCATAGACAATGAAATTACGTTCTGCAAATAAGTTTTATAAAGTTTTTAAAAAAAATTACCAAATGTTACATTTTTGTAAACGACATTTTACTGGCTTGGAAGAGATTTTGCAGACTGGATTTATTGCAGTTTTTTTGACCTGAATAGGAAGTATCGGAAATTCGATACTTCCTATTCTAATTCTTTAGAATACTCGATTGCAAGAGTTATTTAGATTGATCTTTCCATTCTGGTGTATCCCTTTGATACCATGCAGCGGGCTTCAAAATTGCTGCGTGCGTAAGAGCCTTCTGTATTTTCATCAAAATAACTTTGACGCATATCCCGTTCACATTCATAGCTATCTCTGGCGTATTCTTGCGGTGAAACACCGGGTTTATCCCAATAGGTTTGAGTACAGGCGCCAAGGGTAAACGATAATACTACCAACAAGCATTTTTTCATTTTTTCTCTCTAAAAAGCTGTAAGGAAAATAGTTTTGCAACATTATAGTATAGATTTTGAGTCAAGTAATCATTATTGATCTTTATGTTCAAATTGCAGGCATTTCAAAGTGTAATATATTGATAAAAGATAATTTTTATTCAGGTGGTACCGGGAAAATTGATTAACTAAGACGAGGCTAATTTTCCGATTGGAACATAGCGGCAAGTGAATGCAAACGATTTTGTTTGCGGGGCTTTTGTCAAATGCAGATAATGATTATCACTCGCCAATAATGCATTTAGTTCGAGAGCAGCCTCTATTTGATGTAAATGATCGCGATGAGGTGATTCCCATTCACTAATTTGTTGTACAGCCTTTTGTTTTGCTTGTTGTTCATCAGTAGCCACAACAAAAATATTTTTATGCAATTCTGTAAATTGTTGGGGATCGTAACCACCCAGGTTCACAAAATAGAGTTTATTTGCGTTATCTTTTGGCGGTTCGGTTGAAATATGGATATTATAACCATCGGCATAATCGAGAATTCCCCAGGCATCCAGATGCAAACTTGCCGGAGTACCCCACCAGCTTTGGCGTAAGCTAGGATAAGTTTCTTCAATACTACTGGCCACGACAAAACGCATATCATGCAATTCAATTAACGATTGTTTATGCGTACCACCGATATAAATAACAAATAAATACATACAGGCACCATGAATTGACGTCACTACGTTAAGAAGCGGGTTTAAATTATCAGGAAGCTAATAACTCGTAAAGAGCGTGGGTGTTATCAATATATATCGATGAGCTGTCGCATCGGTAAAGACCCTGTGAAACTGGCCTCCCGAGAGGATTCGAACTCCTTAGGAGAGGGGGATTTAATAAACAAATCAATATATTTCTATGTATCTCCATGCAAATGATGCTCTTATAAATAAAGGACTTTTCTGGTTTTTCATTGCATGGACATACATTATTGCTGCAAAGTCACAAATAACTTACAGATAAGAAACAGATAAAAGAGGCTAAAGTGTAGAAATAGAAAGTAGAAATTTCTGTAGTGCCCTGCAATTAAAATTCAATTGCAAGACACTCAAGAATCAAATAGTATAAATCTGCGTTTGACGTATTTAAATGCAATAAGCGCTGACAGAGGGAACGACCAATTCCCGCCGCCAGCTAACCACAATCTATCTACGAGGATAAATTATGGCTAAACGAATCTTAGTCTATTTCAGTTTTGTATTTCAATGGCATGTCCGTAAGAAGCCGCCAAAATTTCCCATTATTTACACCGGTTGAACATTAGGAGCATGGTTTATAGCGTGCTGTTAATTCGCTATTAACCAAAAATCTTAATCATTTCAGCGACTAGAGATACAGGAATTATTTTTTTCAATAATTCCTGTGCTACGTCACACCTTTAAAAAAATAAAGGAAGAATAATGGTGAAAACAAAACGAGAAACCTTAACGGAAACGAATTTAATCGATAGCCCATTCTTTCAAGTCTTTGCAAAAAATTACCTGGATTATTTGGGGAATAGTAATCCAACTTACAAACAGCTAGCCGAAATCCAGGCCTTACTTTCCAGTACCTGGATAAGACTACCGATTTGTTTCGACCTGCGTTTAAGTGAGCAGGAAAAACAATGTCTTTACTTATCCGCCCAAGGCAAAGGACTTAAAGAAATTGCGGCGTTTCTAAAGGTCTCCATACGGCGAGTGACTCAATATCGGCAAGCTATCTTTAAAAAATTAGGATGCAGGAATATAACCAGTGCGATTATTGTAGGTATTCGCTATGGGCTGATTAAGAAGACGGATGTACTAGAAGATTAAATTGGTTTGCTAAGTTGCAAATTTCACGTCTTGTGTCAGCACATCTTTGTGCTGGCTTCCTTTTCCCAGACCTATCTAACTCGGCCTTGTGGAAAGTCAAGGTGACGACGAGCATTCCTGATTTCAACGAAACATCGGAGTAAAATTGAAAGCAGGCAAGCCACTAGATGTAGCGGCTCGCTTTTACCGAACAGTAGCGCGCGCAAGCGTGGATGACAAAATGATCATTTTGCATTATTACGAGGCGAAAAAATTTGAGGGGATGCCTCGGGGCTTGTCCGAAGCGGCGGAACGATTGTCAACACGCCCTTCATAATAAAAAATAGTCGCGAGCTTGCGTTTCCAGCAAAGGAAGCCACTCATGTGTTATATAATTTATCAATTTGATTTAATTGCGCCCATTTATTATAATGACCAATATCTTATTTACCAGAGTTTGTCATGCCTTCTGTTGAAGAGATTATTCAAAAAATAAAGGATAACGCCGCTTCTTCTTTATACATTTCAGGATCAAATCTCAATAAAGATCAAACTAGTGCTCTTGCAGAAGCCCTTAAAACGAACACTCAAATGCAGATTATTTATCTTAACGATATTGATATTGAAAAACTTAAAATTCTTGCAGATGGCCTTAAAAACAAAGTGAATCTAGGGACGATTGTTCTAGAGTCAAGCAACCTTGGGCAGGAAGGGGCTCTAGTACTGGCGGATATTATCAAAACAACCCCCTCCCTACAGACTCTTAGGATTTCGCGGAACAACTTTGGTGATGCAGGGGCTAAAATCTTGGCAGATGTCCTTCAAGAAAACAATTCACTCAGGGCTATTGATCTTACGAATAACGACATTGGTGCTGAAGGTGCTAAAGCTCTTGCTGAAGCACTGAAAATAAATACTTCGCTGACTACTATGATCATGTCAAGTAACCATATTGGTGATGAGGGCGCAAAAGCTTTCGCAAAAGCTCTTGAAACAAACAACTCTGTGCAAAGGATCTCGCTTAGGACAAATAAGATTAGCGACGAAGGCGTGTTATCTATTGCCAATACACTCAAATTAAACAACACAATATCTTCTTGTAAACTTTGGGGTAATAAGATTGGTGATGAAGCTAATCGAGCACTTATCGACGCTCTTGAAAATAATTATAGTATTACTGATTTTGATGAAATTCCAGGGAGTGTGGAACTAGTTAATCGTAATAAAATCCGCAACGACAAATTTCAAAGGCTAAGTCATCTTATTGACAAGTACTACAAGGAAGAAGGATTTGCAGTGGAGGTGATAAAGGAGCTTGCTCCGCTAAGAGCGCTTACTCAGCAGAATGAAGAAATGACGATAGAAGAAAAAAAAGAACTTGATTCTCTCTTAAGTGAGTTACCTAGGAGTACTCCCTATCAGGAACACCCATATTTTAAGCGCTTAATAGAGCGAAAAATTGCCCCATTTATTTCTACTGAACAGGATACAACATTGACCAAATTATTGCGCACACTGGAGCTATTAGATAAACATCAATTCAATTTTATTTTAACTGGTCAAGAACCCGCGGTCACGGACTTAAAACCGAATACAATTGCTTTTTTACAAACAAAACAAAAATATTTTGATGAGCATGAGGTGCAAAGAGAGGGCTATAGAGTTGAGAAGTTGTACTTTAAAGACAGTAAGGGAGTCATGCATGAGCGTCAACTCAATGGATTTGATCTTTTTCATTTTATGAAAACAGATAATCAGGTGCCGTTAACGACAGAGTCTCTTGAGCGTCATCAATCTCTAATTCAAAATGAACTTCATGTTAAGGGTATTGTCAGACAGTTTGAACATAATTATGACAATTTTCGATTAATTGACCATGCTTGGAGCTGTGTTACCACTCATCCCTTGTACAAAGCGTCCTATCAAAAAGAGGGAGATGAATCTCTATTTAAGCAATTCGATTATTTCACTCGCTGGTTTAATGATGATGCGGCAAACTTCTATTATGAGGGGTGCTTTAATCAACCCAGTGATCAAAGAACAATTACTGAGGCATATGATGATGCAAGGATCAAAACTGAGCTCGAGAAGTTGACTCAAAAAATGGATGGTTTTGATAAAAAAACTGAAAAAATGGACGAGGTTTCAACTGTACAAGTTTCTAGCATGAGTATTTTTAAACCCGTTCAAAATGAACAGCCGAATAACAAAAATGCAGATACACCAAATATGGAACCTCCAACAACTTAAATGAGTAGTTGCAAACCCATGTTTAGTAGTTTTATTAGCCTGGGATTAATGACAATATTTCATTTAGATGTGGACATTTATTTTGGTTATACCTAAATATGGAATAAAAAATTAATTTTCAATTTAAATTTATAACTTATTGATTCCATTGGCGTCCCGGAGAGGATTCGAACCTCCGACCTGCCCCTTAGGAGGGGGCTGCGCTATCCAGCTGTGCCACCGGGACTTCATAAAACCGTAGCAAGTCTAACGCCATCAATCTGAAATAACAATAATCTTGAACTTGCATTATTGGTTAATAGACTTCTTCAGAACCTTGCTGCAAAGAGAAAAGAGCAAGGAGATACGGAGCGCATAAATAGAGTGTATACAGTAAGTACATAAGATTTGAAATACCGTATAGGCGAAGCAATTCTCTTCTATAGTAGAGCTCCTGAAGAAGCCTAATTGAATTACATGCTCACATAATTCGGTCCACCACCACCTTCTGGCGCGCACCAGAGAATATTTTGACGAGGGTCTTTGATGTCGCAGGTTTTGCAATGAATGCAGTTTTGGGCATTGATCTGTAACCTGGGGCCAGCTTCTTCTTCAACAATCTCGTAGACAGCAGCAGGGCAGTAACGTGTTTCAGGGGAATTATATTGCCGATAATTAACTTCTATCGCGAGTTTGGGATCACGAAGTTTTAAATGACAAGGTTGGTTTTCCTCATGATACGTATTTGATAAATAAACCGAAGAAAGCCGATCAAAAGTAAGGACGCCGTCTGGTTTTGGATACTCAATTTTTTTAGCTTTGGCAGCGGGAAGTAGTGTTGAATAATCAGCGTGATTTTTTAAAGTCCATGGGGATTTACCATGACTGACATAGGTTTCAAAGGCAGCATTGAATAGGCCAATCCATAAACCATAGCGGAAACCCGGGCGAATGTTTCTTACTTTATATAATTCCTCAGCAAGCCAGGACTGCTTGACTTTTTCTGGATAGGCACTGAGTTCTGCTTGTGAAGTCTGCTCGTTCTTTAGAAGTTCGAAACATGCTTCTGCCGCAAGCATGCCAGATTGCATGGAGGTATGGATACCTTTAATTTTGGGTACGTTTAGAAAACTGGCTGCATCACCAATTAATGCTCCGCCAGGGAAGCTGAGTTTAGGCATTGCTTGCCAACCACCTTCATTCAAAGCTCTTGCCCCATAGCTAATACGTTCACCATCTTTTAGCAATTCAGAGACAAAAGGGTGGGTTTTAAAGCGTTGGAGTTCAGCAAAAGGATTTAACCAGGGGTTTTTGTAATCTAAACCGACGACAAAACCGATTGCCACTCGGTTTTTTGATAAATGATAAATAAAAGAACCACCGTAGGTTGCATTATCAAGAGGCCAACCGACCGTGTGGATCACTTTACCGCGCTGATGCTTGTCAGCAGAAATTTGCCATATTTCTTTGATTCCCAAACCATAAGTTTGTGGTTGAGCATCATTACGTAAATGAAAACGATGCATTAAAATTTGGCTGAGCTGACCACGGCAACCCTCTGCAAAAAGGGTTTGCTTGGCATGCAAATGCATCCCGGCCTGATAATTCGCTGTTTTATTACCGCTTTTATCAACGCCCACATCTCCTGTTGCTACACCGATGACTTGTCCCTTTTCATTGTACAAAACCTCTGTTGCTGCGAAACCCGGATAAATTTCACAACCAAGGTTTTCAGCTTGGGTTGCTAGAAACTGACAAAGCTCCCCTAAGCTGATTATGTAATTTCCATGATTTTTCATTTGTTTTGGAGTAGGGAGGCGATAAGCGCGTTTGCTGCTAAGAAAATAAAATAAATCCTGGTTAACTGGTGTGTCTAATGGGGCGTCTTGCCAGGTATCAGGTAATAATTCCTTCAAACTGCGAGGTTCAAGGACTGCTCCTGAAAGCGTATGAGCGCCGACTTGAGCTCCTTTTTCGAGGATGCACACACGAAGCTCTTTATTTTCCTTGCTGGCCAATTGTTTTAATTTTATACCCGCTGATAAGCCAGCGGGTCCTGCGCCGACAATGACCACATCATATTCCATTGTTTCGTGTTCCACCCCAACTCCTTAACCATCGAAAAGAAAAAATCATCGCTTTTATCCCGTTTAAGATCAAGATGAATTACATCATGGTTTTGTTGTTTTCTTATTGTCATCAATAATGAAGGTTATTTTTTAATCTATAGTAATTAAAGAAATGAAGGAATTATGAAAACCTGTCGTTGTGTTATTACTTGCGTAAAAGTACATCGTTTAAAAAATTATATACTAATCAATAGAAATACATTCTTTGTGTTTAAGGTGATAGTGAACAAGATAAAAGCTATTCGTTTATGACGATTACGCCTTCTATCGTTGTTTTCAATAAGCTATCCTGGAATTTCATCTTGGGAACAAAAGTTACTTTCTCCAGTGGAAAAATCTTTCTAAATACCGTATAAAGTGGGGTCATAGTCTTTTTGTGAGTTTAGTTTGTGCAACGAATGAAAAGAAAAATTAGAAGAACTTGGCCTGCAATCCTATGTTGCTGTTTTTTGTCGCTCCATGCTCATGGGGCGCTGCCACCAGTTGTGGTATTAGAAGATGTAGGAATTGAGGATAATCGTTGGTCTGTTACTGCCAGTACAGGCTACACCGAGTATCAAAATATGTATCACAACGATGGTCATTCAGTGGTAGCGCGAATGGCTGTTGCGGCAGAATTATTGGCAACCACGCAAAGCAGTTTTGGCATAGAGTTTGGTGTCCAAAACGGTAGAAGTATGCGTCTGGGTATCCCTCACGGTACTCTGGATGTTTTGGGTGGTGTGGTTCGTACAACAGTAAAACCGATGCTGGATTTATTAATCACAGCCAATAGTAATCCAGTCACTGAAAGCCTTCTCTACACACAAGTGAAGGGGGGAATTGCTTACCGGCGCTGGCAAATTGCCAGTTATTTGATTGACAATAAATCAGAGTTGGCTGGAGAAGTGCAAGCGGGTTTTGGTTATCCAATTACTGAAGTGACCAGTCTGAATTTACTATACCAGGGTGTTTTTGGTGCTGCTCCAAAAATTCGAGCTAATCCCTCTATGGAAAGCTGGCGTCTATCCAATATTCCAGTCCAGCATGGTTTGTTATTAGGTTTTTCGATTATTGTGTAGATAACAAGGGTAGGGTATAGCATTTTAATGTTATTCTGGTTTGAATTAAACTAATTGCCTGCCATGCAAGAAAAAGTAAATTACACTTTAGCCGAAAATGAGATGTTACCTAAAAACTTAACCTCTTTTTTTTGGCATTTTATTAAAAAACAGCCTATTGCTTTCGCTATCTTTTTTTTAGCTCCCTTAGCACTCATTTTAGAAACCAATATTATCCCTTATTCCTTAAAGATGATTATTGATGCAATTACTAATCAACAAGGTGATCGCACCAGTGTTTTTGTTGCTGTAGCACCGGCTTTATGGTTAGGGGGAGGAGCCTGGGCTGGCTTAATTATTATTATTCGCTTGCAAAACTGGTGGCAAGGCTATGTCATACCAAGATTCCAAGCCCAGGTTCGAATGTCTGTTTTGGACTATTTATCTCGTCATTCTTATCATTACTTCTCTAATCAAATGGCGGGTAGCCTCGCTAATAAAGTGAATGATCTTCCTCGGGCTCTTGAGGCCATTCGTATGATCATCAGTTGGAATGGTATAGCTACCCTCAGTGCAACTATTGTTGCTTTGGTATTGATGGCCACAATTAATAGTTGGTTTACAGTTTTGTTATTATCCTGGATTATTTTGCAGGGTTTTATTAGTTTTTATTTCGCTCGTAATATTAATCGTTATGCAGAAGAAAATGCAGAAGATAAAAGCAAGTTAAGCGGAAAAATTGTTGATACTCTTAGTAATATTGGTGCGGTAAAACTTTTTGCGCGTAGCCGCGATGAATTATCCTACGTCAGTAAAAGCCAGGAAAGAGAGGTACAAAGTAATAAGAAACTTATCATTTACATGAACCTCTTTCGCTTGTTTTTAGATATACCAGTAACAGTGATGCTGGCGCTAATGGTCTACCTGCTCTTGTCTTTCTGGCAACGTCATTTAATAACCACTGGGGATCTGGTGTTTATTTTTAATACTTTTTTTGCGATTATGACCCAGGTGTGGTATTTGTGCCATGCACTGGCTGATTTATTCCGTGAAATCGGTGTAGCCCAACAGGCTTTATCTTTGATTGTTACACCTATCGAGATAGTTGATGAACCAGATGCAAAACGATTGCTAGTGAAGAAAGGAAAAATTGAATTTGATAATGTGAGTTTTCATTACCACGAAGGTAATCAAATTTTTGAAAAAAAATCGGTAGTCATTCAACCTATGCAACGTGTTGGTTTAGTAGGTTATTCCGGGAGTGGAAAAACAACATTCATTAATCTGATCCTACGATTTTTTGATGTGGAAGAAGGTCGTATTCTAATTGATGGGCAGGATATCAGGCAGGTAACTCAGGAGTCCTTGCGAAACACGATTAGTATGATTCCGCAAGACCCAACTTTATTTCATCGCAGTTTGTTACAGAATATAGGCTTTGGTAGGGATGGGGCAACAAGAGCCGAGATTATTGCTGCTGCACAACAAGCTCATTGCCATGATTTTATCAGCAGTTTGCCACAAGGCTATGATACTCTCGTTGGTGAGAGGGGAGTAAAGCTTTCTGGTGGACAAAGACAGCGAGTGGCTATCGCGCGCGCCATTCTTAAAAATGCCGCTATCTTGATTCTTGATGAGGCAACATCCCAATTGGACTCGATTACCGAAGAATCGATTCAAGCATCGTTGCTTGGGTTAATGCAGGGTAAAACGACATTAGTCATTGCACATCGCTTATCAACATTGCTTCATATGGATAGAATTTTAGTGTTTGCGAAGGGAGTTATTGTCGAAGATGGCTGTCATGAAGAATTGATTGCCAAAAATGGTTTATACAAATCGATGTGGGACGCACAGGTTGGAGGCTTTTTGCCTGAGCAAGAATTGAATGTAAATTAACGCTATTTGCATTGGTGATTGTTTTGTTATTTTATATGGCAGTATGATAGAATAGGAGCCAATTTTAGGGTGCTTAAGGTAAGATCATATGGGTAACGGCGACGTGTATGCTGGCGGCTTGAATATACCATTTTTTGCATCGGCCCATTTTGAAAAATCGGCTGATGGACGCACTTCGCAGGAACAAGCAAACATTATTGCCAGAAATGCCTTACGTCTATTAATGATGGGCTGGCAGAATGGTTGGGAAGATCTTCTTTCTTTACAAGTCATTAAAGCGGTATTTCTAAGGCGTGATCCAGAGTTAATGCGCGGTATGCGATTAGCTTTTCAGCAAGGATTTCAACACGTTTGTGAGCATTTACAGTCTGCTAGTGTGTCGCCTGAGACCGCTCCTTTACAATTTAAACAAGCCCAATTATTCCTCAGTAATTGTTTATCACTCTTACCTTATGGTGATCTTAACCCTTATGAGTCTGTCGCTATACCACAATGGATTAATAACAGCTGGCAGTTAGTAGACTATAAAGTAGTTCCCATTGAGTTAACACCAACAAGGGGTTTTAAGGCTTTATTCATCAAAGATGAGGATAGAGTGTTTGCTTATGGTCTAGAGCCTATTAACCGACCTGACGCTGAGCCTCATTTAATTTTCATGGGAACTACCTATCCGGCTGGCCAGGGTTTTTTCTCCCAAATCAAAACAGATATGGAAGCTTTTGAAACCGCTGGAAAGAAGCTTTATCGCAGCGGGCATAAAAAAATTATTGAATGGCTGGATAAACAGCAGCAGAAAGTACATGCGTGTGGTATTAGCCTGGGAGGCGCTTTAGTAGGCATTTTATCTACTCATCAGGGAGACAAGCTGTCGCGTGCTGTTATATTAAATCCAGCTGGACTTTATCTCCCTTGGCGGAAAAGTCGTTTTGACCGTTGGGAGCAATTAGACGTAAAACCTCCGGTCTGTGTACAAAAAAATAAGAATGATCCGGTTTCTCCTTTTGGTGTTTGGAAAGAGGATTGGGATGTAATTGAGGTTATTCCACCAAAAGACAAAGAAGGTCCTAATGCCCTGGCTGCCCACGCCATGAATTATGCTGGCCTTGCTGAAACACAATTCCTTGGCGTGGATACGAAAGCCGATAATGAAGCACGTAGTAAACGCAATTTCATCCTTTATACAATGATGCGAAGTTTATTTTATTACACCGCCATTATTCCCTTTTATTATCTCATTCTTCCTGTGTTGCGCTATATTTTAAGTCATAAGATGCAGCTCACTTTGACGGTTGCTTTTGCCTTGCTATTTTCTTCGCAGCCTGCATTTGCTTTAGCATTGATTATTCCTGCATTGACAGCTCCAACATTGTTAATGTTCAATATTGTTGTTTCAAGCGTCATGACCGCTTTTTTAGTCGATAAGTCCTTGGCTTTTTTAATGGATAAGGTTAATGGTAAAAAAGAGTCTGATTTTAGCCGATTTTTTAGTTGGTTAAATCAGCAATCTTTAGTAGCAAAATTATTTTTTACCTTGGGTCTGGCTACTATGGTGTGGGAAGCAGCTGCTCCTATTATTATGCCCACCTTGATTCCGCTGATAGCAGCTTCTACGGCTTTGTATATTCTGGCCGCTGTTCCTCTGGCAATCTATCTTGTACATCGATTAGGTTCAGCGATTCAAATTATCTTTGGTTGGAATGAAGTTCAAGCACCCTTGTGTCACGATCCAAAATTACCAAGGAATGATTTGATGAATATCTATTCCGAAACTCAAAAAGTAGAGGCAGAGTTTACTTACGAGCAATTGAATTCTTATTACCATGCTAAACGGTGTATTTTAAAGAATAAACCTTTTTTACCAGAAATGGATAAAGGGCGTGTGGAATTCAGAGCGGATGACTCCAGTTTATCCAAGAGAGAAGTTTTGGAGCGCGGTCTTAGTCATCCAAAGACAGTGATCACAGTTAAAGCGACCAAAGCCAAGATTTATGATATCAAGGAAACAGTGGCTATAATGGGGAAAATTGGGTTGCACCAGCTCGAAGAAGGTAGAATAAAGGAGAGTCTCGAACCTCAGCACCAAGCCTATCAGCGAGGTAAAGTATAACAACAGCAAGGAGGCTTTTAATATGGATTATATTAAGCATTTTAACCAGCAGACTGCTAATTATTTAAATTTTCGACCTAATTATCCAAATTCTTTGTATCAATATTTATCTTCCCTGGCTAAGACTCATGATTGTGCTTGGGACTGTGGAACGGGTAACGGACAAGCTGCTGTTGCGTTAACCAACTATTTTGAAGAAATTATCGCGACTGATGTTAATCAGGCGCAGTTAGATGTTGCGCCTCGCCAGCAAGCAATCTCTTATCTTAATTGTCCTGCGGAACATACTCCAATTCTTGCCAACTCGGTTGATTTAATTACAATTGCACAAGCGTTGCATTGGTTTAATTTTGATTTGTTTTACAAGGAAGTACGTCGAGTTAGTAAGCCTGAAGCAATGATTGCCGCTTGGTGTTATTCACTAGGGAAGTTTGATGTTACTGTACTTGATGAAAGTATTACAGAGCTTTATGAAACGGTTTTAGGCGATGAGTATTGGCCCAAAGAGCGACGTTTTATTGATGATGAATACCGTACAATTCCTTTTCCTTTTGAAAAACTCGCTGCACCGACTTTTGTTATTGAAAAAAATATGGATTTTGCCCAGTTGATTGGTTATTTGAATACCTGGTCAGCAGTAAAAGAATACCAAAAGCGTGAGCAAAGGAATCCGATTAATCTTGTTTTTAAAAAACTTGAAAGTGCGTGGGGGGATTCACAAAAACAACGTAAGATTCATTGGCCCCTGCATTTATTAGTTGCTCCGGTCTTTAGGAGCTGTTGACATTTCTGCTATCTTGGCCAAAAGCATTGATTTCCTGCTCTACGCTGGTCATTTACTACCATATAAACTGTGCTGTGATGTTTGTAAATCGGCCCAAGCTGGCGAAATGTCAACGACACTAGTACTTAACTAATTAGGTGATACATAAGTAGGGCTGCGCGTTGTGTTTGCATCGACAATGAAGGAACATTCAATGTTTCGTTAATGGAATGGGCACCTGTCCCAACGGGACCCAAACCAGCCAAATTAGCAGAGACCATAGAGGCGATGTAAGAAATATCACCAGCTCCTCGCAGACCCGGATCGAGGGGCTTGATTGCTCCATAACCTAAAGCAGTACTTGCCTCGCTGTATAATTGCAGAAGCTGTAAGTTTTGTGGGGTTGGCGGCATGGCCGGAATACCTTCTTCAAAAGCAACGGAGGCGTTAGTTACAGGCAGGTGTTGGTTGACGATTGCGAGTATTCTTTTTTCAGCACCTTCCTTTTGCGCGGTAGAGAGAAAGCGTAAATCTCCTTTGGCCATTGCTGTTTTGGCAATTACATTGGTTTTGCCAAAAGCGTTGCCTGCTGATCGATGTACATCATAGCTTGTTGTTGTTCCCCCTAAAATTAAACCGGGATTGAATGAAAGATATTGTTCCGAAGACAGTTGAATCCTCATCTGATGTAGAATACGAGCTAATTCAAATATCGCGCCGTCACCGGCTTTTTCCTGAAAAATTTCTGAGGAGTGTGCTTCTTTACCTTGTGTCTTAATGAGCCAATTACTGATTCCTCGCCGAGCGATGGTAGCAGTATCATTAGTCACAGCCCACTCAAAATCGAGGGCAATGTCACTGTTCCGCGCTGCTTCTATAAGGGCTTTTCTTGAAATGGAGGTTGGTTTTCCCGAGTCCTCTTCATCACCTGTTAAAATAATGGTGATTGTGGCATCGTCTAAAGCATGTGCTTTATGAAGGGCACGCAAGGCATAAAGAATGACCACAACACCCCCTTTATCATCGATGACTCCTGGACCTGTTGCAAGATCACCCTGACGAATAAATTTCTGTAAAGGGCTGTTAATCGGAAAGACGGTGTCCATATGGCCAATTAACAACAATCGTTTACCTTTATGACCTTTATGTTGGGCAATTAAGGTACCTGCACGATGCATGGTCGGAGGAGTATCAATCCATTGTGTTGTAAAACCAAGCTGAGTAAATAGGGGGATTAAAATATTTCCCACTTGTTTAACTCCTGCAATGTTTTCTGTACCGCTGTTAATATTGACAAGCTTTTCCAATAAATTAAGTTGATTTTCATGTTGGGCAAGAACATAGCTACTAATCTGTGCTTCGGTTGATGAAAGTGCTTTTGCTGTGACTGGGTGAATAAGAAGTGTGTTTAGGGTAAAAAGGGTGGCTAATATAAATTGCTTCATCCTGATCTCCCTAAAAAACATCATAGAAATGGTTTATTTAACGAGAAATGACTGTAGCATAAATCAGGCTGGATTCGAAAGTTGGCTGAAGATGAAATAGAAAAAGGGTGGTCTTTGCAGGAATCGTATTGTAGTATCAATTTTTCCCGAACTAAGTAGCATCATGATAACGTACTGCATAGATTCGTCCCCACTATGCATTAGGATATCGCGTTTGGAAGTGACTTATTAACAAACAGGATTTTAGGGATGACTGATCAATCGATTGTGAAAATGGGTAATAAGCAGTTATCGACACCATCATTACTGGTCGATGATTTTCATAGTCTTGAAATTCCAACGCTGATTGAAGATATGCGGGATACGATGAAGGCAAAAAAAGGCGTTGGCATTGCGGCGCCCCAAATAGGGTGTAATAAAAGAATTATCATGTTCGGCTTTGAAAAAAATGAACGTTACCCAAATGAACAGCCCGTCCCTTTTACCATTCTGATTAATCCAAGCTATAAGGTTCTTAGTGAAGAAAATATCGAAAGCTGGGAAGGTTGTTTAAGTATTCCGGGATTACGGGGTTTGGTTCCTCGTGCTTATAAAATTACGTATAGTGGGTACGATTTACAAGGTAATAAAATCACTCGAACTGCAGAGGGTTTTCATGCCCGAGTTGTGCAGCATGAATGTGATCATCTTGATGGTATCCTTTTCCCACAACGTATAAAAGATATGCGTAATTTTGGTTTTGAAGACACGCTTAATTTCTGAAGTTCGTAAGCGATCTACTAATCGATTAGGGCAACGTTTGATGGTGTTGCCGGCATCGGAATAAGTTATCAAACTGGAAACATCTTGAATAGACCTCTTGCATAACCGCATCTTTTCTCTCATTGCTGCGTTGTCAGCGTTTCTCCGGTGCATTTACTTCATGTAAACTCCGCTCCTCGAAACGCTGACGCCTTGCACTAAAACAAAATATACCTATTATGCAAGAGGTCTAATAACTCAGTATCCCTTCCCAGGTGAGTGAGTCAATGCAAGTGACTGATAAAGTTTTGCAGCTTCATCGTAAAATTGTTGTTGATCATTGGCTATGCCCGGCGTGGCCGCAAAGAATTCTTGCAAATCGCCTACTGGTTCCATAACAGCCTCATCATCCTCATTCTCCTCTTCATCATCATCAATTTCAGTCACCATGCTTAAAGGCAAAGACAAAGTTTGGTTCTCCATGCGGGCTTTTATTCCTTTGACCATAAGGTATACCGCTTCGAGCAAAAATCCTTCATCTTCATCTCCAGCATTCAGGTCTTCACTCGCTTTTTCTTCCTCTTCACTGAGCTCAATCTGCGGCAGCTGTGCAACAAAACTGTCAATTGCCTCAAGTCGCTGGGCAGGAAATAATTGGCTATCGTCAGAATTTTCCAGATGTTCCCCAACCACAACAATAAGCTTCAACAACTCCATGGGGGATTTGTAATGACGCACGTCCAGCAATAAAAGCTTAACTGCCGGGTTAAATGTTCTGCAAACCGCTAGTGCTTTCAGAATGAAACCAAGATCATAATGAAACGCATAATGATCCATCATATAACGACCAAGACGCTCGCCTAAAGGCGGCCAGACAACGGAGGATTCTAATACTTTAAGCAAGAAATTGTTCTTATCCAACCGGAAGGTATGGAGTTGACTTGAATCTTGCCATATCCCAAACCCTTGGCAAAATTCCAGAATAAATAGGGCCCCTCTCAAAAAACCAGTCTCGGCATATAGGCAGGCTAGTTTCTCCAGATTTTTCAAAGATTTATTCTTTTGAATATAAGCCAGAGCCAGTAAAGCGTAATGATAAGTTTTGTCGGCTGTGAGGGTCATTAACCGCTCTTGTATTTTTGCATCCAGTCCAAAAAGCTGATTAAGTAGCTCCTCTCTTTTAATCTCTGATTCTTGCCCAGACGGGCTAAGACAGGTCAAGACATCGCTCCAATCATCATAGCTCTGAATGAAGTTTTCTTTTTCATTACAAATTGCTTCAAACGGTTCAAAGGATATGTCAGGGACAATTTTTGCCACTTCAAGACTGATGTGGTTAAACAAGGCCTGATAGCTATTTTTTGAGGTAGGAAATGCAACACGGATTAAATGCTCAACACCTTCTTTACCAATTAAACAATGAACCATTAATTGATAGTTCTTCTCTGTGGGGAACGACATCAAAAAATTGGCATATTGGTTAAATTGCTTATTGACTCGGGCATAGGCTGGCTTGAAAAAAGCATGGTGGTGCTGATTGTATTCATACTGAACATAAGCCAATATTTCTTTCCAGAGATCGTGAGGAAGCCATTGCCACTGAGCAAATTGCTCCCCTTGCGCAACCATAACTTTTTTGTGAGGAGAAGCTGTTATACTATCGTCATTCGTCGTACTAGTTGGAATCATTATATTATTACACCCTTTTTAACAACAAGAAGAGAAATTTATCGTCTACAGGAAGGACTATAATTTTCAAAGTAGATTGCTAGTGCGCAATAATTTACCATTTTGTTTTCGAGATAACCATGGGTACTTTTACCCACTTGACTCTTTGTTTAATCTGTGTACTTTTTTTATAGGTGGGTATCGAAATTGATGAAATCTTTTTTTACAGCCTACGTTTCGCACCAAGATAAACGATTTTTATAATTATTCTGTTCAATAGCCAGGCAGGAGAAGCCTGTGCCACGCGCAGATTCTGCGGCAAGTCCATAGATTTCAAGAGCATACTGACCAAAATAAGAAATGATTTGTTGATGTACTGGTTTTAGATTAGTTACCACACGATGTTTTTGATCGTTTGTCAGGATGGTTACAACAGCTATCACGTTCATCAGCTCAGCAATCCATTTCATTGTGGGATTTTGTACTGGCTTACCCAGCTGATTGGGAAGTGCTTCATCATGCTCCTTTAAGCATTGCCTGATGTGAGCTTGAGCAAAATTGTACACCATGAGACAAAGCGTCATTACCATCATCAAGGCTGTAATTCGCTCAGGTGTTTTAAGGAAGAAAGAGTCCAGTTCGAAGGCATTGTTTTTCATGAATTTAAAGCTTGATTCGACACAGGATTGCTCTTTATATTGTTGAAGCATGGCATGATTATTCAATAGCGAGCTATCACATTGATTACTGGCCAAAATAAAGCGTCCCAGTGTTTCTTTTTTAGCACCCACCCTCTCCAGACAGGTAGAAAGACAGGCTTGTATTTGATATCCAATCACCATTTTTTGAGCTCCAGGTTTTGGGCGACCTTTCCCTGTATGGCGTTCAACAGGTAGAATCTCATAATGAATTTGGTGGTATTTGAGTGATTTGATGAGCGGTTTTAATGCCTGCTTTGCATCGTCAGGACATTGAAAGACCTGGTGACCAAGATGCCATAAGGATTTAATGAGCTCTTGAGATTTTTTATCCAAATGCCTCTGAAAAGTCTTTAGCTCTCGCAACCTCGCCTGTTGCGACTCAATCAAAACCCAGCGTTGTGGAATACCATAAAGAACCGTTTCATGAACACTTCCACGATAGTTTGCATCAAACGGCTCCCAGGTCAGAGCATCACAAGGCTTGTTCAACAATACTTTGGCTTCATTAAGCTGTGCAGGTACTCGGGTTATCCAAAACACGTTATTGAGGCTTGCCAACTGCTCTGGAACATAAAAGGCGGCATCAACCACAAAACAAAGGCCATCAGGCATCCCATGAATACTTTGTGTAAACGCTTGCACCCTCCTAACCGTCTCTTGGAAACTTGTTTTATCACTACTATTCCCATCTAAGGCCTCCATCCATAAGGGGATATTCGCAGCTCCTCCTTGTACTAGTGACAGCATCACTTGCTTTAGATCAGAGCGATTCGCTTTGGAATATCCGTAGTCTGGTTGCGCAATCCCGGGCGCGGCCTCTTCTGTGTCATAGCGGCCGTAAAGAACAAAGCTTGTACTGTCTAAATGCAGTCTCTGGCTTAGTAAATTTTTTTCTCGGGCAATCTCAAAAGCCAATTCCGAATAAAGCCTGGTCACACCGTATTCTGCGATTTTATCCAGGCAGCGACCAAGACTGTCATCATTCAGGTGTGCCGCGTCTAGTTCTGAACCAAGCAGTTGAGCCACAGGCTTATCTTGGAAAAAATGCGGCGTCATATACAACCGGCTATTCATAAAACCCAACCCATTGATAACCATCGCCGCTACTCGACGACCATAGCTTACCACGCCTCCTTTTTTTTCATTTAACTCAAGGCGTGCATCAATTCTCTCTATTATCCCTAATTCTCTAATCGTTGCTGCAACAAGTCCTAAATGCCCCAATTGCTCTGAACTTACTGTATCTCGATTCAGCATCCTTCTCTCCAATAGGTCTTTGGGAGACAAGGGTACCTGATTCTTCTCTTGTGGGCTGTGATCTTTTTCTTATATCGGCTTGATCTTTTTCTCAATTTAACTAATGCGATAATTCCTTGGGGATAATTCTAATTTTAGCTTTTTCATGCTGCGGAATGTCCGTTACAGGAATATCCTGTTTTTTTCTTGGATTAAAAGCCCTAAACCAACAAGGACTAAGACGTTTTGTAGTATTACCGCTACTGTTTAATTTCTTACTTTACGGCGGTATCGCTTATTTAAGTTATCACTATTTATTTGCATTTACCGATTATTATATTAAGCAATTGCCTCATTGGCTTAGTTTTCTTAGTAGTGTCTTTACCCTATTATTTTTTCTGTTATTTGTGCTGGTTTTTTTATCCACATTTTCAGTAGTGGCTAATGTATTTGCCGCGCCGTTTAATGGCTTATTATCGGAAAAAGCGCAACAGTTATTATATGGCATCGCTGTACCTGAAAGGCCGTTAGGTACGATGGTAGTGCAAAGTATAAAACGGCAGGGGCAATTTATTTTTTACTATTTCCCTCGTTTTATTGGTTTGTGCCTATTATTTTTGATTCCACCACTTCATCCTTTTTTGCCTTTTCTATGGTTTATTTTTAATGCCTGGATGTTAAGCATGCAGTATCAAGATTTCGCTATGGATAATAATTTGGTGGATTTTAATACCATGCGCAAGCAAATAAAAAGCAGTAAACGTTTTTCTATGGGATTTGGTTTTATAATTAGTTTGCTGAGTTTTATACCTTTTTTAAATATTTTAATTATGCCGGCAGCGGTAATTGGTGGCACTTTGATGTGGTATAAACGGCAACAAAATAAGGCCACTGAACTACTGTGACACTATTCTTGATTTCAGGGGCAGATTTGTAAGACTTGAGTGGGGTTTTAACTTTCTGTTAATAAATAAGCTATATAATTGCTCAAATTTTTTTAATGAGCAATACGATGCCAAAATTTCTAGTCAAAACATCTGGTTTTGTCTTAATTGATCTTCACCGTGGGAAAAGATATGTAGGTGCACCCCAGGTTCATCGTATGCAGGCACCGCAAAAAGGCGACACTTGTGGCTTATATGCCTTTAATCCTTTGCGCTTTCGTTTTGGTAATCAATATCTGGCAACGAATAGGGATCGACATATTGAATTGGTTTTTTCTACCTATCGTCGTGCAATTAATAAAATTGACGCGAATAAACCAATTTGTGAATTGTTATTAGAAGAAATACGCGATTTTCTTGCTTCCGATCTGAAAAAAATAACGGTAGCTGACGTAAAAAACTATTTATTAGAGTTAGAAAAAAATTTGGCCGCATTTAAGAAACTCTCTTCAGATACTGTCGAAACTCAAAACCAAATTCAACAATATAAAGAGATTTGTCAAGAATTTCTTGACAATGACTATGAGTATGACGATTTTGAAGAATTTTTAATTCAGAAGGCAAACATTGATCTTATTAAGCTTGCACAAAGAACTATCGCAAGTTTAAGTTTTATTACGGCATTTGAGCCCAAAGAAGTGCTGAATAACTATGTTAATGAGAGTATAAAATCAGTCGTTAATTCCAGAGACAATTATGGCAGCATGTTGCGACTTACCCTTGATAATCCTGAATTTCTCGCGCCAATCTATCATCAGGCAGTACTGAATCTGGCAGCGTCTTGTTTTCAATTAGAAGGTTCGGACTGGGATCCTACAAAGCCCATAGAAGCACTTATGGAAACGCTTGAAGAATTTGGGCCTCAGGTTATCTATACGGAACCTTGTGTATTATTTGATAGTTCTAACTGTAAACTAGAAGTAGAGAGTGATACGTATAAAATTTATTCTGCTGGTAAGTCAATTGATGAAAAAGAGGGATGTCATTCGCTCCTCATTGCTGGTGCAGAAAATTGTGATGGCGAACCTTTTGTTTATCTCTCCGATCCCAATGTTCCGGCTCCTTTAAAGGGCCCCAGCCCTCTATATAAAATCCCTTATAGTGAATTATTGATGAAAATCCATAATATTTATGGGGTTTCTTTACAAGAAGACGCAGATAAAATTAAGGGGCCTTTTTCTTTTCAGGCAAAGAAAGGAAATTTTGACAGGTTATACGATTTTGTTAATGGCCATCAGCCTTATCAGCCGCTGGACAATCCTAATAAGACTAGAGCCATGCGACCTAGCATAATCTAGTTTTTTTCGGAAGCCATCCTTAAAAGGATGGCCAGTATATCCAAGTTACCTCTAGTATGCGATCTGGGTACTCATTTGAAGCATTTTCAGCAATTGCAAAAAGCGATGCGCTGAATAAGAAAAATTTGGTGTCAAATGAAATAATTCAAGTCATTATGTGCCTAAAGATTTTATTTTGCACTACAAAACATGCCCCCCATCAACTTCAAATATTTTCCCGGTTATCCACGCCGCTTTTTCTGAGGCAAGAAATAAAGCCATATTGGCTACATCATCTGGTGTGCCAGGTCTTTTTAGTGGGATATTTCTGAGGAAATAATCCCATAAAGCCGGATTAGTTGTCGCAGTATCCTCATTCATACCGGCCTCGATGACCCCTGGAGCTATGGCATTAACCCGAATTCCATGTTCTGCCAGATTCAATGCTGCATGTTTGGTCCATTTGTTCATGGCTGCTTTAGACGAACCATAGCCAATGCCTTTGGGCATAGTTACATTGGCGCTAATAGAGGAAATATTCAAAATACAGCCTTTAGTGTTTTTATCGACCATATCTTTTGCACACAACTGTGATAAGTAGAGGGGGGAAATGGTGTTAACCTGGAAAACTGCTTGCATTTTTTCTGGAGGCAGCTCAAACAAGGTTTCACGGCATAGCATGCCTGCGTTATTAATTAAAATATCAACATGCCCTAAATGCATGAGAGCCTGTTCAGCGAAAGAGGGAATATTGTCCATTTTAGAAAAGTCGGCATAAAGTGCCAATGCATTACGGCCGGTGGCTTTAATTGCTTCAACCGTTTCTTTGGCGCCTGCGTTATCATTGTGATAACTGATGACAATATCCGCACCTTCCTCTGCAAAAGCCAATGCTATTCTTTTCCCTATACTGCGATTTGCACCTGTAACGATTACTTTTTTATCGCTGAAATCCATGACAATCCTTTGCATTTTTGATATAGGGCAACAATAACATTTTATCTCATTTTTCAGAAGAGCGTGAATGAGTCTTACCGATAAATGCTATACTCAGTCCTGGTTGACCTCGTGTCAGTAGTCATTTGATTTCCTAACAATTTGCGGTTTTGCTATGTCAATAAAAACGCTGCAGAATCATAAAGCAAGAAAAATTATCCATGTTGATATGGATTGTTTTTATGCAGCTATAGAAATTCGTGATAACCCGGACTTGGCCGGTAAACCAGTGGCTGTGGGTGGGGCAGCTGGAAAGCGCGGTGTTCTTTGTACCTGTAATTACATTGCACGCCAATATGGTGTTCATTCGGCTATGGCGACTTCTATCGCTTTGCGCCATTGCCCAGATCTTATCGTTTTACCAGTTAACATGCCTAAATATGTTCAGGTTTCCAGGAAGATCAATCGCATCTTTCATGAGTTTACTGATTTAGTCGAGCCTTTATCACTTGATGAAGCATATCTTGATGTGACTGATTCTGTTAATTATCAAGGTAGCGCGACCTGGATAGCACAGGCAATTCGAAGAAAAATCTTAGAGTTGGAAAAAATTACTGCTTCGGCAGGCGTAGCACCTAATAAATTTTTGGCGAAAATAGCGAGTGCCTGGCATAAGCCAAATGGTTTGTTTGTTATTGCCCCAGAACAAGTAGAGGCTTTTATTCAGCCATTACCAATTAACAAATTGTTTGGGGTCGGTAAGATTACAGCTCAAAAGCTGCACAGGCTAGGCATTATTACCTGTGCTGATGCACAAAACTTGCCTTTGTCGTTCCTAACCCAACAATTCGGTAAATTTGGCGTTCATCTGTATAACCAATCCCGAGGTATTGATAATCGGCCGGTTGAGCCTAATAGAATAAGGAAGTCATTGAGTGTCGAAACAACGCTTGAACAAGATACTAACAGTTATAGGCATTGTATTGAAATAATTCATCACTTGTATTTGAGTCTTGCAAGAAGACTTCAAACATCCGCGCCCAATCGGTTAATTAAGACGCAATTCATTAAAATAAAATTTAGTGATTTCAAGCAGGTAACAGCCGAAATAAAAAGCGAACAACTGGTTTTAAAACGGTATAACGATTTGTTTCACAAAATTCATGCTAACAGGAATCAAGCGATCAGGTTGTTGGGATTAGGAGTGCAGTTTTATCCCGTGAGTGATACAGCTTCTTATGTACAACAAAATCTCTTTGGAGAGGATTTATTTTCACTTTAAAATACGGGATCCTTTTTTTATATTGAACTCATTAATTGCTTATTTGAATTTCAATATCGCGTGCATCTGACAAGCCATGATCATCAACTACACGGACCACAAATTTCCCTGCTTTGGCTTGCCATAAGAAAGGCTGGTCGGCGCGGGTTTTTGCCAAATAGGTTTCATTAATAAACCAATACAGTGTTTCTATACCGGCATCAGTGACCGCAATAAACGGGATCTGGGCTTTCTCGGATGCATTAGTGCGCAGGATATAACTTAAACCTGTTTGGGGTGAGGTAATCTGTGGACTTAAACCTGGATGCCCTTGTGGTGAACAACTGGGATCAAAAAAGGGGGGAGTACGACGCTGAATGCCGGCTTGTTTAAATATTCTAAGTAAATCCGAGGGCCAGAACTCATAGATTTCGAAGCGAGTATTGTCATCGAAATGACAAGTACGCAAGCCAGTATTTTTATCGATAGCAATCTCACGATAAATCGTATCGGATTTAATGGGAGATTTTCCTGGGATAAACCAAGTCATTTCTGTATCGTAACAATAACGGGTAGGTAACATTCCGGAGGCTTTACAAACCTCAACTTGCGTTAGATGCATACTTTCTGGACGTTTTTCTACAATTGGTATAGGACCTCTTTCATGCCTAATTGCATCAATGAGTTCAAAAAATAAAGGCGCTGCTATATTCTTTCCAACAAAAGCAGGATTGCTTTTATTATCAAAATTGCCAATCCATACTGTTAAAACATAGGGGCCAAAGATCCCTACTGACCAGGCATCTCGATAGCCTGAAGAGGTTCCTGTTTTCCATGCCACTGCTGTTTTATGATTAGTTGGTGTATAAGCAGCTTCAGGTCTGGGAGTATCTTTCAACATATCTAATACCAGGAAACTTGCCTCGGGACTGAGTAAGCGTTTACCAGGAGGTATGGGTTCATCTTTTCGCATCCGCAAAGGATGCCACAGTCCATCATTAACTAACATGGCATATAAGCCGGTGAGTTCTCGCATGGTTAGTTCAGCACCACCAAGACTTAAAGCCAGGCCATAGTAGGATTCTGACTTCAAATTAGCGACCTGCGCTTTTTCTAGTAGCTCATGTAGAGTAGGATTACTCAACTGGCTGGCAAGATAAATGGCTGGGATATTACGGCTTAGGATTAAAGCATCCTTTGCTTTGATGGGCCCCATAAAATCATAATCAAAATTCTCCGGGTTATAGCCGCTGAAACTGTGAGGTACATCTTTTAGTACGGTATTAGGGTGAATTAAGCCTTGATCAAGTGCTAAACCATAAATGAAAGGTTTTAAAGTAGAGCCAGGCGACCGCCTGGTTTCTGTGCCATTAATTTGTCCACTAATCGCTTTATTAAAAAAATTGGCAGAGCCTACCAATCCCTTGACACTCATATCACGGCTATCAACTAATAAAATAGCTGCATTAAAAGCACCGATTCCTTTTTTCCGTGCTAAATAATTACGGGTAATACGCTCCAAAATAGCTTGTAAGCGTATATCTAAGGTAGTTGTTATCTCTTGTTGTTGAGGGGGAGTTGTATTCAATATTGTATTAACTAAATGAGGAGCAGCAAACGGTAAAGAATGAACATTCTGTATTGCCAGCGGCAAATCAATAGCCGATTTTTTATTCTCATCCTCCGGATGTTGAGTGAGCCAACGGCTAAAAAGCTTATTGCGAATTTGCTTAAGATTTTTATTTTGAGAGGTTCGTTGTGTCGGGTTTTGTGGAATAATACTTAAAGTTAATGCCTCTGGTAGGCTAAGATTCTTAACTGGTTTAGCAAAATAAATTAAGCTTGCAGCCCCAACTCCTTCAACGTTCCCGCCATATGGCGCAAGGTTTAAATAGGCTTCCAAAATTTCGTCTTTGCTGTAATGCCTTTCCAGTTGTAGCGCGCGGATAATTTGCCAAAGTTTTCCTGAGAATTTTTTTGAATTAATGCCAAAGCGAAGGCGAGCGACTTGCATTGTAATGGTTGAGGCACCAATTCGGCGCGATTTGATGACATAGGTTTGCCAACCCGCCTTAAGCGTCGCAAAAGGGTTAATCCCATAATGCCAGCGGTAATATTGATCTTCTTGTAATAAGGTGGCGGCAACGAGTTGTTTGGAGATTTTATCTAAAGGAGTGAACAAGCGGTATTTATCGTCACGACTGAGAGTCAGGCGCAGTAAATGCTGTTGTTCATCATACACGGCGGTGGAAAAGCTGATCCCGCTTAATAAAGCGGGTTTAGGTGAAAAAAATAGTATTGTCCATCCACTGACAAAAACAAAAACTAGTATTATGCTAGAGATTTTACAAAACTTCTTCATAGTGAGTACTACTATACAGCATGAAGAGGGGTATAGGTGTAATTTGCATGTTAATTACATCAAATTGTGATGAAATGTCGTTAAAAAGCTGGACAGCTATCTAATATAGTTAGCCACCCTGTGGCATAATATACCTTCCTGTCAAGTTGGATTATATATGAACAAAAAACCGTTTACTAAGTTGGGTGCCGCTATCGGTTCTTTTTTTGCTCTTATACTCGGTAAATTCAACTGGAGTAGTCCTCCCTGGCTCGCTTTCCTGCGGCGTAAAGCTATTGCAAGCCCAAAACCTTTTTGGGGGATTGTGAGTGCCGCTTTCATTGTACTCTTTGGTTTGGGTTATGGTTATTATTGGTACAAAAATCAACCAAAACCTCAGCTAGTAACTGCCTCAATTACGGCACCTAAAATTACACCCTTGACTGAGGAAGAAACGCTTGTTCCAGATAACTTAACTATTGATTTTGGTTTCAAAGAAGGGCCGGATAATTTTGTTACACAATCAGTGGCACCACTTCAATTAATTGGTAAAGAAGTTCCAGAGGGCATTGAGTTATCACCTGCGATGCCAGGGAAATGGCGATGGGAGAATGATAGCCGTTTGGTATTTACACCGGATCGCGATTGGCCGGCAGGACAAAGCTACGATATTCATTTTGCCAAACATGCTTTTGCGACGGCAGCAAAAATGGAACGTTTTGACTATTCTTTTTCTACCGAGCCTTTCCAGGCCACGATTACTGAATTTAAGTTTTATCAAGATCCTGTTGATGCTAAAATTCGACAAGCAATTGCCACGATTAATTTCAATTTCCCCGTTGATCCGGATAGTCTTGAGCGTAAAATTTCTCTTATGCTTGAAGCCTTGAAAAAGGAGCGATTGGATTTAGGGGCGCAAAAATATAAATTTACAGTGACCTATGACAAATTTAAGCGTACCGCTTATTTGCATTCTGAAACCTTATCGCTGCCAGAAGTATCCCGTTATCTACTCTTAACTATTGATAAAGGCGTAAAATCCGCAACTGATTCCTCTGAAACAAGTGAGATTGTTTCCCAAAATCTTTTAATTCCGGATAGCGGTGATTATTTCAAAGTTAGTACGGCGTCTGCGTCCATCATTCGTAATGAACAGGATAGACCAGAACAAATGTTAACTGTAGAGACAACCTTAGGGGTTACTGACGCTGAAATTAATAAATCTTTACATGTTTATTTATTACCAGAAAACTACCCAGCTACAGCGGCAGAAGAAGAAAAGAAAAATTATGAATGGCAAAATCCAGGAGAAGTGACGGCAAATATTTTGGCGCTTTCAACTGCATTGCCTATGCAGCCTCTTCCTGCAGACAGGAAGTATGCGACCTTGCATAGTTACAGATTTAATGCTCAAACTCCACGCTATATTTATCTTAAATTGGATAAAGGTGTTCGTGCTTTCGGTGATTTTGTTTTAACGAATGATTATGCTGCGATTATTAAAGTACCTGAGTATCCAAAAGAAATTAGTTTTCTTCATAAAGGAGCTTTGCTCGCTTTAGGTGGTGAGAAAAAATTGTCAGTTACTATTCGTGGTTTACCCGCCGTTAAGTTTTCTATCGCGCGGGTGCTGCCGGATAATGTCAATCAATTGGTGACACAAACGCAGGGTGATTTTAATAACCCTTACTTTATTAACCAAAGCTTTACTCAACAAAATATTAGTGAAATTTTCTCTGAAATAAGGCAATTTGATTCGACTGATTTAACGAAACAGCAATATACCGCTTTGGATTTAACCAAGTATCTTTCCACGGAAATGAATACCGGCGGGCCACAGGGATTATTCCTGTTGCAGGCTACAGGCTGGGATATTGAACAACAACAGCCTTTGGATGTCAAAACAAGTCGATTGGTTTTAATCACTGATTTGGGGTTGGTGGTCAAAGATAACAACGATGGTAGTCATGATGTATTTGTACAATCGATTACCCAAGGCGTGCCTGTTGCTAATGCCAATGTCACTGTTTTAGGTAAAAATGGTCTTCCTATTTTGACGCGTACATCGGATGTCCAAGGCCGAGTCAATTTTCCAGGATTGAAGGATTTTATTGAAGACCGGGAACCTACTGTTTATCTTGCCAGTTTTGGTAGCGATGTTTCTTTTATTCCATACTCTAACTACAATCGCCAATTAAATTATTCACGCTATGATATTGGTGGTGTCTATAACAATAATCAAGAATTACATAGTTTGAGTGCTTATTTATTTTCAGATCGTGGCATCTATCGTCCTGGTGATAAAGTCCATTTAGGGATGATCGTAAAACAAATTTATGCCCAACCGCAGCCTGCTGGTTTGCCTCTTCAGGCGACAGTCATTGATCCGCGTGGAACTACAATCCAGGATCAAAAATTGACGTTGGATGCGAGTGGGTATTTAAGTTTGGATTTTCAAACGAATGCAACTTCGCCAACAGGGCAATACCTGATCAATCTTTATATCGTTAAGGACAATCATCCCGACAGCCTGCTTGGCTCAACAACTGTTCGTGTCGCTGAATTTTTACCGGATCGCATGCGTATCAATTCGCATCTAGCACCAGAACCTGTAGAAGGTTGGGTTTCTCCGGCAGGACTTATTGCAAAAGTAGGTTTATGGAATTTGTATGGTGCGCCTGCAGTTGATAGAAAAATAGCTGCAAAAATTTTGTTAACTCCTCAGCGTGTTCAATTTGATAAATACCCTGACTACGTGTTTGCTGATCCGCTTCTTGATCCAAACAAGCCGCCGAAAGTATTTACTGATAACTTAGCTACGGTAACCACAGACGATAAAGGTCAAGCACAATTTGATTTGAATTTGGAGCGTTTTGATAAGGCGACTTATCAATTAACTTTTTTTGCGGAAGGTTTTGAGGCCGAAGGTGGTCGTAGTGTCACGACCCAATCTACGGCATTAGTTAGCCCACTTCCTTATTTTATTGGTTATAAACCAGACGGTGATTTGGCTTACATCAAGCAGAATAGCCAACGCAGTGTGAATTTCATTGCTGTAAATCCGCAATTAAACCAACAAGCGGTTAAGGATTTAAAAATACAACTGGTTGCCTTACATCCAGTGTCTACTCTAGTTAAAAAATCAGATGGAACTTATCAATACCAATCCATTATTCAAACAACGGTGCTTAGTACCAAGCCATTTACTGTTGATGAGCAGGGTAGTCATTATGTTTTATCTACCGACCAGATCGGCGATTTTGCTATCAATATACTCGATAAAAACAATACAGAATTGAGTCGTTTAAAATTTAGTGTTGTAGGCGCTAGTCAGTTACCTTTAGCTAAAAATGCCGAGCTTAGTGTTAAATTAAATAAAGAAGAATATAAGGCGGATGAAGATATTGAGTTGCAAATTACAGCACCCTATACCGGTGCTGGCCTAATCACTATAGAGAGAGATAAGGTTTATGCAGTCCAATGGTTTAAAGCTGACACGACCAGTTCCGTACAGAAAATTCATATCCCCAGTGATTTTCAAGGTAACGGCTATGTGAATGTTGCTTTTGTTCGTGATTGGAATTCACCGGATATTTTCATTAGCCCTCTTAGCTACAGTGTCATTCCATTTAAGGTGGATCATGAGAAGCATGCCGTTCATATTGATCTAAATACACCAGCATTGGCACGTCCAGGTGAGCCGTTCCCAATAGAATATAAAAGTGATAAACCCGGTAAAATTATCCTGTTTGCTGTTGATGAAGGTATTTTACAAGTAGGCAGATATCAAACACCTGATCCACTTGCTTTCTTTTTCCAAAAGCGAGCTCTGGAAGTAGTTACTCAACAAACGGTTGATCAGATTTTACCGAAGTTTATTATGGAACGAGAGCTTTCTGCAGTTGGAGGTGACGGTGGAGAAGAGCTCCTGGCCTCCAACCTGAATCCTTTCAAACGTAAAACGGATCTGCCGGTTGCTTATTGGTCAGGGATTGTTGATACCGACTCAACGCCACGGCAGTTGGTTTATCAGATCCCTGATTATTTCAATGGCACCTTGAGAGTAATGGCTGTTGCTGTTGCCAATGATTCTGTCGGTGCAGCTGAAAAGAAATCAGAGGTTCGCGGTAATTTTGTCATCAATCCAAACACACCTACTTTCGTGGCGCCTGGTGATGAGTTCGAAATCACAGCCAGTGTTGCTAATAATGCGAAAAATTCTGGCGCTAATGCTGATGTGACTGTTCAACTAAAGACTACACCGGAATTAGAAATATTAGGTTCCGCCACTGAATCTGTAGAAATTAGTGAAGGGCAAGAGAAAACCGTTCGGTTTAAACTGCGGGCAAAACCCTCTTTGGGTTCTGCCAAAATGACTCTAGTCGCTAATACTGGGGATAAATTTAGTAGCATGGATGCTACCCTCAGTGTACGGCCTGCAAGTAATTTTACTACTTCCTTAATCAGCGGTAGTTCTCAGAGTGCAAGTAAATCTTTTGTTCTGGAGCGTTCTCTTTATCCCGAATACCGTAAAGTAGAGGCAGCTATTTCCAGCAGTCCTTTAATTCTAGTGTTTGGTTTACAACGTTACTTAGAGGATTTCCCTTATGGGTGTACGGAACAATTAACCAGTAAAGCGATGCCTTTGTTGGCGATGGCCGGTCAATCCTGGTTTGCCAATGATACCCGAGCAATTACGGAGAAAATTTTAACCACTGTGCAAATGCTGGGACAACGGCAAATGTCGAGTGGAGCGTTTAGTTATTGGCCGGGCTTGGGTGAGAATAATAGTAATAGTTTCTCAACCGTCTATGCGATGCATTTTCTCACAGAGGCCAGAGCACAAGGGTATAGTATCCCTAATGAAATGTTTAGTGCAGGGATTGCCTACCTTAAAGATTTGGCTGCGCAAAATGCTACCAGTCTTGATGTAGCACGCATTCAGGCCTACGCTATTTATATTTTGACGCGTAATGAAATTGTTACCACTAATTATTTAACTAACCTGCAAATTTATTTGGAACAAAATCATAAAGAGGTATGGCGACAAGATATTAGCAGTGCTTATATGGCAGCGACTTATCAATTATTGAAAAGTGCTTCTGAAGCTGAGCGATTGATTACAGGTTACAAAGCGCAAGAAAATAGAGCGGAGGCGACGGATTTTTATGACCAAAACAGTGCCAATGCACAATATTTGTACTTGGTGGCCCGTCATTTCCCTGAGCGTCTAATGAGTCTAGGTAATAAGTTGATAGAACCGCTGGTAACGGCAATGAATAGCGATGAAATCAATACTCTCCTGTCAGGTTATACAAGTTTGGCATTGAGTGCCTATGGGCAAGCTAATCAAACAAGTAATCATGCTACTTTCTCAATTAACGAGATTTTTAACGATAACCAGCAAAAAACGTTGACTACTCTTGATAAGACTTATCAAAAGGTCAGTATTGATGAAAATGTGAAGCAAATTACCTTTAATAGCCCTGGTAAGCAAATTTATTTTTATCAGCTTACCCAGGCAGGTTTTGATAAAAAATTGTCAACTGAACCCATCAAGCAGGGCTTGGAGATTTATCGTGAGTACCGCGATTTAGAAGGAAAGGTGATCACCAGTGCCACATTAGGTAGCGATATTGAAGTTCATATTCAATTGAGAGCCTTAAATGATAGTTACTTGAGTCATGTGGCTGTTGTTGATCTGCTACCAGGAGGTTTTGAGGTAATACGCGATTCTGTTAGTACCGATAATGTTGACTATGCAGACATACGAGAAGATCGAGTAGTTTTCTTTATGAATGTCGATCAAAATGCTAAAGAGCTTGTTTATCGCATCAAAGCGACCAATATAGGCACATATAAAGTGCCTCCAGTTTTTGCTGAATCCATGTATGTACCAACCATACAGGCACAGGGGGTAACTGGAAGTATTTCTATAACTGATGCTCCATAAATAAGCGATTAATGAGCAGCAACAACCGCAGCAAGGTGCTTGATCTTTTCTCTCACCTCGCTAGGAGGTTGTTCTGGCTCTTTTTAATGAACCCCTTCAGGCAGTGGATCTTTGACAGGAAATAGTACTTTTTTTTCAATGATTTCATCATGATACAATTATTCGAAGAGAGAACCGATTGATATTGTTTTCTATAATTTAACAATTCCTCATTTGCAATTACAGAATGACTGAGTTATCTTTAAAACTAAGATGTAGTATTTCTTGTCCGGCTAATAAGACAAATTATGGAGGCCAGATTGTAGATGTGGTGTGCAAGCTTAACCTGTATTAAGAAGCCTAAAACATCTCAAGAGGAATCCACTTTTTAATGACGAACTGCGACAAGGGTACTACTCTTTCTTTATAGCCTTCCTAATTCTTTATACCCGCCATAAAATCCGTTGTTTTAATTACGATTTTAATAGTCGCTGAAAATGCTTTCCAAGCAGTTTATTTGAGTTAAATTGGCTTAATTCTTGATTAATTAATCCAAATAAATGGACTGAATGGATCATTTTCATGAAGACAAATTTGGCTAGGGCAATGATTACTGATCTTCTCCAGGTAGCAGGCATTACTATTAATGGCCACGCACTTTGGGATCCACAAATTCATAATGAGCAGTTTTATGCCCGTGTCTTGCATGATGCAGATTTGGGTTTAGGTGAAGCTTATATGGAAGGTTGGTGGGATTGCCCCCGTATTGATATGTTAATTACTCGCATTGTTGAGGCAAATATTGAAAATAAACTAAGAGTTAACTTCCGCTTTGCATTTAAATTACTACTATCGAGGATTTTCAACTTTCAAAACAAAAGGCGCTCCTTACAGGTTGGAAGAAAACATTATGATCTTGGTAACGACTTATTTAAAGCCATGTTAGACAGTAATATGAATTATACCTGTGGTTATTGGAAGAATGCGCAAACCTTAGAACAAGCGCAATTGGCCAAATTAGATTTGTCTTGCAGGAAGTTATTACTTAAACCAGGTATGCGTTTACTTGATATTGGCTGTGGTTGGGGGGCTTTGGCTAAATATGCAGCGGAAAAATATGATGTGCAGGTGGTTGGCATAACCATTTCTAAGCAACAATATGAGTTGGCCAAGGAGCGCTGCAAAAATCTGCCCGTAGAAATACGTTTCCAGGATTATCGTGATGTGGATGAAAAATTCGATCGTATCGTTTCGCTTGGTATGTTTGAGCATGTTGGATACATGAATTACCGCCATTATATGCAAATAGTACATCATTGTTTAGTCGATGAAGGGTTATTCTTGTTGCATACTATAGGAGGTAATGAAACGACGACTCAGGTAATGCCCTGGATTGCAAAGTACATTTTTCCTAATGGCATGTTGCCTTCGGTTATGCAAATTGGGAAGGCAACAGAGAAATTATTTATAATGGAAGATTGGCATAATTTTGGTGTTGATTACTATAAAACATTGATGGCTTGGCACAATAATTTTAATCAACACTGGCAGATACTAAAAGCTAATTATGACGAAACGTTTTTTCGGATGTGGAATTACTATTTATTGTGTTGTGCGGGTGGTTTTAATTCGCGTGTGATGCAGTTATGGCAAATCGTTTTTTCGAAAACAGGCATCAAAGGTGGGTATGATTCAGTAAGATAATAACCTTGATGCCAAATTTTTCTGAAGAAGCAGTTAGAGTACTCGCCTTGTTCTATTACTCGTCTCTGGATCTGACGCTGGACAAGATTCAGGGGACTTTTTTTGTAGAGAGAGCTGAACTTGTGGTAGATGTTTACTAGTGAAGTCGTCAACAAGTTTTGTCAGTATTTCTAGCTTTGTTGGAACACTGATTGTGGGTGTCTCCATAATACCTAACGCAATGCCACGAAACATATCAGTTAGATTTTCTTGCTCATGCTTTTTCGATTTTCGTTGTTTGGAGGGGATTTGAGGCTCCTCCTGTCCTAGCGCTTGATTAATTCCTGTAATCAACGACTCCATCAATACTCTCTGCTCATTCGATACGCCTTTATCACCAGTAGATTCGCCTTCAGTAGAGGTTCTCTCCAAAACAAACTCGTCTTGGAGTGGTGTGTTATTATCGTTTGAAGTCAGGGCATTACCTGGATTGGGGGCGAAAAAGGTATTAGAACCACGTAAAACTGTACTGGAAGTTTGTTTAGGAGGAACTGGAACCGTTGGCTCAGATTCAACCGTTTCAGGTTTTTTTGGTGGTGTAAGAGGACTTTTTTGGAAATGAACCTCCAGCCAATTAACTAAACGCCTGGGATCTTTAACATGGACACAAAACTCAGAATGAGCGCAGGCTTCTTTAATATTCTCTCCATTCTCTATTCTTGCTTTATGTTCTCCGACAACGAAGAAATCCTTTGTTGTTCCAAAAGGAGGTATCATTTCACCCGGGTAAATAACAAAGTTATACCCTAAAGAAGCCGCTAACCACATTACAGAAGGGCATTCTTCAGTGAGGTAGTCTCTAGAGCGGTGTTTCCACAGCTCCTTGCTTCCAGGATTATTGTCGTCACTATGGCGTTTGGCAAAGTCATTTACAGCCAAAGAAATACTATCGCTTAGCCCCTCTACAGATTCATAAAGAGGTATCATTTTTTCTATTTGCTTTGTGCTGTCTTGGCTAACCCAAGTTTGCCAGCGGACTATTTCAAAATTTTTGCCTTGTTCCGCAGCTAATTGGTTAATAATAGCGATTTTTTCGGTAACTGTTTTTCCCCCATGCGCATTATTAAATTCTTCAGGGGTTAAACCCAATGGTGCTAAAAAAGCGGCTATATTATCGGTAAAATAGCTATCTCCTAATTGCATGGCTTGGGCTTTAAGATCTGCAACATCATTATCTGACGGATTTAATTTTTTTAAATTGTGCCAATAAATTTCATCTGCAATTAAAAAAGTTGTTTTACCTCTTTGCTCCCCTGGGTTCAGATTGCCTTCATGATTCACAACTGCTTGCTTAACAATGCCTTGCAGGTATTCACCAGCACAGAGTTCGTTTCCAGCAATACTGAGAAGAACTAAGTCTTTAGTGGTTTTTAATGAGGAGAAGAGGCTTTTTGAGTTTCCGACAAAACTGGTTTGGGTAACTTTACCGTCTTTGGAACCCTTGACAAGCTTTTTTGGCATTTACGGTCCTTAGAGTTTTATACATCCACCAACCAATGTGGTGTTCTCTACTGGTTAAAAAATTTGGCTAATTATACTTGACGATTATTAGGCTAATATTAAGTATTTTAATATTATCCTCATGTTTTGGACCTAATTGTAGCACAAAAATAGATCATTATGATAAAAAATGATGAAAATAACTCACTTCGTGCCTCATAATTAAGTTATAATCTCTGCTACTATCTAGAGAGAAGAGTAGATTTTCATAGTGAAGAGGGTTGATATTGATAATGTGCAAAGTATCCTCTTTATTTCGTGGAATTTTGTGAGAATAATCGTTAACTTATGATGGTGTGGTCTTCTGAATATTATGATTATCGAAGGTGGAAGATGGATTTCGAAAAAATAAATGAGTTGCAAAAGATTATTGATGAAAAGAATGACGAAATTTATCGTTTGACTGCCCGTATGGAAGAAGAAAAGCAAAAATTTAAAAATGAATTGCAAAGCATTCATGATTATTATGAAGGTATCATTGCTCTAATGCCTGGGCATGTTTATTGGCTAGATAGAAATAATATTTTTTTGGGGTGCAATGATTTACAAGCTAAGAATGCTCAATTGTCGTCAAGAAAAGATATTGTTGGTAAAACTAATTTCGATATGCCATGGAAAGATCAAGCTGAAGAGTTAAACAAAGTCAACAATTTGGTAATGGAAACGGGAATACCACATACCGCAGAAGAATACGCTGTAATGGCGAATGGAATGGCTATTTATATTTCACAAAAAGTCCCTTTACGTAATAAGAATAATGAAATTATTGGTGTGCTAGGGATTTCTCTGGACATCACTGAACGCAAGAAAATGGAAGTTGCTTTACGCCGCGCAAAAGAAAATGCCGAAGTTGCAAACCAAGCTAAAACGGAGTTTATCGCTAATATGAGCCATGATATCCATACGCCTTTAAGTGGTATTGTGGGTATGTCGAAGCTTTTAGAGAAGCAAGTTCAAGATCCCGAACAAAAACAGTATGCTCGTTGGATTAACGAAAGTGGTGAGCAATTACTTGAATTGTTAAAAGGGGTATTGGATCTCATTTCAGTCGATAATATTAGCGAAAGTGATGTTCAGGATGAATCTTTTGATCTGCGTAAAAACATCCAGGATATTTCTCAGCTTGTACAGCCAACCGTGCAAATGAAAAAAATACAGTTGCATATTGAAATTGATGAAGCTGTTCCACAGCGCGTAATTACGGATGGTACAAAACTGCATAGAGTTTTCTTAAACCTTTTAGGGAATGCCATAAAATTCACTGATAAAGGTAGTATCACTATTAAGGTCCGAGTGCTTGCCAATGAAAATGATTATGTTCAACTGCGATTTAGCATAATAGATACCGGCATTGGTATTCCTGATGAATTACAAGTCAGAATTTTTGATCGCTTCTTTCGTGCCGATCCATCGTATAAGGGAACGCATAGTGGTTGTGGTGTCGGTTTACATATCGCCCAAAAATATGTGGGTTTATTAGGTGGGGAAATAAGCCTAAATAGTGAGCTAGGCAACGGTTCAACCTTTTATTTTACTCTTACTATGAAAGTAGCAAGGGATGAGGATGATATAGCTCGAAGTATTACTACAACCGAAATTCCTGTGGTCGCAGTAAATCAAAAAGAAGCGACAGTGCCACTTATTCTCCTGGTGGAAGATAATATGAATGCTCTGCGTCTTATTGAAACTGTTGTTGAAAAGGCGGGATATGAATATTATTCAGCGGTTGATGGCGAGCATGCCTTGGAGTTAATAAAGACAAATGATTTTGACCTAATCGTTACTGATGTTGATTTGCCAGGTATTTCGGGCAAGACTCTAACGCCTTGCATTCGTGAATGGGAAAAAGAAATGCATAAAAAGCCGTTACCTATTGTAGGTTTAACTGCGCAAGAAGTGAATGAAGTACAGGATAGCTGTTTGCAATCGGGGATGAATCAAGTATTGCGTAAGCCTGTGCATTTAAAAGCATTACAGAATGCAGTCAATCAACTGGTGTTATGGGGCGGTCAGCAAGACTCAGCGAATAAAATCCAAGTAGAAAATTAGCAAGCATTGGCAACAATTAATTTTTGGTTGACAATGTTGCTTAATAGCATTTTGTGAGCACCTTAGACTTACTAACCTGTCAAATTCAGTTATCTAAATCATGAGGGAGCGGACGCCGATTTGCTCGGAAATAAGTAATTGGTGATTGTGCAAGCAAATCAGCAAGTTTTTCCATATAGATACAAGCGAATCGATCTACCTGGTAAGCAAAATAACTTTCTTCTGCTCCCGCACGAAAGACACGTCCCCACTGAGGATTATAGAAAGCCTGCTCTTCTTGTAATAATTTGGATATTTCTGCATCAAGAACTGTAATTTGCTTTTGCAATTCAGCCAATTCTTCATCGTATTGTTTTGATTCGCTTTCAATACTTATAGTGTGAAGGTCAATGTATTGTTGTTCCAAGGTCTTTTTTATATTCATAGTAGCAACGATCTTATTCTCTATTGGCAGGGCTTTGGTATGTGAATCTATTTCTTCTCCAAGTTCCTCAACTACAAGCGCTGTACGCCAATTACAATCTTTTTTCAATCGCAGTATATCCCCATAAATATGATCGCCAATATAGAGAATTTCATCGCCATTGACTTCCAGATCATCGGTAAGTTTGGTGGCACAACCTCCCTGATAGATCCCGGGAACAATCCTTCCATTGAGATTAGTCATTTTGCCATCACTGGGATTGATCAATAAAAATCGCAAATTATCGTAAAAAAAACGTGGTTTATTCGCTAAAGTTATAACGTATTCAAATAGGTCATGCCAGGTTTCCCCTTTGTTGAGGAAAGGACCAATCGTATGTTCGAGCAAGAGATTGGTGTAATGATATTCTGAATTAGTCAGGATAAATATTTTTTTTCCATGGCGAATAAGACGTTTAAGTCCGTCCACAACTTCTTTTTCCTTGAGAACATACTTATCAAGATTTTGGCTAATATAAGACTTCAAGCTACCATCAGAATGAACTGTGTCTACGCAATTCAATACATCGATAGCGATCGTAGAATAACTTGGAAATTCCTGCGGATGTGTATCTTTCAGATCAATTAATTGGCCATATAAAACACAAAAAGCAATTGAAAAAGACGTGTCAATTGCCATGTAATTAGGATCATTTAAATCAACATAAATACTGCGATAAATTTTTTTCTGCTCAGCAAAGCTAATTGGTCTGGTACCATGATGGCTATGACGAATAGCTGCATAACGGCTGAGTTTTAATATATTACCATTTTTACTATCAATCACCAGACCGCGAATGGCGTCGTGAAAATTAAATTTAACACTCCTGATTATTTCGGGATAATGTTTTTTCTCGATTAACTTATCGATGACAAGTTTGAAAACCAGCTCTTCAAAGTTTTTTGTATTGTAACGAACCAGAGTATGGTCCATGTCTAAACCAATAAGCTTGATTTTTTTCATATTTAAGATACGGTTTACAAAAACTTTTTGATTCATTATTTTCCCTCAAACGCTATTACTTGAGCTTGGTGTCGTTCAGAAGTATCTATTTATTACCCGGTACCTTTATCTTGATCATTAAACTTAAATGCTCCTGGAAATAGTACTTGGGGCAATGGCTTAATGAATAGTATAACTCTAATGAATGTGAGAGGCGATGTGCAAGTTTGCCTTCTTAGATCTTATCATAAGGTCATTGAAAGACGGATAAATGTTTTTTAGCAAGACGTGGTGTTAATGCCAAAAGCAGCAGGCCTGCTAAAAGTAAATCATACTGAAATTTAGAGTGGAACGTTAAATCCTTTTAATGGGTAACTCGTCGATAATCCCAAATCAAAACAGGGCGATCAAGTGTATTTTGTTGATTGGTAATAAAATTCTCATTCCTGACAATAAATAATGGTAAGATTTTTCTAATTAAGTCATTCTCCAGCGCTTAGACCATGAAAAACTTGCAAATTAAATTAACTGAAACCTTAAGTGAAGACGTAGAAAAAAGAATGGAGCAAGGATTTATTGAGTATGAGGAAGAGCATGGGATTGAAATCAATTACAAGCGTTTCTATTTTCTATTGTTAGACGAGCAAGAGATTGCCTTTGGGGTTCTTAACGCGTTTACAGTCTATGCGGAGATCTATGTTGATGATCTCTGGATAGACAAATCTATCCGCGGCCAAGGCTATGGGCGGTTATTGTTAACTGCACTGGAAGACCATTTTAGAGGGAAAGGCTATAACAACATTAATTTGGTGACCAATGCTTTTCAAGCACCTGCTTTCTATAAAAAATGTGGCTATGAAGTTGAGTTTGTACGAGAAAATAAAACCAATCCTAAATTGACTAAAACCTTTTTTATTAAATATTTTTAGACCAGGTAGCGTAAAAATGACAATTATCAGGAGTGCAGCTAGACAGGACGCAACAGCTTTGCTCCCTTTACTGAAACAGCTAGGTTATCCCCAAAGTTTGGAGGAAATCGAGAACCGGATTGCTTTATTTTCTGAGCAAGATGGTTACGGGATTGCTGTTGCAGAGCGGGATAAAAAAATTATTGCCTGTATTGCCTGGTCAACAACGATGATTTTTGTTTCATCTAAAGTTCGTATTCATGTCGAAGGACTTGTCGTTGATAATCAGTATCGAGGGCAAGGTATCGGTAAAAAATTAATGCATTTCCTGGAAGACTATGCCAGGGCTTTCTGCCCTTGCATTATTGATCTGACCTCCGGTCAAAGAAGAGCTAAAGATGGTTCCCATGATTTTTATAAAAAACTGGGCTACCTTAATGAAGGGCCTATGGCGAAGTACTATTTTAGAAAGGAATTATAAATCTCTACTCCTTTGTCAGGAGATGACGCACTGATTCTCCCAAGGAATAAGAAACCGTCTCAGTGATTTTTCACCAGCCTTAATGAGACTAATTTCATCAAGGCTGGATAATGAAAAAGCGATCTAAGAAGGATTATAAATTCCTGTGTTGGTCGCCATATCTTCTTCCTTCTCAGAGGTTGAAATGTTTTTTAGGTGATCGCTATCACTATTGATTCCATTCAAAATATCCCTAATTAGCGTTTGTGTATAGCGGCGTTGAGGATTGGTTTTTGGAAAGATGCCATGACTGAAGAAGGTTGTGTGGTAAAAACTATCGTCCGGATTTGCATAATCAAAAACAATTTCTTGGTTGCCATAAGCCACTTGAAATTGAGCTGCAATGTAAGCTTCAAGAACGGCCGTTTGCTCTGTTGTTAAATCGGTGCGATCGTAACGCCCTGACGCTAAATACACTTGTAAGTAACCCTTTCTTTGACAGATATATCCCGCATAAAACACTCCTCCATCATAAGTATCAGTGGCTAAAGTCAGAGAAGGATGTCCGTATCGATCATCCCAATCTAAAAAGCGGTGGAGTGCTTTTGAAAACGTGTCAGCTAATCCGGTATAGCCAAATTCTTTTTGATAAGCATTTTTTACTCCTGTTGCTAAAATAAAATCACTTCTTAGCACCCAAATCCGTTTTTCAAAAGGTTGTAAAGCGGCCTCAACACAATGAATTTCTTGATAAGCTGGATTAATGTTATTTTCATTTGAATAAGAATATTTAGGTTTAACCGGACTAATATTTTTCTGTATATAATGCTGAGCGTTTCTGTATTTTGCATCAATCTCAATAATCGCTACTGCAGAAGAAATAGAGGATTGAGAGTATTTGCGGTATTTTTTATTTTGAGGGAAAGGTTTGTCCATAAAAAAGAGAGCTGAATCTTCATCATCTTGCTGTCCAGGCAAGGTATCATAAACAATGACTGGTTGAGTGCCGTAGGCTTTGTTGAATTGTAAAACCAGATAAGTTTCAATCACTGTTACCTGATCTTCTGTTAGAGGTTCAATTCCTTCACTCTGCCGATCAACGCGATTAAAACGCCCTGAAGATAAAAAAATCTCCAGATAATTTTTACGCTGACAAACAAATCCTGCATAGAGTAGTTTGCCATCTTCGCCGGCAAGAGAAGGGTGTCCGTAACGATCTTGCCAATTAACATACTGGTGTACGGATTCATCAAGAACATCTCTTAAGCCATGATAATTATATTCTTGATAAGCATTTTTAACGCCTGTTACCAGAGTGCAATCACTACGTATGGCAAAAGATCGTTTTTCATTTACTCTAAGTCTCTGGCGGACTTCTTTAATTGATTCCAAGGCTGGGTTAACACCTGTTTCATTGGGGTAATTTGCATACTTCGGTCCTATTGCTGGAATATTTGCCTGAATATAAGTTTTGAAAAGAAATAGAAGTTCGGTATGCGCTAAGCGCACATCAAGTTGATTTGTACTCATAAAAACCTCGCTTTACATCTGAAGCTTCAAGAAAAAGCCGAAACTTCAACTTAAATTCAGCACGAAAATGACTTCATTTAAGTAATAATGAGCGTTGGGATTTGGTTCAGGAGGGGAACCAGTGTGTTTGCTCCTGGACACTGGTGTTGGAACTAGATTAGATGTTTAACGCTTATTCACAAACTTATCTGCCAACCTGGAAAACAGTGTCCAGGTTTCGCATCATCATTGTTGTGAAATGTTTTTGCATCTTCATCTCAGTAGTTTGGTAGGTGATTGATTATCACCAAATTGTGCTCAGTATGTATTTAAAGTGAGTTTAATGTCAAGTGATTTGCTAATTTAATCGGCTGTTGGCAAAACGGTTAGTAACAGGGCTATAGTTATGGCAGTCAGGATGAAATACTGATGAGTTAGAAGGGCCAGCCTCTAGAATGGAGCTGGCCTAATATTTTTATGCACCAAAGCCAGCAAGAACAATTTTCCCTCGGGCCTGCCCACTTTCAAGAAGTTGATGAGCTCGTCGTAAGTTTTGCGCATTTATCGCACCGAAGTGCTCATTCAAGGTGGTTTTAATAATACCTTTATCAACTAATTGAGCTGCCTCATTTAAAATTTGATGTTGCTTAATCATGTCTGGCGTTTTAAACATGGAACGGGTGTACATCATTTCCCAATGAATAGAGATACTTTTTGGTTTAAACAGTTTGATATCAAGTTGTTCCGGATCATCAATTAGAGCAAACTTGGCTTGTGGCTTTAAGCAGCGAACGAGTTCGTTTACATGCTGATCAGTATGGGTCAAGCTAATGACATAATCTACTTCATTGATATTCAACTCTGTTAGCTGTTGGGACATTGATTTATTGTGATCGATCACGTGATGAGCACCGTTCTGTTTTATCCAGTCCATTGATGGGCCCCGGGAAGCAGTGCCAATAATGGTTAAAGATGTAAGTTGTTTGGCTAATTGCACTAGAATTGATCCAACACCACCAGCAGCGCCCGTAATTAAAAGGCTTGATTTTTCCTTGGGATCTATATTCAGGCGATCGAATAGTAATTCCCATGCTGTGAGCGTGGTCAAAGGCAGGGCAGCTGCTTGCTCAAAAGACAGACTCTCGGGTTTTTTACCGACAATGCGCTCATCAACCAAATGAAATTCACTATTGCAACCGGGACGAGTTAAATCACCGGCATACCATACTTCTGCGCCAGGCTGAAAGAGCGTTACTTTGGCACCTGCAGCTTTAACAATACCCGTCGCATCCCAACCTAATACTTTGTATTCTCCTTTATCAGGATCTACTTTTCGGCGCACTTTACAGTCGACTGGATTTACTGCAATGGCTTTGACTTCAATAAGCAAATCATGGCCAGATGCTTGAGGGGTTGGTAACTCGATGTCAATCAGTGAATTGTTGATATTTTCAATGGGTGTAGCATGCTGATAGCCAATTGCTTTCATGTGATGTCCTTATAAAAATAACTAATATAGAGTTATATCATAGACACAAGCGCTTATTTTTTCTCTAAATTTTGATTTAATCGTTTAAGCATTTGATTTAAATTTATTTTTTCTTCCTCATTGAAACCTAATAATGCCAATTCGTTAAGTTGAACGGCACATTGATCAATTTCCTTTTTACAGTGCTGTGCTTTTTCGGTGAGATAAATTAAAACAACACGTCTGTCATCAGAGGATGGTTTACGTAGAATAAATCCGTCTCTTTCCATTCTATCCAAGGTTCTTACTGCAGTCGGTTGCTCTATACCGATTCGTTTGTGCATCTCTGCTTGTGTTAAACCATCTTGATTATAGAGTTCCATAAGAAAATAAGTATAAGCATGTGTAATCTTGTATGGCTTTAAGAGTTCGTTGGCTTTTTTAATCAAAAGACGGTTAGCTTTTTTTAATAAGGTAGAAGTTTGCATAAAAATCCCATTGTATTGCTTGCTAATTAATAGCAAGCTATTATATAGCTATGCCTTAATTAGTTGGAGTTACTATGAACAAACAAATCATATACCAGATTGATGCATTTACCACACAATTATTTGGTGGTAATCCGGCAGCGGTTTGTCCTTTAAAAGAATGGCTAAGTGATGCTTTAATGCAGGCGATTGCCAGAGAAAATAATTTATCTGAAACAGCTTTTTTTGTCCGAAATGGTGAGCGCTATCATATTCGCTGGTTTACACCAAACACGGAAGTATCTCTTTGCGGGCATGCTACTTTAGCTAGTGCTTATGTGATTTTTAAAATGCTTGGTCATGAGAAAGATCAAATCATATTCGATAGCCTAAGTGGAGAGTTATGTGTTAATCGACAAGGAGAACAGTTACAACTTGATTTTCCTATTTTACCCTACACCCAGATTGAGCCATCAACAGAATTGCTTGCGGCAATGAATGTTTCTCCACAGGCTGTTTATAAAAGTACGTTTGATCTACTTTTAATTTTGAAGAGCGAATCCGAGGTAGAAAAAGCGAGGCTTGATTTAAATGCGATAAGTCTTTTGCCTCATAGAGGTGTTATTTTGTCTGCACCGTCTGCAAAAGCAGATGTTTATTCCCGTTGTTTTTACCCAGGTTGTGATGTGCCTGAAGATCCTGTCACTGGTTCAGCTCATTGTGTTATTGCTCCTTATTGGTGTGACTATTTTAAAAAAAATACCATTCATGCGTTGCAGGGCTTAAAGCGACAGGGGGAGTTGATCTGTGAAATTAAAGATAAAAGGGTTTTATTGTCAGGAGCGTGTCGTTTGTATTTACAGGGAGAGATATTTCTGGGGTAGTTGTATTGGAATGGCTTATAATTAAAAAACAATCAATTGGACGAGTGATTTCATGAAAATCTTACTGGGCAGTTTGTTGTTATTTTTTATGGGGCTGGTTAATGCGGGGGATTCTATGTCAGTTAACATTGATCCAAATCAAACTCAATTTACAATTACCTTGCCTGCCAATCCAACGACAGGATACCAATGGACGGTCAAAAAATACGATAAATCATTTTTACAATTGATAACCAGTCACTATATTTCTCCACAAACAAATCTTATGGGAGCTGGGGGGAAGATGCAATTTAAATTTGAATTGGTGAAAGGGAAAACGTATCCCCAAAACACTATTATGCAGTTTAAGTACGCCAGGCCTTGGGAACCTGAGAGTGGCACGCTGAAAAATGTAACAGTTAATTTTCAGAAGGCTGATCTGAATAGCAATAACTGAAACTACCCCATTGTTTTATAACAATGGGGTAGTTTGATATTTTATAGGCACTTTTGAATATCATGCCCGAAAATAACTACAGATCTATGATCTGCTTGCCTCTTGCTATTTAAGCTATTTCAACTTCTTCAGCTTGTGGGCCTTTTTGTCCTTGTCCAGCTTTAAATAATACAGCAGCTCCTTCAGGAAGGGTTTTAAAACCACTACCTTGAATTGCACTGAAGTGAACAAAGTAATCCTTACCGTTGCTTTCGATAAAACCAAAGCCTTTGCTCTCGTTAAACCATTTTACTTTACCGCGAATTTTCTCTGACATGTTGCTATTCCTAGTTGTTCGAGCCTATATTGTATCATTATTCCATAATCTTGCTAGTAGTCAGCTAAAATTGCTTTTATTCAGGAGGGCAGACTAAGCAAAATTTTGTTGTGGTAAGCTCCAGATCTTTTGAAACTACTGTCTATCTTTACTTTTTTTCCTCCGGATTATGATAATAAAATTAATGCCTTACTGATTTACTGGTTTTCAATGAAGTCGTTAAGGGGCGGACGATAACTATCGTACCAGAAAAATTATTTTTCTTATCGGATGATTCAACAAAATGATGGTTTAACCATTTGGCATCTTCAATAAACATGCGGATGCAACCGTGGCTGGCTCGATAGCCCGGTATGTCGTCGGAACCGTGCAAGGCGAAACCTTTATGGAAGAACATACAATAAGGCATTCTCGCGCCGCCACGGCCAGCAGGGAATGCATTAGATTTGCAGTGTTCATTTTCCTTACTGAATACTCTAAAGATTCCAGTTAGCGTTCGACAAGAGTTATTGCTGTCAGAACATTTGTCACGCCCTGATGAAATGGGCCCCCATTTTATTAAATGCCCTTGTCTATTGTATGCAGCCCACGCCAATTTCTCTTGATCAACAATAATTTGTGTGTCTTCAGAAGGAGGAATTTTTAACTCAAAGGGGGATATATCAAAGATAGTGGTAGTGGCAAGTGCGCGTGGAACAGCAATGATTTTCCCGGCCCATAAACGATTATAGGTGCGATTTAAACGTTGTACTACGTCTCGTTGTACCGGATCCGGGAACAATTTTTCCCAACTTTGCCCGCTTTGTATTTTAATGCACTGGTATTGAGGGTAATTGCAGAGACCAGTACCATAGTAAGTGGGTATAACTTCTGAAGCTGCTTTAGCTGCGCTGGAAAAGTTAGGTGATAAAGCTAGCAACAGCAATAGGATATGTTTCATAAGGGAATCCTCCAACTATTTTATTCATTATGGAAACGAACAAAATAATTCCTTTATGATTATTAATTTAGCACTTATTCTTTATCTAGCATAGGCATTAAGGTGGTCCAGATATTAGCCAGTATTTTGCTTTGCGCTTGTTGATTGGGGTGTAGCCCATCTTTTTGCATAAAAACCGGATTACCAGCAACACCTTCTAAAAACATGGGTATTAGGGGTATCTTGTATTGTTTGGCTAAATCCCGATAAACCTGCTTAAATTTCTCCAGATAAACAGGCCCATAATTAGGAGGTAACAGGGTGGCAATGAGTAGAACTTTTGCATTTGCTTTCTGGCTTATTTCAATGAGTTGGGCGAGATTGGATTTCATTTGAGTCAAGGACAAGCCTCTTAAACCATCATTGGCTCCTAGTTGTAGAAGTACGAAGGCAGGACGATAGGTCTGTAGGACCTGCGGTAATTTTGCTAAACCATTACTCGTCGTATCACCACTGGTGCTCATATTAACAATCTGATATGGATAATGATTATTTTGTAATTCCTTATTGAGCAAGTTAACCCAGCCTTTTTTTTCATCGATACCATAGCCAGCACTCAAACTGTCACCAAGCACAACAATCGTTTTTGCGTGGATTGGTGCTATGCTAAAAACTAATAGGAATATTGCCAGGATAGCGGATTTCATGAATAGTCAGGATGTTGTCATTAGCTTGGATAAGATCAATTTTATAGTAATGAGTGGCTCTAGTCAGCTGCATATTTTGAAAGATATTAGTTTAGCAATCCAAGCGGGATCTACTATCGCAATTACTGGGGCCTCTGGTTCAGGCAAAACCTCTTTATTGAATATTATGGCCGGTTTAGATGTTCCCACCTCCGGGCAGGTCTATTATGGTTCGCAAGAAATAACGAGATTGAGTGAAGATGAACGAGCTAAATTGCGGGCGAACTACGTCGGATTTATTTTTCAATCTTTTCAATTGCTTACTAATTTAACCGCTCTAGAAAATATTATGTTGCCACTGGAAATTCACCATCGAAAAGATGGCTTATCTTTAGCGACGTACTGGCTTGATAAAGTGGGTTTAAGAGATCGAGGCGAACATTATCCTCTTCAGTTATCGGGTGGTGAGCAGCAGCGAGTTGCTATTGCCAGAGCTTTTGCTTCGGCTCCAGATGTACTGTTTGCTGATGAGCCAACTGGTAACTTGGATAAAAAAACAGGGCAAACAATTATAGATCTGTTATTTGATCTGAACAGGCAACATCAGACAACGCTGGTAATTGTTACGCATGATGAAAGTCTTGCAAAGCGCTGTCAGCTGCATTGGCCTCTTGATGATGGAAAATTGATATGCTGAGGACCCCCTTGACCGTACAATCTGTGTTACGGGATTGGCGAAGTGGTGAGTTGACTCTTTTGTCACTGGCTTTAGTTATTGCTGTGGCTTGTGTGAGCGCGCTAACTATTTTTGCCGGCATGGTGAACCAACAATTAGTGCAACAGGCTTCACAAATGCTGGGCGCAGATTTGGTTGTTAGTAGTAGTGTGCCGATTTCCTCACAGTGGTTTATCAAGGCAAAAGAGCTGGGGTTAAAGCAAACCACTACGTTAACTTTCTTAAGTATGGTGGCTCATAACGAGAATCTGCAACTGGCTCAAATCAAGTCGATTGAAGCGCCTTATCCTTTGTTAGGGGAGTTAAAAATTGCGAATACCCTATCTGGGCAGGCACGCAGCATTTATGAGATACCTGAAAACGGTACAGTTTGGTTAAGTCCCCGCTTATTGCCGTTATTAAATGTTGCGGTAGGTGGTACGTTAACGATTGGAGCCGCGGAGTTTACAGTGGCTGCGTTGTTGATAGAGGAACCTGGTCAGACAGGGGATTGGTTTAACATTTCGCCAAGAATCATCATGAATCAGGTCGATATTCCTAAAACCAAGGTAGTTCAGCCGGGTAGTAATTTAGCTTATCGGTGGTTATTAACTGGCGAGAAAAACAACCTTGAACAGTTGAAATACTATTTAAAAGACAAGTTGACGGAACAGCAGGAATTAGCTGATGGAACCACAAATCTCTCTGTCACTCAAACGATTCAACGTACTTTGGATTATCTTAATTTAGGTACTTTGATGAGTCTGGTATTAGCCGGTGTGGCAATTAGTATGGCCAGTCTTCGATATAGCCAGCGTCATACGCAGCAGGTTGCAATCTTGCGCTGCTTTGGTGCCTCTCAACGCCAGATTATTGCTGTTTATTTAAGTAGTATTCTTTTTTTAGGATTTATCTCCTGCTTGTTGGGTGTTTTTCTGGGTTATGTTTTACAGCCTTTATTGAAGCAATGGCTAAGTGGCTTATTACCACAGTTTAAGGCGTCTTTAACCATCAAACCGGCTTTGCTAAGTATAACTACTGGCATGATCGTCTTATTGTGTTTTTCGTTGATGAATATTTTAAAACTGCGTCATGTGACAGCAGTCACTATTTTACGTAAAGAGAAATTGGCCTGGACCACTGAAACCTGGCTGGGTTATGGCCTGGCTTTTTTATTGCTTGCCGGACTCGCTTATTTTTATACGCAATCCTGGCGCCTCACAGTAAGTGTCCTATACGCCTGTCTTGGATTTATTGCGGTAGTTACAGGTAGTTTATGGCTCATTTTTAATTATTTGACCACGATTAAACATTATATCCATCTTAATTGGCGCTTTGGTTTTGCGAATATTGCGAGAAATCTTGCTAATAGTTCTTTGCAGGTTATTGGTATTGGCTTGGCTTTAACAGCAATCCTGAGTTTATATATTCTCCGGAATGATTTAATTCATAATTGGCAGCAGCAATTATCTGATACTGCGGCTAATTACTTTATCGTTAATATTGAACCTAACCAGGTTGAAGCACTAACTCAATTTTTAGCGAAAAAAAATATTAGGACTTCCAATCTCTATCCCATGGTTAGAGGGCGGGTGATCGCTATTAATGGTCAACCAGTGCAACGACTGTTTGGCGAAAAAATGAAAGAGATTAATGCGTTACAACGAGAAATTAACTTGTCATGGACTTCTGCATTACCCCCCGATAATAAAATTGTCGCGGGAAGTTGGCCCGTTGCTGATAAGGCGGAAAATTGGGTATCTATAGAACAGGGAGTGGCTAATCAGTTGGGTTTAAAACTGCACGATGTTATGACTTTTCGAATTGGAATAACAACTATCTCTACCAAAGTCACTAGTATTCGTACGGTCGAGTGGGCTGCATTTACACCTAACTTTTTTATGTTATTCAGACCAGGTCTTCTTAACGATTTTCCACAAACATACATTGCCAGTATTTATCTGAAAAGCAGCCAGCAAAAAGTGTTAAATGCTCTCGTTACTCAATTCCCTAATGTGACTATCATCGACATTGCAAATATATTAAATAAAATTCATTCTATCTTCGATAATACTAGCAAGGCCATTAATTTTATGGCTTTTTTTGGCGCTTTAGCAGGTTTAATCATTGTGACCTTAGCTATGTTGTCTTTTAGCGGCTTAAAACAGCAAGAAACACAGATTCTTAAAATCTTGGGTATAGGACAGAGACAACTCATTTGGATCCAAAGTAGTGAATCGTTAATCATCGGTTTTTATGCGGGATTATTGGCTGTCACGACCGCAACACTTATCAATCAATACCTGGCGACCTTTATACTGGATATTGCTTTAACTAAGCGCTGGCATTTTTTCATTATCGTACCAATAATGACCGCTTTTTTAACTTTTTTAGTTAACAGTTTGGTGTTGTTGAGCCAATATCAAAAGCAACGATTAACGCGTTTGTATTAAGGCTTGTAAGGCATTACAAAATTGATCGATTTCTTCTTCATTGTTATAATAATGAACAGATGCACGTACTAAAGCGGGTAAATTCCTCGGAGCTAAATCTAAGCGAGCGTATTCTTGCAAGGAAATCGAAACATTAATTTTTTGTTTGCTTAATTCTTGTTGTATGACGCTGGGTATTATTCCTTTACAGGTGAACGTAACGATACCGCATTGATGTTGACCAAGATCGTGTAATGCAAGTGAGGGTAGAGTAGCTAATTGCTGGCGTAATCGTGTTGCGAGATATTGGATCCTTTGCCAAATAACATCAATACCAAGTTCAAGAGCATATTCAATGGCCACGCCCAAACCGATTTTAGCAGCAATATTTTGCTCCCAAGTTTCAAAACGACGCGCATCAGTGCGCAATTGATAGTCATTATCGCTAATCCAGCAAGCGGCATGCAGATCAATAAAAGGAGGTTCGTATTGGGGAAGGACTGAATTACGAGCGTATAAAAAACCAGTTCCACGCGGGCCACGCAAGTATTTGCGACCAGTAGCACACAGAAAATCACAACCAATTGCTTCGACATCAATGGGCATTTGACCAATTGATTGAGTTGTATCCACCAAATAGGGGATTCCTTCTTGCTTAGCAATTTTCCCCACTTCGATAATTGGATTAATAAGACCACCTTGAGTTGGTACATGAGTAATGGCAATTAATTTAATTCGCTTATCAATTTTTTTCTGCAAATCCCCCAAGTCAAGTTGGCCATATTGGTCATTAGCAATGACTTCAATATCGACACCAACCCGTTTTGCCCTATGAAGGAATGCGAGGTAATTACTGGCATACTCACAACATGCAGTAAGAATGCGATCACCCTTTTTAAATTGAAAGCTGTAAAAAGCCATTTCCCACGCCCGGGTGGCATTATCGACAAAGGCGATTTCCTCCGGTTTGCAATGGATTAAACGGGCGGCATTAACATACATTTTTTCGGATTGGGACAAATGAAGTGCGGCTGCTTCATAACCACCAGTGGTCGCTTCTAAATCCAGATGTTCTTTCATTGCGGTTACTACTGCATTGGGAGGTAAAGCTGCTCCTGCATTATTGAAGTGTAGTACCAGTTGGCAACCTGGTGTATCAGCTCGTACTTGATTAATCGCTAAGTCACTCATATTCTTTTATCACGCTTGTTCCTCATGCGAGTAAAATATCATAGCTTTTATTTAAGTGCAGTTTAAAGCAACTTCCTCTATTCAAAATTGTATTCAACGACTTTCTAAGTTGCTCCAAAAGAAGGTAAGTTTTTACTTGGATAATTATGGTAACAGTGTTGCTTAATGAGGGTGGTTAGACGCTTCTCCTGTAGGGTAACTGGAATAAATAGGGAGGAAGAACGTTCTGTTTTTTAGCACCATAAGCTCCCTTCGTTTTGATATCTGAGCAAATGGTTCTTCAAGTCAACTTATAATTTCTGATAGTCCATGAGATATATTTAAACTTTCTAACCTCTAGGTTAAGATGACGATCGTACTGCTATTAAAAAGCGACCTATTTTGGAATATCTATGACTGTTAGTGAATCATTAATTGCTTTTGTCCTCGCGGGCGGACTCCTCACTATTGTACCTGGACTGGATACCGCCTTGGTTTTGAGAACGTCTGCTGCAGAAGGGGCTAAAAAAGCAGGGTTTGCTGCAATTGGTGTCAATATTGGTTGTTTAACCTGGGGAGCTGCTGTTGCGTTTGGTTTGGGTGCACTTATTTCAGCTTCGCAACTGGCCTATGAACTACTCAAGTGGGTGGGAGCATTCTACCTTGCTTGGTTAGGTTTGCAGTTGCTGTTAAGTCCGCGAACAGATTTTTCCGGTGTAACTGGTGTAGGGCAATCGGGGCAAAAAATAAGTGATTTTAGCTGGCTATGGAAAGGATTTTTAGGAAATCTTTTGAATCCGAAAGTGGGTATTTTTTATGTTTCTTTCCTACCGCAATTCATTCCACAGGATATGCCGATTGCTGGTTATACTTTTTTATTAGCGTTGATTCACTCACTACTCGGCATGCTTTGGTTTGCCTTGTTGATTTTAGCAAGTCAGCCACTGACTCGAGGACTAAAAAATCCTAAAGTTATTCAAACATTGGATCGTTTAACAGGTGGTCTTTTCATTGGTTTCGGTCTAAAAATTGCCTTATCGAGCCGTTAATTCTGCAATGTTGGCAGTAGAAAAATTATTGGTTTATACAGGCAAGTTAGTTTTTGTTCAGTTATAATAGTTTTCCTTAAAAAATAAAGGTAAATAAAATGAGTCGTGTTTTTTCATGTCTTTTAATTGTATTTCTGACCTTTGGTTTAGTAGTTAATGAAGCTGCTGCCAAGCGGTTTGGTGGCGGGAGGAGTTTTGGGGTACAACGTTCCCACAGTAGTTTATATAATTCCCATTCTGCACAAACAACCAAATCATTCGGGCAACGTGCCCCTAACAATAAAAGTAAGTGGGGTGGGGTGCTAGGGGGCTTATTGGCGGGTGGATTATTAGCCAGCCTGTTTATGGGCAATGGCTTGGGCAGTGGCTTATTATCCTGGCTCATTGTTGGTTCAATTCTCTTCTTTCTCGTTGGGTTTTTGCGCCGCAAAATGCAGCCTGGTTTTCAATCGACTCAATCGAATGCGTTTAGGCAAGCGTCTCCTTTTAATCAAACGGCTGATGCTTTTAGGAACAATTTTCAAGCACGCGGTAGTTCGTCTGCCTATCCAGCAGGATTTGTGGAGGAATCCTTTTTACGTGATGCCAAAGTCAAGTTCATTCGCTTACAGGCTGCTTATGATCAACAAAATCTCGCTGATCTGACTGCTTTTACGGCGCCTGAAGTCTTCGCTGAAATCAAAATGCAACTTGAGGAGCGTGGTAATGAACCCAATACCACAGACGTTATTAATCTGGATGCCCACTTGCTGGATGTTTCAAACCAGGTTGATTCAATAATGGCAAGTGTACGTTTTACCGGTACTATTAAGGAAAATGGTGAGCTAACCCAGTTAAATGAAATTTGGCATTTCCGTAAGTTCAACAATAATCCTGATTGGGTTGTTGGTGGTATACAACAAGAAGTACTGTAAACACTGACTGCTCCCGCAAACAAGTTGCGGGGGCAGCCTGGTGATCAATAAGTCTGAGTAAACACACGAATCCGATGGCCATCTGGATCAAGGGCTACGAAATTCAGTCCGAAATCCATTGGAGTTGGTGGTTGTATTAGACATAAGTCCTTTTTTTTCCACTCATCATACAAAGTACGAACTTGCTCATCGTCGTTAACGGCAATAGCAAGTTCACTACTGCCACTTGCGGCTGTTACCGCTGGTTTTACATCATCTTTTGACCATAAGCCTAGTTTAACACCAGAGTTTAATACAAACATTGCGAAAGCGGGTGAAGATTCAACAGGTTGTTTATTGAGTAATTTTGTATAAAAGGCAGTACTGATACTGGGCTTGTTGACATAGAGTATTATAAAATTTGGATCCAACATAGGAGTCTCCCTGTTAAAAAGATAGTTTCCTAAAAAATTTAGGCCTTATTCCCGAAGTCATTCAGGTTTATTGATTTTAAGGGACACTACTGCCAAATTCTGTCAGTAGACTTCTTTCGAAATTCTACTGGATTTGGAGCATTGCTTCGTCGATACGATATTCGAATCCACATGTTTTGGCGTCTACACAGCGATTCCGCGCTGTTTCTTCTTGTCGCTGCAGTAGTAATCGTCTTTTATTTATTGAGTAGGAATATTCTCCAGGCATCGCCATTCTTTCAAAAGGGCTTGACGGCGACGTTGATAGCGAATTGAAGTGAGGTTAAGACCGGTAATTCTATCGATGCGGAAATGACGAAATTGTTGCCTTAATTCACACCAGGCAATGACTATCCGTGTTTGTTCGAAAAATCCCATTGCAAAAGGCCAGATGGTACGTTCAGTTTCGTTTTCTTGGACATCTTTGTAGCGAATTACAAGTTTACGTTCATTACGTATAGCTTGCCTGATAAGCGCTTGTTCTTGATCCCCTCCCATAATGGCTTGTCCTGGGCCAATAAGCAGAGAAGAGGCATCAAGTTTGTTGCGTAAATCAACAGGTAATACGGCAGCAATTTTTGCGATGGCATCACGGGAAGCTGCTCCCAACCAGGAGTCGGCACGTTTTGCTACCCAGCGCGAGCCAAGAACGAGTGCTTCAATTTCTTCTTCAGAAAACATCAAAGGAGGAAGCATATAGCAAGGGTTTAGAAGATAGCCAAGCCCTGGTTCACCCTCTATTTGGGCTCCTTGCATCTGCAGTGTGGCAATATCACGATAGAGAGTACGAAGGCTGATGCCTAATTCTTCAGCAAGGGTTGCTCCCCGTATTGGATATCGATTACGTCTTAAAATTTGTAAGAGGGCAAGCAGGCGTTCAGTACGAGTCAATTTATAGTTCCCTAAATGGTTAGTTAGAACAATGCTGTCATATTTTGGCAGCAATTATCATAGCATGGTAAATAAGGCGTAGAAGCGCTAACCCACAATTTATTGGTTCAGATGAATTTTTCAGGTGGACAATTTGGAATAGTACATTTAGTTACTGTTACTTCGTCTCTATAGTAATGACTTCCCTCTCTGCTGGCTTTTGTAGATTAAAGTCACGCTATGTTAAAGTATCAGCCTTCATGAGCGAACAGGAGTATTGAAGGTGATGCAAAAGCTTTTTTCTTATGGGACCCTGCAATTGGAATCCGTTCAAATCGCTACTTTTTCCCGTTTATTAAAAGGGACTAAAGATAGTTTGCAAGGTTATGTGCTCAAAGATCTGCAAATTACCGATCCTTATGTTATCGAAGTGAGTGGCCAGGCCGTGCATCAAATTCTGTTAGCAACACAAAATGAAGCTGATAGCGTAGAGGGAATGGTGTTTGACTTAACTGAGACTGAATTGCATAAAGCAGATGAATACGAAGTAGATGATTATGTTCGTGTGAAGATTCAATTAACTTCTGGTATAGAAGCGTGGGTTTATGCACATCGCTCGACTCTTTAGGCTATTAATATCTGAGGGTTTACCCTTAGGGCCTGGAATTATTTAAATTTTTGACTTAATTAAGTTAACCCAGTTTCCTGAATGGTAAGTACCTTGGTTCCCAAAATAGCTCTTGAATCAATTTTTCCAAATCAGCCTGCTGATTAATTTGGGCCAATCCTTCGTCTATTGCAGTTTGGGCAACAGCAACGGCGATGTGTTTAGCGACTGTCTGCGCATCATCAAGAGAGGGGAGGAGGGGTAGAAAACTGTCTTTTTTACTTGGCGCGTGTTCGCTTAAAATTTCTGCGGCTGCCCAAATCATGCCTTTGGATAATCTTGATGCCCTTACTGCTAAAATACCAAGGCCGATTCCTGGGAATACCAACGCATTATTACACTGAGCAATTTGTAATAAACGGTTTTGATATTCAATTGCCGGGAAGGCGGTGCCTGTGGCAATTAACGCTTTACCTTGGCTCCAGGTGAGAATATCAGTAGGCTGTGCCTCACATTTTTCATCCGGATTAGAAAGAGGAAAAATGATTGGTCTTTCGCACGTATTAGACATGATCTCGATGATATCTTGTGAAAATGAACCAGGTTGAGCTGAGCAACCAATAAGAATCGTTGGTTTAATTTGACGGACTGTATCGGTAAGAGAAAGTTGTTGTTTGCCCTGAATTTCCCAAGAGGCTATTTCGGTTGACTGCCGTGCATAGGGTTTTTGTGCTTCAGTTAGCTCCAGATCACTGTCGATTAAAAGGCCTTGGCGATCAATTAGCCAAAAGCGTCTATACGCTTCCTCTACCTTTAAGCCACGCCTTACCATTGCATCAACAATTTGATCACTAATTCCTGTTCCGGCGGAGCCTGCACCAAAGACAACAATACGATGATCTTCTAGCTTAATGCCACTAACGTCACAAGCAGCCAGTAAGGCTGCCAAGGTGACTGCTCCTGTACCTTGGATATCATCATTGAAGGTGCATAACTCATCTTGAAATTTATCTAAAATACGTCGGGCATTTCCACGACCAAAATCCTCCCAATGTAAAAAGGCGTGAGGGAAATGTTGGCGGATAGCATTCACAAAGGTAAGAATGAAAGCATCATATTGCTCTGTGTCAATACGAGGATGCTGACAACCTAAATAAAGAGGATCATTAAGTAATTCCTGATTATTTGTTCCTACATCTAGAAAAACAGGCAGTGTTCTGGTGGGATCTATTCCACCGCAAAGACTATAAACCATTAGTTTGGCAACTGGGATATCCATACCGCCAATGCCCTGATCGCCAATACCGAGTACACCTTCTCCATCGGTGACAACGATTAGATCAATTTCTGGATTAGAACGATTGTTGATAATGTCTTCGATTTGGTTTTTATCTGAATGGGCAATGTATAAACCTCGTGGTTGGCGATATTCATGACTGAAGCGTTTAACAGCAGTACCAACAATCGGTGTATAAATCGTAGGTAGCATTTCCCCCAAATGACGGCTAATTAGCTTATAAAACAGTATCTGGTTTTTATCGTGTAAATTATTAAGATAAATGTTTTGTTGCAAACGTGAGGTATAGCTTGAGTATTGTAAGTAGGCGCGCTTTACTTGTTCATCAAGGGTTTCAACACGATGCGGTAGTTTTCCTAACAACCCAAAGGCATGTCGCTCTTCCTGGGTAAAAGCAGTACTTTTGTTAAGTTGCGGTATAGTCAGTAAGGGTTTGCCGCAAATGGAAGTTTCGATAAACTGCTCGCCAGTCTGCTCGTCGCGTACTATTTTGAAATCTAGCATGGTTGTTATTTTCAGATAAAATTTAGTGCGCATACAATAGCCAATCAAGGGCATTTATTCAATGCAACAATGCGATTTGCCCAAAACTATGATAAAATGTCACGACTTTATTCATAATTCATCTAAAAATCTGGATGAATAGTCTAGCTGGATAGCTTACTTTTGAGTGCATGGACGTGCTTACTTCACACATCGGTCATAATGGGGGTAGATCTTCATGGTGAGATGTAGTCTAACCATGAGAGGAAATACCAATGACTTTTGCAAATTTGCAATTAGCTGAACCTTTGCTGCGAGCAATCCGTGAACAAGGCTATGAAGCCCCTTCTCCTATTCAGGCACAAGCAATACCTGCCGTATTGCGTGGTGATGATTTATTAGCTTCAGCGCAAACCGGAACGGGAAAAACCGCTGGTTTTACTTTGCCTATTTTACATCGATTGGCCCAAAAAACACGGGCACGGAATAATTGCGCTCTGGTTTTGATACTTACCCCGACTCGAGAGTTAGCCGCGCAGGTTCATGAAAGTGTGATGCTCTATGGTAAATATGTAGGTTTACGTTCCGCCGTTGTTTTTGGCGGTGTTAAAATTAATCCTCAAATGATGAAATTGCGCTCCGGTGTTGAAATTCTGGTAGCGACTCCTGGACGTTTACTGGATCTTTATAAACAAAATGCTATTCGTTTCGAACAAATTGAAACCTTGGTTTTAGATGAAGCAGATCGAATGCTCGATATGGGCTTCATTCATGATATTAAGAAAATCCTTTCTTATTTGCCGCGTACACGCCAGAATTTATTATTTTCAGCAACCTTTTCTGATGAAATTCGCAAACTGGCTAAAGAGTTATTAATCAATCCGGTTGAAATTGATGTTGCCCCTCGTAACACTGCAGCTTCCAAGGTTGTACAGCTGGTGCATCCTGTAGATAAAGCTCGCAAAACTGCCTTACTCAGTCATCTAATTCGTGATAAAGAATGGCAACAAGCACTTGTTTTTTCTCGTACTAAACATGGTGCCAATAAGCTGGTAAAACTTTTGGCACAGGATAATATTAAAGCGTTGGCTATTCATGGGAATAAAAGCCAATCTCAACGTACGAATGCGTTGAATGAATTTAAAGCAGGGAAAGTACCTATTTTGGTGGCGACAGATATTGCCGCTAGAGGAATAGATATTGATCAATTACCTTTGGTCATTAACTTTGATTTACCCCAGGTTGCTGAGGATTATGTGCATCGTATTGGGCGTACTGGCCGAGCTGGGGCGTCAGGTCAGGCCATTTCATTGGTCTGTGCTGATGAATTCAAGCAGTTACATGATATTGAGAAACTAATTAAAAGACGTATTGAGAGGGTTGAGGTCGATGACTTTGAGCCTAACCATTCTTTACCTGCAACGCCTAATCCGGCGACTGCGGCAATTAAGAAGAAAATAGCTCACCAAGGCAAAGTAGCGAAATCACAATCGGGGATAAATGGGACATTCACCCCTAAACATGGCAACACTGCTGCTCATAAATACAAAAGCAAATCGGTTGCAGCCTCCAAAACAAAGAGCAGGTAACGCCTCACGTTAGCATAGCGTTAGTTATTTACAAATGATAACATCGATAACTTTGTAGAAACATCAAGAGGTTGTAATGAGAAAATTGTGGGTTTTGGTTTGTACAGCTTCCATCGCTTTGGCTGCTTGCTCAACCCGGGATGAACAGTATTATCGCTTGAATCCGCAAGCATTACAGCAGGCAATTAAAGATTGCCCCCATAAACAACCAGCGCAGATAAGCTGTCAGCAATTAGCCGCTATTAACAGCTCTGTTTATGAATTAGTTTACCAGATCCAAATTAACCCCCAGGAGTTTGGTAAGCAAATATTGTCTATACAGCAAGAGTTGGCAAAACAGCGTATTGTACTCAAGAAAAACCCTAATCAGCCTGAACTAAGAAAAATGATTGAAGAGAATGAGCAGCGCTTGGCTGAACGCTTGGCAATTGTCAGATGGTTAGAGTCACCAGAGAGTTAATTAATGAGAATTTTAGTAAGTAATGATGACGGTGTGCATTCATCAGGAATTCGTGCTTTAGCTAATGAAATGTCAACTATCGGGGATGTTATCGTTGTAGCTCCCGAGAGAAATCGTAGTGGTGCAAGTAACTCCTTGACTTTGACCAGGCCTTTGCGTGTCAAACAATTGGACAATGGGCATTATAGCGTAGAAGGGACTCCGACTGATTGTGTGCATTTGGCTCTTACTGGTTTTCTAGATCCAAATGCTGACATCGTGGTTTCTGGTATTAATGAGGGTGCTAATCTCGGTGATGATATTCTTTATTCAGGGACTGTGGCTGCAGCAATGGAAGGGAGATATCTTGGTTTACCAGCCATCGCTTTTTCTATGGTCGGCGATAATATTCAGTACTATGATACTGGTGCAGCAATTGCTCGGCAATTGGTGTTAAAAATGCGGGCAAATATGTTGCCGTCTCAAACTATCCTCAACGTTAATATCCCGGATTTACCATTGGATAAAATTAAGGGAATAGAAGTGACTCGTCTGGGGACACGCCATGGTGCTGAACCCATTGTTAAAGAATATGATCCACGCGGCCGCCCCATTTATTGGGTTGGTCCTCCCGGTTTAGAGGCTGATGCAGGTCCAGGTACAGATTTTTATGCGATTAATCAAAATTGCGTATCTATTACACCGTTACATCTTGATATGACGCATTATAAGGTGTTTGAACAATTATCGGCGTTGATTGATGAGATTAGTTGGACTTCATGACTTGCAGTTTTTGTTGTTATGGTAACAAAAAGATTGGGAATATGAGCCAAAATTAGTATTACGAACAAAGCGCATTTCTCTGCGCTAATATTAATAGGGGCTTATGTTTTATAAAATGGTTATTCTGAGAAAATAAATATGTACAAATTGTGCGTATTCTTATCGGCGCTTCTTCTTACTGGTTGTGGATCAAGATCTGATTTAGCACCTGTGGTGGAGTTAAAGTGGCAACCGCAAAATCCGAATCAAACTACTCACAGAGTACTGCGTGGCGAAACGCTCTATGCAGTCGCTTTTCGCTATGACCAAGATTACCGGCAGCTTGCCGCATTAAACCATTTACATAGTCCTTATGCCTTGCGCGTAGGTCAAATTATTCGCTTACAGGGGGCTTCACGAACACCGGCAAGACATTATTATCATGCCAAAACCAAACCAGTGTATACGGCAAGAAATATCCCTTCAGCAAGGCCTGTTAGCCCTTCGTATCAAGCTTCTTGGGCAAGACCTGGTCGTTACCAATCCTGGTTGTGGCCCGTGAACGGCCGAGTTGCCACTCAATTTATTCCGCAACAAGGCAAAAAGGGCATAGATATTGCAGGAATGAAAGGAGAGAAAATAAGAGCTTCATCCGGTGGGGTTGTTGCTTATGCTGGAAGCGGACTTTCAGGTTATGGAAACTTGATTATTATTAAACATAATAACCAATTTCTAACGGCATACGGCAATAATTTACGTAATATGGTTCACGAAGGCCAACAAGTTAAAGCTGGCCAGGTTATTGCCGAAATGGGAGTTATAGATAGACGGTTTTGGGGTGTGCATTTTGAAATCAGAAGGGCAGGAAAACCTGTTAATCCTTTGAATTATCTGCAAAAAGGTTAACAAGAAATTGGTTCTATTAACCATGCTTAGTGCGAAGATGGTGTTTTTTTCTTAAAAGATATAAACACGATAGGTGATATCATGCAAGCAGATGACGAATCAACAAAAGAAGAGGTAACTCCCGAAGAGGAATGGGATGAATCTCCTGATGACGCGTTGCTCTCTGATGATACGGGTATCGACGTTGAAAACGCCGAAGATATTGAAGAGCATTTGCCTGATTTTAGTGATGAAGAAGCGTTTCCCAGCTTTCAGCGCGGTAGACATGCTGCCAAGGTTATGGATGCGACGCAAATTTATTTGGGTGAAATTGGTTTTTCTCCTTTACTTTCTGCGGAAGAAGAAGTTCATTATGCAAAGCTGGCTCTTAAAGGCGATGCAGCCGCTCGTAAAAAGATGATTGAATCTAATTTGCGCCTAGTGGTTAAAATAGCGCGTCGTTACCTGAATCGCGGTTTGCCGCTTCTTGATCTTATCGAGGAGGGAAATCTCGGTTTGATGAAATCAGTTGAGAAGTTTGATCCTGATAGGGGCTTTCGCTTCTCGACCTATGCTACCTGGTGGATTAGGCAAACTATCGAGCGTGCAATAATGAATCAAACTCGCACAATACGTTTACCAATTCATGTTGTTAAAGAACTTAATATTTATTTGCGTGCAGCACGCCAACTGACACAAAAACTTGATCATGAACCATCGGCAGAAGAGATTGCTGAAATGGTTGATAAACCGCTTGAGGATGTTGAAAAATTGCTTGGTTTAAATGATAAAGTTGCATCAGTGGACACGCCGATTGGTTACGATGAAAACAAATCGTTGCTTGATACTATTGCTGACGAAAATAGTATGAATCCGGCAGAGCTTTTAACCGATGAGAATTTACGTAACCATATTGAATCGTTATTAGATAAACTCACGGAAAACCAGCAACAAGTGATTGCTAGACGTTTTGGTCTACGTGGTTTTGAAAAGGCAACACTTGAAGATGTCGGTAAGGAAATTGATTTAACTCGAGAGCGTGTCAGACAAATCCAGGTCGAGGCTTTAAAAACCTTGAGAGGGCTTTTAGAGCGCGTAGGTTTGACCCAGGAAGATTTATTTTAAGTCATGTAAAAAGGCGAGCCCAGAGCTAGGGGACATTGGTGGAGGCGGCTCCCAAGCCCTGCCAACAGCTTGTGTAATCTAATTGTCTGCTCGGGTGAGCCAACGCTTTTTTACTAATTAGCCAGGGAGCTTTTGTTTCAAACATGAAGGCCAGGGTATTTTGATAACGCGTTGGAACTAGTTCTTCTTGAATAGTCTTTTGATAGGTCTCTGTATCAGGTCCATGTGCTGTCATGCAGTTATGAATACTTATACCGCCCGGTAGAAATCCTTCTGTTTTTGCATCGTACTCGCCGTGAATCAATCCCATGAACTCATTCATAACATTACGATGAAAATAAGGCGGCCTAAAAGTATGTTCTGCTACCATCCATCGCGGTGGGAATATAACAAAATCAAGATTTGCTACACCAACTATTTCGCTTTCTGAGGTTAAAACAGTAAAAATGGAGGGATCAGGGTGATCAAAACTAACGGTATTAATTGTGTTAAACAAGGATAAATCATAAATGTAGGGGGCATAGTTTCCATGCCAGGCAACTACATTGAGTGGAGAATGATTGCTTTTGGCCACCCAAAATTGTTGTTGATACTTACAAATTAAAGTGGTTTCGTCATTATAATTTTCATAAGAGGCTTGTGGATAAAGGAAATGACGTGGATTAGCAAGGCTGTTTGCTCCAAGAGGACCCAATGGTGGTAAACCCAGTGGCGTCCCAGCATTTTCACAAAGATAGCCACAAGCCAGAGGGCATATGAGTTCAACCTTAAATTTTACTCCGCGCGGTATAACAGCTATTTTTCCAGGAGCAATCGCAAGACGTCCAAACTCTGTATAAAGTATTATCTCGCCTAAGTAAGGTACTAGAAGCATTTCGCCATCATAATTACTAAAATAGCGAGTCTGCATTGATTGACTGCATTGATAGAGGTAGGCATTAGTGGATTGATTACCGGCAATGTGAAATAAGCTATCAACGAAATCTCTATTATCAGTAGGGGCTTCAAACGGTGACCAGCGGAAAGGATTGGGTGCTTGTAGTTTCGCGTAATTGGCTGTTGCGGCATGCTCATAAGGTTGGTAATCCTCATGGACCACAGATGGAATGGTACGATAAAGCCAACTGCGGGAGTTAACATGCCTGGGTCTTGTAAAGGCGGTACCGCTTAATTGTTCGGCATATAAACCAAATTGACAGTGTTGAGGGGAGTTCTGTTCTTTAGGTAAAGCGCCTGGTATAGCTTCGCTTTGATGGTGGTTACCAAATCCTGCCAAATACACCGTTTATCTCCCTCGTAAATTTAACGCCATTAGCATAGCTTGAAAGAGTGAAAAATGTCGAGACTGATTATCGGGTCTGTGGACATTTCTGTAATCCTCGCCGAAAAACGTTGATTTCCTGTGCTTCGCTACTCAGTTCCCTCATGTAAATTATGCTGGGATGCTTGTAAATCAACGTTTCTCGACTCAAGCTAGCGAAATGTCAACAGAGCCTGGTCTAATCACCGTTCTTTTTAGGTTACTGACGATGTATAATCCATGTTATTTAATGTAAGCTCGTCTTAGAAAATGACATTATTTTTCGGGATGAGCGGGTATTTGATTGAGGTATATTTATGGCTGGACATAGTAAATGGGCTAATATTAAGTTTCGCAAAGGTGCACAAGATGCCAAACGCGGAAAAATTTTCACCAAGCTTATTCGCGAAATTTCGGTTGCTGCACGTGCAGGTGGTGGTGATGAAACGGCGAATCCACGATTACGCGATGCTGTAACAAAAGCACTAAAAGCCAATATGAAGCGCGATACGATCGACAACGCTATTAAGCGTGGTGTAGGTGGTTTAGATGGTGATAATATGATTGAAATGCGCTATGAAGGGTATGGTCCCGGTGGTGTTGCAATCTTGGTGGATTGTTTATCTGACAATAAAAATCGTACTGTCTCTGAAGTAAGACATGCTTTTACCAAACATGGTGGTAATTTGGGAACCGATGGCTCAGTGGCTTATCTGTTTAATAAGCAAGGTGAGATTCTTCTGGCCGCCGGACAAGCGGAAGAAGATGCAATGGAAGTTGCTATAGAATCGGGTGCTGAAGACGTGGTAATCGAAGAAGGCCAGCTTGAAATAATTACTCCTGCAGATAAATATCACACTGTCTTAACCGCGATTCAACAGTCAGGTTATGATGTTGAGCAGTCACATTTAACGATGCGGGCTCAAACAATGATTCCTTTGGATAAAGAATCAGCGGAGAGTTTACTCAAATTAATCGATATGTTAGAAGATTTGGACGATGTGCAGGAGGTTCATAGTAATGCTGAGTTTCCTGAATCACTTTTTGAAACCTCGGTCTGATGAGTATTATTTTAGGGATTGATCCTGGTTCACGTATTACTGGATATGGCATCATTCGAGAAGAAAAGCGCAAAATTTTTTATGTGGATAGCGGTTGCATTAGAACTTCAGATGGTGAATTGAGCCAAAAATTGTTGCAAATTTTTAATGGTATTTGCCAATTGATGGACGAGTATGCTCCTGATGAGGTTGCCATAGAGCAGGTTTTTATGCATCAAAATCCCAATTCAGCACTAAAATTGGGACATGCTAGAGGGGTAGCCATGGTTGCTGCTGCCTCCCATCGTGTTAGTGTGAGTGAGTATTCTGCTCGTGAGATTAAACAGGCGGTAGTAGGTTATGGTGCTGCCCAGAAAGAACAAGTAAAACATATGGTCGTAACTTTGCTCATGCTTAATAGCCCACCTCAGAATGATGCTGCTGATGCGTTGGCTATCGCAATTTGTCACAGCCACATGCGGCATGGGCTATCCGGTTTACAACGATCACGGCCGAGCACAAGGAGACGTTTGCGATGATAGGCTGGTTAAGTGGGCAGGTTGTTGATAAGCATCAACCCGGTAAATTGGTTGTTGATGTCAACGGAGTAGGCTACGACGTAGAAACTTCCTTACAAACTTTTTTTCAACTTGAATCACAGCGCGGGTTGATAAATTTACATATTCATACAATCGTTCGAGAAGATGCTTTATTGCTTTTTGGTTTTTTGGATAAAGAGGAGCGAGCATTATTCAGGGCTTTAATTAAAGTGAATGGTGTGGGTCCTAAACTAGCCATGGCTATTCTTTCAAGTATTACGCCCGCTGAATTTATTCAATGTATTACCCAACAGAATACGGTAGTTCTTACTAAATTACCTGGTATTGGTAAAAAAACAGCCGAACGCCTGGTGATTGAAATGAAAGATAGTGTGAAACAGTTTAACAGCATGGATTCTAACCAATTATCGCAGAAACTATCGATTAACCGTGAGCAGGATGAAGCAATCAGTGCATTGGAAGCATTGGGATATAAGCAACAAGAGGCTGTTAAAGCGATCAATAAAATTGATGATGGAAATAAAACCTGTGAGCAATTGATTCGTCAGGCGCTGCAGCTATTAGCAAGCCGATAACAGCTTGCTTTATTACTATGAATCGGTAGAATCTGCCCGCAGTCGATTACTTAGATAATCGATGAACATCTGGGCTGAGTTCCTGTTTTTAATTCAATCAAGATTATAAACATTCATTCATGCTTTGTCGTTTCAACACAATTGATTGTTATTTGATATAACTCCGGACGAGTTGTGGTAAACCAATCTTTTATATTGGTTTTTAAAAACCGGAAATTAATAAATGAAAAATGCTTCTCTTCTTGGGAGTCTAATTGCTGGATTATCAAACACGGTAACCAGCAAAAAGGACGCATTAAAAAATTATGGTAAAAAGACTATTCATCCTACAGCCCAGGTTATTCAGTGCAAGAAACTAAGTTCTCTCTTACAAGAATTAGAACTTGATCAAGATTTAAGAGCAAAGATCATGGAAAAAGCCAAAAACTCCAAGGTAGGAGATGATTTTTCTCGGGCAATAAAGATTTTGTCTTGCTTAAAAGCACATGGTTTAAAGGGTTACAGTGCAAATGAGTTCCTAAAGGGAGCTCATTTTAAAATAAAAGATGGTGGCACTCTATATCGGGAGCTTGCCAAAATTGAGGGAGCTCAAGTCAGATTTTCATCTCATTTTGCAAGCACCAAGGTTGGTAAAGAGATGGGGATTAATTGCGGACGCATACTTCCTGAAGTGTTGTTTTTACAATCTACACAAGTGCAAGGTTCTAATTTTAGTCATTTTCAGGCTGAGGCATCCCCCTGGCGAATGGATAAGAGTAGGCCCTGGGCTTTATTACCAAACCGCGAAACATTGCAAACATCTGAACATCTCACTGACTCCGCTTATTATTTTATTAACAAAAAAATTTCTGAATGGTTAAGTAAACCGGTACTAAATTTAGGGCCTTACGGATGGTCTATACATGATGATGCAAATCCTATCACAAGCTATGATTATGCAGGGCCAACTGATATGGAAGATCTTGGTGATCTTGATGAACTGGCCAATGCACTTACTCATCCTGTGGGTGATGTCCTTGATGAAATTGAGGATAATGAATTTAAGCCAACTATGAGCTAAAGAAATATTAGTTTAAGACGGTGATTTTTTGGTGGTGTAGAGTCGTTTTATGCATCAAGAGGTTGACATGGTTTCTAAAGATAAAATAGTGAGCTTAATTGCGGCAATAATTAAGAATCCTCATAAAATAGAAAGTTCTGTAGTAAAAGAAAAAGTCTCGGCGTTCGTGAAGGAACTGTATTTTGAATGTACAAAGGGAAAGGCATTACCAATAAATATTTCTTTATCATTACATAATACAAATAGTTTAATACATTATGTATCGCAATTAATAACTTACAGAGCCGCTCTAGGTGAAGTTGGTGCACAACAAAAATTATTTAACGAAATATATGAGCAATTTATTGATCGAAGTGAATTTTTTAAGAAGGGTTTGCAAAAAGGGAATCCTTTTGTTTTACGTGCCTATTTAGTTCACATTCATCATTTAGCAAAAAAAGATGGGTTAAGCGAAAAACAAAAATTAGCGTTGGTTAGCTTACTTGAAAATAGTCAACACTACATTGAAGCGATGGATTCCACCTCTTGCGGCAGATTCAAATTGTTGATTGATGGTTATGCTAAATACCAAACGGCATTTTTACTTAACTCGCTCGCACCCAAGGATAAGACCGGAATATTGGTGGATAATGTAAGCAAACTGTACTTTTCTGCTCTAAAATCATTGGAAATGGTTAGTTTGGGCAGTGATAACTCTATCGCGTTGTATGCTGATGAAGAAATGTATCCAGAATTTCCTTTCGCTGATAGTAGTGAGTTGATTGATACGATCAGGAGTGAAATTCAAGAAATCCCGGTAAATACTCTTCGCTAAAAATCAATTTACACTAGAACAGGGTAGCGAGTTTGTTTTCAAGTTAACCTTGTTGGGATGATGCTCCATTTGGAATGGGGAAGTAGACCCGCACGATTAAACCTGTACCTTCTGCAGGAGAGTCTAGTTCTACCCGTCCACCATGCAGATCGGTAATTTGCCTTACAATAGCTAAGCCCAAACCACTACCAGGGCTTTTATTTCCCAAGACACGGAAGAAGCGCTCAAAGACCCGGTTTTGCAGCTCACTCGGTATTCCCGGGCCATTATCACGTACCTCCAGAACTAATTCCTGCTCTTTGCTATAAACGCGAACAGATACTTTACCATTTTCCTTACAATAACGAATAGCATTGTCAACTAAATTACGGATAAGAATGCTCAGCGCTGTAAGATTTCCTGCAAAAACAGGGGTTTGCTCGTCGTGTTCAAACTCAAGTTCTATTTGTTTCTCTACAGCACTTGGTGCCAACATCGCTAAAACTTCACGGGTTATCTTGACTAAATTGACCTCATCGATATCGTTGATATTGGTTGCTTCAGGAACCAGTTTACTCATAGTTAACAGCTGTTGAACAATATGAGTGCTACGGTTAACACTAGCAATTAATTTTTGTAAGGCTAAATTCTTTTCATCCATATCACTGGTATTTAAAGCAACCTGAGCTTGCGCTTTAAGAGCAGCAAGCGGTGTGCGCAATTCGTGAGCTGCATCTGCAGCAAAGCGTTTTTCCCGCTCAAACCCTTCCTTGAGGCGATAAAATAATTTATTCAATTCATCAATAACCGGCTTAATCTCTTCGGGAACTTCTTGCAAGTCTACTGGTTCTAAGTGGGTAGGTGCGCGGTTTGCAACTTCTTGTGCTACACGATCAAGGCTGTCCAAACCACGACCGATAATAATCCAGATAAGCAGTCCTGATAAGGGGAAGGTGAGCAACATGATATATAGATCATCTTGTGCAATGCGATGGCCTAACTCATTACGAGTATCATAACGTTCTGCCAGAACAGTACGTACACCAGCTTTTTCGTTATAGGTAGTAAAGACACGCCATTTTTGATCACCTAGCATTTTATCGCTAAAACCATCAATTTCAGCAATTAATGGGATTTTAGGGGCTGTTGATGAGTGGAGCAAGAGTTTGCCGCCATTAGTCCATACTTGAAAATTAAATTTATCGAGATAATTTTTTGGGGGTAAATCATTTAAAAAACGTCGCTGATAATAATTATCGATTTTTTGAGGGATGATCTCCAGTGCATCTTGAATTTTAGTCAGTGGGCGTTGGTGTAAGTCATCACCTAATAAGGCTTGATAGGAGAGTGCTGACATCGCCATTAAGGTATCAAGATGCTCTTGAATATCTTTTTGATCGAGATAGTAGTTACCTATCGCAGTCAGAGTTGTAGTAATTGTGATGGCTAATAATAAATTAATTAGCAAAAACTTACGAATAGAAGATTTCACAATACTTAATTACTCTCGTTTTTCTCGACCATGTAACCAACGCCACGAATGGTTCGAATAAAATTAGCATTGAGTTTCTTACGCAAATTGTGGATGTGAACTTCAAGGGCGTTAGAATCCACATCTTCATCCCAACCATAAATACTCTGCATTAATTGTTCACGTGACAGTACCTGACCACTATTTTCGAGTAATTTTTGCAAGAGAGAAAATTCGCGGCGCGGAACATTGACAATAACATCATCAACATAAACAGAGTGCGCTGCTGGATCGAGGGTAATATTACGATATTGCAAGACCGCATCAGCACGTCCTTGGGAGCGTCGAACCAAGGCTCGAACTCGGGCACTTAATTCATTTAAATCAAAAGGTTTTGTCATATAATCATCGGCACCCGCATCAAGACCTTTTACTCTGTCTTCTACTGATTCTCGGGCAGTCAGGATAATAACAGGTGTTCTGTTATCATCATGACGAATAGCTTGAAGAAAGGCGAGTCCAGACAGTCTGGGTAGACCCAGATCCAGAATAATTAACTCGAAGGATTCAGACTTGACAGCAGCCCGAGCAGCTTCCCCATCTTTTAGCCAATCTACAATATAGCCAAATTGAGTTAAGCCGGCTTTAACTGCATCCCCAAGTAATTCATCGTCTTCAACAAGTAGCAATCTCATTGCCGCTCCTAATGTTAAGGCATGCCCTTAATGGGAATCGCCTGAGGGTTGTTGTTCTATTAAATGCCTGGTTAAGTAAATTGCTTGCAAAAAAACAAAAATCAGAGTGAATCCTGCGCCACCAAATAGTTTAAAGTTAACCCAAACATCTGTACTATAAAAGTAAGCAACATAGAGATTTAAGCCACCCATTACAACAAAAAACGCAGCCCACGCATAATTTAAACGATACCAGATTTTTTGCGGTAAGCTAATATTTCCATCCATCATTTTTTGAATAAGTGGTTTTTTGCCAATAAAGGAGGTGCCGAGAAACACTAAGGAGGTCAGCCAATAAATCCCAGTTGGTTTCCATTTTATAAACCATGGATTATGAAAAAATAAAGTCGCGCCACCTAAAATAAAAATAAGTGCCAGGCTGATTAAGTGCATTTTTTCATAACGCTGATGTTTCAGGCGGTAAAAAGCAACTTGAATAAGCGCCGCCCCCATCGCGATAGCAGTAGCATTATAAATTCCGAATAATTTATAACTAATAAAAAAAATCAAAATCGGGAAAAAATCAAAGAGTAATTTCATGGTGTTTTTGTTAATTTCCAACATTCCAATAAGTATAACACAGGATTTGTAACTCTCATGCACCTCTAACTTTGTTGTATTTATTTGTAATTAACCTTCTCTGGAGAGACAGAGCCTTAGCTTTGCTGATTGACACTCTCCTTTATCACGACAAAAGTCGAAAAAGAGATCTCAGTGTTGTACTTGCTGGAACTGACAGGCTATTCGAGTTCTTATTTCCCTAGGGTACTGATTCAGTAGATACAGTAAAAAGAATTAACCAATCACCAGTTTTTGTCCGGGGCGCAGCAGTCTTTTGTTAATAGAGGGGTTTAATCTGGTTAAGACTGCAACTTTGGTGTTATTACGTTTCGCAATACTACTCAAATTATCGCCTGCTTTAACAATATAAACACCATATTTTACTGTGGTTTTCCATAGTGTTAATTGTGAGCCAGTTTTTAGTGGGGTTTTCCCTTTAATATGGTTCCAAAGCCGAATGTTAGCTGCTGAAACATTGTATTTTTTCTCTAATGATTGATAGGTATCGCCTGTTTGAACAATATGGAGAACTTTATAGCTTTGCGCAGTTGCTGGTTGATCAGTGATAGGGGGCACAGGTTTTTTAGCAGCAGCAACGGTTGTGTTTTTTGTACTCGGTATTAACACGTATTGTCCCAATTTTAATTTATCTGATTTTAGCTGATTAAGTTCTCGAATTAATTTGACAGTAGTGAAATATCTACGGGCAATAGAACCTAAATTATCACCTCCGGACACTTGGTGTCGTGTCCAGCTGACTCGTTTTTCTTCCGGCACATTGGCCAGATTACGATTAAAATGAGCTACTTTATCGGCTGGAATAAGAAGGTTGAACGGCTTGTAAGGTGCTGTGGTCCAACGGTTAAATCCTGGATTTAATTTAATTAAATCCTTGTAGGAAATACCCGCGAGCTTCGCTGCATGATTCAAATCAATTTGGCTACCTATATTAACTTCCTCAAAGTAGGGAACATGAGGAATATCAGGCAGGGTTATACGGTAGCGCTGTGGGTATTTAATGATCTCAGCGAGGGCAAGCAAGCGTGGCACATAGGCTTTCGTTTCTTGTGGAACGGGTAAAGTCCAGAAGCTGATATTTCGCGAGTATTGGCGACTGTTTTTGATAGCGCGTGCAACGGTTCCTTCACCGGAATCGTAAGCGGCAATAGCAAGTATCCAATTGCCATTAAAATATTTATTGAGATAGGTCAGGTAATTGAGGGCTGCATCAGTTGAGGGACGAATACTACGGCGACCATCAAACCACCAATCCTGTTTAAGACCAAGATTATTCCCTGTGCCTGGCATTAATTGCCACAGACCTGCAGCTCCAGCTCCGGAGTAAGCAAAGGGATCATAAGCACTCTCAATCATGGGTAATAAAGCAATCTCACCAGGCATTCTTCTTTTTTTAATTTCAGTCACAATATGATAAATATAAGGTTCTGATCGAGCTAGTTTTTGCAGATAGCTTGGATGCGAAACCAGCCAACGTAATTGTGTTTGAACCTCAGGTTGTGTTACTTCATGGTTTAAGGCGAATTGACTACGCAATACATCCCAGACATTGGGTGCTGCATAAACAATATTAGAAAACAGATAGGAACTGGTTAGTAAAAGGAAACACCTAAAAAGATTAATTGGTCTAAACTTCATTGGTCTAAACTTCAATGTGACAGCCTATTATGAATTAATGGCTGGACAGTGTACTAAATAAAATCCCGGCAAGAAACCCTTTTTGTTCTTACATCAACCTAAAAGGTTTAAATTAACTCTAATTGCTAAGAAAAGTTGTCTTTATCGGCTCTCAATTGTTTAAATACTGACATAGGATCCTTATTTTTATTGCCTTTTAGTGCCACATAATTTTGCATACTCTCCAGGTGAGTACGGAAAAAGGGGTTGATTTCTTTTTCGAGACCAATATTGGAAGGTAAAGAGCGCTGATTTTCTTTTGCCATTAAACGATGTGCATGTTGGCGAATAGCTAAATTGTCGGGTTCTACAGTCGCTGCAAAACGAAGATTGCGGCGTGTATATTCGTGAGCACAATATATCTGTGTAATATCTGGTAAGGCTTTGAGTTTTTGCAGAGAAGCAAATAAATCCTCTATAGTCCCGTCAAATACTCGACCACAACCGGCGGAAAATAGGGTATCACCGCAAAATAACAAACCAAATTCTGGCTCATACAGACTAATATGAGTTGCTGTATGGCCGGGAGTACTTAGGACTCGGAAATGATAGGGAGGGAGGGGCAGCAGATCACCGTCTTGGAGGATGTGATTCACTTGGGGTATGCGAGAGTCTTTAGGGCCATAGATAGCGATTCCAGGATAGGTATTGATAAGCTCGTTAACACCGTCGGTATGATCATAGTGATGATGAGTTAACAAAATAGCCTTTAGTTTAAGTTCTTCTTGTTCCAGGAAGGCCAGGACTGGGTTAGCGTCACCAGGGTCGACACAAATAGCGGTTTGCTCTTCTTCATTAATTAATAGCCAGATGTAATTATCGTTAAAGGCGGGAATAGGTAGAATTTTCATTGCAAACTCCTTTTCGCTCTATGTTTAGTCTAGAGTAAATAACTCAACTTTCAACGATAAAAGAAGAAATACCCGGATTAAAAAATCCACGTAATTGCTGCAGGATAATTTTCATTTCTTCAGCGAGAACGTAAGGAGGATTAATAACCCATAAACCGCAACCTGTCATACCCGATTGGATAGCACTTGTTAAATAAAACTCAAGATGCAATGAGCTGTTTACTTCGATTGCCTTTAATCCTCGCAACAATTGTTCATGTAAGCGTTTGTCCACTATGGGATACCAAAGGCAAAAGACACCAGTAGAAAAACGACGATACGCTGATTTTAGAGCCTGAGGTATTAGCTTATAATCTGTTTTAACCTCATAAGAAGGGTCAATAAAAATTAAGCCACGGCGTTCTGTCGGTGGGAGTGAAGCATGAAGGCTTGCTATCCCATCTTCATGGCTGACAAATACCCGTTTACCGTAATGAGGCAAAGATTCTAAATGCTCGAATTCGCGAGGATGCAATTCGCAACAAAATAATCTATCTTGTGGACGTAAAAGATCAATAGCCAGACAAGGTGAGCCGGGATAGAAGCGTAATTCACCGGATTGATTAATCTTATTAATAGAGTGTAAATAAGGAGTGAACAGTGGTGAAAATTGCTTTTTATGCTCCCACAATAAATGAATGCCCTGAAGATATTCACCCGTTTTAGCAGCCTGGTTGTCATGCAAATCATACATTCCTCGGCCAGAATGAGTTTCCAAATAAAAAATCGGTTTTTCTTTACCAATCATGTAATTGATAAGGCGTGACAAGGTGAGATGTTTGATAACATCGGCAAAATTGCCTGCATGATATCCGTGTTGATAACTCAGCATAAAGGAACTTAACTAAAAGAAGATGCCGAAGTATAGCCTTATGTGATCGCTAATCCAATCCTGTGATGATTTTTTCAGTATTAGCTTTAGGTTTTCTAATAATAGTCCAACGGTAGGAATGGTTACCTAATGGAGCCAATTTTATAGCCTAAGTCCTCTATTGGTAAAAATTACTCTAACTATTTTGCACTATACTTAGGGTGGAAAGAGGCGAAAATGGAGGCTGTTATGAGTTTGCCAAGAGAATATGATGATGAGAATCACTCTTTTACAGAATATTCTTATGATGAAGAAGAAGTGGAGCAATTAAGCCATAAAAAACGAGTGCGCAAAATGCTGGAAGAAAAGCTGGAGCGCAAACGTTTAAAAGAAGAGCTCGAAGAGGAATGGGATACAGACTTCGACTGGGATGATGTCGAACGTTGAGATCTATAACTAACAATCCAATAGCCTAACTCAGAGGATTAAGTTGATTAGCTGCATTGACTGTGTTTTGTAATAACATGGCAATAGTCATAGGACCCACTCCGCCAGGGACAGGCGTTATCCAGGCGACCTTGTCTTTGGCCCGTTGAAAATCCACATCACCGCGGATTGTAGCATCAGCTAAGCGATGAATACCCACATCGATAATTACTTGCTGAGCATTCAACCAGTCCACATTGATGACATCAAGAACACCTGCCGCAACTACTATTAAATCAGCTATTTTTACATACTGTTCTAAATTTTGGGTAAAACGATGACAGATAGTCACAGTAGCACCAGCCAGAAGAAATTCCATTGCCATTGGACGACCCACGATATTCGATGCACCAATGACAACGGTATGTTTGCCGGAAAGAGATATTTGGTAAAACTTCAGTAAATTAATAATGCCGTAGGGCGTACAAGGTCTTAGCAGGGGATTGCGTTGGGTAAGACGGCCAACGTTATAGGGGTGGAAGCCATCGACATCTTTTTCAGGATTAATGCACTCTATAATCTTATTACTATCGATTCTTTCAGGTAATGGCAATTGCACTAAAATACCATCGACTTCAGGAGATTGATTTAATTCTTCAATTAAATTAAGCAACGTTATTTCAGTAGTATTTTCTGGCAAATCATAGGCATACGAATTGATACCTACTTCCAAGCAGGCCTTGCGCTTATTGGCAACATAAATACTGGATGCAGGGTCATCACCTACCAGGACTACCGCTAATCCAGGGGCGCGTAAGCCTTTAGCTTGCCTGGCCTGCACGATCGATTTAATTTCACTTTTACATTGTGCAGCAACCAATTTGCCGTCTAATAGAGATGCGGTCATGTTATGCGATAAGAATAAATTTGCATGGCATTATGAAATAGCAAGGCCACTTATGCAATCATCCCAGGTTAATGCGATCGTGTTAATTAATTCGCTAAAAATAGAACAATAGCTGCAGGAAATGGTTATCAGTGTTCATTTTTAGTAGAGTTAATTAACACGCTCTGAGACTTACTCATACCCTAGACAAATGTGTTCTGGTGTTATACATTGGCCGTTTTCAGCGGGAAAAGCGAATGCGTATTGCCTTAGGGGTTGAATACGATGGTAGCCAGTATCATGGCTGGCAAGCGCAAACAGGCCTGCGCACGGTGCAATTGGTATTGGAGCAGGCTTTAGCTAAAGTGGCCGATCAAGAAATCGGTATTGTCTGTGCGGGTAGAACTGATACGGGTGTTCATGCTACCAATCAGATTATTCATTTTGATTGTGAAAAAGAGAGAACAATTCGTTCCTGGATTCATGGTGCAAACTCTTTTCTCCCCAAAGATGTATGTGTGAAGTGGGGACGAGAAATGCCTGAGGATTTTCATGCTCGTTATTCTGCTCTATCACGACGGTATCGGTACATCATCTATAATTCACCGATTCGCCCAGCGCTTATGCGTAGTAGTGTGACTTGGCAATATCGCCAACTGGATCACCGTGCGATGCAGGAAGCGGGTCAACATTTGATTGGTGAAAATGATTATACTTCTTTCCGTTCTGTAGAATGCCAATCCAAGACACCAATGCGCAATGTTCATCATTTACAGGTAAAGCGCAATGGTGATTTGGTAATGATTGACATTACTGCAAATGCCTTTTTGCATCATATGGTGAGGAATATAGCGGGTGTTTTAATTGCTGTTGGCTCAGGAAAAAGACCAATTCCCTGGGTAAACGAAGTGCTACAGGCAAAAGATCGGCGCCTTGGCGCTGAAACGGCACCGCCTTATGGGTTATATCTGGTTGCGGTTACTTATCCCAAAGAATTCGGGGTAATCGAAGGAAATCCTGGACCTTTATTTCTGTGGGAGCGTTAATTGATTCGGGATAGGGTAAGAATTAAAATCTGCGGGATGACTCAGGAAAGAGATATAGCCCAGGCTATTGCTTTGGGTGTTGATGCTATTGGTTTAATTTTTTATTCTAAAAGTGCACGCTTTATTTCAATTGCGCAAGCAAAGAAGTTGTTAGCCAAGCATCCGGTTTTCGTTGATGTCGTTGCGGTATTGGTAAATCCTACCTTGGCGCAGGTTGATGAAATTATCAGCGAATTACCAATTCAATGGCTGCAGTTTCATGGTGAGGAATCTCCTGAGTTTTGTAGTCAATTCAAAAAACCGTATATTAAGGCTATCCAGGCAACATCTACACAGGCTATTGAGCATTTGGTTGCCCAACATGAGAATGCAGCCGCTATTCTTTTGGATACACCGTCGATACAACATGGTGGTACTGGCGAAGTATTTGATTGGGAGTTAATACCAAAAAATCTGCAGAAGCCACTTATTTTAGCAGGAGGCCTCAATGCGGCTAATGTTGCGCAAGCTGTAAACTTGTATTCACCTTATGCAGTTGATGTTTGCAGCGGGGTTGAGATATCAGCAGGTGTCAAGGATCACGGCAAAATGAGCCAGTTTGTTAATGCATTATGGGGTAAAAAATGATTGAAAAAGAGCTTCCAGACAATCATGGCCATTTTGGGCCTTATGGTGGAATGTTTGTAGCAGATACTCTAGTGCATGCTTTAGAACAATTACAAAAAGCGTATGAGCACTATCGATATGATGCTCAATTTTTAGCGGAATTAAGAGCTGAGTTACAGGATTACGTGGGACGTCCGACACCGCTTTATCACGCCGAGCACCTCAGTTTAAAAATAGGTGGTGCACAAATTTATTTAAAGCGTGAAGATTTGAATCACACTGGTGCGCATAAGATTAACAATACGGTTGGACAAGCTTTGCTTGCCAAGCGGATGGGAAAAACTCGGATTATTGCCGAGACGGGTGCAGGCCAGCATGGAGTGGCGTCAGCAACAGTGGCTGCCAAACTTGGTCTTAGATGCGTTGTTTACATGGGCTCAGAGGATATTAAACGCCAGGCGAGTAACGTCTATAGAATGAAATTGTTGGGAGCCGAGGTTGTGCCGGTAACTGCCGGGTCAAAAACTTTGAAGGATGCTCTTAATGAAGCCATGCGTGATTGGGTCTCTAACATAGATGATACTTTTTATATTATTGGTACAGTAGCAGGTCCCCATCCTTATCCACAGATGGTAAGGGATTTCCAGGCAATAATCGGCGAAGAGGCGAGAGCGCAAATTATAGAAAAAACAGGTCAATTGCCTGATGCTTTGGTTGCTTGTGTTGGCGGGGGCTCTAATGCTATTGGCTTGTTTTATCCCTTCCTGGGCGATCAATCTGTAGCTATTTACGGAGTAGAAGCTGGAGGAAAAGGGCTTGAAACGGGCGAGCATGCTGCTTCTCTCATTGCGGGAAAACCAGGTGTTTTGCATGGCAATCGCACCTATTTACTTTGTGATGAACACGGTCAAATAAAAGACACTCATTCAATATCTGCTGGACTTGATTATCCCGGTGTAGGGCCAGAACATGCCTACCTTAAAGATAGTGGACGGGTACAATATGTTGCAATTAATGATGATGAAGCTCTGGATGCTTTCCGCACATTAACCAGGGTAGAGGGTATCATTCCCGCTTTAGAATCTAGTCATGCAGTAGCTTATGCGATGAAGCTTGCAAAAACGATGTCAGCGCAACAGAGTATTGTGGTTAATTTATCTGGTCGTGGTGATAAGGATATGCATACAGTTGCCAGTATTGATGGTTTATCAGTGTAAGTCAGCATAAAATTGAAGGTAATCTATGAATCGAATTGACATAACATTAGAGCAATTGCGGGTTAGCGGCAAAAAAATGTTAAGCCCGTATATTACAGCCGGCGACCTTCACCCTGAGTTGACTGTCCCTTTGATGCATGAATTAGTAAAAGCAGGTGCTGACGTTCTTGAAATAGGTATTCCCTTTTCTGATCCTATGGCCGAAGGTCCTGTGATCCAAGCTGCTATGGAGCGCGCTTTGAGCTATGATATTAGCTGTGACGATGTATTGGCGATGGTCGAAAAATTCCGTGAACAGGATAAACAAACGCCAATCGTGTTGATGGGATACGTCAATCCCATAGAGCAATATGGTTATGAGCAATTTGCTCAGCGAGCTAAACAAGTTGGTGTTGATGGAACAATTCTTGTTGATTTACCGCCAGAAGAAAGTGCTGCAATTGCCCCTCTTTGGCAGGCTCAGAATTTACATAGTATTTATTTATGTTCACCAACGACTTCAAATGAGCGTATGGAAATGATTAATCGCTATGGTAGCGGTTATCTATATTACGTTTCATTAAAAGGGGTTACAGGCTCAAGTAATTTTGATTTGCAATCTGTTCGGGAGCAGTACCAGCAACGGAAGTCACAGACCAGTCTACCTTTAATGATAGGGTTTGGCATCAAAACGGCTGCAATGGCAGCAGGAGTTGCTCAATTTGCTGACGGCGTTATTGTGGGAGCAGCTTTGATCAGTCAACTATTGAATGCCTATCAGTCAAACGATAATGTACCTGCTGCCGGTGCTTCTTTGATAAATGCAATGCGGCGCGCGATGGATAATAACGAGTAAGATGATTATGACCGAAAATAGTGAAAAAAGACCTCATTTTATTAGACAGTTGATTTCAGAAGAGCTAGCCAGTGGCAAGCATCAGGATGTTATAACTCGTTTTCCCCCAGAACCTAATGGTTATTTGCATATAGGGCATGCCAAATCAATTTGTTTGAATTTTGGCCTGGCTGAAGAATTTGCGGGACGGTGCTATTTGCGTTTTGATGATACGAATCCTATTAAGGAAGAAGAGGAGTTTGTTAATGCAATTATCGATGATGTGAAGTGGTTAGGGTTTAAATGGTGTGAGATGACCCACTCTTCTGACTATTATCAGCAATTGTATGATTACGCAGTTGATTTAATCAAGCAAGGCAAGGCTTATGTTGATAGTTTAAGCATGGAAGAAATCCGAGCCTACCGTGGTACTTTACAAGAGCCTGGCCGTGAAAGTCCCTATCGAAATCGTTCAGTTGCTGAAAATCTTGATTTGTTTGCCCGGATGAAAGCCGGTGAGTTTGCCGATGGGGCCCATGTATTACGTGCACGCATCGATATGCAAGCAGGTAATGTTAATATGCGTGATCCGGTTCTTTACCGGATAAGACATGCCCATCATCAGCGCACAGGGGATGAGTGGTGTATTTATCCGATGTATGACTATGCCCATCCACTATCAGATGCTTTGGAAAAAATAACTCATTCCTTATGTACATTGGAGTTTCAGGATCACAGGCCACTTTATGATTGGTTTATAAATAATTTGCCAGTTCCAGCAAAACCGGTGCAGACTGAATTTGCCCGACTTAATTTATCGCATACAGTCACCAGTAAACGTAAACTCAGGGAGCTTGTTGAGAAAAAAATTGTTACTGGCTGGGATGATCCGCGTTTACCAACATTGCGTGGTATGCGCAAACGAGGCTATCCTGCGGCAGCGCTTAGGCAATTCTGTGAAATCATCGGTATTTCACGGAGTGATTCAGTCATTGATATGTCTTTGCTCGAAGAGTGTGTACGGGATGAATTAAATAAAACAGCAAAACGTGCCCTCTGTGTAGTTGAGCCATTAAAAGTGATCATTGAAAACTACCCAGAAGGCAAAGTGGAAAAATTAGAAGCGCCATTTCACCCACAAGATCCACAAGCAGGAAATCGTATTCTGCCTTTTAGTAGAGAGATTTATATTGAACGGAGTGATTTTATGGAAGATCCTCCTAAAAAATATTTCCGTCTATCTCCCGGAGCCGAAGTTCGTTTAAGACATGCCTATGTGATTCGCTGCACGGAAGTCGTTCATGATGAGCAGGGTAATATTAGCGAATTGCGATGTACCTATGATGAAGATACCTTGGGAAAAAATCCGTCCGATCGAAAAATAAAAGGAGTTATTCATTGGGTATCCTGTGAACAAGCTCATCCAGTCGCTATTTACCAGTTTGATCGCTTGTTTAATGACGCTAATCCTGCGCGGGAAGAGGATTTTCTGCAATTCCTCAATCATGATTCTTTACAGGTTCAAGAGGCTTTTTGCGAACCTTCGTTAGCTAAGCAGTCTTTAGAAGAAGTTTTTCAGTTTGAGCGCTTGGGTTATTACTGCGTCAATCAATTGAATAACGACAAGGTTAGTGCGTTTCATCGCGTTGTAGGTCTTAAAGATACTTGGGGAAAAATGGGTTAAGGGGCAGGCATGTTAAATCTTTATAATTCACTTACACGAAAAAAAGAACCATTCAAACCCATGCAACCCGGTAAAATCGGGATGTATGTTTGTGGCATTACAGTTTATGACCGTTGCCATTTAGGCCATGCCCGTTCGATGGTTTGTTTTGATGTGATTGTTCGCTTCTTACGTTCTCAAGGCTATGAAGTGACTTATGTGCGTAATATTACTGATATTGATGACAAAATTATTGTCCGTGCTAATGAGCGCGGCGTATCGATTAATGAGCTAACAAGTCAGTACATCAAAGCAATGCATGATGATGCATCCGCCTTAAATATTTTGCCCCCTGATATAGAACCGCGAGCTACAGGACATATTGATTCTATTATTAAATTAATTCAACGATTAATTGATACGGATCATGCCTATGTCAGTGACAATGGCGATGTTTGTTATCAAGTGGATTCTTTCAAAAATTATGGCAAATTATCCCACAAAGATTTGGAGGGTCTAATGGCCGGAGCTCGAATTGAGGTAGTCAAAGAAAAGCGCTCTCCTTTAGATTTCGTTTTGTGGAAAAAAGCAAAACCCGATGAGCCGAGTTGGCCTTCCCCATGGGGAGATGGACGTCCAGGCTGGCACATTGAATGTTCAGCAATGGCAATGCATGAATTGGGTGAGCAATTTGATATTCACGGTGGCGGATTGGATTTGCAATTTCCTCATCATGAAAATGAAATTGCTCAGAGTGAGGCAGCAAGTGGTAAAAATTTTGCCAATTATTGGCTGCATGTCGGAATGTTGCAGGTGAATAATGAAAAAATGGCGAAATCAGTAGGTAATTTTTTTACTATTGAGGACATATTAGGACAGCATCATCCCGAAGTGATTCGTTATTTTTTGTTAAGTAGTCACTATCGCAGTTCATTAAATTACTCTGAAGAAAATTTGCAGAATGCTCGTAAAGCATTGACAAGACTTTATCAATCTTTAAAAGAGATTGAGTTAAGTGCCAATCATGAAATCGATAATGAATGGCTTGCTCAGTTTAACCAGGCCATGAATGACGATTTTAATACGCCAGTTGCTCTGGCAGTCTTGTTTCAGTTAAGTCATGAACTTAATAAGACGAATTCACCTCGCCTCGCTGCTACGTTAAAACATTTGGCTTCCCTGTTAGGGTTACTTCAAGCTGAGCCAGAATCTTTCTTGCAAGCGGGTCTGCAAGATGATGAGAAAGATATGATTGAAAATCTGATTAAGGAACGATTAGAAGCGCGTACCCAGCGTAACTGGGCGCGTGCTGATGAAATTAGAACCCTCTTGGCAAATAAAGGAATTGAATTGGAAGATGGGGCAAATGGCACAACGTGGAGAAAGCGAGGAGAATAGTCTACTAGTTTTAAAGATAAATCTTGAGGTGGCTAAGGTATTTTTGTTATTGCTGTTATACGAAGTTTGATAATTGCCGCAAGTCTTGCGGGTTATTTCTAACTGCTACAAGTGATAACCCCATCTTTCTGTATTAAAAAAGTAAATTTTAATCTATAACTAGCCATTTTCTTTTGAAAGCAACTATCCCTTATTTAATACATTTTGTTTTTTAGGATTATATGTACCAATTTCATTTATTTAACCCTCCCTCCGAAAAAAATAAGTCAGAAGAAAAAAATATACAGTCTTCCTATTGGAATATAGGGTCCGCATTAGACGCGAATGATAGTAATTCTGTGGTGAGTGAAGACATGGACACTCTTTCTGATGTTAGTTTTAGTGATTCAGATGATTCTGATGTGAGCACAGAGTCTTGGGTAAATGAAATAATTTACGTTCGTGGCGAACAATTTATGTTAGCTAGCATTGATACCCATAGCCGAGAACTGGAGGATTTGTTCACGAAGCGTAGATTTTTTCTTTCTACGATTGGCGAACTTTATTATAACAGAATTGGTTGGCACGCAAATTCCTTAAAAACATCAGCCGAGTTGGCAGTTTGTGGGGGTAAATTATTTGCCTTGCTTATGGGAGAGGCACAGCCAATGTATTTTATTGGGGGAAGGGCTAACAATGAAGATAACTGTTATCTAATAAGTACAAAAGTTGACTTGATTGCCCAAGAGAAAGAAATTTTTGGTTTAAATCAACCTATTATTGATTTAATTACTTCTTTGATCATCAGTTATTTTTTAGGAGATTTTGATATCAGTAATATCGGGGTAGTTCAAGGCAATACGAATGTGTTGCAGGTAGTTAGATTTGACCCTGAGTTTTGTTTTTCTTCTTATTTTATTGGAGAACATAATACTTATGAGATGATCGCGAGGGAATTAAGATTTATCTTCGATCTTGATTTGGGGCCTGTGCCTGAAGAAAGGGCAAACAAACTGCGCCAAATTCTTCAAAGACGAGAAAGTAATTTTTTCGCAAGGTGCTTTGCCCAACAATTACTGTGGGAACCTGGGTTTCTGGATATTCTCAGTTCACCGCGAAGAAAGGAAGAGATTTTTAAGGCTCTGGATAGAATTACAACGACATTATTCATGCAATATCGGTACATAATCGATACGACAATTAGTCATGAAAAAACAAGAGAAGCCCTAAAAAATACATTAACTCGGCGAAGGGAGATTTTTAGCCAAATCAGTGGAGAACTGAAACTTCATCCACAGGTTTTTGTGGCACAAGATATTGAAAAAATGCAAGAAAATGAGATGGATGGCAGTAGTTTTGGTTTTACCGTGGCATAACCAGGGTGAACATTAAAGCAGATTTTATACTTCTTATTTAATTATTGGTTTAAACAGATCAAATAAAAACATGTTGCCTCTTATTTGGTAAATAATAATTTATGAACTACTTTTAAATTATGAAGCGCAAATAGGAGGGATAATGAGCGATCCACTCGGGGAATTAGAGAACTCATTAGCATATATGTTTGAACTTCAGACAAAAAAAACAGGGAAATGCATCCATCCTGACGTACAAAGATTAAAAAATGCTTTAGATAACTACAAAAAGGGCCCTTCGATTTCATTACAAGAGTTGGTTACGGCTGTAAAGCAAGCATTGCCCGTCATTGTAAATTATGGGGTCGAACTGTATGTCGTGAAAATGAAAATGAATGCTTTGGCAGAAGAAAAAGGCTCATCCATCAACTGGGATCTCCCCGTTACACAGTCTCGCTATAGACCACAATTTCAATTTGCAGCTTCTCTAAGGGTTCCTAATAATGATTTTATCACTTGGCTTTCTTCACGTGCAGATAAGGATTTTTCTGCGCTTGATAGTCATGCTCAGGTGGAAATTCTTATTGCGGAAAGGGGGGAAAGAGAGTTTACCACCAAATTAGCCGAGCACTTACGAAACGAACCTCACTTCTTACTTGATTTAATTATGACTTCACCGGAAATTTTTAATCCTCTAATGGAAACCCGCATAGGGTTTCAGTTGGAAAATCAGCAAATTGCAAAGGCTATTTGTCATCATTACTTGCTGGAGATGGCTGAACAGGACTCTTTTCAGCAGTTGGAGGAAAAACTGTTGTGGTTAGACAATCTTTTAGCGAAAACTGGACGCTCTATGGAAAAATTATTGGCAGATCCTTTGGCGAAGGCTGAATTGGATAAATCACCTGTTTATCAACTTTACATGAATACGGAGCAGGCAGAACAAGATTTCTCCCCAGACGGAATGCGCTTATCTTAAGACTAAAACGGGTCACTTTATAGTAGACCTCTTTCTAAATTTGCTGCTATGAGAGTGTGCGAAGGGCGAGAAGATTCGGCGCGCAGAGACGGTGTACACAACAGTGCAGGAGGATTCGATCGCTGTATTGACGAAGTAATGCTCCAATGCAGTAGCGTTTTGAAAGAAGTGTTTTAATGTTGGCTGGTTACACGTAAGATTTCTGCCAGTGAAGTGTCACCGGCCAGTACTCGTTTGAATCCATCTTCGCGTATCGTGGGGGTAGCCGGGCGAAGATAGTTATCAATAATTTGCAGACTTTCATTGCGATGAATCATTCCGCGTAAGACCTCATCGATAGTGATTAATTCATAAATACCTGTCCGGCCACGATAGCCTAATTGATTACAATGATCACAACCCAGTGGCTCGCAAACTTTTGAGGTATCGGTTCCCGCTTGAATGCCCATCAATTCCAGCTCATCATCTCTCAAATTGTGGGGGATTTTGCAATGTTGGCATAGTTTTCTGACTAAACGTTGAGCAATCAAACCCACAATACTTGATGATAATAAAAATGATTCAACACCCATATCATGCAAACGAGTCAAGGCTCCTAAGGCTGAGTTAGTATGCAAGGTAGAGAGAACTAAATGGCCGGTTAAACTTGCCTGAACAGCGATTTCAGCGGTTTCAAGATCACGGATTTCCCCAATCATGACGACATCAGGATCTTGGCGCAAGATGGCACGTAAGCCTTTAGCAAAGGTCATTTGTACCTTGGTATTCACCTGGGTTTGTCCTACACCGGGTAAATCATATTCAATCGGATCTTCAATGGTTAAGATATTGCGGCTTACCTGGTTCAGTTCCGTTAACATCGCATAGAGTGAAGTGGTTTTCCCGGAACCGGTAGGGCCGGTTACCAAGATAATGCCATGCGGTTGTGCGATCATCTTCCGCATGGCAGCCATAGTCGTTTTGGGCATCCCTAAAAGACTTAAATCCAATTGCGCCGTTTGCTTATCTAAAATCCGCAAAACGATGCGTTCACCGTGATTAGAAGGAAGAGTGGATACCCGAACATCAATATTATGACCTCCAATACGCAGTGCAATACGACCATCCTGCGGAATGCGTTTTTCGGCAATGTCTAACTTTGCCATAACTTTAACCCTAGATATGACCAGGGGAGCAATGGCACGCTGAATTTCTAATACTTCATGCAGTACTCCATCGATACGATTCCGTACCAGGACACGATTCTCATAGGTTTCAATGTGAATATCAGAAGCCTTTTGTTTGATGGCCTGGGTAAATAGAGCGTTGAGCAAACGAATTATAGGGGCATCATCCTGATTATCAAGCAGGTCTTCACTAATAGGCAATTGACCAGCAAGGAGTGAGAGGTCCATTTCCTCTTCCATTCCTTCCGCTGCATCAAGAATAGAGCCTTGCGATTGATATAGATGAGCCAGCTGTTGTTGAAATTCAGACTCATTAACTTCTTTAAGGATCAGTTTGCCCCCTAAAAGTCGCTTAATTTCAGCCAGAATCTGTAAGGACGGAGTGGCTAAATGATAAACCAGAATGTTGCCTCCTTCTTCCTGAGTGGCGATAACGCCCTGATTTTTGGCAAAAAGATAGGGTAGTCGTTTGGGTTTGTCATTATTTTCCATGACCGCTACCCATTACTACGGTTTCTCTAGGTAAAGGAGCAAAGGGGCGCGGCAACGTTGCTGGCTGATTTAGAGGTGGCAATAATATTTGATCATCGGTTTCGTTATAGTCTTCTTTACGTAACCAGTCTAACTGATATTGGCGTATATTATTATACTTGTTACCAGAGATATGTACGGCATCATTTTCGCTTCTTAAAATAATTGGTTTGATGAAGACCATCAATACTCGTTTTTCACGGTTACGGATATTGTGTTGGAAAAGGCGCCCCAGACCGGGTATATCCCCAATAATAGGAATACGGTTATCATCCTTCCCTAAACTGTCCTGGGTCAATCCCCCAAGAACAACAATGTCACCACTTTCCACATGCACTGAGGTGACGATACTGGAAATTTTAAAAGTAGGGTTATCAGTATTTGTCGTACTGGCTGGGTCAAGGGTATCGTTACCCTGATCAATTTGTAATTGAATGCCACTCCCGCGAGTAATCTGTGGTCTGACATACAAATGCAAGGCAACGTTAACTCGATCAAAGGTCACATAAGGACTGGCTGTGGTAGTTCCACCTGCGTTATTAGGATAAGTGGTGGTTGCCACTGACACCTGCTTACCTACCAGAATTTTAGCTTGCCTGTTATCCAATACGACAACAGATGGCGTTGATAGAATATTTGCCTTGCGTTGTTGTGCCAGTGCATAAATTTGTGCTTGAAAATCATCAATGGATGTTTTTGAATTGATAATGGCAAAACCTGGCCTAAAATCACTTGGTTTACCCGTCTGCTGGTCAGAGCCCCATTCTATACCCAGGTTATTGATATCACTTTCATCAACTTCAGCAACCAGGGCTTCAATTAATAGCTGGGCAGGACGAATATCCAGTTGACTGATAACTGATTTTAAAATCCGAATAAGGCTTGCCGGAGCATTGATAATTATAGAATTGGTATTGGGCTCTGCAATGATTTGCACGGTTGGTTTGGTTGTTCCTTCATTTTGGGTGCTTGCGCCGCTTGTATTAGGAGTCGCAGCTGGATTGCTACTACCGTAGGATGTTTGAGAGCTGGGAGCAGACATGCTGCTTTGATTGCCGCTGGAAGAGTTATTCACCAGATTTGAAGCGGGGTTAGTGCTATCAAGTTCTGGTCTGGTAATTGTCCCGATGGTAGTACCAACATTACCACTAAAATTAGCCTGCGCAATGCCTGCCAAGATAGGGACTAAATCTTCTGCGCGTAAATAATGCAGATATACGACCTGAGTATTACTATTAGTACCATTAGGGCTTTGTCGATCTAATTTGGCAATCAACAGGCGTAGTCGTATGCGTTCAGTTTTACTACCACTGAGTAAAATGGCATTGGAACGATCGTCGGCTGCTAACATGGTTTGACTATGACCGCTGCCTGGTTGTGTTTTTACAATATCTTTTAAAGTATTGGCCACGTCCATGGCTAGTGCATGTCTTAAAGGCACGATGTCAATGCCATTAGAGGAGGAGCTATCTACCTGCTTGATAATATGTGATAGTTGTTTAATGTTGCTCGCCCGTCCGGATAAAATCAACATATTAGAGGGGGCATAGGCTGATACACTGCTCCACTGTGGCATTAGAGGGCGAAGCACAGGGACAAGCTGTTCAGCAGGAACGTAATGAACTGGTATAACCTCTACCATCATATCATCGCCACGTGGTGGATTACGCATTTGGCTCAGTAAATCCGGTGATTGAGTTTTGGCATCGATATTGGGGATAATTTTGATCACATCTCCGCTGGGTATGGCTGCATACCCAGAAACCTGCAAGATAGACAGAAATACCTGATATAATTCTTTATCAGACATGGGTGTACTGGAAACAATCGATATTTTGCCTTGCACGCGAGGATCGATCACAAAATTCTTACCTGTAACGCGTGATACTTCAGCAATGACAGCACGAATATCTGCGTTTCGCAGATTCCATAGTTTTTGCTTTGCATTAAGCGCCGATTGAGGTTTTTCTTCCGGTTCAGTTTCTTCAATTTCGTCCGCTTCGCTTTTTTTAGCAGCGACTGGCGTTGCTACGGGCAATAGGGGTTGTTGTTGAGGAAGGCTGTTAATTGTTGGCAGGGGTGTCTCTGCGAGTATTTGCTTTTGAATAGTTTGTACAAGATCATAATCGGTGAGTGGGCCAACTTTGACAAAGTACAATTTTTTGTCAGGTGATAAATCAATTGTAACGGGCTGCTTCGTTAAGGATGCAAGTTTAAATTTGAGCTGAAGCGCGTTATTTTCGTGCGTGAAAGCGCCCACATCAAGCATATAGGCCGGGTTGCCTTCATAGGTAACTTTTCTAATATTGACGTCAGCGGCATGGGCAAGGGTTAAATAGCATAAAACCACCACGTAAAACGCAAATTTTCGCATCAAACAACCATAGAATAATTAGTATTCTCATAATAACTAAATTTAGAAAGATACAATAGCGTTTTCCGCAATTCTGCGGAGTAAATACAGGCTAATAGGTAAGGGCTTGTCCTTGAAAATTATCTTTCTTTAATGACCTTTCCATAAGGAAGAGTACTTCCAAAAAATTGTTTGTAAAAAATTATTTAAAATGCTCTAGTGATAGTCATTTGTATTTAACAAAAACTGTGATTTTTAAGGTTTAGTTAAGATTGAACTATGAAAAAGATGGCAAAACACGTGTGGTGGAGACAGCGCACCTCTTCAAGTACTAGACAAGGAAGCGCTTCAGAAGGTTTATCGATTTTGGAATTTAATGGTGGCTATGGGTGGACTCGAACCACCGACCTCAGCATTATGAGTGCCGCGCTCTAACCGGCTGAGCTACATAGCCACAAGAGGCCGTGATTTTGTCGTTTAACGTGCTTTATGTCAAGACAAAAAATAATAATTTTTATTCGGTAGTTTTAATGAAGCGTAGTTACTCTGTTACGTGAAGGAGCGTCAGCTTTATTCGTCGCCTGTGCAGACAGGAAGCTAGTGGTTTTTCACCCTCACGCTAAGTGATTCTGATATAGTTTGTACAAATAATAATTCTTTAACCTTTTTTTCCGCAAATGATGACTTTCCCGTGAAGGTGAGGAGTTATCTTGCAAAGTAAGTCCGAGTTTAAAGAATAGTTTCCCGCTTTCGCGGGAAAACCCTATTTTTATAGTCTTTATGACTAAAAACTACGAACACACCTGATCCGGAAATTGCCAGTTTTATTGGTGAAGGTTTGGCTGCCATTAATGAAGAGTTGAAGCCACGCAACAATGAGTGGGCTTGCAGACGCCTCAGTAGAACTCCAATAGATAGCTGTACCAAACCCTCCTATATTGCCGTTTGTTTTTAGATTGGTATACAGATTTTGTAATAGGGGGGCCCCTCCAGAACCGCAACCACTACCGTCACTTGAGGCATCATAGCCCATTTCACAAATAGCTGGCAGATACCAATCGGAGTAACCTTGGGTTGTTTTGTTTGAACAAGCCTGCGCGGCTGGATATTGCCCTGCGGGTGTCTCCAGCACGGTTGTGTTCGCCAAGCCATTTGAATTGCTATCGGCACCAGTGTCATTGGATACAGTTGCCCATTGTAAAGTTGCCTCGTCTGAAGTGGCTGCTACTTTACCTTTAATACTACTCGTATTTGGGGTGCTGTCATTTACAGAGAACACGTAGCCTCCTTGATAGATACAACCATAACTCAATACCACCACGTTCGTTGAAATGCTATTTGCATTATTCGCAGTTATCTGGATTTCTCCCGCTACCGGTGCTGTACCATTAGAACATGGATTTGTACCATTAGAGGTGGCAGTGCTACCGGGAGTAATAGTAATAGTACAATCGTTTCCTGCTGTTAGACTACTGCCACAGGTCGTTATGCTTGTTGTACCTGTAGGCCAGGTAGGCGGAGTAATATTCAGATTCACTGCTGTAAAGCTCCCTGTGTTCCTTAGAGTAATCACGCGTGCTGTACCTGTTAAAGCCGCGTTGAGTACGGTGTTATTTACAGAGAGTGCCAAGTCCGTAATGCTGGTAGATAAAATGGTATTATTAATACAGTTAACATCAACATTGGTTACATCCATTCCCCCCATTGTTCCGCTGCCATTTGTTATCGTACAGGTTTGCGTAACGGGTTGAGTTAATATGCTGACGTTATAGCCAGCCCCTTGTGCCACTTGTGTGGAAAAGGTATATGAGCCATTGTTATTAATAAACAAATCATCTGTCCCGTTATTTTGTAGCACAACTGTACCCGATAAGCCGGATACAGTACCTCCCACATTAAAAGCATTGTCAGCACAATTGACTTGCACACTGGCGATGTCGGTCGTTCCCACCGAACCACTGCCATTTGTTACCGTGCAGGTTTGCGTGGCTGGTTGGGCTAATACAGTGACGTTATAACCAGCCCCTTGTGCCACTGGAGTTGAAAAGGTAAATGAACCACTATTATTAACAGGCAAATTATCTGTACCATTATTTTGAAGCACAACCGTGCCTGATAAGCCTGATAAAGTTCCTCCTACTGTATGTGTATTAGTGGAACAGTTGACTGTTATGTTGGTCACATCTGTCTTGTTAGTGATACCGCTACCATTACTTACTGTGCAAGTTTGAGTGGCCGGCTGAGTTTGAACTGTAACTAAATAAGGGCTTCCTGGGGGTAAACTATTGGAAAAAGTAAAAGGGCCATCCGCATTCATGGTCAATACATCACCACTATTATTTTGTAAGACCAAAGTGCCTAGAAGACCGAAAACAGAGCCACCTATTGCCGAATATACAGCAGTTTCTCTGATAATATTCAGGCTTTCATGCTCACTTGGCTGATAACATAGAGATGAACTAAATTGTTCGCACACTATAGGGCCATGTTTAACATTCCCACTCAAGGCGCCGCCATCGATAGTTAACGTTAGGATACAGGATTCTTGATAGCCTAAAACAAATGGATTAGAGCAATTACCTGCTGTGGTAGCCTGAACAATACCAGGAATTGTTGTCATCACGAGTGTATGTGATTTTTGGGATTGATTCGTGACTTTATATTTGACAGTTCCTGCGCCAGTAAGTGGTAAAATTACTGTGGTATCTGTTAAGGGTATGAACGTCCATAAGGGTTTTCCTGCGTAAGCTAGAGTAGTAATGAGGATAACGCATATCCCCATAAGCATTTTTTGTATTAAATGCTTTATCTTCATTTGATATCCTTTGGCCAAAAATTGATGTCCTTGCAAAAAGTCGATTCTAACTACTTGATATTTAATAATATAAATAAAAATAACCAACGATTATAGTTACATAAGCGGGCTTTTAAGCCAATAATATTCCTTGATAGTCTGAACAGATTTTCTTTTTTTTGAGGGGGACATTACAAATTTGTAGTGTTTATATTTTGTTTTCTTAATATTATGTTAATAAATAGTTGTTATAGTTAGGTCTTATCTCAAATAGATCTTTATAGATATAGATAATGAGTAACTACCAAACTATTACAGCTCTGTTAGGAAAAAAGACCCAGGCGGTCGTGCAGGAAACTGTTGTTGCGCCTCTGGAAACTTTGCAGAACACGACCAATACCATGAGTGAGACGAGACCCACAGCGTCTAATCAGGTAGCTAAACAGAAATTGGATGGTATGGCGGATATGTTGCGCGCTTGTTTGACACCTGACAATCCCATGCAACTCTTTAAACAAGGTTAACCTTGTAGGCCGTAACTGCTAAACAATCCCTATGCAGGTATCGAGTATTACGGTACTCACTCAATAAGTTTATTTCAAAAAAATATCAAATACTTTTCTTGTTAGACCGAGCTATTATTGCTTGCCTGGATAGCGGATCAGACAATAAATTTCTGCTGTAATCGACTTAAATTCCCTAAGTTTGGTGATTCATTGAATCCCTAACTTGATTTTTTATTTTACTTAATTGCTTGTTTTTAATCAATTACTGGGGTTTTTTCTAATTTTTTTCTCTCTATGCCCATCTGTTAATCAAACCATAAGGATAATTATTCTATAATTGAACTATAAATAAACACTTTGGTATTTAGCTATGGCAGATCCAATAACAGATATTGAAAGTCTCAAACATTATATCGGACAACTATGTTACAGCAGACTGGGGAGTGATGATAAGGCAACTACAGAAATAGTGATTGCTGTTAATCGCGATACCTTCATGAATGCCCAGGAATTAGATAAGTTGTTAGAAGATGCCATTAAAATAGGCTTTGATGCCGATGAGACTGAAGTCGAAGACGAAGTCAGGGCAGAGAAGTTAAAAGCAATTGATGAGAGAATTGCAACGGTTGTGTCGCGTGTTGTGTCTGGCATTGAGCAACAGCGAGCTATTCCCAAGGATAAACGATCTACGGCAGAACGTCTTGTTAATGACTATTTTTTTCCTGCCTTATACAAGGAAAGAACCGCTGCTGCTGTGTTGCATGATTCAATACTCGGAAAACTAGAAGACGATCCTAAAAATGCCGAATTGGCAGGCTATCAAAGTTTATTAGATGACCACATTTCTTATCTTGATGCGGTTGCTCATCTTCCGTTTGCTGCTGAGAAATTAGTTGGTGCACTGCAACAAAACAGCGGTAGAAATTATACCCCACGACAAAACGCACAAGTCATTAGTGCCTTATTAGATACTGTACAAAAAAGCCAGGAAGGTAGCTGGACCGCAGAAAAGCTGGTTCAAACAGTCAAAATAATAGCAAAAATGACTATCCCTGATTTGCCAGTCGATTCAGTTACTCTGGAAAGTATCCAGGATTTGTTGCCTGTAGTTAATGGTATTTTGGATCAAGGTAAAAAATTAGAAAAACAAAAAACGGAATTTTTCCTGGAAAAAGCAGAGGAAGCCGCAAAAGACGAAACTCCAGAACAGACGATGGCACGAGAAGCTCGGGAAAAGGCACGTATAGAACAGTCAAGTGCACGTAAAGCATTGTTCAGTGCAATGGGTATTGAATTTCCTTCTTTAACTACTCTTTGTGTCAATTCACTATACAAACCTATGCAGGAACTCACTCAGGCAGCAGGTAATGCGGGCGCTGCATTAGGACAATTTTCGACCTGGGATGGCAACGATTGGGTACAATTTCTAAATGGCGTTGAAGAGGCTGGTGTTGCAATAGGAACTATTCCCAAGGAAATCAGAGATCGTCTACCAGGATTTGTTGATTATGTAAAATATGCAGGCGATGCTGTCGCTGTAGGCAGTGCCATAGTATCCGTTACTGGCGAGGTAGTAGGCGGGTTGACCACAGGTTTAGGATCTTTTATTAAAAATAACTCGTCAGAGTCAGTTAGAAACACGGCTGATGCCATGCTGGATGCAACTGCTTCACTCTATCGCGCAGTGGGTCCTACAGCTGGAAAAGTGGCTTCCTGGGCATTATATCTACTACCATCTCATTATACTCCCTATGTCGCTAAACAAACTCACACTTCTATGGTGAGTAGACTTTGGGGTGGACTGACTTCCCTGGTCTCTGCGCCTGTGAAGGAAAAATTTAGCGATGAGGGTGAGTTTTGGGCTCGTATACAGCCAAGTACCAGTCCTGGTGTTGCGGAAGATTTCTTTAATATTCACGCGTTAGTAAAAGCCAGTGGTTGCCCGGCATTGGAAAAAGAGTTCTTTGATGCTTATATGGCAAGGCCAGAGGTTCAGGTTAAATCGAGCTATGAGAGCTATGTGGCTTTTAAAGATGAGATTAATCCAGAAACGTTAAATACACGATTAGATACGCAACTCAAGTCATTTGCCGGTGCCAAAGACAGTGAAAAAGGCGATAAAGCAAATTATATGATCCAAAGAGTAAAAAAATTGGAGACTGAGATTAAGCGTTCTGAAAAGAGCATGGCTAATTTTAATGAATTAGCAGCGGCGATGGCCGTTAAATCAGACGATCCTAAAGTGCAAGCTTTCCAAAAATTCTATGTACGTCCTGCACTGGATAGGGCTGCATTGCATAACCAGCAAAAACAACTAATGCCGAAACTTGAAAAAGAGCTTGATAAGCTGTATGACCAGTCAAAAGGGTTAGATGAGCAGGCTAAGAAAGCCTTTTATGAAATCCCAAGCCATGTAAAATTAAGAGACATTTATAGCAAGCTAAAGGGTGGGCAACTTTTAAATTCTGCTGATGTGGTAGAGTTAGAAAAATATAGAGATGAAAACGATAGAAGCCTTAATCTTCTATGGATAGCGGAGCTAGCGGATTCTTTCCCTCCCCCAGAAGCTCCCAAGCCGCCTAAGGCTTTTACTCCTAAAGAGGAAGCGCGCCAAAGCTATCAGGCCACCTTGGAATCTGTCCACCCTATTTTTGGGAATATTTCTCAGAGCCTGGAAAAACAATTAGCTGCCTGTAGAGGTCTGCGGGATTTGAGTCCGAATGATCCCCTCAAAAGCTTATGTGATGCAAAAATCAACTATCTAGAGGCGTTAAATAAAGCGGTCACCAAGCTCATGACAGATATTAAAAAGGATGATGATCTGGCAGAGGAAATAAGGAAATTAGCGGGTGGTGAAATTGATATGTCCGATGTGCTCAGTGCCCAGGCCTTATCGAAACAATTGATATCCCTTGCGTGGGAAACAGTATTGCCAAAAAGTGGCATGCTATCCGCTTCTATGCCTGAAAAAATCCTGGCTTACGCAATGAGTAAGAATGAGCATTTAGATGGCATTGTACAAGCGAAGGTTAAATACGAGAAAACGTTTAAAGATACACCACCTCCGCCAGAATTAATGACGCAATTGAGCAATCCTTTAACAAGCAATCAATTGGCTAATGAAGAAACTGTAAAAAGGGGAATTGGAGGCGCTTTAAATACGGTAACTGGTTTTATTCCAGGTATGGCTCAATACTACGCATTAAGTATGCCACTGGCTTATGTTATGCCCCAGGCTCTTATTGCTGATGTTGCGATAGGGGTGTTAGCTCGCCCAGAGGTACAAGAGAAACTTTTCCCTAAAGCGTTACAATCTGTTTTTTCCACAGTTGGTGGAGTAGTCGATTCTGCAAAGAATTATTTAACAGGTGTGGCCGCTGAGAAGCTGAAAAACGTTCTCTGTCCCTATTTAAATATCGAAGTGCAAAAAATTCTGGAACAAAAAGCCTTTGACTACATCTCTAAAGATCCCTCTAAGCGGTCAACGCTTAAAGCAAACGAGCGTGAGGCATTTTCAGGGTTTTACTTGCAATATCGGGCTATCAAAAAGAATAACCCTGCATTGGATAGAACTCAATGTGCTAAATATTTATTCAGTGAGTCACTGAAAGGTAAACCTGAGTCAGAGCACGAAGACTTTCTTAAGAAAATAAGCGACGAGTTTAAGCGTGTTGATGACACGTTAAAAGCACAAATGCCACCTACCTCACAAGAAGCGGAGTTGGAAAGAGAGTTGGAATTTTTAATGCAGAATGTTGACTTTAACTCTCCTGACGAAACTGCTCTGGTCGGCATGTGTGTTTATAACCGACTCATGATGATGCAAATGAATGCTTCAAAAGAAGTAACGGAAGAGCAAGCAAGACAATTACAACAAAAGGCAATGTCGACGCTAGGCTCTGTGCTAGAAAAGTTAGAAGAAGCAGATGCTATTAACCCTTCTACTCCTGAGCAACCGCGCACAAAAGCACGCGCTGCAGAACTTCAGGATGCAACCAAGGTGCTTGCGAAAGCCAAGTTTGAGGAATTAAGCAAGGAATTGACTGCAACCTCACAATTAATTGAGCTCAATATCAAGGACAGGAAAGAGCGATTAATACCGGAAAGCCGAGAAAACGAGCCCAAGCTTGCTGGAAGAACTGCCATAGCAGCTGAACTGGATAAATCGGTTAAAGTTGGCCCTTCAATGAGGATACTTAAAACGATTGGTAATCTGGCAACGCCAATCATTTTTTGGGCCTTTGTGGGTGTTGCTATTACTGCAGGAGGTGTTGGCCTGGGTGCGTTGACTGCTGTAGGCCTTGGTTCACCCATTGGCGCAGCAATCCTTGGGGCTATTGTAGTCGCAAAAGTAGCTTTCAACACAGTCCGGGAAGTCAGGGCTCGTGATAATGAATTTGAGGCTATTAAAGCAAGAACAGATATTTCACCTTTCCAAAAAACACTTTTAACAGGTTTGAATTATCTGAAGTGTTTCGGCATTGGCTTAGTAAAAGCAGTCGTTACGGATACTATCTATAACAAAGTATCCGGTATCTTTACTTCTGGCGTTAAACCGATTGTTGATACTGTGGCAGAAGCGCGCGATTTGGTTCGAAAACATCCAAAGGTAGAAACCGTGGTGGACGAAATGGAACTTCTGTCTACATTAAAGACAGACTTAGACACGTTTCATCAATTGGTTAAGGATCAAATTGCAGCTAAGGAAAAAGTTGGGTTTAGTGCTACTAAGCCTAATCCCAAAGACTACACGAGACAATCCTCTTATGACGCAGATGTCAAAGCTTATGAGGAAATGCAAGCGCGAGCCAATAAAATAAAGGAAATGGGTGAGCAAATTAAAGCACAATTGGAAACTGCCCAACAAGCGCTCGCAACGTCCTCTGATGGTGATGTCAGATGGAAAGGAACGGTGAATCCAGTTAATGAGGAGTTAGAGAGTTATAAGGCAGCATTTGGCAAGATCAATAAAGCAATGGACGATGTGGAGCTCATTCACAAGGCAGAGGTAAGAATGCAACCTGAAAAGAGTGAGCATGAAGTAAAAGCCAAAAATCATGCAAAAGAAGCCAATAGACAACTAGAAGTAGTAAAACAAGTTGCAACAGGTATTCAGGTAGAACGGGAAAAGTTTTCTACGGATGATCTGTTGAAAAATAATAAGAAAGAATTGAAAGAAATGGCTGTCAGAGTGCGTCAAACAATTCGCGAGTTAACTGCAGGTGCGGAAGCGGTGGAAGAGCAATATCGAAGCTCATACGAAGAAGCTGGCAAAGCCGGCGAGGTGGGTCATCTTTCTACTCTGACTGCAATTACAGGGCCTACGCTGACAGCCAGCAATCAAGCCAAGAAAGCGTGGGAATCTGCAAAAGAAGTAGTCACTGAGTCTCAACAATTTTTAAAGACTATAGAGACAGAACTAGCTCGAATTACTCACGAGACTGTTGTTGGTCATACTGCAAAAGTCCATGAACACTTGGAGCAAGTCGCACAAGCTTCAAAAGAAGCATTGGGTGAGCGAGGAACATGGGGTGAGCAGAGACTTCTTGCAGAGATCCTTGAAGATCTGGAAGAGAGTGATGACAGAGAAGAGTTTATTAATGGCTTAGACTATGAGGACATACAGGATAGTGCTGATAGTTTGCGTGAGGTGCTTGCTGTGATGGAAAACGCCACGCGCCTGGCAGCACAAGCTTATCAAGAAGCCTTTCAAGCAATCAAAAAGGAAGAGTCTGGTGTCCAACCACAGAAGGCTACTGAGGCTGCTCTTGCTAAAGCTGAGGAGGCCTTGAAGAAGGCACAAAAAGTAGAAAAAACTGCTCGAGACGTGCTAAAAGGCATCGATGAAGTCTTAGCAGAGATTGGTTATGTCCAAAAAGCAGAAACTCAACTTGAAAAAGCAAACAGTTCTGTTGAGAGAATAGGGCGCGAGCAAAAGAAATTCGATGCGATGCGTAAAATAGACTATGAAGCCTTGGATCTCATGATTGAAGAAGTCGGCGATGAGGTGGAGAACTACCTAGGCGCAGCCACGCGCAAATTGGTAGCGCTCGATCAAACTGTCAGTGAATTGGCTAAAACGAATCCTGAAATGCAAGAGGAGAGCGAAGCAGTCAAGGAAGCGTTGCAGGAGGCCCAGGCATTAGAAAGCGATGCACGAGAATTTTTAGCAACTTTACAAACAGTAAGAGCTCAAAAGGATATTGAGGCTATCTCTGTGCATACTGCAAAAATGCAGGAACATCTGGAAAAGGTATCAGGCGCTGTAAAATACGTAGAGAGTTTGCGGGAAAGATTTACAGGATTTATGAATGGGCTGAAGACGGGTGAATATAAAGACGATGAGATAGACTTTGCCTTGGAGGATATTGCCGAGACCTTGACTAAAAAAATCAGGGGGATGGAAGAAGCCACGAGAGCCGCAGCTGAGCACTATGAGCAAGTATCTCAAGCAGTTAAAGCAGTCGAACAGTCTGGCGTCGAAATAGGAGAGCTTACGCTGCTCGCTTATGATAAAGCTAAAGCAGCGTTAGAGAATGCACAAAAAGAAGACATTAGGGCTCGGGCACTGTTAACAACCGTTGAACAAGAAATTACTCGAATTAAAGAAACGCCCACCGTGGCTGTTGTAGAGGAGTTTGACGAGGAGGATCAGGACGAATTTTTCTCATTCGAGGATGATGAGGATGAGGAATTTGTTGACGCTGTGGAAACCCATGATTTGGTGGGGAGTAAGAAGGTCGTTGGTGCTGAGGAAAACTCAACAAACGTGGAGGCTCAAAAACTAACTACTTTAAAGGATACCCAATCCATCCTTAAAGAGCATTTACGAGAACATCGAAAACAAGAAGATGAGGAGCAAAATACTCCAGCTTCTCCCGCAGCATAACTTTAGAAAGAGCTGGTGATTCTAGAATTAACCAGCTCTAATGCTATCAACTTTGATTGGGGTAGGTTGTCTTAATAGGTCAGTAAATAAGTTTCGAAATCTTTTTTAAACTCATTGCTGGCCTGATAGTGGAACAACGCGATATTGATATCACTCAATAATTTAACATCCTTCCGATTAACGGCAACGGCAACCCCCAAACCTAAATACAAGGGCTCACCAACAAATTGGATTAATCCCGCTGAGTGAAGATGCCAGTGTTCCGCAATATGATGAGGCATCAAGGCGAAGTCTATTTTTTTTCGCAACAGTGCTTGAACCAGCGTGTCATGTTGCTTAAACAAAATGATTTTTGCATTCAATGTTCCAAGCTGCTCGATCTGTTCTGCTAATGCCTTGTCAGCCATACCAATTTTTTTCTTGGAGAAGGTCGCTATTTCACTTGATTGTTGCCCAACTTTTCTTAGCGAGACAAAACGCACTTTACTGGCCAGATAGGGTGATGAAAAATTGACCTGATTAGCGCGAGAAACCGAAATAAGAATGGAGCTGGCTGCCACATTGGCCTCACCATGTTCTACGGCGTCTAGCAAGTGTCTGTCCAGAATAGGTACAAACTGGCAAGGGCGCTTTAACTCCTTGCAAACATATTGCATCATCGCGATATCAAAACCATGGAAATGTCCCTGGGCTTCCTGAAGAACAAAGGGCGGATCATAAACTGAAACTGCAATTTTTAATGGAGTCCCATATAGGGGCATACTCAGCAAGACAATCAGCACAGTCAGGTAGCGAATTGCTTTCATCAGGCTCATCCTGTTGCCATCATACTTTTGAGTTTATCACAAGATTCGTAAAAGAGATTAAGAAGGGAGGTTATTTCCTTGAGTTAAAGGCTAGAGAACACCTCTTCATTGATGATCTCGGTTCGGCCTATCAAGCTATAATCAGCAAGAGTTCATGCATTAATTGAAAATTCAGAGCTTGTGCTTTACTAGGACAATCACTTTGATTATCAGCCAACGCTGACTATCAGCAAAAGATAGGCCTGTATTTTCGACCTACCCACTGCAAATAGGGCCTTTCTGGTGAAGGCATTCAGGCGATAAGAACAGTAAAATGACGCAAATATACTATAGCTGACGAGAGCGTCCTATACAGCCGCTATTATGGCTCAAACTGGATTACAGGGAAATTGAGTTATTCTGCACGAAAGTGAGAGAGGTTAATGAGAAGGGTTTGAAGGTTGAGTTTGCACCCAACCTTCGGTTAGAAAGGCTAAATGATCAAGACGTAGAGCGCGCCTGGGCCGCGTAATACTTGAACAAGTAGTTGTTGTTTCTTTTGCTGGGCTATCGTTTGTAACGACCTAACATTGGTAGTTGGCTGTTTATTGGCGGCAATGATGATGTCGCCTGGTCTTAAACCTGCTCGCCATCCGGCACTATTTTCAGAAGCTCCAACCACTTGTATGCCCGTTACATGCCCGTGCAAAGGAGAATCTTGTTCAAAATTCTTGAGAGCGAGGCCATAAAGAAATGGATTACTAGCTTGTAACTTTTGTTCGTGCTTTTTAATGTCGGTGACAACGGCGCTTAAAGTCATTTCTTTACCGTCGCGTTTTACCGTTATTCTGGCTTCACTGCCGACACGTAGCAGTCCAATAGTCGTTTTTACCTGAGTAGCCTGGGTTATATTCGTATCATTAATTTTGATAATGATATCACCAGGTTTTAAACCTGCCTTTTCAGCAGGTGAGTTTTCATTAACCTGTGAAACAATGGCACCCTGGAAGTCTTCTGGGTAACCCATTGCCTGAGCCAGTTCAGGGGTAAGATGTTGTACGAAAATACCCATCAGTCCACGGTGAATTGAACCATATCGAATTAATTGTTGAGCGACATCTTTTGCCATATTGATAGGAATAGCAAAACCAATACCCACATTGCCGCCATAAGGAGAAATAATGGCGGTATTAATACCAATTAACTCTCCTTTAGCATTGACTAATGCACCTCCAGAGTTTCCAGGGTTAATCGCTGCATCAGTCTGAATAAAGTTTTCTACCCCTTCAATGTTCAGATCACTACGCTTGGTGGCACTGATAATACCAAAGGTCGCTGTTTGACTATTGCCAAAGCTGTTCAAACCAAAAGGATTACCGATAGCGACAACAAAATCTCCCACTTCTGCTTTGTCTGAATCACCGATTGGCAAACTTTTGAGGTTTTTGGCTTCGACTTTTAAAACCGCAATATCTGTGTCACTGTCACCACCAATCAATTTCGCTTTTAAACGTCGGCCGTCATGTAAGGTAACCGTAATTAATGTAGCATTTCGAATGACGTGATCATTGGTAATAATGACACCGTGTTTAGGGTCAACAACAACACCTGAGCCAATGCTCTGGAATTTGCGGGGTTTTTCCGGGACTAGCTGTCTGTCCTGAGGCTCATCGCCACCTTCTTCGTCAGACGCTGCGGGATTAATTTGAATAACGCCTTGTACAGCAACGTTGACAATAGCCGGCATTGCATTTTTCAATACGGGGGCAAGGCTCGCCATTGTTTTAGCTTCTTCAGCCGATGCGGTAAAAGCAAGCATAGATAAAAGCAGGGCTTTTACTAGCATACGAATTTTATTACTCATATTCTATTTATCCTGATGTGTTGCGTTAAACCAAATGAGTGTAGCCATTCTACCCGTTTGTTGCTCCCGGCGATAGGAATAGAACTCATTTTTTTGCTCAAATGTGCATTTTTTTGACTGATAAACAGCAAATACACCTATATTATACAGGATCTGCTCCGCCAAATGGGGCAAATTGACCTGCCATTTTTTCTTTTCATTCGGAAGAAACGAGTTTGTCGCAAACGGATAGCGATCTTGGTAAGCCTGTAAAACTTCATCGCCGACCTCATAACAAGACTGGCAGATGCCAGGTCCAATCCAGGCCAGTAACTGCGTTGGTTCACTAAGCATTTTAGTAATGGTATTTTCAACGATGCCATTGACTAAACCTCGCCAGCCAGCGTGGATAGCTGCAATTTCCGTCCCCTCTTGATTACAGAGGAGAATAGGCAGGCAGTCGGCAGTCATGATTGCCAGTGTATGGTGAGGACTACGTGTAATGGCTGCATCTGCAGTACGATTTTCTTCTTCTTCAACTAACACGCAAAGATTGCTATGGACCTGTTCTAGCCATTCCGGCTCGTTGGGTAACTCCAAACGTGCTTTTAGTGCTTGTCGATTAGAAGCAACAACCTGTTTGTCATCTCCGACGTGAAAACCCAGGTTATTCGCATCAAAGGGTGGTTTGCTGAATCCTGGCGTTCGCATTGTAGTGAGAGCCGATACATTCGCCGGTGCCGGCCAATTAGCATAAAGATTAGCCAAAATAATCATCCAAAAAATTAAGAAGTGTTTGAAAATCATCAGGTAAAGGCGCTTCAAATGTCAATTGTTCCTCACTCTCGGGGTGAAAAAATGACAACAAGGAGGCATGTAAGGCTTGCCGTTGAAACTGACATAAAAGTTGTCTTAACTCTGCTGATGCTTGTGCGGGGAAACGCATCCTGCCGCCATAAAGTTGATCACCTACAACGGGGTGATTAAGATGAGCCATATGAACGCGGATTTGATGGGTACGCCCCGTCATTAACTGGACATCGAGTAAAGTAAAATCCTGATAATGTTTGCGGATCGAATAAAGTGTAATCGCTTCTCTACCTTGTGCACAGACCGCCATCTTTAAACGATTTCTGGGATGGCGGCCGTAAAAGGTAGCAATTTCACCGCCCGAAATTAAATGGCCTTGTACGAGGGTGATATAACGGCGTTGGATTTCACGTGCTTGCATTTGCCGGACGAGATGGGTATGTGCTGTCAGTGTTTTAGCTACCACTAATAATCCTGTTGTATCTTTATCCAGTCGATGAACTATACCTGCCCTGGATAAATGCTGTAGAGCAGGGGCATGATATAAGAGAGCATTCACCAAGGTATGTTCGCGGTTACCGGCTCCCGGATGGACGACTAATCCGGCCGGTTTATTGATTACCAATAATTGCTCATCTTCATAAATAATAGCTAGTGGAATAGCTTCTGGCTGATAGATATCACTGTTTGTCTGGGTTTCAAAAGCAATCGATAGATTAATTTGTTCGCCGCCCAATACTTTGTCTTTAGGTTTGCACTGACGTTGATTCAAGGTGATAGCCCCTTCTTTAAGCCAGGTGCTTAGTTGGGAGCGTGAATAAGTGGGAAAAAGCTGCGCGAGTACCACATCGAGGCGTTGCCCGTGGTATTCACGCGGGATAATAAGCTGTTCACTAATCGAATCAGACATAATAGTTAACGATTTACTCGCCTTGCACCAGTCTGCCACGAAGTGAATTAGGCAATGCCTCACTAATGTGAACATTGGCAAATTGGCCTATCAATTCGTGAGGACCATCAAAGTTTACAACACGATTGCACTCAGTTCGGCCTGCCAATTGCTGTGAATCTTTCTTGGAAGTACCAGTAACTAAAATGCGCTGTGTATTGCCTACCAGCGCTTGGCTATAACGTGATGCCTGCATGAGAAGACGGTTTTGCAGGATTTGTAAACGCTGTTTTTTCACTTCCATAGGTGTTTCATCCGCTAAATTAGCGGCTGGTGTTCCTGGGCGTGGACTAAAGATAAAGCTAAATGAAGTATCAAAACCAATTTCATGAACCAGATCCATCGTATCCTGAAAATCCTTGTCTGTTTCGCCGGGGAACCCAACAATGATGTCAGTCGATAGACGAATATCCGGTCTGATTTTGCGCAACTTACGGATCTTTGATTTGAATTCCATTGCTGTATAGCCGCGCTTCATCATTGACAAAATCTTATCTGAGCCGCTTTGTATAGGTAAATGGAGATGGTTAGCCAGTTCCGGAACTTCAGCGTAGGCATTAATCAAATTATCGGAAAACGCCAAAGGATGAGACGTTGTAAAGCGGATACGGCCTATGCCATCAATAGCTGCCAGATAATGGATCAACAGGGCTAAATCAGCAATTTCACCGTTATTCATGGGGCCGCGATAATCATTAACATTTTGTCCTAAAAGATTAATCTCGCGTACACCTTGAGTTGCCAAATGGTAGCATTCGGCCAAAACATCATCAAAAGGACGGCTAATTTCTTCCCCTCGAGTATAAGGAACTACGCAATAGCTACAGTATTTGCTGCAGCCCTCCATAATTGACACAAAGGCAACAGGTCCTTCGGCGCGCGGGGCAGGCAAATGGTCAAATTTTTCAATTTCCGGAAAACTAATATCAACCACCGGTTTTTTGCTGCTTAAACGCTCATTAAGTAAAGTCGGCAGGCGATGAAGCGTTTGTGGTCCAAAAACCAAATCCACATAAGGGGCGCGCTTGATAATATCTGCACCTTCCTGGCTGGCAACACAACCGCCAACACCAATCACTACATGGGGATTTTTCTGTTTAAATTCACGCCATTGGCCTAATTGAGAAAATACCTTCTCTTGTGCCTTTTCACGAATGGAACAAGTATTTAGGAGAATAACATCAGCTTCTTCAACCGACTCAGTTTTCTCCAAGCCATGTGATTGCAGCAAAACCTCAGCCATTTTAGATGAATCGTATTCATTCATCTGGCAGCCATTTGTTTTAATAAAAAGTTTTTTTGCCATAATGCTCTACTTTAAAACAATACAAATCTTATCCCTGGACACTTTGACAGTGCGTTTCTTTAATGCGTGGTAAAATGACTAAAGAAACCAAAATGCCAAGCGGTAACAAGGCCAGTGCGATATGATAAGCCTCCAGGGGGTAAACGCGAACCTTATCAACAATTTTACCTTGCCACAACTGGTCAAGAATAAAGCCAATAATAGGTTGAGCTAGTGCAATACCAACCATATTCATCATGTTCATGAAACTGAGGCCTGTAGCGACATAACGTTTGCTACATAGCTCTTTTGCCACAGCAAAGGCGGGTAAAAAGCCTGCTGAGAAAACACCAAAGAGGAAAAGCGATAGTTGTACGGGCCAACCTGCTTGCACAGGAGCATAGATAAAAAACAAACTGGTTACCAAGGCACCAATACTGCCAATGTACATAGGCGGTTTACGTAAGCCAATACGGTTGGAGTAAATGCCCCATAGTGGACTTGCTATAGCCCAACCAATAAATACTAAAGAAATATAGTTGGCAGCAGTTGCTTTGGCAAGATTTAGCTTAAACATTAAAAAGGGTACGCCCCACAATCCACAAAATACTGGTGTGGCCATGTACATCAGACCGCCATAGGCTGCAACTAACCATAATTGGCGATTTTTCACGATTGTCAACAAGCTTGGCCACAAATGTTCTTCTTCAGTGTCATGATGCGTTGTTGGCTGAGGCAATTTGTGGGGTGAATCTTTGGCAATCAGAAGGATTAGCATGGCGAGAAAAAGACCCACTACACCCATAATAATCATACTTTGGCGCCAACCATAAGTGTCGATTAATAAAGCGAGAGGTGCTTCCCCACCAATAGCGCCCAACATACCAATGGTTACCATCATTCCAGTCAAAAGGGCAAATCGTTGTGGGGGAAACCAGTTGGCGGCCAACTTCATTGAACCCACTGCAGCAAAAGCAGAACCAAAACCTATCATCAAGCGTGCGATACAAGCCATAAAAAAGTTATCGGTCAAACCGAAGGCAATTGTACTGATTGCACAAATTGTTGTTGCGATAGTGAGTAATCGCTGGGGGCCAAAATAATCCATTAAAACACCGCCTGGCAGCTGCATCGCGGCGTAGGAGTAAAAATACACGCCCGATAAGATACCTAAAGTCTGGCTGGTCACTGCAAAATCCCGCATGAGCTCTGAACTCATCACGCTAGGAGATACCTGCAATAAACATTCATAGAAATAGAAAATACAGCTTAAACCCCAAACAATCCAAGGCATCAGCGATTTTAGGGTGGAATGATTCGGCGTGGCAGGTTGTGTGCTGCTATAATCCATCGACTTTATTACTCCTGATATTATTAGCTTGTTAATGACTGGAATTTATACTAGGTAATATTTTTTTAGGGACAAAATAAAAAGCTTACCAGCTTGACTACTAATTGTCTATTCTGTACGCAGTAACCAGCATAAAAATTATAGGTTTTTAGAGTCAAAGGGAAATGATTGTAAAACAAAACGCTATATAAGCCTATGGGATAAAATAGGATTTTATTAATGCAAGAGTAAAAACTACAAAGAATAGGGAAGACAACATTATCTACCTGTCAGATTGGCAAATGGCTGAGAGGCGTTAATGATTAATTTAAAACCACTTTGCTTCTCACATGAGATATTATTCGATAAATCAGAGATGTTATGCGTAAATTGATTGGGTCTGACTTGATATGTGTTATCCTACCTATCATTTTTTATGGTATATGCCACGAACATTGAGAGTTTTGGTTGGTTTATGTCTTAATTGTTTGAATTATTTACTTATGGGGCAATAAGTCTATGCAAACGGGTGAAGTTTTTTATACCATCTTTTTGATTTTTGCGGGTGCAGCTATTTTTTCGACACTGGTGCTGTATACCAAGCAGTCATTGCTTGTTGCTTATATTCTCTTGGGTGCGGTTTTAGGCCCGTGGGGATTCAAACTTGTTTCAGACGTTAGCGTCGTGCAGCAGGTCGGGGATATAGGTATCGTATTTCTACTTTTTCTATTGGGCTTACATCTACAGCCTCAAAACCTAGTCCATATGCTAAGAAAAATAACCTGGATTGCCGTTATCAGTTCAGTGTTATTTGCTATTATTGCTTACTTGATCGGTCGTTGGTTTGGATTAAGCGTGACTGAGTCATGGATTTTGGGCGCCGCAATGATGTTCTCCAGTACCATTATTGGCCTCAAATTGTTGCCAACAACGATTTTACATCATCAGCACACTGGTGAAGTCATGATAAGCGTACTCCTTATGCAGGACGTTATTGCAATCATTGTATTAATCCTCATTAATGGTGCACAGCAGGGGGCCGGATTCTCTGTAGACGATCTGATTTTGGTGGGGGTTGCGCTACCCGCCTTAACTCTACTTGCGTTTGCAGTGGAGCGTTATGTTTTAGTGAAACTGTTAGCGCGCTTTGATAGAACGCAAGAGTATGTTTTTCTTTTATCCATTGGCTGGTGCCTGGGTATGTCGTTTCTGGCGCAACGATTAGGCCTGTCCGAAGATATTGGTGCGTTTGTAGCAGGTGTTGCTTTGGCGTCAAGCCCCATTTCTTTATATATCGCCGAAAGCTTGAAGCCCTTGCGTGATTTTTTCCTCGTTATGTTTTTCTTTTCAATTGGTGCAACGTTTAATTTTGGTTTTGCTGCTCAGGTTGTTATACCAGCCTGTATTTTGTCGTTTTTAATGTTGCTGGTTAAGCCTCTTTTATTTAATGTATTACTTGTTAAAGCAGGAGAGAAAAAAACAGTGGCTAGAGAAGTTGGTTTGCGATTAGGGCAGGCAAGTGAGTTTTCTCTTTTAGTTGCCAGTATTGCCTTAAGCACAAAGCTAATTTCTGAAGTTGCATCGAATTTGATACAAGCCACAACTATTTTGACATTTATCGTTTCGTCCTATTTAGTAGTGTTAAAATACCCAACACCAATTGCCCTATCGGATAAAATGCGTAAGGATTAAAAATGAAATTACTGATCATTGTCCTTTGTTTACTGAGTGAACGTTTTCTAGTGCATTCACTATCACATAATCGGTTTTATTGGTTTTCCTCCTATTATAATGCCCTTAGTCAACGGTTACCAAAAGAGGGAGGCATGGCTCATCCAGGACTGCTTATTGCGGCTATCTTATTGCCTATACTCTTTATTTGCTGGTTGGTACTCTTTATTTTTGGTCATTTATTCTACGGATTTATTGGATTGCTGCTTAACTTAGCTATTTTTTATTATTGTTTAGGCCCTGAGAATCCTTTTTATCCGGTAAGGCAGGAAAATGAAGGGGATGAGGAGGCTGTAGCGGGAAATTATTTCGTTAAAGCCAATAATGAATTGTTTGGGGTTGTTTTTTGGTATATTGTTGCCGGTCCTTTGGCCATTCTTGCTTATCGTTTGGTATCATTGTGTAAAGGGCAGGAGCAAACAGCGAAATTGGCTCAATGGCTAACTAATCTATTTGATTGGATACCGGCAAGAATTACTGTACTACTCTATTTATTAGTAGGTAATTTTCAGCGCGGATTTCGTTTTTATATCCAAATGTTTTTTTCTGCGCCGGAAAATAATGATTCTCTCTTAAGCCAGGGGGGGGTACTTGCTGCTCATAACAGTGAAAATGAGTCTGTACAGCTTCCCTATGCAGAAAGTTTGGTAGAGCATGCACTAATTGTCTTTTTGGTCTTTGTTGCCGTTTTCACCTTGGGAGCGTGGTTGTAACAGCGTGAAGATATAGACTTTTTTCTAAACTTGCTGCAGGGAGAGGAGGAACGGTGCGCGCAGAAGCGGAGTGTACATAGTACATGAGGATTCGAGCACCGTATCGATGAAGTAATGCTCCAATGCAGTAGAATTTTAAGGAAGTCTAATGATTTTCATAAATTGAGATGGCTAACTATGATAAATTTTATTGTTCGGGCTGTATGGGGTTGTTGTTTTTTATTTTTGACTGCTTGTATGCACCAAACCCTTACTCCACAAGTACAGTGTGGGTTGGCAAAATGCAGTTTTGCCACTTGCCAAAAAAATTGTGAAAGTAGAGCGGTAGTATGTAACAAGACCTGTCGTAATAATTGCCAGCAATGTAATGCTTATGCGAAAGAAAAGACCGCGAAAAGTTATTATCGTTATCAACATGAGCGCTATGTAAAAGGTGAAATGCTTGCTCTTGAGTTGAATTCCTTCCGTGATCCACTACAATGCCGAAAAACAACCTGTAACTGCCGGGCAGATTATCAGGTTTGCATGCAGGCTTGCGGTGGCGTAATTCATAAACGTTTACAGGTTACACCAGCTTGTTGCTAAAAAGCTTAAAGATTGACGAGGAACACATTCATGTCATATGAAAACAGTAATGATATAGATCCAATTGAGACGCGTGAATGGCTGGATGCCTTGCAAGCAGTATTTGCCAATGATGGTAACGAACGGGCTGCATTTCTGCTCCAGGAGCTTATGAATAGAGCAAATGCCGAGGGAGTGAAGCTGAAAAGCTCTATTAATACTCCTTACCGTAATACTATAAAACCGCATGAAGAACAGCCGATGCCACCTGACGAAGGTATCGGCAAGCGAATTAATGCTCTTATTCGCTGGAATGCAGTAGCAATGGTTGTGCGAGCAGGTAAATATGCCGCAGAGCTCGGAGGGCATATTGCTTCTTATGCTTCTTCCTCGACCTTATATGAAACTGGATTTAATTATTTTTTCAAAGGTCCGGATAAAGTGAAAGGCGGTGATTTGCTTTATATACAGGGGCATTCTTCACCAGGAATTTATGCCCGTGCTTTTTTAGAAGGCCGTTTATCAGAACAACAATTAGATAAATTCCGTCAGGAAGTTGAAGTTGATGGATTGTCTTCTTACCCGCATCCGTGGTTGATGGGGGATTTCTGGCAATTTCCTACAGTATCCATGGGGCTAGGTCCATTGCAAGCTATTTACCAGGCACGTTTTCTAAAATACCTGGAAAATCGAGGATTGATGCATGCTGAAGGACGTAAAGTTTGGGCATTCCTGGGTGATGGTGAAATGGATGAGCCAGAATCTGTTGGTGCTTTATCTATTGCGGCCCGTGAAAAACTGGACAATTTGATTTTTGTGGTGAATTGTAACTTACAGCGTTTAGATGGCCCTGTCCGCGGTAATGGCAAAATTATTCAAGAATTGGAAGGTTTATTCCGTGGCGCTGGCTGGAATGTTATTAAAGTGATCTGGGGTGGACGTTGGGATCCACTTTTTGCACGGGATGATACTGGTATTATGCAAAAACGCATGGAAGAATGCGTCGATGGTGATTATCAAAGCTATAAAGCAAATGATGGTGCTTATGTCCGTGAACATTTTTTTGGCCAATATCCAGAGCTGAAAAAACTGGTAGCCAATATGTCTGATGATGAAATCTGGCGTTTAAACCGTGGTGGCCATGATCCACAGAAAGTATTTGCTGCCTATGCACAAGCAGTCAAGCATAAGGGAAGCCCAACAGTAATATTGGCTAAGACCATCAAAGGTTATGGTATGGGGGCTGCTGGTGAAGGTCAAAACATTACCCATCAGCAAAAGAAAATGACTATTGAACAGCTAAGAGCCTTCAGAGATCGTTTTAGTATTCCTATCAGCGATGAGAAAATTGCTGAAATACCCTTTTATCGTCCTGCCGATGATAGTCCGGAAATTAAGTATTTACGCAAACAGCGTGAAGCCCTCGGAGGTTATTTACCTGCTCGTACCACGGATGTTGAACCGCTAAAAATTCCTGTGTTATCAGCTTTTTCTGCGATTACCGGTAGTACGGGTGAACGGGAAATTTCAACTACGATGGCTTTTGTACGCATTCTATCGGTTTTATTGAAGGATAAAGAATTGAGTGCGCGTATTGTGCCGATTGTTCCGGATGAGTGTCGGACTTTTGGTATGGAGGGTTTGTTCCGTCAAATCGGTATTTATTCTCCAGTTGGACAACTTTATACTCCTGTGGATCATGAACAGGTGATGTACTACCGTGAAGCAAAAGATGGTCAGATCCTGGAGGAAGGCATTAATGAAGCAGGAGCCTTCTGTTCATGGATCGCTGCCGCAACATCATACAGTACCAACAAACTGGCAATGATACCTTTCTATATTTATTACTCAATGTTTGGTTTTCAACGCATTGGTGATTTGGCTTGGGCAGCAGGCGATATGCAGGCACGTGGATTTCTTTTGGGAGGAACCGCTGGACGTACCACATTGGCGGGAGAAGGTTTGCAACATCAGGATGGTCATAGTCATCTTATGGCGTCAACTATTCCCAATTGTGTGGCTTATGATCCAACTTATGCTTATGAGTTAGCTGTCATCATTCGTGATGGTTTATATCGGATGTATGAGAAACAGGAGAATGTGTTCTACTACATTACCGTAATGAATGAAAATTATACTCACCCTGAAATGCCAGCCGGTGTTGAAGAAGGTATTCTCAAAGGCATGTATTTGCTACAGGAGAGTGAGAAAAAGAGCAAAAAGCATGTGCAACTGCTGGGTAGTGGTACTATTCTGCGGGAAGTCATCAAAGCAGCACAAATGCTTCATGATGATTTTGCAGTGACTGCGGATATTTGGTCTGTCACAAGCTTCAATGAATTAAGACGAGATGGCCTGTCTGCAGAACGGCATAATCGCATGCATCCCGATGCTAAACCACAGCAGAGTTATGTCAGCCAGCAATTAGCTGATCGTAAAGGTCCTGTGATTGCTGCGACAGATTATATGCGCTTATATGCTGATCAGATAAGACCCTACATTGCAGCACCTTACATAGTACTGGGTACTGATGGATATGGACGCAGTGATACGCGAGAGCGTTTACGCCACTTCTTTGAAGTGGATGCTAAATTTGTTGTTTTAGCAGCTTTAGATGCTTTAGTGCAGCAGGGAGAAATGCCTAAATCAACAATTGTTGATGCAATGAAACGGTATGGCATTAATAGTGAAAAAGAGGATCCAGTGACTCACTAGGGCTCCCCTCAATTCTTCTCGGCATAGCCCCGACAATTCTACACTGTTTAGTGGGGTGGAATTAATATAGAAGGGCTATCCGGGGTAAATAGATGCCCAGTTTTAAAGGATGTTCTCGTAACATTAAATTTGGTCAAATAAATTTCAGTTTACCTGTTTGCTGAGGATAACTATGGCAGATGAGATTAAGATTAAGGTCCCTGATATTGGTGGCGCAACAGGTGTTGATGTCATTGAAGTAATGGTTAAACCAGGGGATGAAATAAGCGTAGATACACCATTAATTACTCTGGAATCGGATAAGGCGAGTATGGAGATTCCTTCACCCCAGGCCGGTAAAATTGGCCACTTGCAGGTTAAGGTTGGTGATAAGGTTTCTGAAGGGGATGTCATTTTGACTTTGATTGGAGAACAGCTGAAAACAGAGGAAAAATCGTCTATAGCCGCTCCCCCCACAGCCTTGGAAAAAGAAGAAATAATACCCAAAACGGAAGAGGTAAGCCTAAAATCGCAAACTACCTTGCAACACCAGGAAGTTAGCGTACCTGATATTGGCGGCGCAACAGATGTTGATGTTATTGAAATTATGGTGAAGCCGGGTCAATCGGTTACCAAGGATCAATCACTTATTACCCTGGAAGGTGATAAGGCAACGATGGATATTCCTTCGCCTACAGCAGGAGTTATTGAGAGTATTGCAGTAAAAATAGGGGATAAAGTATCACAGGGTACTTTGATTCTTGCGTTAAATGTAGAGCAGATCAGCAGTGAAAAAGAACAATCATCAGGCCAGCCAGGTGAGCTAGTCCCAGAAAAAACAGTGGCACAACCCGCTGCAGTTCGTTCTGAAAAGCCTGAGATAGCTCCTGGTTTAGTAGGTACTGAAAGGGCTGGCGCGGTTGTTTCTGCGGGGCCATCCGTTCGCCGTTTAGCCAGGGAGTTAGGAGTAAACCTTAATGAAATTAAGGGTAGTGGGCGAAAATCGAGAGTTATGAAGGAAGATGTGCAAGCCTATGTAAAAGCACGGCTGAGCGAAAAGCCATCTTCGGGCAGTTTTGCATTTCCTAGCGCGCCTGCGATTGATTTTTCCAAGTTTGGTGAAGTTGAAATTAAGCCTTTGAACAAGATTAAGCGCTTGACCGGAATTAATGTTCATCGCTCATGGGTTACTATCCCTCATGTGACGCAATTCGATGAAGCTGATATTACTGAGCTTGAGGCATTTAGGAAATCGGAAGCGGAAAATGCAAAGCAAAGTGGTTTCAAGTTAACGATGCTTGCTTTTGTGACTAAGGTAGTGAGTAAAGCACTCGCAGTATACCCACAATTTAATGCATCACTGGATGCGAGTGGTGAGAATTTAATTTACAAGCGTTATTGTCATATAGGGATTGCTGTTGAAACTCCGAATGGTTTGGTAGTTCCTGTTATAAAAGATGTTGATCACCTGACTGTCAGCGACATTGCTGCAGAAATGGCACGTTTAAGTGCAAAAGCACGAGATAAAGGGTTGATGCCTGCAGATATGAGTGGTGGTTGTTTCACGATTTCAAGTTTGGGAGGGATAGGTGGTACGGCGTTTACACCGATTGTGAATAGTCCTGAGGTGGCGATTCTAGGACTTTCCCGCTCCAGCATGAAACCTGTTTACGACAGAGGAGAATTCAAACCGCGGTTGATGTTACCTTTATCATTATCTTATGATCACCGGGTTATTGATGGTGCAGAGGCTGCACGTTTTACTCGATTCATTGCTGACTCACTCAGCGATATTCGACGGATTTTATTGTAATAACCCCTAAAGAAACTAAAAAAATATATATAGAAAATAGATTTTAGAACAGTATGAGGCGTGAAATGACTGCAAATATTAAAGCTGATGTAGTGGTATTAGGTAGTGGTCCTGGAGGGTATACAGCAGCCTTCCGTGCTGCCGATCTGGGCAAAAAAGTTGTATTGGTTGAGCGTTTCGATAGCTTGGGCGGTGTTTGTTTAAATGTTGGTTGTATTCCTTCAAAAGCCTTGCTTCATATTGCTAAAGTCATTGATGAAAGCCATGAAATGGCAGATCAGGGAGTCAGTTTTGGTAAACCCAAGCTGGATAGTAAAAAAATTGTTGCTTGGAAAAATTCTGTTGTTGGCAAATTAACAGGTGGTCTGAAAGTATTAGCCAAGCAGCGCAAGGTAGATGTAGTAACTGGTGTTGCGAAATTTTCAGGTACCCACCAGGTCACTGTACAAGGGGGAAATGGTACTACTACGGTTGAATTTGAAAACGCTATTATTGCTGTAGGTAGTGAATCGGTCAATTTACCTTTCATTCCTGAAGATCCACGTATTTTCAGTTCAACTGGTGCTTTGGAATTAGCTGACATTAAAGGGAGTTTACTTGTCTTGGGTGGCGGTATTATTGGCTTGGAAATGGCTACTGTTTATTCCGCTCTGGGTGTTGAGGTGACAGTTGTTGAGTTTATGGATCAATTGATGCCTGGAGCTGACATTGATTTGGTCAATGTTTTACACAAGCGCATGGCGAAAAAAGGCGTTAAGATCCTGCTTAAAACGAAAGTTACCGCGATGGAAGCTAAAAAAGAGGGTATTTATGTTTCTATGGATGGAGAGCACGCTACTGATAAACCGTTGTGCTTCCAGCAAGTCCTGGTATCGGTAGGAAGAAAACCAAATGGTGGTACTATTGATGCTGAAAAAGCGGGTGTAAAAGTTGATGAACGTGGCTTTATTAAAGTTGATAAACAAATGCGAACCAATGTTCCTCACATTTTTGCAATTGGAGATGTGGTAGGGCAACCCATGTTAGCCCATAAGGCAATCCCAGAAGGGCGTGTTGCAGCTGAAGTGATTGGTGGTATGAAACATTATTTTGATCCCAAATGCATTGCTAGTGTTGCCTACACCGATCCAGAGGTGGCCTGGACTGGATTGACTGAAAAAGAAGCTAAGGAGAAGGGAATAAACTACGAGAAAGCAGTTTTCCCGTGGATTGCCAGCGGACGTGCTTTGAGTATGGGGCGTGAAGAAGGAATGACCAAGTTGTTATTCTGTCCCGAAACTGATCGTATTCTGGGAGCTGGAATTGTAGGGGTAAATGCGGGTGACTTAATTGCTGAAACCTCTTTAGCAATTGAAATGGGTTGCGATGTCGAAGATATCGCTTTAACTATTCATCCTCATCCGACTCTTTCTGAGTCAATTGCCTTGTCTGCAGAAATTTTTGAAGGAACAATTACGGATCTTTATTTACCTAAGAAAAAGAAAAAGTAATTTGCATCTGAGATGCCATAGTCTGAGTTGATTATTTAGACTATGGCTAATTGCTTTGAGCGGAGCATACACGCTAGTATGTGAGTAGTGAAGCGCAGAAAACCAAGGCATAAGCGCCAAGATAGTAGATTCAACAACCCTTAAATACAATCTGATCTTTAGGACTACTATGAGACCTAAAATACGTCCAATGCAGCAGAATGACATTGATAGAGTGTATGAGATTGAGGTGATGTCACACCGAGCTCCGTGGAGCAGGGATATTTTAAGTGACTGTGTGCTAGTTGGTTATGATTGTCGAGTCATAGAGTCTAAAAAACGCATAGAAGGCTATGTAATCTGTCGTTATAGCTTTAATGTCTGCCATATTCTCAACTTATGTGTAGCTGTTTCAGCACAGAGAAAGGGCTATGGACGCTCGCTATTGAGAGCAGTGCTTTCTTCTTTGGTAAATACTAATTTCGATACTGTTATTCTTGAAGTGCGTCCCAGTAACGTGGCTGCACTTGCCTTATACGAGAAATTTGGTTTTCGTAAAGACGCAATTAAAGAAGCCTATTATCAAGACGAAAATGGTTATGAAGATGCTATCTTGCTTAAAAAATTGATTAGCAAAAAATAACTTTAAAAAACGTAGTTTAGAGTTTGGTGAGGTATTGTTGGCCTTCACTCAGGTTAGAAATCAATTCATTCTTTCTAAAAACTCCTGCAAATGAGGTTTTTCTTTTTCACTTTGTAAGTAAGTACGCAGGTTATCTATAGCCTTGGTATAAGTTTCCTGATTATGTGTGCCTCGCATCAATTCAAAGCGGAGATAAACACAGTAAGTATTTAATACATCGGTTTCACAATAATCACGGATATTCTTTAAATTTCCAGCAAGGAATTGTTCCCATACTTTTGCTCCGCTCATGCCCATTTTACCAGGAAAGCCAAGCATACTAGCTATTTCATCCAGAGGCGCAAACGCTTTATTTTGATAAGCGGCTAGCACATCCATCAGATCCAGATGACGGTAGTGAAAGCGATTTAGATAGTTATTCCAGCGAAAATTTTGTTGATTTTCACCGGTTTCCCAATAAATTGGTGCGGAAATACCATGCAATAAGGCACGATAATGGAGCACGGGTAAGTCAAAACCGCAGCCATTCCAACTAATCAGCGTCGGTGTGTATTTCTCAATACCCGCAAAAAATCGTTGAATCAAATCTTTTTCATCCGATTGTTCATCACCTAAGGACCAGACCTTTAGCTGTGAACCTTGATTAAGTACTAAAGAAATGGCAACTACCTTTTGGAGATAGTGCGGTAAAAAATCGTTGCCAGTCTTACAGCGACGTAAAGTAAAGAGGGCTGAGGCTGTATCCGCATCAGATAATCCTTCTAATTCATATAATTTTTGTCCTGCTTTAATATCAGGAATGGTTTCTATGTCAAATACCAGAATGCTCATGATGAAGAGTGCTCAGTAAAATAAAGAGGTTCATAGTTTTAGCTTAAAACTAACATAGCTGGGTCAATTTGGGAATGACAACGAAAGGAGAGCGCTGACTTTTATATTGCCAAATTGACAGACGAAATTGCAAAAAAATTGTCAGTTTAAATAAAAATGTTTAATTTTATCTGCTTTTTTGCTACTAATACGCTCATTCATCCTAGCCCATACCAAATAAGAAAATGAATTTAAAACTGCTAACGCTTATTGCTTTTTCATTGTTACTGATATCCTGCGCTAGCCCACCCCCAAGAGACGTTAATAATATTTGCCATATTTTTAAACAATACCCCAGATGGTATTCGGATGCTCAGGATGTTGAGCGCCGATGGCGAATCCCTATTTCAGTCCAAATGGCAATTATTCATCAGGAATCCAAGTTTGATGCCAACGCAAAACCACCACGGACAAAATTGCTTTGGATTATACCCTGGAAAAGGCCATCCACAGCTTATGGCTATTCTCAGGCCCTGCATTCTACTTGGCGGCTATATAAAAGAGCGGGGGATGGGGGTAGGTATCTCGCCTCACGAGATGTTTTTGCCGATGCAGTTGATTTTATTGGTTGGTATGCTAATCAGGCTAATCGCCGTGCTGGAATACCCAGAAATGACGCGTACCCTTTATATCTGGCTTATCATGAAGGAATAGGTGGTTATCAATCTAGAACTTATTTGAAGAAACCTTGGTTGATTCAGGTTGCACGCAAAGTTAAAGCACGTTCCTATTTATATCAAGCGCAATTAAGCCAATGTAAAGCTTCGTTAAATTCCAAACCTTGGTATAGATAGGAGGCACAAGATTAGGTGGCTATAAAATAGTGGTAAGAACAAGTAGTTAAGATTAGTAATGACATCCAAGTTTTGAAAAGGTAGGATGATCGCTAAATTCGAATAGGAGCTGATTAATGCGTTTAATGTTATTAGGGGGGCCGGGTGCGGGAAAGGGAACGCAGGCAATTAAGTTAATTAACTATTTTAAAATACCACAAATTTCGACTGGTGATATGCTTCGTTCGGCAATTGCTGCTGGGACGGAATTGGGGAAAAGTGCTAAAAAGGTAATGGATTCTGGAAAACTGGTTTCTGATGAAATTATTATTGGTTTGGTAAAAGAGCGCTTACAACAAGATGATTGCCGGTCTGGATTTCTATTCGATGGCTTTCCCCGTACTATTCCGCAGGCTGATGCCCTAAAGAGTGCGAAGATTAAGCTTGATCATGTTATTGAAATAGCAGTGCCTGACGAGGAAATTATCAATCGTATAAGTGGTAGACGTGTACATGTAGCTTCTGGTCGCGTTTATCATGTTAAATTTCAACCGCCTAAAACAGATAATGTTGATGATATTACCGGAGAACCATTGATTCAGCGGGATGATGATAAAGAAGAGACGATTAAGCAGCGTCTCACTGTTTACCATCAACAAACAGAGCCTCTCATCAATTATTACCAGCAGTGGGCGAAAACAAATGATAGTCTGGCACCACAGTTTCATCGTGTGCAGGGCGTTGGCAGCATGGATAATATTTTTTCAGCCATTTTATCCTGTATTAATGCCAGGGAGATGCCATGTCAGTCAACACTATAAAGACAGACCAATTTGAAGGTTTGCTTGCGAATAATGAGATAGTTTTTATTGATTTTTGGGCGGAATGGTGTGCACCTTGCAAACACTTCGCAATGGTTTACGAGAAAGTTGCTGAGCAATATAAGACGATTAAATTTGTTAAGGTCAATATTGAGGAGGAAGCCGAGCTGGCTGAAATTTTTCAAATACGATCAATCCCCCATTTAATGGTTTTTAAGCAGGGCATTGCTATTTACTCAGAGGCAGGTAGTATGCCTGAATCAACGCTTAACGAACTGGTACAGCAGGCTATCAGTGTAGATGTCAGCGAAATCCGAGCCAAAATAGACAAAGGTGAAATTTAGTTATTAAGGCTAAGTCGTTGCTGACAATAATCTTCCAAGGCTTGTTTTTGTTCTAGCTCAAAATTCAAGCCCAGTTTAGTGCGGCGCCATAGGATGTCGTCGCTATCACAAGCCCATTCCTCGTTTCGCAAATAATCAACTTCAATCTGGTATAAATCATTGCCAAAATGAAGGCCCAGATCACTCATTTCTTTACATCCTGATAGCAATAATTCGGTGCGGGTGCCGTAACTCGTCAGGTAACGCTCTAGGATTGATTCGTCCAGCCAATAATATTTCTCCCGTGCATAAGTGGTATATTCTTTATAACTCCAGTTCTCAAAGATAGAACCTGGCAAGGGGATAGATTCTGTACGGGATATACCCAAGGCAGGGAAAAACTCATGTAAACTATTGACTGCTTCCAACGCCAATTGTCGGTAAGTTGTGATTTTTCCGCCATAAACCGTAAGGGCTGGAGCAGGTGAGTTTGTGCAATGATAGGTGTAATCGCGACTTAATGCTTTAAGCTCTTCGCCTGATGCGGCCAGTAACGGTCTAACGCCACTCCAGCTGTTAATAATATCTTTTCGCTGCACCCGACATTTAAAATAATTGTTAACAAGATTGCATAAATAATTAACTTCTTCTGTGGAAATGCAGACTTCATCTAAAGAGCCTTTAAAAGCAACATCTGTGGTTCCTATCATCGTGTAACCGTGATAAGGAACGATAAAGATAATGCGTTTGTCATCATTCTGAAGGAGATAGGCATGATTTCCTTCGTAGAGCTTATGAACAACTAAATGACTACCTTTGACAAGAGACATCTTAAATTTACTGGGAATACCTGATAATTTATTGAACGACTCCACCCAGGGACCAGTGGCATTAACAAGTACTTTGGCAGAGATTGTCTCTTCTTTGCCTGAATTTTTTTTAGCAGTTAATAGCCATAGATTATTTTGTACAGTGGCATTGGTTACGGCTACCCTTGTTTGAATCGAGGCACCGTATTCTTTGGCTTGTAATGCATTGGCAATTGTCAGCCGAGCATCATCAGTCGCACAGTCATAAAATAAAAAGCCTTTGACAAAATAGTTAGCTAAAGGTGAAAAATAAGGTGAGTGGTGGTTCCGACGTATCAGTTTGCTGTGGGGCAATTTATTTTTACGCTCAAGATTATCATATAGAAATAAGCCCGTTCGTAGCAACCAGGAGGGACGCATACCTTGTTGATACGGTAAAACAAAAGGAAGAGAATAAACGAGATGAGGAGCCAGGCTCAATAGAAGTTGCCGCTCATGCAAGGCTTTTTTAACCAAGGCGAAATCATAATACTCCAGATATCTTAGGCCTCCATGGATTAATTTAGAACTACTGGACGATGTTTTTGAAGCGAGATCTCCCTTTTCCAAAAGGATCACAGACAATCCGCGCATCGCTGCATCAGCGGCAATACCACAACCATTAATGCCCCCGCCGATGATTGCCACGTCAAAAACCTGATCCATGTTTGGTCTCCGCAAAAAAGCGTATAGAATAGTTTTGGTTGCTGTTAATTGAGACTGATATTATCAGTTTTTTTATTTTCCTCCAGGGGTTGCTGACATGTCTACTATCTTGGCTGAAAAGTGTTGATTCTTGCGCTTCGCTGCTCATAAATCAATATTTTTTGAATCAATCTAGCGAAATGTCAACAGCCCCTAATGAAATAATGTTTTAATGGTGATTGAAAATCTAAATAGCATAATCAGGGAAGTAAACGCAATGAATTATCTTCTTGCCATTGATCAAGGAACTAGCAGTACTCGAGCCATGTTGTATAACAGTGCTGGTAAATTACTCACTTCGAGTCAATATTTATTGACCCAATTTTACCCGCAACCAGGCTGGGTGGAACATGATCCCGAGGAAATTTGGCAAAAAACATTAAAGGCTATGCAAGATGTTGTTTCTGAAGTAGATGCGCATCAAGTTATTGCTTGTGGGATTACTAACCAACGTGAAACAACGTTAATTTGGGATAAACAATCAGGCGAGTGTCTTGCACCTGCAATTGTTTGGCAAGATAGGCGGACCCAACTATTTTGCGATAGTTTGTTGGATTGCGGGGAGGCAATCCAACAAAAAACAGGGCTATTGCCTGATCCTTATTTTTCTGCAAGTAAATTAAATTGGCTAATAGCTAATGTACCTAAAGCAAGCGAGTTGGCTGCAAGAGGGCAATTGGCCTTCGGCACGATTGATAGTTTTCTTATCTGGCGTTTAACAAAAGGTAAAGCCCATTTAACAGATATAACCAACGCATCGCGAACCTTATTATTTAATATTGTGGAGCAGCGCTGGGACGAGGATTTATTGAAACTTTTTGAAGTCCCGCCTGCCATTTTGCCAGAAGTGTGTTCCAGCGATGCTAATTTCGGCAACATAGAGCAAGATTATCTAGGTGCATCGATTCCTATTACCGGTGTAGTTGGCGATCAACAGGCTGCCCTGATTGGACAAAGAGGGTTTTCTCACGGGATGGTAAAAGCAACTTTTGGTACAGGCGGATTTCTACTTATGAATATTGGCCCGCAGCCCGTTTTGTCGAAACACCGGTTGTTAACAACAATAGCCTACCAGATTAAAGGACAAACTGTTTATGGTTTAGAAGGGAGTTTGTACCATGCAGGGACAACTGTTAAATGGTTACGTGATGAAATGAAATTAATTGCAGCCGCTGCTGATACAGAGTGGCTTGCAAAAAGCCTTAGCAGTAATGAAGGCGTTTATTTAATTCCTTCCTTCACCGGTCTTGGTGCCCCCCATTGGATAACGACTGCGGGTGCCGCCATTATTGGTTTGGCACGGACAACTAATCGTGCTCACTTTGCCCGTGCAGCGCTGGAGAGTGTTTGTTATCAAACCCGTGATGTTCTGGATTGTATGCGCGAAGATAGTCAGATAGCTTTATCGTTGTTGCGCGTTGATGGCGGGATGGCCGCTAATCAATGGTTCCTTCAATTTTTATCTTCACAATGCAATTTAACGGTGCAAAAACCTGATGATATAGAAACAACCGCTCAGGGAGCGGCTATATTAGCAGCAATAGGATGTGGTCTTGTGGATTCTTTAGAGGCATTGGAGAAAAACTGGGTTTGTGAAAAAGAATTTGTGGCAGCGAAAGAGAGAGACAGTGTGGAGAAAGATTATTGCGGGTGGCGGAGAGCTTTGCAGATGATCAAAGCAGGTTTGTAGCCTTTGAGGGCCAAACAAAACCAACGGGCTTTAAAGAAGCCACGCATGCGTGGCTTCTTTAAAAGGTTTAGGGTTAAAACCCCGGGTTTCAACGACCGGTTTTCACCTGGCTGTATTGGTTGGTTAGCGAACATCTCGTTGTTTTTCGCCAGTATAAAGCTGTCTTGGGCGACCAATTTTGGATTTGGAGGCAACCATTTCCATCCAATGTGACATCCAGCCTACCGTTCTTGCTAAGGCAAAAATAACAGTGTACATGTTGGTAGGAATGCCAATGGCACTTAAGGTAATACCGGAATAAAAATCCACATTCGGATAAAGCTTTTTCTCTACAAAATAGTCATCTTCAAGGGCAATGCGCTCAAGTTCCATAGCAAGTTTAAACAAGGGCGCCTCATGGGCACCAACCGCATTCAATACTTCATGACAGGTTTTGCGCATCACTTTGGCTCGCGGATCATAACTTTTGTAAACACGATGTCCAAAACCCATTAAGCGGAAAGGATCATTCTTGTCTTTCGCGCGTTTTATATAATGGTTAATATGCTTAATATCACCAATTTCTTTGAGCATATTAAGGCAAGCTTCGTTGGCACCACCATGGGCGGGCCCCCACAAAGCACCTATTCCTGCTGAAATACAGGCAAAGGGATTCGCCCCCGTTGATCCGGCTAATCTCACTGTGGAAGTCGAAGCGTTTTGTTCGTGATCTGCGTGGAGTGTAAAAATAGTATCCATCGCATCAACGATGATGGGATTGGGTTTGATATCCTCAGACGGTACGCCGAACATCATATGCAGAAAATTTTCAGCATAAGACATTTTGTTTTGCGGGTACATGTAAGGTTGTCCAACTGAATATTTATAACTCATTGCAGCAAGGGTTGGCATTTTAGCAATTAAACGAATTGCAGAAATGTAACGATCCTGTTGATTATTTAAGTCCATTGAATCATGGTAAAACGCAGACAAGGCACCTACTATACCAACCATAATGGCCATAGGATGAGCATCGCGGCGAAAACCATTTAAAAAATTATACATCTGCTGATGTACCATAGTATGGTTGTTAATCAGATTAATAAAATCCTGTTTTTCCTTTGCATCAGGCAATTCGCCATTGAGAAGAAGATAACTGACGTCGAGGAAGTCTTTTTTCTCGGCTAATTGTTCAATGGGGTAGCCTCTATAAAGCAAAATTCCTTTATCCCCATCAATATAGGTAATCTTGGATTCACAAGACGCGGTGGAGACAAAGCCCGGATCATAGGTAAACATGCTTTGCTCACCCAATTTATTGATATCAATTACTTCATTACCTAAAGTCGGACTATAGATTGGTAAGTCAATTGGCTCGTGACCGTCAATACTAAGCCTGGCAATTTTGTTTGTCATCGTGTCTCCTCGTTCATGGCTTGACAGCCTTCTCGCTTACTAAGTGCGCAGACTATATAAAAATGCCTTTCTCCAGTCAATTTATAGAAGCTGTCAAAATTTATCTTTCCACTAATGAATAAGTATGATCCAGATTGAAGGTTTTTAACAGAAATAAAATGCTAAAAATGAAATGAAACCATAACTGCCAATGGCTGAGTCATGTTGAAAATATTAAATGAGCTTCCCTTGTGGGTAGGCAGATTGAAATGCTTGATATGATTCAATTAAAGCCTGCTCTATGGTATCCTTCCAGCTTATTTTCATTTCAATCATTGCATGAGGACGCGTCCAAACCATGGTTTATCTTGCCAAAGAAGTTATACCCGTCAATATTGAAGACGAATTAAAGCAGTCCTATCTGGATTATGCTATGAGTGTTATCGTTGGCCGCGCTTTGCCCGATGTCCGTGATGGCCTGAAGCCTGTTCATCGTCGTGTGCTTTTTGCGATGAGTGAATTAGGTAATGATTGGAATAAGCCTTATAAAAAATCAGCGCGTGTGGTAGGGGATGTCATCGGTAAATACCATCCGCATGGTGATACAGCAGTCTACGATACCATTGTAAGGATGGCACAGCCGTTTTCTATGCGTTATATGTTGATTGACGGGCAAGGTAACTTTGGTTCCGTCGATGGTGATTTCGCAGCGGCTATGCGATATACCGAAGTCAGAATGTCAAAAGTTGCCCACGCTTTATTGGCTGATCTGGACAAGGAAACCGTCGATTTTAGTCCAAACTACGATGAAACAGAATTTGCTCCTGTCGTTTTACCATCACGAGTTCCTAACCTGCTGGTGAATGGTTCCTCTGGTATTGCTGTAGGTATGGCGACCAATATTCCACCGCATAACCTGACCGAAGTTATTAATGCCTGTGTTGCTTTGGTAGAAGATCCTGATTTGACGCTGGATGACATAATGAACTATGTACCTGGCCCTGATTTTCCAACAGCGGCAATTATTAATGGTAAAGCGGGTATTCTGCAGGCATACCGCACCGGGCGCGGCCGGATTTATATTCGCGCGCGGACAGAAATAGAGACAGATAGTCATTCTGGTCGACAAGCCATCATTATTACTGAATTACCTTATCAGGTTAATAAAGCCCGTTTAGTAGAAAAAATCGCTGAATTAGTGCGTGAAAAGCGTATCGAAGGGATTTCTGGTTTGCGGGATGAGTCTGATAAACAAGGCATGAGAGTTGTTATTGAGCTCAAACGGGGTGAAGTAGCTGAAGTAATTTTGAATAATTTGTACGCTCATACCCAGATGCAGAATGTATTTGGCATTAATATGGTCGCTTTGGTTGATGGTCAGCCGCGTACACTCAATCTAAAAGAAATTCTTGAGTATTTTATCAAGCATCGCCGTGAAGTGGTGACTCGCCGTACGATTTTTGAATTGAAGAAAGCTCGTAATCGCGCTCATTTATTAGAAGGTTTGGGAATTGCACTGGCTAATATTGATGAGATGATTGAACTCATTAAGAAATCACCAACCCCTCAAGACGCAAAAGAGGCTTTATTGGCGCGTTTTTGGCAACCAGGTTTGGTTAAGGCTATGCTGGAAAATGCAGGAAGCGATGCTTGCCGACCAGATGATTTATCCAGTGATTATGGTTTAGCTGCAGAAGGTTATCGGTTATCAGAACATCAAGCCCAGGCAATTCTTGAGTTAAGGCTGCACCGTTTAACGGCTCTTGAGCAAGATAAAATCATCAATGAATTTAAAGAGTTGTTAAATGTGATTAAAGAGTTGTTAGATATTCTTGCTTCTCCTGAGCGGTTGATGCAAGTGATTCGAGATGAATTGCTGGAAGTCAAAGCCCAGTTTGGTGACGAGCGTCGTACAGAAATTACCGCATCGCAAGAAGATTTAACTATTGAAGATTTAATTACTGAAGAAGATGTGGTGGTTACCCTCTCTCACCAGGGCTATGTGAAATATCAACCGATTTCTGCTTATCAAGCCCAGCGTCGTGGTGGTAAGGGTAAATCAGCTACCAATGTGAAAGATGAAGATTTTATCGAGCGTCTGATTATCGCCAGTACTCATGATACTTTGCTATGTTTTTCAAATCACGGGAAACTATATTGGCTGAAAGCTTATCAATTGCCTTTGGCAAGCCGCATTTCACGCGGTAAACCGATTATTAATATTCTTCCGTTGGCAGCCGATGAAGCTATCAACGCTATGTTGCCAGTGCGTGAGTATCAAGAGGGTTATTTTGTCTTCATGGCGACCAAACATGGTACTGTGAAAAAGGTACCACTTGAAGCGTTTAGTCGACCACGCTCTACGGGAATTATTGCAGTAGATCTGGATGATGAAGATCGCTTGGTCGGTGTAGATATTACCGATGGCAGTAAAGATATTATGCTGTTTACCGATGCTGGGAAGGTGATTCGTTTTGATGAGAACCTTGTTAGACCTATGGGTAGAACCGCACGTGGGGTGCGTGGTATTCGGTTGGGAGAAAATCAATCCGTTATTTCCCTGGTCGTTGCTCAATCGGAGGGTACGATATTAACTGCTACTGAGCATGGCTATGGTAAACGCACGAATATTGAAGAATATCGTGTGTCCGGCCGTGGCGGTCAAGGCGTAATTTCAATCCAAGTCAATGAACGTAATGGTAGAGTAGTCCGTGCTCTGCAAGTCTCCGAGGGGGATGAAGCGATGTTAATCACTGATAAGGGTACCTTAGTTCGCTTTAAAGTTGGTGAACTATCAATCATTGGTCGAAATACTCAAGGTGTACGCCTTATTAATGTCAGTTCAGGTGAGCAGGTTGTGGGTATGCAACGGATAGTAGACATTGGAGAAGACGATACTGAAGAGATGTCAGATTCCGATGAAGAGAATGATGTAGAAGAAACTAATGATGAGTAGGGGCTATAATTTTGGTGCTGGCCCCTCGATGTTGCCTGAATCAATTTTAATAGAAACACAGGAAGAACTTCTAAATTGGCAAAATCTGGATATGTCCGTCCTGGAGATTGGACACCGTACACCAGAGTTCATGGCCTTGATGGAGCAGACGGAGCAAGCATTCAGGGAGCTATTAAACGTCCCTGCCAATTATCATGTGCTTTTTTTAGGTGGGGCGGCACGTACGCAATTTAGTATGGTTCCCATGAATTTGCTTGCAGCTGGTGAACAGTCAGGTTATTTAATCACCGGTCTTTGGTCCTCACTGGCTTACCAGGAAGCAGTAAAAATTAAACAGGCTTATTGTGTTGCCAGTGATGAAGAGAATGGTTTTATAAAGATTCCATCACCGGAAAAATGGCAGATTAAAGAAAATACAAAATACCTCTATTTTACGCCGAATGAAACAGTTAATGGTGTTCGCTTTGCCAAAATACCAGCTATTTCAGGAGTCCCTCTTATTGCGGATATGACTTCATGTTTACTGAGCGAGCCTATTACTGTGAGCGATTATGGGCTGATTTTTGCCGGGGCGCAGAAAAATATTGCAAATGCCGGTTTAACACTGGTCATTATCAGTGACGAGCTACTAAACTCTTTGCCCGATAATAGTATTCCGACAATGCTTGATTACCGGACTCATAGCTCTACGCATTCACTTTACGCAACACCACCTACTTTTAATTGCTATCTGGCGGGGAAAATGGCTCAATGGGTCAAAGCCCAAGGCGGTGTTGATGCGTTGTATGAAATAAATTGTGCAAAAGCCTCTAGATTATATGATTACATTGATTCTTCAGGATTTTATCATTGTAAAGTATCCGAGGAGGCACGTTCTTTAGTAAATATTTGTTTTTCGCTTTCTGATGCGAACCTTGAAGAGTTGTTTTTGGCCGTAGCCAAAACACGGGGTCTATATGCTTTAAAAGGCCATCGCACAGTGGGAGGATTAAGAGCAAGCATATACAACGCCATGCCTATGGAAGGTGTAGAATATCTAATCAAATTTATGCGAGATTTTGCTAAGGAACATAATTAATGAACCTGATAGATTATGTAAGCAGCCCTATAAAGTCGGTGCAAGGTGATGTGACAGTTCCTGGTGATAAATCCATTTCTCATCGTTCAATTATTTTGGGTGCCATTGCCAAGGGTACGACTACTATTAGCGGCTTTTTAGATGGAGAAGATTGCTTGGCAACCTTAAAGGCCTTTCAGTCTATGGGTGTTGCCATTGAAGGGCCTGTAGCACAACGGGTTGTGATTCATGGTGTAGGTAAATATGGATTGCAAAAGCCCAAAGGTGTTGTGGATTGCGGTAATTCAGGAACATCTATGCGCTTACTTGCAGGTCTACTTGCAGCGCAGCCTTTTGACAGTGAATTGAGTGGTGATGCAAGCCTGCAAAAAAGACCAATGGAGCGGGTAAGTAGACCATTAATGCAAATGGGAGCTGAAATAATAACAAAGGAAGGGAGACCTCCTTTGCTTATTCGTGGTGGCCATGTTTTACACGGTATTACTTATGAAATGCCAGAAGCAAGCGCACAGGTTAAATCTTGTCTATTACTCGCAGGCCTTTATGCCCAGGGTGAAACAAAAGTAATTGAGCCGGGGTTTACTCGTGATCATACCGAAAGGATGCTGACAACCTTTTCTTATCCTATTCAAAAAGCGGAAAACACGATTATAATTAATTCGGACAGTGAATGTATTGGTACCGATATTATTATTCCAGGTGATATTTCTTCTGCTGCTTTTTTTATCGTCGCAGCAACAATTGTTCCGGGTTCAGAACTAGTTATACGAAATGTCGGCATTAATCCTACCCGAACAGGGATTATCCAGATTTTAACGGCAATGGGCGCAGATATAAGCTTGAATCACAAACGCCTTTGTGGTGAAGAGCTCGTTGCTGATCTCTATGTGAAGTATGCCCAGCTTGAAGGTATTGATATTCCTTCTGACTTAGTGCCAATTGCTATTGATGAATTTCCTGTAATCTTTATTGCAGCAGCCTGTGCCAAAGGGCAGACCTTGCTACATGGAGCACGTGAATTGCGTTGTAAGGAAAGCGATAGAATTGGGGCAATGGTTGAAGGCTTGCAACATTTGGGAATTGAAGCGCAGGCGTTCGAAGATGGTTTATATATTAATGGTGGAGTGTTGCAAGGCGGAGAGGTCGATAGTTTTCATGATCATCGCATTGCCATGGCCTTTGCTATTGCCGGAGCTGTTGCTAAAGCGCCAGTTACCATAAAAAATTGTGCCAATGTTGCAACGTCATTTCCAACATTTGTAAAAACGGCCAACAAAATAAAATTGGCTATCAAGGAAATACATGATGATGTTAGATAAAAACGTACCAGTGATTACTATTGATGGTCCTAGTGGCACCGGTAAGGGAACCATTTGCCATATGTTAGCAAACCATCTTGGTTGGCATGTACTGGACAGTGGATGTATTTACAGGGTTCTCGCTTATGCAACTAGAAAGAAAAGCATTGATTTTAATAACATTGCGCAAATTGTCGAGCTGGCATATTCACTTGATTTGCGTTTTGAAACGGATCCTCAACAACGAACTCGCGTACTGCTTGAGGGGCATGATGTTTTTGATGAAATAAGAACAGAGCTCTGTGGACAGGATGCCTCTAAAATTGCCGTAGTACCTGAGATCAGAAAGGCTCTGCTTGCTCGCCAGCGTGCTTTCGCCTTGCCTCCAGGGTTAGTAACGGATGGTCGAGATATGGGCACTGTGGTTTTTCCTGATTCAATATTAAAGATCTATTTATATGCCTCAGCAGAAGAAAGAGCCTCGCGTCGCTATTTTCAGTTGAAAGAAAAAGGAATTGATGCTAGCCTCGCCGAAGTTGTTGATGAGTTGGCTAAACGTGATGCAAGAGATACTGCTCGTACGCACGCGCCATTAAAGCCCGCAGAGGATGCGGTAATGATTGATACAACTGGTTTGACGATTGTACAAGTGTTCGATAATGTATTAAAATTGGTCGATGAACGCCTGTTTCTTCGTTAAATTGTGTTTCATAGGGGGGAAGATGAGTGGACCTCATGCTTCTATTTTTTTACTAAAGAGTTTATTAACATGTCTGAAAGTTTCAAAGAATTATTTGAGCAAAGTATCGTTGGCGCACAGTTTTATCCTGGAGCAATAATCACCGCAAGAGTCATAGGTATCGATGATGATTACGTCACCTTGAATGCGGGTTTAAAATCAGAAGGGATTGTTGCTGTTGAAGAATTTAAAGACAAAAATGGTGAGTTAGAAGTCCATTTGGGCGACACTGTTGAAGTTGCTTTGGATTCTGTAGAAGATGGCTATGGCGAGACATTGCTATCAAGAGAAAAAGCGAAGCGTCAAGAAGCATGGCGCAAATTATCTAAATGCCATGAAAATAATGACACGGTAACCGGTTTGATTTCTGGGAAAGTCAAAGGCGGCTTCACGGTTGAAATCGGCTCTATTCGTGCATTTTTGCCAGGTTCTTTGGTTGACGTCAGACCAGTTCGTGATCCCTCTTACCTCGAAGGCAAAGAGCTTGAATTCAAGGTTATTAAAATGGATCTGAAGAGAAACAACATTGTTGTTTCACGTCGCGCTGTCGTAGAAGAAGAAAGCAGTGCTGATAGACAGGCTTTACTTGAATCCTTACATGATGGTCAAATCCTTAATGGTATTGTTAAAAATCTTACCGATTATGGTGCGTTTATCGATTTAGGTGGTATTGACGGTTTACTCCATATTACCGATATTTCTTGGAAGCGCGTAAAACATCCAAGCGAGCTGTTGACTGTTGGTCAGGACGTTAAAGTGAAGGTCTTGAGTTTTGACAGTGAGCGTAATCGAGTTTCCTTAGGTATGAAACAACTCGGTAATGATCCTTGGGTTGATTTGGTTGAACGTTATCCTGTCGGTAAAAAGCTGCATGGTAAAGTGACTAATATCACGGATTACGGTTGCTTTGTTGAGATAGAAGAAGGGGTTGAAGGTTTGGTTCATATGTCTGAGATGGATTGGACTAACAAGAACGTACATCCAAGCAAAGTAGTTTCTATGGGTGATATGGTCGATGTTATGGTTCTTGAAATTGATGAAGAGCGCCGTCGTATATCTCTGGGTATGAAACAGTGTGTTGGTAATCCATGGCACCAGTTTTCACAAACTCATAGCAAAGGACAAAAAGTTCACGGAAAAATCCGTTCAATTACTGACTTTGGAATTTTCATTGGTCTGGATGGTGAGATTGATGGCTTGGTCCATCTGTCTGATATCTCCTGGAACGTTCCAGGCGAAGAGGCTGTTAAGCAGTTTAAGAAAGGTCAGGAATTAGAGGCAGTCATTCTGGCTATCGATGCAGAGCGTGAACGTATTTCCTTAGGTTTGAAGCAACTTGAAGGTGATGCTTTCAGCAGTTATGTTGAAGAATATGCTAAAGGCGCTGTTGTAAAAGGAAAAGTTTCTGCAGTTGATGCTAAAACAGTCACAGTTGATCTTGCTCCTGATGTTATCGGAACAATTCGTGTCAATGAATTATCAGAAGAAAAGGTTGATGATGCAACCACTCTCTTTAAAGAAGGTGATGAAATCGAGGCAAAAATTATCAATGTTGATAAGAAAAATCGCACGATAGCCTTGTCTGTTAAAGCGAAGGATGCTCAAGATCAAGCTGAAGCAATCAAAAAATACTCACGCAGTGGGGAAGTTGCTTCAACGACCTTAGGTGACTTGCTGAAAGAAAAAATGGCAAATAAAGAGGGTGAATAAACCTCTTTGCCTAAATAAAAAAGCGTAGTTTAACTACGCTTTTTTTTTGTTAAGTGGGTAATTCTCGTCAATTAACACTTTTCAAAAGCCTAATTGCGAATTAACGATCGGGATTAATAAAAACCCTTTCCAAACATGCTGTGGAGAGAAAAGTGCGAGGGGAGATGAGCGCAGAATCGGAGTGTATGCACGAGTATAGGTGGATTCGAGCACTAGACTTCTTCAGAAACTCGAAGGGATCGAATAAACTACTCATGAGTAGGGATATGAATCAATTTAATTTGCAGCTATTTTAAGGATTAATATAATGCGCCTGCTAATGATGATATTTTATTTAGTATTAATTTTATTAGGTGTAAGTTTTGCTGCACTGAACGCTTCTTCAGTACAGGTTAATTTTTATTTTAAAGTTCTAACGATGCCCATATCCGTATTAATGACGGTGATGCTGGGTGTTGGGGCTATTCTGGGCTTCCTGCTTTTTCTATGTCGTTATTGGCGTCTTAAGGTTGAATACTTAAAAATAAAGAGCCAGTTGAAGTTGACTGAAAAGGAAATAAAAAACTTACGGGCAATTCCTTTGCAGGATCAACATTAAGATGATTGACCCTGGTCAGCTCTGAATTTATTATCAGTGAGCGAATTTAAATTGCTAATTTATATTAGGTGCTGTTTACATTTTTGTTGAAATTGTTTTCTTCGCTGTTCCACGGAGAGGTCTCATTAACAAATCAGATAGATCGTCAGTGTAATAGCCCTAATCAAACTGAACGAGTTGAAGTAATGGAGAGCTTTAATGATTAATTTATGGCCATTATTGTTACCTGCTGCAGCCTGGTCTGGTTGGTGGGTTGCTAGCCGTAATTACTCTGGTAAAGAAAAGCGTTTTGATAACCGACTCTCGCGTGAATACGTAGTGGGACTAAACTACTTATTAAATGAACAGCCAGATAAAGCAGTTGATGTATTTATCAAACTGCTGGAGGTTGATAGTGAAACAGTAGAGACTCATTTGGCGTTGGGAAGTCTCTTTCGCCGTCGTGGCGAAGTAGATCGAGCCATTAGAATACATCAGAATCTGATTGCCAGGCCGCAATTAAGTTTGGTAGAGCGCAAAGAAGCATTAATGGCTTTAGGTCAGGATTACATGAGTGCGGGTGTATTTGACAGAGCTGAACGCATTTTCTTAGAGGTGGTAGAGTTGGGAGGTAGCCGCGAAACCTCCAGTCTACAGGGCTTACTTGCTATCTATCAGCAAGAAAAAGCGTGGGAAAAAGCGCTGGATGTCATAAAAAAGTTAGAGCTTTCCCTAGGGCAGAGTATGCACATGCAAGCCGCGCATTATTATTGCGAAATTGCTAATCAGGCATTAAAGAATAATTCTGTTGATAAAGCTCAAAACGCAATTAAGCAAGCTCTCGTTGTTGATAAAATGTCAGCGCGCGCCAGCCTTATGCAAGCAGCGTTGGATATGCAAAATGCTCGTTATAAACAGGCTATTCGCTCCTTAAAGCGAGTTCCGCAACAAGATCCAGAGTTTCTTAGCGAAATCATTGAGCCGTTAGTGATTTGCCACCGCGAACTGGATGCGATGAGCGAATGTGTAGAGTATTTACAACAGACGTTAGTCGAGCATCCCCGTGCATCCACCATTTTCGTTATTGCGGAGTTTTTGCGTCGCGAAAAAAATATGGATGCTGCCATTGATTTTGTATCGGATAAGCTTAGTACTCATCCTTCTATTAGAGGTTTAAACCGCTTAATTTGCTGGCACTTGGAAACTGCTCACGGTAAAGTGCGGGATAAATTACAAATGTTGTATGACATTACGAGTAAATTTTTAGATAACAAGCCTATCTATCGCTGTGGACACTGTGGTTTTGGTGGTAAACATTTGCATTGGCATTGCCCAAGTTGTAAACAGTGGGGTAGAATGAAGCCAGTCCATGGTTTGGAAGGGGATTAGAGCCGACTGTAAATTTGGGCAAATTGCTGTTGAGTCTAATCAGTTCCCTAACTCAATTTGAGAGAATTATGCAATTCATCGATCTTAAAAAACAATATAAATTAATTGAAACAGATATCCTGCGAGGCATCCAAACTGTTTTAGAGCATGGTCAATATATTATGGGACCTGAAATCGCCAAACTTGAACGACAATTGGCGGAGTTTGTAAATGTTAAACATGCCATTGTTAATTCAAGCGGTACAGATGCCTTGCTGATGGCTTTGTTAGCCTTGGAGCTGGAGCCAGGTGATGAAGTTATTACCAGTCCTTTCAGTTTTTTTGCTACAGGTGAAGTGATTGCTCTTGTCGGCGCCAAACCTGTTTTTGTTGATATCGATCCAACAACGTACAATATTGACGCAACAAAAATCAAAGAAGCTATTACTGACAAAACAAAAGCAATCATGCCAGTGAGTTTATATGGCCAATGTGCTGATATGACGACAATCAATGAGGTTGCAAAGCAATTCGGCTTACCAGTTATTGAAGATGCCGCCCAAAGTTTTGGGGCTACCTACCAAGGCGCATACTCCTGTGCCTTATCGACAATTGGATGTACCAGTTTCTTCCCATCCAAACCGCTGGGTGGTTATGGTGATTCTGGAGCCTGCTTTACAGATGATGATATTCTTGCCGAACGATTGATAGAAATCCGTAATCATGGGCAAAATACAAGATACTGCCATAAACGAATTGGTATTAATGGCCGAATGGATACCCTACAAGCAGCTATCCTGATTGAAAAAATGAAATTATTCCCTGATGAAATTGCCATGCGTCAACGGGTTGCACAACGTTACGAGCAATTGCTTGCTGATGTTGTTAAAACACCCTCTGTCATGGAAGGCAATACCAGTGTTTATGCTCAATATACAATCGAAGTTCCTCACCGCGATGATTTTCAGAAGCAAATGCAGGCTTTAGGTATTCCTACAGCAGTGCATTATCCGGTTGCCATGCATCAACAGCAGGCTCTCAGCGCTTTGGGCTATAAAATTGGTGATTTTCCCCATGCTGAAAAAGCAAGTAAACATGTAGTCAGTTTGCCAATGCACCCATACTTAAGCATGGAAGACCAGCAAAAAATTGCTCATGCAGTTAAAACTTGTCTGGTAAGTGAGTTGGCAGGGGTATAATGGCTTTGAAATTGATTGTAGCGCTGGATTTTGCAAATCGACAAGATGCGTTTGCCTTGGTTGAGCAATTAGAGCCGAGCCAATGCGCACTCAAGGTTGGTAGTGAAATGTTTACTCTTTTTGGTCCTGATTTTGTTCGTGATTTGGTGAAAAAAGGGTTTAAAATTTTTCTGGATTTGAAGTTTCATGATATTCCCAATACCGTCGCCCGAGCTTGTCAAGCTTGTGCTGAGCTTGGAGTTTGGATGATTAATGTTCATGCTTCAGGCGGTTTGGCAATGATGCAGACAGCAGTAAAGGCTTTAGAGCCTTATGGTGATAATCGTCCCTTACTCATTGCGGTGACTATTTTAACCAGTATGGCCACAGAGAATTTACCAGAGATTGGTATAGAGCCGTCTGTTGATACCCAGGTCAAACGATTGGCTAAACTTGCATTGCAAGCGGGACTTGACGGCGTTGTTTGTTCTGCCTTTGAAGTTCCAATGATTAAAAATACCTGCGGCCAATCTTTTTTGACCATTACGCCTGGTATTCGTTTGCCAGGAGATAAACTGAATGATCAGTCGCGTGTGATGACACCGGTGCAAGCGGTTGAAAATGGCAGTGATTTTTTGGTGCTTGGTCGTTCAATTACTACGGCGCCTAAGCCGGCGAATGTAGTGCAAGAACTGCTTGCGACAATCCCTTTATAAGTGATTGGTAGTGTAATACGCGAATTAGGTGAGATCTTCAGCACCTTATCTGCCGCGACTTGTTATTGCGAGATTGACAAAAAATTAAAATGAGAAAATACGGCTGTTCGGCCTGAGGAATCGCGCAGCGTTGTCTCGAAGCCTCGATGCTTAGTCTTTGAGACGTGGCTATGGCTTCTCAGGCCGAACAGAGACGCTGACTCCTTATTGTCCAAATTTTTGGGAGGATCTCTCAGGACTTGTTTGCTGCATTCAAAAGATGGTCAAATTAAAGCTGATCTACGGTGAGAGAACTATGTCAGATGCATTAAACCATTATTACCTGCAAAATATGGGGATAGACCGCTGGGTAGCGCGTCAAATCCGTTCTTCCTGCCCGCAGCAATTAGCTGAGTTGGCAAAGGAAGTTGCCTCCTGCATACGTTGCCCTTTGCATAAAACCCGTAGTAAAACCGTATTTTCGCGTGGTAATCCCAATGCTAAATTAATGATCATTGGAGAAGCACCTGGGTTTTATGAGGATAAGCAAGGACTACCTTTTGTAGGTAAAGCTGGCAGCTTGCTTAATCAGATGTTGCAAAGTATTGGCATGAAGGAGGAGGATGTTTATATAGCCAATGTTTTAAAATGCAGGCCTCCTGATAATCGAGATCCCGCGGCGGAGGAAATTATTCAATGTAGTTCCTACCTTGCCCAGCAGATTGATTTTATCAAGCCTGGATTGATTCTGGCACTGGGGCGCTTCGCAGGCCAATTTTTAGCAAATGAAGCATTACCACTGAATCGGTTACGTAACCAAGTATACCATTATAAAGATACTCCTTTTTTGGTAAGTTATCATCCGGCCTATTTATTACGAAATCCAATAGATAAGAAAAAGGCTTATGCTGACTTGAAAGCCGTGAAACATTTTTTAATGGAAAATTGTGCCTAAACGTCATGGCTTGACTTTAATTGAATTATTAATAAGCATGGCTCTCCTTGTGTGCTTGTGTTTCTTTGGTGTACCTTGGGGTGCCATGCTTTACCAAAGAAACCAATTACAGGTTAGAGAAAAAGAGATTATTACCGCATTGTATTATGCAAGGAATACTGCCCTTTTGCGGGGAGTCAGACTGGCTTTGACTCCTTTACCTGACTCGAACGATTGGTCGCAGGGAATGATTCTTTTTGTTGATAATAAAAATCATCAATTCCATACAGGCTGTGAACTATTACACCAATGGCATTGGCCGCAATCCAGTATCACACTTGGTTGGCATGGGTTTCACTCAAAAGATTACCTCTTATTCAGTTCTGAATTAAAGCGTATGGTTACCAGTGGGCACTTCCTCCTCCAAAACCCACAATCTGAACCGATAAAACTGGTGGTGAATCGATTCGGGCGTGTATTGCGGCAGCAAAATCTATAATTGAGTACAGCTTATTTTATCGTAAGTGAAGTGAATTTATAGACCATCTTTCTGTAACACACTGTTTCCAAAAAAAATAATTTTTTAGCTAGTATCACTTAGTCTACTTTAGAAAGATTAATAATTAATCACTATGGTTTTTATTTTCTTAATACTTACTTAATCTTAATCAGCTATAGTAACAATAGTTTAAAATTGTTTAATTAAAAGGCATTGAACTCGGATTTTGGTAAAAGGCTTGGAGCATAAAAAAGTTTGCCAGACTGTGCGGGAGTTTTTTATGAATAAAGCAGAATTAAGAACTAGGCTGAGTGCACTGATTGACGCTATTGATAATTTACAGCGCAATTATAAAGCTTGTCAGAAAGCAGGCGTTCCAGCAAATCTTACAGAAATAATTAAGATTGATGAACTAACTGTTTTAAAACAAAAATTTCAGCGCCTTTTAAGCCAGAATCCTATAGATTCATTAGAGCAAGTCTCTGGTGAGATAGAGAGAGAATTGCTGGCAGATCAAGTAAAAATAGTTGGCTCAGAAGAAAGTGCTTATAGAAAGTTTGTTGCTGCGCTTAAGGCACAAACACAGGCCCCCACCTATCCGGCAACCTGGAAAAATGATAATCAATTAAGACAAGCCCAAGAAGAATTTGAGCAGTTTGCAGTAGATGGTTGGATGGACAATGGCTATAACACGATTTTACAAAACATAGAAGTTAATGCTGCGGATAAAACAGCAAGTGAAGAGTTTGCACAAATATTCCCGAACTATATCAAGGCTAGAAGCAATATAGTCGCAAGAATAGAACAAATTAAAGAGGCATATCAACCGATTCTTAGCTATAGAAAGACAGTTGACGCTCAGAAGAAGCAATATCTTGACCCAATTAACACTTTGCTTAATGCCTTAAAGCATGAACATGGTGTTGATATTGACAATACACCACCTTATGTAGGTCTGACAAGAGAAGCAAGTACTGCAGATGCAGCATTAGGGCGTTTATTAACTGTTCCAACCGGTAGTGATTTGGTTAAGGCATACAAGGAATTCGCTCTTCCAAAAAAAGCATGTAACGAACAATTAGCTAAATTATCACAAATAAAAGAACATCTTGAGATCTTAGTTCAAGCCAAGGTTGATGAAAAGAAAAGAAGTGAAGAGCTTGATTCACTGAAAGCCAAGAGACCGGCTCGCAAGTTTCAAACGGTTGATGATGGCCTTCGAATTATCAAGGAAAATCATAAAAAATATTTAGAAGAAAATATGCTGACCCAACTTGACAGTTTGTCAAAGGGTAAAATCAAGGGTGAAAAAGTTAAGCAGATTAGGACTTATGCTGAAGCTCTAGTTCACTACGGACAAAAGAAAACAACCACAGATTATCTGACGGGTGCAATTGCTCAATTATCTACTCTTGCCAAACTGGGTGGTGGTGCTTTAGCTGCTCTACTCGGTGTGGGTGTTGGCGGGGCAACATTTTTGACTTCAAAAAGCGGTTTTCTTACCGGGATGATCAATCCTTTTGCTGGAGTGCAAAATGTGCTGACTGGTGCAGCCAGCGCTGGATTGGGTGCTGGGGTTGGCCTTATTACTTATAATCTTTGGAAAAAATCTTATCAGGGTGAGGCAGCACCTGATTTTGAGACCTTCCAGGCAGAAATGCGTAAGGCTGGTCTTGGTGAAAAATACGACGTTTTGGCAGGTAACATAGTCAAACTATTTCATTTACGAGAAGGCTTACTGCTTGGTTTGGAGAATAGTCTTACTCATACCAGCATGCGAGCAGAGTTTGCAAAAACACTACCTGAAGGTTCCAAAATTGATGATGAAGCTTTAAATATAGCTATCGAAGTCTATTTTCTACAACAACTGAATGAAGCGTTTAATGAAGCTTTTAAAGACATTTATAAGATTAAAGAACAAGAAATACAGCAAGAACTGAACCAATACAGAATAGTTAGCTGGTTCAAGAGTTGCTTTGAGGATCCTGCAAAGAGACAAGAGTTTACCCAGCAGTTACAAATTGAATTCATGACTCAGAGTATGCTCTTTTTGCAACATCAAATGAATGAGCCTGGCTTCTTAGCTGCTTATCCAGCGTTTACAGCAACAGTGGGTGGTTTAATTGCTGCTACTGTGGTTTTAGGTGTCGCTGCGGCGGTTGTTGGGGGGCCTATTACTTTAGGTATTTTAAGTATTGCCTTGGTTGCTGCTGCTGTGACTGCCGTTGCAAGCTATTTCGCAGTAACTAGAATTGACAGTTTGTACTATAAGCGTGATGCAAAAAATCGTCAGTCCATTGAAGAAACCATTGATATTGTTGACCACGAAATAGAACGATTGCAACAAGTTATCCAAAAAGTAAAAGAAACGACTCAAGAAGATCTTGCACAATTAGGGAGCTATCAAGAGGAGTCTTTCCTGGAGTCTGTGAGAACTATTGTAGGAAACTTGCCTGGTTTAGCAGCAAAACCTAATTATGCTGCGGTTGGCTCAAGTGACTCTTGGTACAGAGAACAAGCGTCTCGCTATCGTCACTCCAAACAAAGCGAAATTGATTTGGCGGAGAATCATCGTCGAATCATTGGTAAAGCAGTGGAGCAGACCGAGTTAATGCAAGATAGCTTGCTTGGTAGCGGAGATGAGCTAAGAGGTTTTATTAGTGATACAACTGCCTATTTAAATGATGAGAAAAATCAGGGTTTTATCAAAAAATTTGAATTGAAAGCAAAAATCAGACAACAAGTTCTGGAAATTGTTGCCATTGTTCCTGTAACAATGGGAGCATTACCCCCCTATTTGGTTGATTTTTATACCGGGCAATTGGGTGGTTCTGTACAGGACTTGGAACTCGCCAGAAAGTTAGCCCCTATCGTTAAGAAGGATGTCAGACAAAATGATGAAAGCCATCCCCTTAAAGTGGTATTAAAAGCAGCTTATGAATTTAATGAGGAATTGATTGCTAAAGGTAATCCACGCATCTTAACTGGTGATGCAACCTATCGAGCTATTCTTGGTTTAAAGGTGGATAGTGAGGAAGATCGGATTGAAAACAAAATCAATGGCGGGAATGTTCAAGATTATCTAGATAGTTCTTATGAATTCCTCTTATCGCTTTTAAAGCATGATGAAAAAGCAACTCTCGAGACGCCTTATCAGTTGAGCGAAGCATTTATCGTCTACAGGACTTTATTAATCAAGCAATTGGCAAGTTTAGCTGATCCCAATAACCAGCATGTTAAAAAGGGAGTACGCTCAGCTGTTGAAAAATTTGTGAAAGAAAAACTACATCTTGATCCACAAGTGGTCTTTAATAATGCGTTAAACCAAGCTCTATTTGTTGACGCCAGCGGTGATAAACAAATGACAAATCCACTTGGTATACCTTGCTCTGTAGCTGCTGTTACCGATGTGACAAAAGCTATTATGACCGACTTGGCTTATGATTCTGTTCAGGCTTATAATCCTCGTGCTGCTCTTACTCCAAGTCTGCTTATCAGAGACGAAGCGGAAGAGTTTTTAACGAGGACTGCTAATCGTGGAACGATGTTTGCCTATGCAAATGCTGAGGAGGTATTGCGGGCGCAAGGAACGAAGGAGTTCGCAAAAGAAATAGAGACGACTATTGCCAGAACCCGCGAGTTTATTGATGAAATAGCGCAAAGCCCCACTTTAGTGGAGTCTGGTGCTCGAGATATTTATATTCGTGGCGTGCTTGATCACATTGCTAAGATACAAGGGCAAATAGCTATAGCGATTAGTAGTGGAAAGGGCTCCAAAGACGCGCTCGAAACCGTAAAAGCCGACTTAGACGCTTTCGCAAACGAATTGAGGAATCCTCAAGCTAAAAAAGTAGAGAAAACACCAGTTGTTTCTGTTTCAGCGACTCAGGTTAAAGATAAAGAAACTCTTTTGGATGACTTTATAAAAGATGTTGAAAAACTCATTAGCGATTTAAGGGGACAGGTTCGAAACTTGTCAAGAGAAAGAGTAAATGGCCTCTTTGATCCGTCGGCACTAAATGCTGTAAAAAATAAGATTCATGCGGCTGTTCTTCTTGAAAATGCCTTAAAGGCAGCACAACATAGTCGTATTGATACGGATTTTTTAGTTAATGAAGCCTATACAGGTCATGTAGTAGGAGACCTCCAAGAGGTCATAAATAAAAATTTGGAGAGTATGGGGTACAAAAATCTGCAAGCTATGTTTGCTGATTTACCTACAGCCCTTGTGAAAGAACCTTAATTTTAGCCGTAGTAATAATTTAAATTCTGAGCGGCGGTTTGATACCGCCGTTTTTTCTTGCTGAATAAGCTATTACATTCTTCCTTGTCACTAATGTTATAATCCATCAAATAGTTAGGCTGAACCCATTTATTGATTAAGAATGTTAATTAAAGCTGATAATTTATTAAATACCCTAAGTACCCCCCCTGCAGAGATAGAGTGCTGGCTTAAACACCAATTGTCGTTGACTGCTAAACTTAGAAGCGACGCCGGTGAGGCGCGACTTGAAGTACTTAAGCAACATTGGGTGAGGCCAAACTGGTGGGACAAATTTACGTTGGGCTTACAAACCAGCCTGGTCATGCATCGTGACATAATCATGCTAGCAGAGCAAAATCCTTGCTGGTTTGCCCGTACTATCATTCCTGAATTGTCGTATCAAACGACTCCTGCATTTTTTGCAAGATTACAATATGAATCCTTAGGTGACCTTGTTTTCAGTGAAGTTGAGGTATGTCGAGAGCAAATGATTCACTACGCAATTAACCAACAATCCCTGGAGTATTATTGGTTACAACCTTATCTTGGTAGTCAAAAGACAGAGCTTTGGTCGCGTTTATCCGTTTTTACTATTGCTGAAAAATCCCCTTTTTATCTTTTGGAAGTATTATTACCTGGCTTATTAAGGAGCATCAATTGAAAGGGAGTTACCTAAGATTAATGCGCTTCCATAAGCCGGTGGGCATTTTGTTGTTATGGTTGCCTACAGCCTGGGCTTTATGGATAGCTAATCAGGGCCATCCTTCGTTAGAACTGATTGTTTTGTTTTTATGCGGTACTGTGCTAATGCGTGCAGCTGGTTGTGTTATTAATGACATTGCCGATCGCCACATCGATTTGCATGTTGAACGAACACAAAGGAGGCCTCTGACCTCTGGCGAAGTCAGTTTGATAGAGGCCTTTGTACTGTTATTTATTTTATTGTTTGCCGCACTAATGATACTGTTGCAACTGCCAAAGCAGTGCTTTTATTATGCTTTATTTGCTGTTTTTATTACGTTTTTATACCCATTTTGTAAACGTTTTATTCAAGGACCGCAATTAGTATTGGGAGTCGCTTTTTCTATGGGGATTCCGATGGCTTATGCTGCATCAGGAAAAGTGCCTGATAGCATGATGTTTTATTTATTAATTATTAATTTTATGTGGATTGTTGCCTATGACAGCCAGTATGCGATGGTGGATCGTGAAGATGATTTGCGTATAGGAGTAAAATCAACTGCTATTTTGTTTGCTGATTACGATCGCATTATTATTGGCATTTTGCAGATAGTGTTTCATGGTTTGTGGTTATTTTTAGCTATCAGATTAAATAATTTCTGGCCCTTTTTTTATTGCTGGTTGCTTGCTGCTTTTTTGTTGGGTTACCAACAAAAGTTAATTGCCAAACGCCAGTCTGCTCAATGCTTGCAGGCTTTTTCCTCCAATAATTGGTATGGTGCTCTGATGTGGTTGGCTATTATTTTGAATTATTACTGTTAGAGGTTGTTTGGCAGTAAAGAGGAGAGCTATTCATGCCGATTATGTGGTATTGAATTTTGGTTGAGCAGTACATCCAGAAGGCCGCTGGCACCGATACGAAACCAGGATTTGTTTAAATTATGGGCGAGCACAAGGCTAGCCAGTGCCATATACGTGTAGGCTTGCTCAGGCTGTTTTATACCTCCTGAGACTTTTAAACCGCAGGACGCTTTACTGTCTTTAATTGCTTTTAACATGGCAAAAGCAGCAGAAGGGGTTGCCCCCTGAGCAATTTTCCCGGTTGAGGTTTTCAGGAAATCACAACCATTGTTAATGATCTCAGTACTGAGATCATAGATAAATTCCATTGACGGTAACGCTCCTGTTTCCAAAATGACTTTAAAGAGGATATTTTCCTGTTGGCATAGTTGGTAGACTTGCTGGCACTGGGTTAAGGCAGAAGAGGTTTTTTTTGCCAAATAATCCTGGTAGGGAAATACATAATCAACTTCATCGACTTTAGTGTTAATGATCGTTTTTTCGATTGCTGCTAAAACTTCTTTGTGAGGTTGACTTCCTGTGGGAAAGTTGGCTACGGTGGCTAATTTAACTGTCGTTATATGGCGGATTATTTCCAGTTGTTCTGGCAATACACAGACCGCGGCAACTTGATGTAAATTCGCTTTTTTACCTAAAGAGTAAAGCTCTTCATAGCCAGCCGTTTCATCCAGAAGGGTTAAATCAAGGAGAGGAATTACCTCTGAATTGGCAATAGGTTGCTGACGCAAGATTTCATTTAACTCACCTAGCGTCAGTAAAAATTCTGTTTCGAGACTCACGCCAGCTCCGCAATAAACTGTTTCACAAGTCTATTTAATTTTTCTGCTGCTTTAGAAGCCATTAATACAACGGCTTCATGACTATGGCTTGTGCGTGAAAGGCCGGTGGCATAATTGGTAATGGTAGCAATGACGGCTACTTTCATACCACAATGATTGGCAACCAATACTTCAGGCACAGTCGACATGCCCACGGCATCCGCTCCCATAATACGAAAAGCCCTAATTTCAGCCGCAGTTTCATAATTTGGACCTAAGACGGAAAGATAAACGCCTTGGTTTAAAGCAATATTTTCTTTATGGGCAATTTGTAACAATTTATCACGCATACCTTGATCATAGGCATTGTCCAGAGGGAAAAAGCGAGAGCCGAATTCATCGTCATTAGGTCCAACCAAAGGATTTCCAGGTTGCATGTTAATGTGATCAGTAATCAGCATCAGTTCACCAGGCCCGACGTCTTCACGTAGAGAGCCTGATGCATTGGTTGCCATAAAATGGCTGCAACCAAGTAAGCGTAAGGTTCGTACATAAGTTTTAACAGTATCGTGATGATCGCCTTCATAGCTATGAGCACGTCCCTGCAAACAAACCACACCAATACCAGATAAGTAACCCACTACTAAATTGCCGCCATGCCCATGCACAGTTATTTTGGGGAATCCAGGTAATTCGTCGTAACTGATTGTTACAGCATCATCTAATTGCTCAGCGAAACTGCCTAAACCTGAGCCCAGCACGATGCCTATCGTTGGTTTAAAGCTAGGTACTTGTTGTTTAATTTTTTCTGCCGCTAAATGGGCTGAAGTAAGGTTCGATTTCGTCATATTTGTTCCAGATTAAGGCTTAAATTTGAAGGCTTCAGGCAGTAATTCCCCGATTGACATTGATTTTATTACTGTTTCACTATTGCAAAGATGAATCAAGGCATCGGGAGCTGAAAACTCAGCTATCCGCTGGCGGCATGCTCCGCATGGTGGACATAGGGTATTTTGGTTATTTAGTACAACGATTGATTTGATTTTTTGTATACCTGCAGCCACCATTTGGCAAATGGCTGATGATTCAGCGCAAATGGATAGCCCATAAGAAGCATTTTCAACATTAACACCAGAGAAAAACCGATCATCCTCACTGCATAAGCAAGAAGCTACTTTAAAATTGGAGTAGGGCGCATAAGCCCGACCCAAGACTTGCTTTGCGTGCTCAATCATCGATTTTGTTAGCTCGCTCATGTATTAATTACTCCTGAAACAGCCTGCAAACTATACTCATTATCCTTTGACCTGACAAGTCGTGAGCTTATTATTGCGATTATAAGTGATCTATTCGTAATTTTCTTGTTATATTTTGGTCAATAGAATTAAAATAAGGATGGTTAGATTAATATTTATTCAATGTTTATTCATATTATATTGGCGCTGCTTTCAATCATTGCTTAAAACAAACAACAAGAGTTTGGGGTTGAAGAGACATCCATAGACTGGCTGTGACTAGCAGAGATCTCCACAGGAAGCTTGGTTGCTAAAACAGGAGGGAAGTGCGCGACCTCGTGAGATGGGCGTGGCTGCGCTTGAGGTGACTGGTCACTTAGGAGATTAAACGGGTTTATCATTTTGATATAACTCATATCTATCCCATCAGAGGCCTGTTTACGGTAGATATAATCTGTCAGAAAATAAATTGCCAATGCTCCCAGGCCAACACCAGCAACAGAGGAAAAAGTCAGTATTAGCACTGCCTCTGCTGGGAAAAAAATAACAAGGGTAGTGTCTAATGCGGTAAGAAAAGATAAGGCCGTCGTAGTGATTGCATAGCGCAAGTAGGCCGTTTGTAGGCTGACTGAATAATCTTTTTCAGAAATAGGTAGACTCTGTTTTTTATGATACTCACTAATACACCAGATACTGTTACTAGAAGCAAAAAGCCAGGTGGCCGGGATAATGGCTAAAGGCATGCTGAGCGCTGCCACGCAACTGATTATTGCTGCTATACCCAGGATGACAGCAATGATGTGTTGGTTTTTAAATTCAGTAAATCCATACCAAGATTGCGCTTTACGTGGATAATCAGGATACAGTCGGCTTGCAAGAAACCAGAGACAATAGGCAATAGCATATAAAAAAAGTGAAGCAAGATTTGACAGAGTTGCCAGCACAATAAAAGGGGTATGATGTAGTTTTGATACCGCAAATCCGGCAAAGAAAAAGGCAGTGCTGGCTTTATTAAGTTTTTCGGCATGGCTCACTGCTTGGCCCCTCTATCTTTTGAGAATTTGATACAAAAATTCTTTAAGCTGTTTATTTCAGAACTGGGTCTTTGATTGGTAATTTTAAGCAGAAAAAACTAACCCCTTCTATCCGATGCAAATTATATCCAATCATATAGAGCCAGTGAAGAGGATTAACCAATCGTGGTACTTAAAATCGTGCTGGATAGCGCCATTGGTTATAATGGATTGTTATTGGAAAAAATCTAAGCAGGTAATTGGTTTTCCAAAAGTGGTAAGCTAATTCTTACCAGTAGTCCGCCTTCCTTGCGATTCATTGCCTGTATATTACCATGATGCAATTTAATGGCTTGTTGTGCAATTGCTAAGCCAAGGCCATAGCCGCCTGTTTTCTTTTCTCTCGATGTGTCAACTCGGTAGAATGGATTAAAAATACGCTCTAATTGTTCTTCTGGAACACCGGGACCATTATCTTCAATGTTAATATGGATTTCCGAGTTGGTTTCATTGCGTTGTAATGAAACAATGACCTTTGGCTCAGGTGCTGCATAACGAAGTGCATTCCGTATGATATTTTCAATAGCCCGATGAATTAATCGCTCATCCAGAAAGAGCTTATACTCTTGTGATTTGCGTAGTATCACTCCTGATTGGGTATTTCTAAGCTCGAAATTAGCATCTTCAATAATCTGGTTGAGTAAATCAGATAAATTGACAACCGTTCTATTTAACTGGCTTGAGGATTTATCCAGTCTTGCAAACTCCAGAATTTCTCCTATGAGTGTATTTAACCGCAAACACTCAACTTCCATACGGTTGAATTCAACTTCAGCCAACTGAGATGCTTTTTTCCTTCCCAATTCGATGGCGATTTGTAAACGGGCTAACGGCGAGCGTAATTCATGAGAAATATCTTGTAATAAACGCTCTTTGGAATTAACAATGGTTTCCAATTGTTCGGCCATACTATCGAATTCACCACTTAATTCAGCAATTTCATCACGGTAATGGCCTTTGAAGCGGCCAACGCGTGTGTTTAATTTGCCTGTCGCTATTGATTGCGCTGCCATTCTTAAGGACTGTAAAGGTTGAGTTAGGTAAATGGATAAAAGATAGCAAATAAGGCCGCTAATAAAAATTGCGATGGTTAAGCGTATCGTCAGGCCAGCCCATGGAATTTCCACAAAATGAGCCAGTGGTTTGGTACTAACTGCTACCAGCCGATAAGCCCTTCCTGATGTAGAAAGAATCTCGTGGCTGACTATAATATCACCGAATTTGAGTAGTCCATCATCCAATTGTTCGTCTACCAAATTGGCAGAAATATGTTTAACTATTTCTGGTGGGGTTGCACTACCAATAATCTCGCCTGTACTGCTAATTAAATACAAGGTCATATGTCTGGATACACCAGTTCTATTGAGCCATTTTTTCAAAGCTAAATGTTGGCCTGACTCAAAGGTGGCTACTGCTGCATTGGCGTAACTATCCATAAAGACTCGTTCGCGGGCTGGTATTGATGATTTCTGAGCAATTTCACTCGTTACCCAGGCAGTGGTAATAATGATTAAAATGGTTGCTAACCAAAATGAAAGGAAGATTTTCCAATACAGTCTAAGCATTAAACATATACCCAAAGCCACGAACGGTTTTAACAAACGGTTCTCCAGCTTGATTATCACCTAGTTTATTGCGTAAGTTACTAATGTGAACGTCAATACTGCGATCATAGGCAGTATATTTTCTACCTAATGCATATTCTGTTAATTCTTCTTTTGAGAAAGCCTGCCCTGGTGATTTAATTAACATTTCCAAAATATTAAATTCGGCGTTAGTTAAGTCCATGGGCTCGCCATTGTGAGTCGCTAGCCGTTTTGAGCAATCAACAAGAATCCCTTGATGTTCAATAATGGGTCTTTGCGTGGGGATTTTTTGAGTTCGTCGCAGAATGGCGCGTAATCTTGCGACCAGTTCACGGGGGTTGCAGGGCTTGGGTAAATAATCATCAGCACCAATTTCAAGTCCAACAATACGATCAATATCATCGCCACGCGCAGTTAACATCAAAACTGGCGTTTGCAAATGCTCCCGTATTGCTTTTAACACTTCAAAACCGTTTAATTTGGGGAGCATGACATCTAAAATGATTGCATCAAATGCCTGGTTCAGTGCTTTTTTTACGGCACTTTCGCCATCATGAACACAGACAACATGGAAACCTTCCGGCTCTAAATACTGGACTAACAAATCGGTAAGTTCCGTATCGTCATCTACAATCAAGATGTTGTTATTCATTACTTAGTTGTCCTTGACATTATGTCTTTGTTGCTGCTTACGTTTATCAAAACAGGCAAGTAGCTTAATACGTCTGGAGTCTGCATTAATAACTTTAAATTCAAACTCATTAATTGTAATCGCTTCACCTCGTTTAGGTAAATAGCCAAAAGTACTCATGACAATACCACCAATGGTATCGTAGTTTTCATCGCTAAAATTAGCTTCTAGCTGCTCATTAAACTCTTCAATGGGGGTATGTGCTTTCACAATATAATAAGCATCCCCATGTGCTTTGATATATGCCTCTTCATCGATATCAAATTCGTCTTCAATATCGCCAATTATTTGTTCAATAATATCTTCAATCGTGACAAAGCCGTTTACAGCACCATATTCATCAACAACAATTGCCATATGATTCCGATTATTACGAAATTCGCTAAGTAATAAATCCAGTCGCTTGCTTTCTGGTACAAAAGTGGTGAAGCGGATAATATCGTGTAAATCGAAGTCGGTTGTTCGCTCAGCCTGATAACGAAGTAAATCTTTTGCATGCAGGATACCAATAATTTCGTCTTTATTGTCTCCGGTAACTGGAAAGCGAGAGTGGCCTGAACTGGTAACGGTATCAATGATATCTTTCAATTCATCGTCTTGGGAAATGCAAGTCATTTGGTTTTTAGGCAGCATAATATCTCGTACTCGCATTTGCGCAAATTGAATAACGCCCTCTATCATGCTTAAGGTTTCTGAATCGATTAGTGAGCGAGCGTGAGCATCACGCAGCAAACTAATTAACTCCTCTTTATTTTGTGGCTCAACTTGTAAAAATTGCCTTAAGCGCATAAACCATGAACCAGTATCATCCTCTTTACTCAATATGGCTACCCTCTATGTGATAAGGATTAGAAAAACCAAGTTTGGCAAGCAATTTAATTTCGGTGGCTTGCATGACTTCAGCATCACTCTCTTGAATATGGTCATAACCTAATAAATGCAAGACCCCGTGAATGATAATATGTGCCCAATGCTCTGCCAGGGGTTTATCTTGCTCAATACTTTCTGCCCGTAAAACCGATGGGCAGATAATGACATCGCCAAGCAAGGGATATTCAAGCTCAACGCCAGCTGGAATAGCACTAGGGAAAGCAAGTACATTGGTCGCTTTGTTTTGTTGTCTGTAAGCATGATTTAGTTGGGTCATTTCTTTATCATCAACTAGACGCACTGTTAATTCAGCTGTTTGCAGGTGGTCAATAAGTGGTAATTCGGCCCAGGAAATAAGCTTTTCGTCACTAACTGGAATCGGGTCATCGCAAGCATTTTGTAAGTCAATGTGGTATGCCATTATTTTTTATCCTTGGTAATTTTATCATAGCAATCAACAATGCGAGAAACTAAAGGATGTCGCACCACTTCACGGCTAGTGAAAGTGTGTATACTAATTTCAGGGACATCTGCCAAGAGTTTAATTGCATGAGGCAGTCCTGAATCGGTTCCTTTGGGTAAATCTATCTGAGTCATGTCGCCTGTAATGACTGCTTTAGAACCAAAACCCATACGTGTTAGAAACATTTTCATTTGTAAAATGGTGGTGTTTTGGGCTTCATCAAGAATAATAAAGGCTTCATTGAGCGTTCTACCACGCATAAAGGCCAGAGGAAGGATTTCAATAATATCGGTTTGGATAAGTTTCTGTGTTTCTTTAAAACCGATCATTTCATAAAGTGCATCATAAATAGGACGAAGATAGGGTAGGACTTTCTCAACAAGATCACCAGGCAAAAAACCCAGTTTTTCACCGGCCTCCACAGCAGGCCTAACAAAAACAAGACGCTGCACTTCACCTTTCTCAAAGCATTCTATTGCTTTGGAGACGGCCAGATAAGTTTTACCAGTACCGGCAGGACCCACGGCAAAAATAATGTCATGGGTATTGATGCTTTGAAGATAATCAGCTTGTTTACTATTTCGTGGTTGTATGGTCTTACGATTGAGTTTTATCGAATGGGTCATCATGGTTTGCGGTGCCTTATGGTTTAATAGGGAGTTTATTAATTCAACAGGTATTGGTTGATTAGTTAGTTGTTGCAGCTGTTTAATAAGCTGTTTCACCTGATGCAGGCTGGGAGTTGAATGTCCATATAAAACGCATCCATCATGACCGATTTTTATGGTCACATTAAAATGTTTTTCCAACAGATTGATATTTTCATGCAATACGCCACACAAATTTGCCAGTTGCTGTGAGCTTAAATGAGGAAATATAACTTTTTCGCTTTGTAGTGTACTACTCAATGCTGTATTAAAGGTTTGTTCTGCATATGTTAAGAATAGTGCATAAACTGGTTAGTTCGCAAGCTGCTTTGAATTTCAAGACATTTTTTAACCAGCTGATTCGATGATTACCAAGTCATACGTCTCTGTGCTGTAGGTTCAGTCGTTGGCTCCAAAATACTTTTGACCACATTAATGATATTACTTTTGTTAATTGGACTTTTATCTAAATGCGGAAGTGCTCTGCCAAAAACTTCTTCCATGATTTCTATCATAGCTTTGTCATCAGTCCATAACGCTATGGGGGCATCTATCTCTGTCTTAACGATTGCCTCCGCGACTTGAGGGCCATTGATGGCCTTACTTCCTAAATTGCCATCGAGAATAATTAAATTAAAATGGAGATTGGCCTTGTTATTAAAAAACTTAACCGCTTCTTCACCACTCCCAATCACTTTCACAAGGGCATTCTTGACATTGCTTTCTAATATCTTCTTCATAATCGATTGATTAACTGGATTATCTTCAACTAAAATAATAACCATAAAACCCTTGTAGTCTTGGATTAAGTTGATCCCACTATAATTGGAGCCAACATAAATAACAATTTTTTCTTTTCATCAGGTATACTATATAAATAATTTGTTTTTTAATTAACCTAAATCCCCATTATCCAACCAGCTATGATTGATTTACATTGTCACAGTAATTTTTCGGACGGAATGCTTACTCCCGCTGCACTAGTAAAAAAAGCCGTTGAAGCTAACATCACAATGCTGGCTTTGACTGATCACGATACGATGTCTGGTTTGGATGAGCTGCATAGGGCAGCACGCAATCTGTCTCTTACCATTATTAATGGTATTGAGCTTAGCGTTCGTTGGAAAAAATATGATATTCACGTTGTGGGTTTAAATATTTCCCCTGATGACGACAACATTTTAAAGCTGATAAGACAGCAAAACGAAAGTCGTATTGGACGAGCTTTGCAAATAGCTGAGCAAATGAAAATTTGTGGGATTGATGATGCCTATATAAAAGCCTGTAAACTTGCTGGTCATGAACGAATTGGTAGACCGCATTTCGCACAATTATTTGTTGACGAAGGGTTAGTCCCTGATAGGCAAACTGCGTTCAAACGCTATCTTGGCAGAGGGAAACCGGCCTATGTAGCAACCCCCTGGCTTAGTCTGACTGAGGCTGTGGAAGGAATTATGCAAGCCAAGGGGCAGGCGGTACTGGCTCATCCCCTAAAATATTCCTTAACACGTACACGGCTGCAAGAATTGATTATAGCTTTTAAAATGGCCGGTGGCACTGGACTTGAGATTGTGTCAGGGGAAATGACAGTAACACAAATACAAGAAATGCTTGGGCTGTGTTTACGTTTTCAGCTGTGTGCCTCAACAGGTTCAGATTATCATGGTGATACTTTATCGCGTATTTCTCTTGGAAGACAGCAACAACTACCGGTAAACTGTACACCTATATGGCAACAATGGAATCTTTAACAGGGGCGTTTATGAGTCAGTTTTTTGCAATTCATCCTGATAATCCACAGTCGCGCTTATTGAGGCAAGCGGCGTCCATCATTGAAGAGGGGGGGATCCTGGTTTATCCCACTGATTCAGGATATGCTTTGGGCTGTAAATTAGGCAATAAGGCAGCTCTGGAGCGAATTAGACGTTTGCGCCAGTTAGATAAAAATCATAACATGACATTGGTCTGCCGAGATTTGTCGCAATTAGGTACTTATGCAAAAGTTTCAAATTCAATTTTTCGTTTGCTTAAAGCATTTACACCAGGTTCTTATACGTTCATTTTGAATGCGACTCATGAAGTTCCAAGGTTGATGTTACACCCCAAACGCAAGACCTTAGGCTTACGGGTCCCTGAAAATAACATTACCTTATCGTTACTTGAGTGCCTTGAAACACCTTTAATGAGTACGACCTTGATATTGCCTGGAGCCACAGCTCCTCTAGGTGAGCCAGAGGCGATTAAAGATTTGCTTGGTAATCAGACTGATTTAATCATCGATGGCGGTAATTGTGGATACCAACCAACTACCGTAGTTGATTTAACAGGTGATTACCCGGTTGTATTGCGTGAAGGAAGAGGTGATCCAGAGCCTTTTAGATAATTAGCCTTAAATTTATTCCATTTGGGTATTTTAATTTGAGGATACATTTAATAGTTTTGTTAAATAGTTAAGGATTTAGATGTCAGCTTTATTCAGTCCTAATAAACGAGTCGTATCGGGAATGCGTGCCAGTGGCCGCTTGCATTTGGGGCATTATCACGGTGTCCTGAAGAATTGGCTTAAGTTACAACATCAATATGACTGTTATTTCTTTGTGGCCGATTGGCATGGTTTAACGACACGTTACGACGAACCTGGTTTTATAGAAACTATTTTATGGGACATGGTGGTCGATTGGTTAGCTTGTGGCCTTAATCCAAGTTTATCGAAAATTTTTATCCAGTCTTGGGTACCTGAGCACGCTGAGTTACATCTTTTATTATCAATGATCACTCCTTTGGGATGGCTTGAGCGTGTGCCAACCTACAAAGATCAGCAAGCTAAACTACATGATAAAGATTTAGCGACTTATGGCTTTCTGGGATATCCCCTTTTGCAAAGTGCAGATGTTTTACTCTATAAAGCGGATTATGTTCCCGTCGGTGAAGACCAGGTTGCTCATATTGAATTAACACGCGAAATCGCCCGCCGGTTTAATTTTATCTATGGTCGTGAACCTAATTTTGAAGCGTTAGCGCATGAAGCTATAAAAAAAATGGGTAAAAAAAATGGCAAGCTCTACAGTCAATTGCGGAAAGAATTCCAACAAGACGGTTGTCATGAATCTTTAAACACGGCAAAAGCTTTGTTAGCGAATCAGCATAATCTCTCGATCGGGGATAAGGAACGGTTGCTTGGTTATTTGGATGGTTCTGGAAAGATAATCTTACCTGAGCCGCAACCCTTATTAACGGAAACCTCAAAAATGCCTGGTATAGATGGGCAGAAAATGTCGAAATCTTACAATAACACTATTAGTTTACGCGAAGAGCCAGAGCAGGTTGAGAAGAAAATTTTAACCATGCCAACCGATCCTGCCCGTGTTAAACGTACTGATCCCGGCGAGCCGGAAAAGTGCCCGGTTTGGCAATTTCATAAAATATATTCCTCCGAGACGGTAAAAGATTGGGTGCAAACTGGCTGTCGTTCGGCTGGTATAGGTTGTATTGATTGTAAACGGCCGGTAATTGATTCTGTCAGGCAAGAATTACAACCCATTCAAGCAGCCATCAGAGAGTATGAGTCGGATTTGGGGTCAGTAAAGAGGATTGTTGCTGAAGGTAGTGAAGCAGCTCGAGAAGAAGCAACTAAAGCGTTAGAAGATGTTCGTGAAGTCATGGGGTTGGACTATTGATGGAGGCGGATTTGTCGGCAGAATCTTCTTCTGTACTTGCCATTGTAGCGGGTAAACCTGTTATTGAGGCACCGGCAGATTTGTTTATTCCCCCAGATGCGTTGGAAGTATTGTTGGAGTCATTTTCTGGACCGCTGGATTTGCTATTATATCTGATACGGCGGGAGAATATTGATATTTTAGATATTCCGATTGCTCATATTACCCAACAGTACATGCAGTATATCCAGCTTATGGAAGCACACCGCTTGGAATTGGCGGCAGATTATTTAGTAATGGCGGCAATGCTTGCAGAAATAAAATCACGTTTATTGTTGCCACCAACGCTCAACGAAAACGAGGAAAGTGAAGAAGATCCGCGACTTGTGTTGGTTAGAAAACTCCAGGCCTATGAGCAGTTTAAAAATGCAGCGTTGCAATTAGATACCTTGGCTCGTTGTGAGCGTGACGTTTTTCGTTTTTCGATTAGTTCGGAACTGATTGAGCGAACAATAATCCATCCTGATGTAGAGCTTGCAGCTTTAACAGCGGCCATGCGAGATTTAATGAAACGACAAAACCACCTGAGCCATCACCAAATAGTGCGTGAGCCTTTGTCTGTCAGGGAGCGAATGGGGATTGTATTGGAGAGACTACAGCAGGAAGGAGTGGTATCCTTTACGCACTTGTTTAACCAGAAAGAAGGACGAATGGGGCTGGCGGTAACACTTCTGGCTATTTTGGAGTTGGCACGCCAATCGTTATTGCTGATTAGTCAGGCCAGTGCTTATGCACCCATTTATATACAGGCTGCTCATCATGAATGAAAATGAACTTAAACTGGTGGTAGAAGCGCTCTTGATGAATGCGGGTAATCCTTTGACTATAGAACAGTTACAAGCGGTTTTTGAAGACTGGGAAAAACCCAGTCGAGAGCAGTTAAATACCGTTTTAGCGGAGTTGGCTGATGACTACCAAAAAACCGCGATAGAGTTAAAATGTTTGGCGAGTGGGTATTGTCTACAAACCAAGGTAAAGTACAGTACTTGGGTCAGCCGTTTATATGCTGAAAAACCAGCTAAATATTCACGGGCTTTACTGGAAACTCTGGCGATTATTGCTTATAGACAGCCAGTAACCCGTGCTGATATTGAAGATATTCGTGGTGTTGCTGTTAGTAGTCCGATTCTAAAAACATTGCTGGAACGGGAGTGGATTAGAGTAGCCGGACATCGTGATGTGCCAGGCAAACCAGCAGTCTATGTTACGACGAAGAATTTTCTCGATTACTTTAATTTAGCCAGCCTGAATGAATTACCGGCTTTACAGGAAATCAATGTCCCTTTAGTGATAGCGCCTGTTGAAGCCTTAGACGAAGAGTGTGTTTAATAATGAGTGAACGTTTACAAAAAATATTAAGTCAAGCAGGTATTGGCTCGCGAAGAGAGATGGAGCGTTGGATTGAGCAAGGATTGATCCATGTCAATGGCGTGGTGGCTAAATTAGGTGATGTGGCCAACGCAGACGATAAAATCAGTGTGAAGGGAAAGGTCATTGCTAATCCTCTCAAATCACAATCCAAAACAAGAATACTTATTTATCACAAACCTGTTGGAGAAATTTCCAGCAAGCATGATCCTAAACATGAGAAAACGGTTTTTGATCGTTTACCCTATTTAAAGCAAGGGCGTTGGGTTCAGGTTGGTCGTTTAGATATTAATACTTCCGGTCTGCTGATTTTTACTAATGACGGTGAGCTGGCCAATCGTTTAATGCATCCAAAATTTGGATTGGAAAGAGAATATGCGGTGCGTGTGCATGGTCAAGTCAGCGCTGAAGCTATTAATGCCATGTTAAAAGGCGTTGATTTAGAAGATGGTGTTGCTCAATTTAAACGAATTGAGTTTAGGGGAGGAGAAGGGACTAATAGTTGGTACCATGTTGTTTTAACAGAGGGACGCAATAGAGAAGTACGGCGTTTATGGCAATCGCAAGGTGTTGAAGTTAGCCGTTTGATACGTATCCGTTATGGGCATTTAACAATGCCACGTTCACTCGCAAGGGGTAATTTTATGGAATTATCAAAACAGGATGTTGAAAGGTTTTTGGCCGCTTTGTAAATTATCCATTGATTTTCAAGACAGCCTGTTTTTTCATTCCAATTTTGTGGAAATAATGAAGTAGTTAAGAGATTAGAGTCATGAGTAAAAGACGCCAACGATTACCTGCAGAGGTACAAACCGCTGATATAGAAAAATTCAGTCATGATGGCCGAGGTATCGCGAGAATTAACGGTAAAACAACGTTCATCCAAGGCGCTCTTCCCGGAGAACGAGTTACTTTTCAATATACGCGAGTTAAACGTGATTTTGATGAAGGAAAAATTGTTGAACTCGTTGCAGCCTCAACTCTACGTGCTGAACCGCGTTGCGCACACTATTCCTTATGTGGTGGTTGTTCCCTGCAGCATCTGGATGAGCGAGCTCAAATTCATGAAAAGGAAGTCTTATTGCTTGATTTACTACGCCGTATTGGTCATTGTGAGCCAGAGATGATTCTGCCTCCTCTTGTTAGTCAAAGTTGGCACTATCGCAACAAGGCTCGCTTAAGCGTACGCTATGTAGAAAAAAAAGGTTCTACTTTAGTAGGGTTTAGGGAGAAAAATAATCCCCGTTATATTACCGAAATTAACCAATGTCCGGTGATGAATGCAAAAATTGACGCACAAATAGTGAATTTACGTGCGCTTATTGATTCTCTCGATGATCCAAATAGTATTGCGCAGATCGAAGTGGCTGCAGGTGATGAGGAGGTAGCACTCATTTTTCGTAACCTGTCGCCTTTGAGCACTGCTGACGAGGAAAAAATTCGTCAATTTGGGGAAAACACGGATTTCCGTATTTTTTTACAACCCGGTGGACCTGACAGTGTAATGCTTTTCTATCCGCAGGGAGGTAATGAGTTTTTAACCTATACTTTATCTAAAGAAGACATCCAGTTTCAATTTCATGCGACTGATTTTACCCAAGTCAATGCGGGTCTAAATCAACTGATGGTTGCGCAAGCGCTGAAACTCATGGCGTTGGCGCCAGATGATGTGGTGTTGGATTTGTTTTGTGGTTTAGGTAATTTTTCGTTACCGCTTGCTAGGCATTGTGCAAAAGTTGTAGGTGTAGAAGGAAGCGATACCATGGTCTCCCGAGCTCAGATGAACGCTAAAGCGAATGGTTTGGCTAACACTGAGTTTTTTTGTGCTAATTTGGAAGACACTGAAGCCTTGACGTCTTTGTTACCCTATGGGTTTACTAAAATTTTGCTAGATCCACCCCGCTCTGGTGCTTTAGAAATTGTAAAGCAAATTGATAAATTTAAGCCGCAACGAATTGTTTATGTGTCTTGCAATCCTGCCACTTTGGCGAGAGATGCTGATATTTTAGTGAATCAAAAAGGATATCGATTACATTCAGCTGGCGTTATGGATATGTTTCCACATACAGCACATGTGGAGTCCATCGCTTTATTTGAGAAAGGATAAGCAACAATGGTTAAAGTTAAAGAAGATACTCCCTGGACGACAGATAGTGGTATTGACGTCGAACAATGGCTACATCAGTTAGCAAGTAAAGGGTATTTTCAGGACTTGGAACTCATTCGTAATGCTTGTACTTTAAGCCAACTGGCTGGGCAGGATCATGCTACTGAAATTGGAGTATCCTGTTTGCAGCAAGGTTTGGCAATGGCTGATGTATTGGCTGATCTGGAGGTTGATCAGGAGACACTGACAGCAGCTATTATCTTTGAGAGTGTTCATTATGCAGAATTATCGCTGGATGATGTGGAAGAGCAGCTCGGTTCATCAATTGCCAAATTAGTTAAAGGTATTGAGAAAATGAGTGCCATGCATAATTTGCAGGCTCTTAATAAATATCCACAAAATAAGCATCAAATTGATAATGTTCGCAAAATGTTATTAGCGATGGTTGATGATGTACGTGTAGTATTGATTAAGTTGGCGGAGCGTCTTTGTGTGCTAAGAGCTTCTGGCCAACTTCCTGAGGCAATGCGCCATCAAATTGCCACCGAGGCAATGGAAATTTATGCGCCTTTAGCAAATCGTTTGGGGATAGGGGCTATAAAATGGGAAATGGAAGATCTTGCTTTTCGCTACCTGCATCCAGATGATTACAAATCAATTGCAAAAGGGTTAAAAGCCAAACGCCTTGAAAGAGACAAATATGTTGATTTTATTGTTGAGGAGTTGAATAAGCAGATTAAGGCTACTGGTGCGCATCATTTTGCTGTGTATGGTCGTTCAAAACACATTCATAGTATTTACCGCAAAATGAAGCGAAAAAATGTTTCTTTAGATGAAATTTATGATGCAACAGCAGTAAGAGTTTTGGTAGAAAGCAAGGAGCAATGCTACGAAGTACTGGGCATGGTGCATACATTATGGAAACAAGTTCCAGTGGAATTTGATGACTATATAATCAATCCAAAACCTAATGGTTATCAATCGCTGCATACTGCTGTAGAAGGGCCAGAAGGCCGTGTTTTTGAGGTACAAATTCGTACTTTTCAAATGCATGATCTGGCTGAAATGGGTGTGGCTGCACATTGGAAATACAAAGAGGGGGCTGTTCAACAAAAAGAAAGCCACGAACGCAAAATTGAATGGCTACGCGATGTGTTGGCCTGGCATAAAGAAATGGCAACTTCGAGTGGTGTGTCGGAAGCAATTGAGACTGAATTTCTTGAAGATAGAGTTTATGTCTTTACTCCGGATGGGGATGTATTGGATTTACCCCAGGGTGTTACACCGTTGGATTTTGCCTACCATGTACATAGTCAGATTGGACACCGTTGCCGCGGTGCTAAAGTGAATGGCTCTATAGTTCCTCTGACCTATGAGTTAAAAACAGGTGACAAAGTAGAGGTATTAACAGGTAAAGATGAGCGCCCATCAAGAGACTGGATTAATCCCCATCTGAATTATTTGAAAACATCCCGTGCTAAAGCAAAAGTTCTGCATTGGTTTAGAATGCAGGATTACGATAGAAATAAAGCTGAAGGGCATGAAATTCTTGATAAAGAATTAAAAACTCTGGGGATAAAAACAGATCGGTTGCATGACATCATCTCTTCATTTAATTTCAAACGGCTGGATGATTTGTTAGCAGCGCTTGGCCGTGGTGATATTAAGTTAGGTCAAATTCTAAGTAAATTGTCCCCTACAGAAGTTGAAGAACCAAGCATTCAAACTATTGTTAAACCATTAGCCAAACCGGAGGTTAGGGGTAGTGATTTACGTATAGAAGGTGTTGGAAATCTTCTCACCCATATGGCACGTTGTTGTCAACCTGTACCGGGCGATGAGGTGGTAGGATACATTACGCTTGGGCGTGGTGTGTCTGTACATCGGCAGGATTGTCCGAATATCATTCATGCAGGGGTGAAACAGCGGCAACGCTTTTTACAGGTAAGCTGGGGCAGTTCAACTCGCGATCATTATGTGGTTGATATTTTGATTAAAGCGTTTGATCGTTCTGGCCTGTTAAAAGATGTCACGTCACTCTTGTCAAACGAAAAAGCCCATGTCTATGCGCTGCAGACTCAAAGTAATAAACAGGATAATACAGCTTTTATCACTTTAACTGTGGAAATCGATGGTTTGAATAGCCTGTCAAGATTATTGAATAAACTGGAACAAATCCCTAATGTACTTGAAGCAAGACGTCAGGTATAAGCAGCGTTCTTCTTAAAAGACAGTCTTTTTACTGGAATCACCTTAGTTGGCGTATTTGTTGCACAGTAATGACCTAAGTTGTACTTCACTCACTTTAATAGGTCATGGTTATGAGAAAGGGTTCAGTCTTACTCGCAGCCAGTGTTTTATTACTTAGTAGCGCCAATCTTGCTGTGGCAACAGTAGATAAGAATGACCGAGAAATTAAGGAGCTCATCCATTTTCTCATTTCGCCGCCAATGTTGGCACTTAGTAAAGATTCTCTTTCTGTTCCTTTAAGTTTTTATGTAGGAGATCTTGAAGATATCACAAGGTATTTTGGTGATTATATCTGTGCGCCTCTTAATACCTGTACAGTAGTGGATACACTCTATGAAGGGCCATTTGCGATTTTAGGCCGTGGCCTCCCCCCTGAACAAGGTACCGAACTGGAATGGTTTCAGGCACAAACTCAGATTGAACGCACAAACATCAAATATGGTACAGCCATTTATGATGCGGCAACCTGGCAGATTGCTTTAGCGCTTGCTGCAAAATATCATTATTTGGCTTGGGATACTGCAAAAACGTTTATTGCCAATCAATTACAGTCTATCTCAAATCCGGGAAATCGTGCTATTAATCCTCTATTTCAATATGGTTATCAACAATCTATTACGGATCCAACCTTGGCGTTTACTTTTCGTTTGATTACAACGGATTTTTATAATAAAGATCCCTTTTTCCAAAGTAGATATCAGAATTTTATTAGTTGGGATTATGAACCCGATAAATTGGCTAAACTTGATCCTGCCCACTCTTCACCTGATTTTTTTAAATATGTGACTACTTGGTCTGACTGGCAGCCACTAACAGGGGATAATGCCTGGGCACAGATAATCGGCCCACTGCAAGCAGACTATTTACTTTATAACGGTAGTATTCCTATCACTTCAAAAGCATTGAGTAATGCAATGAATAGTCTATATGCTTTTTCTGCAATGCAGACGGCTATAGGCGCTTTTTATTATGCCCCAGGCGGAACGGTAGGCGCTCAAGGTCTTATTCCCGAAGGTGAAATTTCAGTAGAAGACAATTTTTCTGTGTTGGCCGGATTACAGATTTTAAAGCGCATTTTGCAAAATACGGAACAAACCTCAGAAGTGATCTTAGCCAGGCAACGTATTGATGTAATGCTATATGGGGGGAAAACGGTTAATGGCTATGACACGCTGGGTTTACTGGTTTTTTTGTATAACGGTGCTTTTGATGTAAAGAAAGGTTTATTTTTTACCCATGGTACAGCAATTACACCCTCTGCAATTGATGATTGGCAACCTGATACTACTGATGAAGGGAGTTTCATGTCTGTGAATGTTAATCTTTGGGGGATTTCGGCGCTGGGAGTGGAAACCGTCGATCGGTGGTTTGGCCCTAATACAGCCCGAAAAATATGGCGCATTGTACGTAATCAGGGGGGGTATTTTAATAATGGTCAATTATGGGGTGTGGGTTTTACCATGGATAATAATATCGGTCCAATCCCCGAAAACATAATGTCAACGGAGGGTACTGCCAGCGCGATTAATACCCTGAATTCTTTGATTGATTACTATTCTGGTAAAGGTGTTGATATTTCAGAGTTAGAAGATGATTTGGAGAGTATGGAGGCAAATATTCTGCATTTACGCAATGATTTGTATTTGGATTCGCAATTTTTCGATGCCACCCCAAAAGAATCCTTTGTAGTGGTCCCCCCTGATATAGGTCAAGCTTATCTGTATGCCAGTAGGCGTTTTCCCTTACCCTGGGATTGGAACTGGAATGCCAATACTCTGGCTGCCACGGTGGCAAACGCCTGGGTATTAATGAATAAATTCGATTTTAATCCTTTCCAATACCAGGGTAAATTAAGCGGTGAAAATTATTCTGTCCCCGCTAAGACGGATATAAGAAATGTTGATAACTTCATAGAAGGTGGGGCACTGCCGAAGCGCGTTACTGTGCAGTTTACAGCAGGTGATTTGGGGGCAATCAGTCAGTTAAGCCTAAGTTATAACCTGGATGGTTCTCAAGCCAATTGGTTTGTAGCGTCGACAATAGGGCGGCGCGAAGGCATTGCCTTTTTACCTAAAGGTACTCAGGCTATTGCAATTACCTTTTTTAACGGAGGATGGGCAATGGCTTGTCAGGTAATTCCAGCTTCCAAGATCTGCAAGGATCAAGAATGTGGTGGTGTTAAAACTATTAAAGCACGGTGGAGCTCTGACGGAAAAGGCGAGTGTGATTTAAGTGATTAACTAGTTTGGAGTTAAGTTAATAGTTATTCATGAACTAATTAATTAACCTGAATAGGTGGCGAACCATGATTAGTTAAATCACCTGTATCTGTAACCTTCGCTTTTTCTACTTTCTGCTGCTGGGCAAAAAATTGGAATTTATTTTCGTCACAAGAAACGCCTTCATTTTTAAATAAAATCTCTCTACAAAAATCAGTGAATTTGATGAGTGCAATCCCCATGGAAAGCAATAAACCCACTGACTGATGTTTTTTCTGTGCAATAACCGCTTGGGCTTTCTCTGAAAAAACCATACCATGACTTTGGAGTGTATTGAGTAGTCCTAAATCAGTTTTTTCAATAACGGATAAACTTAATGATACTGTTTGCAGCAGAGCAGGTGACAAGTTTTCTACTAAAATTTGTACCGAAATGGGTTGATTTTTCTTGATTGCTAACAGCAAATAGTCCAATTTTTTTCTATTGTCTAGCGGATTAGCTACAGTATCCACCTTTTCCAAGACCAATCTAAGGCAGGCTGGATCTTTTCCAGCAATTGCTGACATAACTGCGTCCCTATCTTTAGTCTTGGCAAGCAGCGCTCGGGTGACATCACTGTCAGTAAAAGGTTGTCCAAATATATCTGTACTATGTGTTTTAAAAGCATCGATCATTTGTTGTAAAAGTGCGGGATTACCGCCCCTTGCAGCATTATGAAAGATAAATTTGGCATTGACGTCATCTTTTACAAATTTGTCGAAAACCTTTTTTCCACTTTCAGTCTGTATGAAAGCATCAAAGGCTTCTTTTCTTCCACATCGTAATGTGGTTAAAAAGATAATTTGGGTCTGTTCCTTATTTAACTCTGGTAACAATACTGTTAGTGTTGCTGGGTTATTATTTACGGCTGCAATGTGGGCTGCGTGAAAAATGTTGTCTTTATCTTTTTCCAAAACAAGCAGTTGCCTTGCCAGATCAGCATTATCAAAATACCCTGCAAGTTCAATGGTACTCGTAGCTATATCGTCTGCTCTGGCTTTTTGACTCACATTAGTAGTGGTTAAATATTGCTGATAAATTGAATCAACCTTTGGGAAATTGGTTCTTACCGGTTTTTCTGGATGACTAACTACACTCACTAATAAGCCCATTTCCGAGGTACTGTATGTAAAGATATTTTTGCGTAATTCAGTTACCAAATCAGTTTCGTTAGAGAAAAATTTTGGTCCATCCTCATAATTCGGATCGTAGACTTCGTATTGACCGTTGCTTTTGGAAATAGTCACTGTATGGTTGGGACTGCGTACCAACATAACTTCATCATTCTGTAGGTTGATATCTGCAAATATTTTTCTCCAATTAGTATCGTTAGTCACTAAGGGGAGATCAAAGTCTGATTTTAATGGTTTATTGTTAATTTTTTGAGTTTCATAGGCACGGGTTTGGTTGAGTCCCTTGATGTATTTATCAGGCTTAAAGCTGAGAATAACTTCCGCTACAAATTGATTAACAGACTCTTCTTCGTTCTGGCTGATTTTCTTTCCTGCCACATAGTCCATTAATTTCCAAAATTCCCCTTTTTTACCTTCCAGGATATATTTTGCATAGATAATAGCTAATCCATTACAAACGCCGTCAGAATTCATTTTCAAGGGTAGATTATGCCATTGCAGGTACTGATTAAGATTTTCGATCACCTGATTTTGGGAGAGATCCACTGCCATTAAGTCACCTTTAAGCGTTAACCTTCCATGAGCCACCTTAATCCATATAATCCATCTATTAGAGCGTCTGGAGCTCTATAAACAGTTAGTCTAATTTTAGCAGTCGATTATTAAGCTTAAATTAAGTCGTAATGAGAAAGAAACTGAGAAACTAATTGAGGCAATCACATTATAAAATAATACCTAGCACTACCTCACGTTGTTCACTTAGCAGCACGTTAAAAGTACGGCAAGCAGCACCAATCGACATACACTCTAAACCAATCCCCTGATTTGCCAGAGCCTGGATTATAGAGAAAGAAACAAACTCTCCCTGTTTATGGTGGCCGATAATTAGGATTTTCGGTTGATATTTAAGAAGAGGGAGTAATAATTCGTCATTCAATTCATTAACCCGGTGAATTGGCCAGTCAGTTATAATTTCATGGCGATTAACAATGAGACTGGTTTGATAAGAAATTGAGTCAATCTGAATTTCTTTTTCATTATAGGCTTGTACCGCGTGCCGGTCTGTTGTTTCTAAGTTGATATGCATGGTGTTTAATCAAACAAAATAATTTATACTACCGCTCAGTATACCACAGAGGTTAAAAAGATGAGTCAATTTCCACGAATCAAACGTTTGCCGCCCTATGTCTTTAACACATTAACACAGTTGAAGTCTGAGGCGAGGGCGCGTGGAGACGATATCATCGATTTTGGCATGGGTAATCCTGATCAACCAACACCGCAACATATTGTTGATAAATTGATTGAAACAGTAAAGCGTCCTGACACTCACCGCTATTCTATGTCGAAAGGGATTCCCCGATTACGCCGTGCGATGGCATCCTGGTATGAACGCAATTATCAAGTTAGCCTTGATAGTGAAAAGCAGATTGTTACTACAATAGGTTCAAAAGAGGGGTTAGCCCACCTTGCTTTGGCAATTAGTGGCCCAGGCGATACGGTACTGGTTCCTGATCCTGCCTATCCGATTCATACCTATGGCTTTATCATTGCAGGAGCAAATGTTAAGCAAATTCCTCTCATTGATGAAAATCAATTTCTCGAAGCGGTACAGGCTGCTATTGAACAAACCTGGCCAAGGCCCAAAGCCTTGGTTATCAGTTTTCCTGCTAATCCAAGTACCCATTGTGTGGAATATGAGTTTTTTGAACGGGTAGTTGCTTTGGCCAAGCATCATGGCATTTGGATTATTCATGATTTAGCTTATGCTGACATTGTTTTTGATGGTTACAAAGCACCATCGATTTTACAAGTACCAGGTGCAATTGATGTGGCAATTGAAACCTATTCTATGTCGAAATCCTACAATATGCCTGGTTGGCGCGTAGGATTTGCTTGTGGTAATGAGGAGTTAGTGGCTGCCTTAACCCGAATTAAATCTTATCTGGATTATGGAACATTTACCCCCATCCAAGTGGCTGCTATTGCTGCGCTCGAGGGGCCTGATGACTGTGTGCATGAGATTCGAGCTTTGTATGAACAGCGACGGGATGTGTTATGTGAAGGTCTGCAGGATCTTGGCTGGTATGTAGAAAAACCAAAAGCTACCATGTTTGTCTGGGCACCGATTCCTTCTTTTTACAGCGCAATGGGTTCCCTTGAGTTTTCCAAATACCTGCTACAGGAAGCCTGTGTTGCCGTATCTCCTGGTATAGGGTTTGGTGCACAAGGAGACAATTTTGTTCGCTTTGGCTTAATAGAAAATAACCAGAGAACCCGCCAGGCGTTACGCAATTTAAAGGCATTGTTTAAACGAGATGGTTACTTGCAGGCAGTTTAGTGATGGATGTGGTTGTTAATAGTGTAAAGGAAGATGCTCCAGATGGGAGTAAACCACTTGTCAGTTATGGACATTATTACCTCAATTTTTTAAGTTGCCTGGGTTATGATCCAGTCTATCCTCCTCTGGCTGATTTACTGCGTCTCTCTCACCACTTAGAGGGGAAATGGGTAATCGCATCCCCCATTCATTGGCAAGCAACTCATAATGATGCAATGGTGGTTGCAACTGGTGAAGAGCTGGAGTTAACAGAAGAAGAGTCTCTCTTATGGTTTGCGGAGCTTGAGCAGTTTTTGAAAGAGGATGATTTTTCGCCGGTATATCACGACGCGCAAACTTGGTTATTTAACATTGATTCGAAGCCTGTTTTTAGTAGTAAATCAGTTTACGCAATGCAGCATCAGTCGATGATGCCTGCTCTTGAGGCAATGGATAATACCCTTTTTTGGTTGCGTCTAATCACTGAATTACAAATGTATCTGAGTTCTCATCCCCTGAACCAGCAACGACAGAATAAATTGGCTATTAATGGCTTGTGGTTTTGGGGTCCCGGTGAATTTAAACTCCCCAAAAATAGAAAAATAGCCACCGATGATAAAGTGCTCCTTGTTAATCCTTGTAACCAACTAGAGCAAATTACCCTTTATACGCCAGGTTCAGTCATTCAAAAAAATGATTTGTTGCTCTTGAAATACCCGCAGCAATTTAATTTGGCGATGATCGAGGCAAACACCAAAAATATTACCACGCATTGGTTTTGGAATAACATGGCATATACCAAGCAAAAGAATCGCTGGTGGTCGAGATTATGGAGATAATAGGTTATGCGTATTAAACAACGAGAGGTACCCGACTCTTTACCCGTTTTTCCTTCTTGCCCGCCTGTTTTACAACGTATCTACGCCTCTCGTGGAGTAAACTATGAATCCCAATTAGACAAAAGTTTACAAGCTCTGCTGCCGTTTGATGCCTTAACAGATATTGATAAAGCTTGTATTCGTCTTGCTAAGGCCCTGGAGGCGAAAGAACGTATTCTTATTATTGGTGATTTTGATGCAGATGGTGCAACATCCACGACTCTCGCTGTTTCAGCATTACGTGCAATGGGAGCATCTCAGGTTGAGTTTTTAGTTCCTAATCGTTTTGATTTTGGCTATGGCTTAACGCCAGCAATAGTGGAGGTTGCTAAAAAATGGCAGCCACACCTGATAATTACGGTCGATAATGGTATTGCCAGTATTGATGGTGTTGATGCAGCCAATCAAGCGGGTATTGATGTCCTGGTTACCGATCATCACCTGCCTGCTGACATTTTGCCTAAGGCTTGTGCAATCGTAAATCCTAATCAAGTAGGGGATCAATTTCAGAGTAAATCAATTGCCGGTGTTGGTGTTATTTTCTATCTGATGTTGGCTTTAAGACGGCATCTTGTTAATCACGATTGGTTTAATGCCCAAGAACTTACTGCACCCAATATGGCACAATTTCTTGATTTGGTTGCTTTGGGTACCGTTGCGGATGTGGTGGCGCTTGATCAAAACAATCGTATTTTGGTTAATCAAGGTCTGGCTCGTATGCGTCAAGGCCTTTGTCGTCCTGGTATTAAGGCTTTAATTGAAATTGCCAATCGTGACTGTTCCCGTTTACGGGAAAGTGATTTGGGTTTTGTCGTTGCGCCAAGATTGAATGCCGCAGGACGGCTTGATGATATGTCATTGGGTATTGAGTGTTTGTTGAGTCATGATCTTGATAAAGCACGTCTATTGGCAGAACAATTAGATGAGTTGAATCAAGAGCGGCGAGTGATTGAAGCTGAAATGAAAGAGCAGGCAATGATAGCAGTAGAGAAGTTAGCTAAAAAAATGGCTGATACACAACGGTTGCCGCTTGCTTTATGTTTGGTGGATCAGTCTTGGCATCAAGGGGTTATTGGTATTTTGGCAGGGCGCTTAAAAGATCGTTATCACCGACCAGTCATTGCTTTCGCTGCGGTGAGTGAGAATGAATTGAAAGGTTCGGCAAGATCAGTACCGGGTTTGAACATACGTGATGTTTTGGCTGTTGTTGATAAAGATAGGCCTGGGTTACTCACTAAATTCGGTGGACATGCTATGGCAGCTGGTTTAAGTATGCATCCTCACGCGTTCGAGGATTTTCAACAGGCTTTTGTTGCTGAAGTTGCCAAACATATTGATATCTCTCAGTGTGAGGGCGAACTCTGGACAGATGGTTCTTTGAATCCTGACGAATTATGTTTGCAAATGGCCTTGCTTTTGCAGCAGGCTGGACCTTGGGGGCAGCAATTTCCTGAACCTTGCTTTGATAATATTTTTGAAGTCCTTGATCAACGTTTAGTCGGGAAAAATCATTTAAAGTTAGCCTTGGTTCATCCTGATGGTGGAGAGGCTATTGATGCAATTGCTTTTAATGTCGATCTAAATCAATGGCCCAATCACAGAGTTAAAAAAGTACATGCTGCTTATAAGCTGGATATCAATAGTTATCAGGGAAGAACGAAACTCCAGTTAGTCATTGATGCCTTAGAGGCAATTTGAATATTAGGGGCTGCGAAGCGCAAGGAATCAATGTTTTTCAGAAATGTGAAAAGACTCTGCAAAATAGAGTATAATAGTGCCTTAGTTTAATGCTCCGATAATTTGCAGTGCAATCATTACCTAATCCGCCGTTTTCAACAGGGCTTACGAAAAACTCCGATGTCGAGGCAAAATTTGATTTTAACAACGAAATCGGCGTTTTGCGCAAATCCTTAATTTCGCCGCTTGCTATAGCGCCAATGATTGATTGGACTTACACGCATTTTCGGGTCTTTATGCGTCTTATAGCTCCTCATGCCTTGTTGTATACAGAAATGCAAACCATAGGAGCTGTCACCAATAATCCTGAGCGCGCACTTGCCTTTGATCCTGTGGAACATCCTTTGGCATTACAACTTGGTGGTGCAAATAAGGATGGTTTAGTTCGTTGCGCAAAAATCGCAGAAGAAAAGGGCTTTGCAGAAGTTAATTTAAATTTGGGTTGCCCCAGTGACAAAGTACAGGCAGGCCATTTTGGTGCCTGTTTGATGGCTGAGCCCGAACAAGTAGCTGATTGTCTTTCAGCAATGAAAAAAGTAGTTTCAATTCCGGTGACGGCTAAGACGCGAATCGGAATAGATCAGCAGGATAGCTATGATTTTTTTGCAGCGTTTGCCCACCGATTGATAGATGCTGGTTGTGATAAATTGATTGTGCATGCTCGCAAAGCCTGGCTGCATGGTTTAAATCCCAAGCAAAATCGCACCATTCCTCCTTTGCATTATGACTTTGTTTATAGAATTAAAAAGGAAATACCAGCGATACCTGTCGTGATCAACGGTAATATTAATACAACAAATGAAATTAAAAGCCATTTGCAACAAGTTGATGGGGTGATGTTAGGGCGTTTGGCTTGCCAAAATCCTTATGCATTGGCCGCTATTCATCATCAGCTTTATCCGGAATTACCCCAACCAACACGTTCTGCTATCTGGCATGAATATATTGCCTATATTCGTGGACAATTTGAGCGTGGTGTGCCTTTAACTCTATTACTTAAACCAGTTTTTAATTTGGCTTATGGTTTGCCGCATGCCAAATCCTGGAAAGACAAATTAGTACAAGCACAACAGCTAAAACAAATTGATAAATTAGACGAGTCAGTCGCTATGCTAAGTGAAATGGAAGAGGCCGCAGCTCTGGCTGCGATATAAAAACTCAGCGAATCAAGTTGTATTTATTGTTATTGCCCCCAAATGAACAAGAATAGGATATTCAAACGTTCATTTTGTTTGCAGTGCTGAGCTATTTGGCTGGCATTGTATGGTTTACGTGGCATTTTGGGCAAAATTCTAGTAAATTAAGCGCCTTTAAAGCCGGAATTATCGAGAGGATTATCAGGGCTATGCTGAATACGTTGATGAAAAAAATGTTTGGTAGTCGCAATGAACGTACTTTGCGACGCATGGAAAAAACAGTACAGGTTATTAATGCTTTTGAAGCCCAGATGCAGGTACTTAAGGATGAGGAATTAGCCGCTAAAACAGCCCAATTTAAAGCCCGTTTAGCTGAGGGCGAAACACTGGATGAGTTGTTAGCAGAAGCGTTTGCCGTGGTACGTGAGGTATCAGTACGTACTTTGGGATTAAGACATTTTGATGTGCAATTAATCGGCGGTATGGTGCTGCATGAGGGCAATATTGCAGAAATGCGTACTGGGGAAGGTAAGACACTGGTTGCTACACTCCCTGCTTATTTGAATGCGATTAGTGGGCACGGCGTGCATGTTGTTACAGTTAACGATTACCTTGCCAAGCGTGATAGTCAATGGATGCAGCCTATTTTTGAGTTTTTAGGCTTAACGGTGGGGGTTATTTATCCTGACATGCCACATGATGCCAAGCAAGCTGCCTATGGAGCAGATATTGTTTATGGTACTAACAATGAATTTGGGTTTGATTATCTGCGCGACAATATGGCCTTTAGCCTGGCAGATAAAGTTCAGCGTGAATTAAATTTTGCGATTGTTGACGAAGTTGATTCTATATTGATTGATGAGGCACGTACACCTCTGATTATTTCAGGTGCAGCTGAAGGTAGTTCAGAATTGTATATGAAGGTGAATACATTGATCCCCTTGCTAAAAAAGCAAGAGGAAGAGGGAGACGATGGCGATTACACGATTGATGAGAAACAAAAACAAGCCCATTTGACAGAGCTTGGCCATCAGCATATTGAAGACCTGTTAATGAAAGAAAATTTACTGGATCCAGGCGAAAGCTTGTATCACGCCAGTAATATTATTCTTATGCACCACGTGAATGCGGCACTTAGAGCCCATGCAATGTTTCATCGTGATGTGGATTATATTGTTAAAGACAATCAAGTTGTGATTGTGGATGAGCATACTGGACGTACTATGGCGGGCCGGCGTTGGTCAGAGGGTTTGCATCAAGCTATTGAAGCCAAAGAAGGTGTCGCTATCCAACAGGAAAATCAAACACTCGCTTCAATAACCTTCCAGAATTATTTCAGATTATACAATAAACTGTCTGGGATGACAGGAACAGCTGATACGGAAGCTTATGAATTCCAACAAATTTATAATCTCGAAGTGGTGGTTATTCCTACGAATAAGCCCATGCGCCGCCATGATCAAGCCGATCTGATTTATCTAAGTCAGCAGGATAAATATCAAGCGATCATTGAAGACGTAAAAGATTGTGTGGCACGTAAGCAACCTGTGTTAGTTGGTACGGCATCCATTGAGGCATCGGAATTGTTAAGCCAGTTGCTAAAAAAAGCGGGTTTAAAACATCAGGTATTAAATGCTAAATTCCACGAAAAAGAGGCGCAGATTATTGCCGAAGCTGGACGCCCTGGTGTTGTAACGATCGCTACTAACATGGCGGGTCGAGGTACGGATATTGTATTAGGGGGCAGCCTTTCTGCGGAGCTGGCGGCTTTACCAGAGGATGCAACAGAGGCTGACCGACAGGCTGTCCGGGCTGATTGGAAAAATCGCCATGAAGCAGTGCTCAAAGCAGGTGGGTTACGTATCATTGGCTCGGAACGCCATGAATCTCGTCGGATTGATAATCAGCTGCGTGGTCGTGCTGGGCGACAAGGTGATGAAGGAAGCAGTCGTTTCTACCTATCACTAGATGATAATTTGATGCGTATTTTCGCTTCTGAGCGTGTTGCCGCCATGATGCGTCGTTTGGGTATGAAACCGGGTGAGCCTATCGAACATAGTTTGGTGACTAAAGCGATTGAGAATGCCCAACGTAAATTGGAAGGACATCATTTTGATGTCAGAAAACAGTTGCTTGATTATGACAACGTCGCCAATGAACAAAGAAAAGTCATCTATACTCAACGTGCTGCGATTATGGCAATGACTGATCCACGCGAGGTAGCTGAATCAATGCGGGAAGATGTTATCTATGGCTTGGTTGACAATTTTATACCCCCGCAAAGTTTGGAAGATCAATGGGATCTGAAAGGACTTACACAAGCTCTATCGGAAGATTTCAAGCTGAAGGCAGATGTTGAGCAATGGATAGAAGACGATCATAGTATTCAGCCTGAACAGATTAGAGAAAAAATATTCCAGCTTTGCCTTGAACAATATCAGGAAAAAGAGAAAATAGCGAGCAGGGACGTACTGTCTCAGTTTGAGAAGTCGGTCATTTTACAGACGATGGATACCCATTGGCGTGAACATTTAGCAGCAATGGATCATTTACGTCAGGGTATTCATTTGCGGGGTTATGCTCAGAAAGATCCCAAACAAGAGTATAAACGGGAAGCATTCTCTTTGTTTACCATGATGCTTGATAATTTGAAATACGATATTGTTCGTTTACTCTCTTCGGTTGAAGTACAAACAGAAGAAGATGTGAATGCGGTTGAAGAACAACGTCGAGCAGAGCAGATTCGTAAAATGCAGTTTCTGCATGAAGAGGAGCAAGCTGAAGCCAGAGAGCAAAATAGTGATACTACCTTTAGACGAGTTGAGAGAAAAATAGGGCGCAATGATCCTTGTCCTTGTGGTTCTGGCAAAAAATTTAAAAGTTGTCATGGAAGCTTGGCGTGAAGGTAGCCGTTGCCATCATTTTTGATCAGGAACAGCGGGTATTAATTACTCGTAGACCCGTGCATGCTGCTCATGGCGGCATGTGGGAATTTCCTGGTGGGAAGTTAGAAGCGAATGAGTTACCTGAGCAGGCTCTGATTAGGGAAATCAAAGAAGAAGTCGGTATTGATATTCTTGATTATCGTTTTTTGACTGAGGTAACTCATTACTACAATGCCCAAGTAGTTAATTTGCTGGTGTTTATCATCACTGGTTATGAAGGAAAACCCAGCTGTCGTGAATCTCAACTTGATCTGCGCTGGGTTAGCATTGATGACTTGGATAACTATCAGTTTCCTGAAGCAAATATCCAGATTATTGAATTGATAAAAAAGGAATCTAGGCAGCCAGAAAAATTATTGTAACCTTTATGATAACTCATTTTTTTTGCCGTTCACTCAGTAAAGCAAGTAAGGCACCTGACAATAAGATCAATACACCCAGCGTTTGAATAAAATTGATTGTTTCATTCAAAAGTAAAATACCAAATATAACGACAAAGACTGGTTCCAGGACAGATAGAATCGATGCTTGTACGGAGCTAATATATTTTAACCCTTGTAATAGCAAAACGATGGGTAAAGCGGTACAAATAATCCCAATGCCACAAATATTAAACCAGACGTTTATACCGAGAGGGACTTTGAAGGTATTATCCATTAAAGCTGCTATTAAACAGGCTACCATGCAACCAATCGAGACCATTAAGGTAGCTAACAGAGAGGGTACGGGACTGCTTTTACTGGCTATCAAATAAAGGGCATAGAGAAGCGCCGATAATAAGCTTAAACCAATTCCCGTCACATCAAATTTTATTCCCTCTCCATGCGTGAGAAAGACCAATCCAATGAAGATGATCGTGATTGCCAGATAATAAATTTTGCTGATTTTCTGTTTGTAGAATAAAAAATTGATCAGCATAACGATAGCCGGATAGGTAAAAAAGATAACCATCGACAAGCCGCTACCAATGTATTTAGCCGCGATAAAATAAAAGATAGAACAGGCACCGTAAAATAAGGCACCGGCAGAGGTTACCTTGAAAAGCTCCCAGATACTGGTGGTAGACAGGGAGGTTTTCATGCTGGGAATTAATAGAATAGCAATAAAAAGGCCGGAAACAAGAAAGCGCCAAAATAGCATATTAGAGACTGAAATATCAGCATTAATAACACTAACGCCAAAGTAGCCTATAAGGCCAAAAAAAAGACCAGACAGCGCAGCATAGGCTGCGCCCTTTTTGTTATGTTGCAAGGAGGGTTCTCCCGACAGACGTTTTTTATTGTTGGGGTTCTACCTTTGGTAGTTCTTCACCACCTTGGGGTGCCTCGTTACTCTTATCATCCGTCAACGCAGGTAAAATATCCCGTTTTAGTACGCTTTCCCGATTTGTCTCTGCTTGGCTGAACAACAGAGATTTACCTTTGTATCCGCGATACAGCATAAGAGGTATGAAGGCAAGGGTAACAAATTGTAACACATCTGCAAGAACACGGCGACCGAAGTGTTGATGTTCAAAATGTTCGTGCGCTAAAGTACAGAGTTCCTTCTTTTTAGCCTCACAGGACTTATCTGTTAATAAAGCAGGGATTGCTGCTTTACGGAATTGCCCTAATTGTTCTCTGACTGCTGGTTTACAATCGTAATCATCAACAAAGGTATCAATTTTATTGATAACCGCTGCCATTTTGTTAAGGATTCCCTGTGTCATGAGAGCTTCGTTAATTTCAACGGAACTATATTTATTAATCAGGCCTAAGGCCTTAATTAACTCAGCGTTATCTAGCAGTTCTTTCGTTATAAATTGATCTAAGCCTTTTTCATGCAGTAAATTAACTACCCCGACTGTCGAGCTTGAGGTTAGATAATTTACAGCATCAATCTTTTTAGCGGACAATATTTTAATAAACTGTAATTGCTCTAGCATACCTGAGTATTCTGGGTTGTCTTGTGCCAGGTCTTCAATTGCTTCGATTGCAGGTTGTTTAAAAATATATTCAAAACCGATCGACGTAATACAGTCTTGCAGTTTTTCATTTTTTACGGCTAGATACCTGCCCAGCATAGTAAGCATCGCTGTTGCCTTAGCTTTATCAGCCATATTCATTTCAATAAAAAAGCCGTCATAATGTCCGAAGGCAACACCGTCATGAATAGCGACCATCTCTTTTATTTTTTCGGACTTATCAGCCAAGCCATCCTTTTGAATTTTAAGGGCTTGCATATGCTCTTCTAGCTGTGCTCGATCGGTCCATTCTCGATAAGTTCTCGGCAAGGGGATTTTAAATTCATCGACAAGTGCTTGCTCAGTTTCATCAAATTGGTATTCTGGTTTAAGTTTCCCTGCAAGAGCTTCTCCATGCCCTGTCTCAATTTTATCCACTAATGAATCGATCCTATGCTTTAAGTCAACAACGATATCATTTTCGGCTTGAACTACCACGCTATCTAATCTTGTTGCAATTGCTTTCAAGGCCTGCAATTTACTGTTATGAAACTCAATTGGATCGATTTCATCTTCATTGATTGCATTGAATTCACTATCAAATTCTTCATTGATTTCCGAAACGGCGGTGTGATCTAATCCATAAGTACCCAAATCAGCGTGCACTTTGTTAAAGACGTCTTTAAATACTTGCTTTTGATTTGCAATACTCTCTTTCAACTCTGCGATTTTGATTACTGTGCAACGTTCTATTGCTTTTTCTACAGTCGATGAAATTTCTACAAATTTAGCTTTTTTCTCTTTTGCTCTTTGTAATACGGGATCGAGATATTCAGGCGAAGTTGCTTGTGCATAAGCTTCTGTAATCAAAGCGTTATCCATGAGTGCAATGGCTTTGCTTTCCTCAATATCAAATTTAAAATTCTGGCCTTCCATCTGCTGGAGAAGCTCATCGCGTTTTGCAGTGATTCCTTTTGCAATCTTGCTTATTGCTTGCACCATTGCTGTAGCAAGCCTCTCATTTTGCCCACGTACAGCTCCAGTCAGCTGCTCGTTAATTTCTTTTAATTCAGCCAACTGCTCTTGGTAAAAAAGAATTGGATCTACATCACGACCAGGTTTTTCGGCAGATTTTTCTTCGAATTGGACTGCATAATAATGAATATCGCCCTCTTCATCCCACAAACCATAATCCACTAATTTGCTACGGATACTTTCGTAATAAGGTTTGAAAGTCTCAGATAATAATTGCAACTCTTGCTCCAAAGATGCAACTCTTGCTTGTCGACTACGTGCTATTGCTTTGTCTATTTCTGGTAAAGCAACATTTTTAAAAAGGTCTCGTTTTTTAATAGCCTCTTTGAATTTTCCTTCAAGTACATCAGGAGAGGTTGTTTTCTCGTGGCTTTGTCCAATAAGATAAGAGTCTACTGTTTTAAGAAGAGCGGTTTCTTCTTCCGTAAAAACTAATCCCCTGCCTCTAATACGTTCTATAAGTTGCTTGCGAAGTGATGTAATCTCAGAGGATACTTCTTCAATTTTTGCAACGATTCCTTCCGCTATGAATTCCTGTTCTGCGACCATTGCTTCAGTTAATTTAGGAGCAATCCCTTTTAGTGCAGCCAGTTTTTTCTCAAGGAATTCAACTGGGTCGAGCGCGTCAGTGTTCGTTTGATTTAATTTGTCATTAAATTGCTTTGCTATGGGTGAAATAATACTTAGGTCTAAGCCATAGAGTGCTAATTTTTTACTTTGTATATCATAGTTTTCTTCAAAAACCTGCTTCAAATCAGCAATAGCAGCGTTTAATTGGACTAATTTAGTTTCTCTTTTTTGCTTCAATAGCTCGATTTCAGCTTTAAGTTGTTCAATGGTGTCTTCTAAGGCACGAACATCGTTTTCGCATTCACGTGTTGCCGTTTGGTATTTATCTACCAGATTTTTATTACCTTCCGTGAGGTATCTTTTAATAGCTATTGGAGCTGCTTTTTTTACTAGAGCTCGTATCTGGCTCGCATCGTCTTTAATATCCGCTTGTAAATCAACATGATAGTCAGAAATTACGGTCCCACATAAGCGCCCAATTTCGTCCCACAAGCCGTCCTTCTTCTTTTTTGCTTGTACATAGGCTATGGCTTCAGGTTTAATTAGATTATACCGTCTCTCTGCTTCTTCTTTATTTGCTCTCAACTGATCAAGAGACATTTCAACAAGAGCGAAAGCTGCTTCAAAAGAAGGTTTTCGGCTTTCTCTAATCATTTTTGCTTGTTGTTCAACAAGATGTTGAAGAGAAGAGGGCGAAGCTCCTATTTGTGCTAAAGTTAGCGAAAGCTGTGTATCTGACAGGTAGCTTTCAGGAATAGTAAAGAATAAAGGATAGGGATCACTAGTTACTTCTGCTACGACTGCATTTTTAAAAGCGACGTATAAGGCTGCTTGATCAGCTCCAGCTTTACTAACCGCATTGAGATACGAAATTTTACTATTTATTATCGCACGGTAACTTCCTATTTGTGCTTCGCACTTAGAGTAGGTCTCAGCTATTTTGGAGCTATCATTGGGATTATCATCAGGGAATGTCGCAATTAATTCTAATTTGCTAGTCAAATCAGCTTTTATTCGACGTAACTCTGTAATATGAAGTACTTTCTTATCCAAATCTTTCAATGTGGGGCCCGAGCACTGCGCTTCTAAGTTCTCTATTGCCGCTACCATTTTATTAACTAACGCCTGAAGTGCTTCTTTATTCATAAAAACCCCGTATTCTTGGTAAATTTCTATGCTTCCTGCTGGCATTACCGAATCAATGTGATTATCTGATGTTCATATTTAATAATTGTTAATATAGCTGATCAACATTAAGCAACTATTAAGAATCAGAAAAAATTAGAACATTTTGAAAGAGTCAGGGGGCTGGGGCGTTGCGCATTTGCTTGAATTACGAATAAAAAGACTTTTTATAACTGGCAAATCGCCAAATCAAGTCTGGCTTCTGTTTCGCGAACTTCACGCATCGTACTGATTTCACATAGGCGCAGGGTAAAACCATGATGGCCAAGTTGCATTCGAGGCGCAATTCCAAAGGATTTATCAATTCTGAGCAGGATGAGATGGCAGGAAGTCCGCGATGGCAACTGTCGCTGATAAAAACCATTGAACATATCAATTTTGTCAAATTGAGCAGAGTCACGCAATAAAGATAAATAGAGATCGACAGTAGCGTGCAGGGTGCGAAGGCTGTTCAACCAGACAACGAGATCTCTCTGTCGTAGGGCTGGATTAGACTCTAACCATAATAAAAGTTGTGGTGAATAACCTTCGTAATCATTAGTCTGCGTAGGTAAGGTAAGCCTTATTGATTGTAAAAAAGGATTATTATGAATATTTTCCCCGAAACGACCCACCACATGGGTCAACACTTGTATTTGGGTATGAAGACTGGCACATAATTCTTTAGAAAGGCTGGTATTGGATTTATTTAAGATGTGTTCTATCCGCATCAATTCCTTTAAGAACCTACTTTTGAGCTCGGGTTTTTCAATCAGTTTAATGATTTCTATCACATTTTTCAGTGCATAGTGATGGATAACAGGGTGGGTTTCTTCACAAGCCTGATCAATGGTTTGATACAAACATTCAAGCCGTAAGGCAATTTTAGGCAGATAATGAGTGGCTAATTGAAAAGTAATTGTACCTTGAGGCATATGAAATTGCTGTCCTTAGCCGATTTTTGTGCAGTTTAGCATAAAATTATAATACTATAAAAAGGGAAAAAAACATACCTCAGCGCAAAGCTCATGAATAATAAGTAAGTTTTGACTCATAATGGCTTTTGGCGAGCAAATTGTAAATACTGATAATGCAAATTTTCAATTTTTTTTTCTAGTTCCGTTAAGCTATTATCATTTACAACAATATCATCGGCAATTCCTTGTCGATTTAAGTCGTTGGCCTGGGTTGCCAGGATTTGCAACGCCTGTTTGCGAGGACTCTTATCTCTACGCATTACTCGTTCGATCTGTTGTTCACGTTCAGCAAGGACAAGTAATATACGATTTAGATAAGGATAATCCTTACGATTTTTTAGTAATGGAATTTCAATTACACAGTAAGGGCTATTGGTTGTCCTAATTTCGTTCGAGATCTCCTGCCGAATCAGGGGATGTAATAATGTTTCCAGCCATAAGCGCTGTTTAGGATCAGTAAAGATAATTTCCCTTAATGCAGTACGGTCGAGTTCCCCTGTATTATTAATCACGCTATTGCCAAAATGATTTGCAATTTTACTTAATGCAGTTTGGCCAGGGGTAGTTAGTTTTCTTGCAATTTCATCGGCGCTAATCACTTTGAGGCCACGTTTTTTAAAAAAAGAGGCAACGGTTGATTTTCCACTGGCGATATTGCCTGTTAACCCAACACAATACATAGTTAGCGATCTCTTGAATTTAAATTTCTACACATGAACAGGTAAGTGTAGCAAGTATCAGGCAGATCACTTTTAGAATGGCAATAGGCCTTTGCGGCCAGAGCAGCATCGTCTGCATGCATATAAATATTGGATCTCCAAACTTTAGCTTCAGCGTCTAGTGCAGGGCATTGCCACATAGGTCGAGTCGATACGCCGTGTAAGAAAAAATCACAGTCTTCCCTTGAGCTTTTACAACTGCCAGGTATTTGACTTGCTTTTTTGCAGGCATCGAAGGCTTTATTGATGGCTGTTAATTGATACGAATTGCTAACAGTCCATTGTTTGTTTTGGGCGTCATGGGCTGTACACTGCCAATAATTGAGATCATCGGCCATAAGGAAGGGTGAAAAAAGAGAACCTAAAGCTAAACCAAGAATTGTGTGCTTGTTCATGCTATGGCACCTTCTTCAATAAGTTGAAATAACTGTTCATGGGGCATTGCTTTTGCAAAATACCAACCTTGCATGAGATTAATTTGATAATGGCGCAGAAAGTTAAATTGCTCAATAGTTTCCACTCCTTCAGCGATAATTGTAAGTTTCAAAACATTAGCCATTTGTATAATGGCTTGACTCAATGTTTCAGTAACGGCTCCTGTGCCAATAGAATGTACAAATAGTTTGTCAATTTTAAGATAATTAAAAGGAAAATGTTGTAGATATTTAATACTGGCATGCCCCGTGCCAAAATCATCAATTGCCAGTGAATGGCCTCTAGCCCGCAATTCATTCATTCTAGTTACAAGGCGAGAATCATTTTGATCGAGTAATTCTCGTTCGGTTAGTTCAATCAATATCTGCTGGGCAGGGATCTGATATTTATCGCTCAGATGATAAAATTGAGTAAAAAATTCCTCTTTCTGAAAGTGGCTCGCTGACAGATTGAAAGCTAAATGGAAATAAGAATGCTTTTTTAGAAATTGATGGCATTGCTGAAAGCTTTTTTCAATCAACTGTAGTGTAATTGGAACAATTAAACCCGATTTTTCTGCTTCATCAATAAATACATCTGGCAAAATTTCACTGGTGTTCGTATGCCAACGCAGTAAAACTTCCGCTCCGCAAAATCTATTTTTTGCATTATCCATGATTGGCTGATAGACAGGGTTGAAATGTTTGTGTTTAATGGCATTGCTTAAAGCATAGTTTAAAGAAAAACGTTTATTCAAAAGCATGCGGAATTTTAAGTACAATAGAATTAAAACAAGCAGGAGAATTACACCAAGAACTGATTGGTGAAGGAAAAAATCCTTATTAAATTGCAGCTGATTGACGGTAATAATAATTGAGTAGTTATCTAAATCCTGTAAAGGTGTTTTAGCAAAATTATGTCGTGGATTCGTGGAGGTATCGTTACCAATATGAAAAACGATTTTTTTCTCTCTTTCATTGTATAAGCCAATATATCCAATTTGGGGGAAAACCGAGCGAAGCAAATCTTCAATAACATTTTTTATAATGTAAATGCCAAAATAATACTTCCCCATTCGTTGTTGTACTAAAAAAGCAGGTTGCTGTCCGAGCCCTAGAGGGATAGGACCGAAAATAGCCGGGTTTTGGGATGAAGGAGCTGGGAGTAAATAGTTATCTTCTAAGGTTGAGCAAATAATTTTATTTTCTTGATCACTGATGACTGCACCGGAAATAGCAGGATTATTAAAAATAATATTACGCAGTACAGGTAAGATATCCTGCTCACAGTTTTCAAAAGGATGGCCAAAGGGTAGGGTATAAGCTGAGTCGAGTGCTTTATCAAGAAAGTTATCAAATCGAAGTGCTACCTCATTGGCAATAAGCTGTAGTTGCTGTTGTTTTTGTAGATGATATTGTTGCCGTTGATAGTAAATGGAAACAATAATTAACAGGATAGCCAAAAACACCCAGGCAAAATTTAGCAAGCGCTGAGCGTTGATATAGTTAGCGTAGTGTTTGGCGTTCATTTGCCTTTAATCATAGACAGCCCTAATTGAGTTTAAGGTGATTTCAGCTAAATTCTCAATGGTTTGCTGATCAGTATTTAATGGCGGTAGCCAATATAAGGTGTTTCCCAAGGGTCTAAGCAGTGCTCCGCGCTTGAGTGCTTCTTGATATAGCTGATAACCAACCCGTTTATTTTTTCTGACAGGCAAATCAGCTGCGACCATAGCTCCTACTGATCGAATGTGGTTTAACTTGCCAGTAATTGCTGCCAGTTCTTGAAATTGTTGTTGCATGAAGCGTCCAAGTTTTTGTGCCCGTTCATTCATGTTTTCTGTTTCAATGACTTTGATAGTTGCCAGTGCTGCACTAACTGCTAGAGCGTGACCGCTATAGGTATGAGAATGAAGGAACGATTTACCTTTCTCATAATCATCATAAAACAAATCGTAAATGGGCTTGTCGATAAGAACGCAGCTTAAAGGCATGGTTCCAGCAGTTAAGCCTTTGGATAAGCAGATTAAATCGGGCTGAATGTCCGCATGATGGCAAGCTAGCCATTGCCCTGTTCGACCAAGCCCTGTCATGATTTCATCAGCAATTAAATAAATATCATTTTCTTTAGCCCAAGTTGCTAGTTTTTTTAAGAAATCCGCACTGTAGCAACGCATGCCGCCTGCACCCTGAATAATTGGTTCAACAATAAGAGCACAAGCTTTGTTCTTAATTTTTTCAAGTGCAAGTTTTATTTGTGGCCAATGAAAATCAGCGTTATGCCATAAAAATTCATTACTATTAGAAACATAGGGAATCGCTTGGAGAAAATGACATTTGACGCCATAGCCTATGTAAGGCTTTTTGTAGATCCCTAAATCGCTGACACTTAATGTCCCTAAAGTTTCACCATGATAACTATTTTGTAGTGCGATAAATTCGTTACGAGGCGATCCTTTTAACTGGTTGGCATGTAGAGCCAGCTTCATAGCAATTTCGACGGCGCTTGAACCATCGCTCGCGAAAAAGACATGCTGCTTTTGGCTCATAGCAGCCAGTTTTTCCCCTAGTTCGACTAGCAATGGATGAGTCGTGTTAGCGCTGATCACATGTTCGAATCGGTCCAATTGCTCTTTAATCGCAGCAATAATAGCTGGATGGCCGTGGCCTAAGGATTTACACCACCAACTGGATAAAGCATCAATTATTGGCCCTTGATCAGTGTAAAGATAACTTCCTTTTGCATGGTTAACGACCAGCGGTGGAGTTTGCTGTAGATCCTTCATTTGGGTACAAGGATGCCAAATATGTTTTAAATCTTTTTCAATTAGAGTGTGGTTAACCATCTTTCTATTTTTTGGTTGACAAGAAATTGTGTGACTTTATCATGTTCACCACGATAAAAAAAAGGGGTGAAGTGTGAGTAATAATAATTCACGTTGGACATTTGATGAGGTGGCCAGTATTTATGAACAACCATTTAACGATCTTATTTATGCCGCACATGGCGTTCATAAGAGCAATCATCCGGCTAATTCTCTGCAATTGGCGAAATTACTAAGTATCAAGACAGGTGCTTGTCCAGAGGATTGTGGTTATTGTTCACAAAGTGGCCATTATAAAACGCATGTGGAAAAAGAAAAATTAATGTCAATAGAGCAGGTACTCGCTAAAGCAGAAGAAGCCAAGGCAAGTGGAGCTAAGCGCTTTTGTATGGGTGCTGCATGGCGTTGTCCTCCTGACAAGGCGATGCCCGAATTAAAAGCCATGATTGAGGGAGTCAAGGCAATGGGTTTAGAAACCTGTATGACCTTAGGCATGCTTGATCGTGAACAGGCTTGTGCTCTAAAAGAGGCGGGATTGGATTATTACAATCATAATATCGATACCTCGCCTTCCTACTATGGCAAGGTAACCACAACGCGTCAATTTAGTGATCGACTGGATACCATAGAAAATGTGCGTAAGGCTGGTATTAATGTTTGCTGTGGCGGTATTTTAGGATTAGGGGAGAGCCGTGAAGACCGCATCGAGTTTTTGCTGACTTTGGCCAATATGGAAACTCCACCTGAAAGCGTTCCAATTAATCGCTTGATTCCAGTCGAAGGAACGCCTTTAGCGAAATCCAAACAGGTAGAGGGAATTGAATTGGTAAGGACTATTGCTACAGCGCGATTACTCATGCCAAAGAGTGCTATTCGTCTTACTGCCGGGCGCACTGAAATGAGCGATGAGCTGCAAGCTTTATGTTATTTTGCAGGTGCTAATTCAGTGTTTATAGGTAATAAATTATTAACTGAAGACAATCCGCAACGCGATAAAGATAAATTTTTATTTGAGAAATTAGGGCTCAACGCCTTTACTGAAGCATGATTAGTCAATCTCTTATCCTTTATTCAAAGCAGTTGCAACAGCAGGGTTTACATCGTAAACGAACACTGCCTGCCTGCTTTGATGATAGGGACGTTATTAATTTCAGCTCGAATGACTATCTTTCATTAACTGCAGATGAACGAGTGAAGAAAGCGTTTCAAAGAGGTTTCGCTAACTATCCATCCGGTAGTGGTGGCTCCATGGTTGTTTGTGGCTATCATCCGGTTCACCGCGAACTAGAAAAGGCTTTTGCTTTGGCATTAGAGGTTGATGATGCGCTCTTGTTTAGTTCAGGCTACACAGCGAATTTGGGCGTCATCTCTTTGCTTGCTCGTTTTGAAGGGGAGCTCCTTATTGATAGGGCAGCACATGCTTCATTTTACGATGGTTTGAAACTTGCCAAAGCCCAATACAATCGATTTTTACATAATGATTTGGATAATTTGGCAATTAAATTACAAGCGATGACTTCTAATCCAGTTGTAATCACTGAAAGTGTATTTAGCATGAGTGGGCAAACCGCTTGTCTTGCTGAACTCGCGCGCTTATGCGCCAGGCATAAGGCAGAGCTTATTGTGGATGAAGCCCATGCTTTTGGTGTGCTTGGCCCACAAGGGTTGGGAGCTGTAGCCCAACATGGACTAACCCAGAAAGAAGTGCCTTTAAGAATAATACCCTTTGGTAAAGCGTTTGCTTCCCAAGGTGCGATGGTTGTAGGACAGGGAGAATGGATAGATGCCTTGTTACAGTCAGCTCGCTCTCATCTCTATTCAACAGCCGTTAGTCCAGCAATCGCCTATGGTTTGTTGGAAACACTGAGCATTGTTAGAGAGGCGGATGAGCGACGACAAAAATTGTTGTATTTGATTGATTATTTTCAGCAAGCTATTAAGAGTTCGTCACTAAGATGGCGACATTCGCAAACCGCTATTCAGCAATTACAGTTGGGTTGCCCTCATCAGGCCTTGGTTTATGCACATTTCTTACATGAAAAAGGAATTTTTTGCCAAGCTATGCGTGCGCCTACCGTGAGTAAAAAAGACACTGGTTTAAGAGTTATTTTGAATTATCATCATGAGCCAGTCCATATCGATTACTTATTTTCTCAATTACAACGTCTTTATGAATCTACATATTAACATTATAGGGAAAGGTCGTCCCTTGGTTTTTTTTCATGGATGGGGCTTTGATCATCGAGTATGGTTGCCGCTTGCCCGTCTTCTAAGTGCTCGCTATTGCCTTTATCTTGTTGATTTACCTGGATTTGGTCAAAGTTCAGTGATGAGTTGGGAAGTATTCAAAAAGCAGTTATTACCACAACTACCCGAGCATTTTGCTTTAGCTGGCTGGTCAATGGGAGGTCTATTTGCTACCCGTTTGGCGCTTGAAGAACCTGAGCGCGTATCTTATTTGTTAAATATTGCTTCCTCACCACGCTTTATCAAAGAAAAGAATTGGCCCGGCGTTGAGCAGGCAATTTTTGATAATTTTTTCCAAAAATTAGCTTCTCAACCAACAAGGACTATTTCTGAGTTTATTGCTCTGCAGCTCAAAGATCAGTCCTATAACTACAGCTTTCCACCAAGTCCTTCCCTATCTGGTTTAGAGGCTGGATTGCAGGTGTTGGCTGATTGGGATTTACGGCAATCACTCTATACGTTTACCAAGCCAACTGGTTTTATGTTTGGACGGCTTGATGCAATTACACCTCGAATGACAATGGCGACTATGCAGAAACTGTATCCTGCTTTTGATTATGTGATGTTTGATAAAGCGGCGCATATGCCTTTTTTGTCACATCCAGATGAATTTATTGCTATTTTGGAGCGTATTTTACAATGAAGACCTTCTTTATTACGGGCACGGACACGAATTGCGGTAAAACCTACGTTACCTGCCAATTATTAGATTATTTAAATGAACAACAGAAAAAAGGTTTGGCCTTAAAACCAGTAGCTAGCGGATGTTTTCTAAGCAATGGACAGTTGCTGAATGATGATGTCTTAAGTTTGCAAAAACATAATAGGAATCAGGATTACTCAATTAATGGTTGGCAGTTTCCCGAGCCAATATCTCCACATCTTGCTGCGAAGGCAGCCGGTAGTTCTTTAACAGCACATGAAATCGCCGATTTCTGCTTGAGCAGGCAATTTGCTAATCATGACTATTTGTTGGTTGAAGGAGCAGGGGGATTACTAGTACCACTAAACGATAAAGAAACTTGGCTGGATTTCCTAAACCTGACACAAATGCCTGTAATCTTGGTAGTTGGCATGCGTCTTGGTTGTTTAAACCATGCTTTGTTGACGGCGAGTGTATTAAAAAATAATCGCACAGCTTGTGTAGGATGGGTTGCGAATTGTCTGGATAAAGAGATGTTGGCTTTAACCGAAAACATCGCCACATTATCCTTAAAAATGGAAATGCCACTTTTGGCAACTATCCCGTATCAGGGAAAATTAACTGAAACTATTAAATTGTCACAACTGTTTGTTTAGTTGTAGATGAATTCTTCCTAATTGACTTACTGTGAGAGAAAAATTAAGGCTATTAATGGGCCCTAATGAATCGAATTGGGAAAATGCCTTGATTTTAGTCATTCCATGCATTGTTCATAATCAGCTTGTTAGCTATAATTACTGTTTTTGAAAAAATAATATAACTGACCGATCATCTGTGGAGATTTGTTGATGCCAATTTATGAATATGAGTGTACAAGTTGTCATCACCAGTTCGATCTGATGCAAAAAATAAGCGATGCTCCTGCGAAGCAGTGTCCGCGTTGTTTGGAAAATACGGCTGTGCGCCTGGTTTCTGCTGCCGGTTTTCAGTTAAAAGGAACTGGTTGGTATGCAACGGATTTTAAAAATAAAGGCAAGCAAGAAAACAAGAAAGACACCGTGGTTTCTGATAATACAGCTAAACCGGCGTCTGAAGAAAAAAAGACGACTGACTCTAAATCATCAACAACCAGTACAAAAGGTGATAAAGATTGAAATCTAAATATCTTCGCAGTTATCTGTTAACAGGTTTGGTAGTATGGTTACCGATCTTAGTCACCTTTGTGGTATTGCGTTTTATCATTGATATCCTTGATAACACGATGGCCCTTTTACCAAAAGCGTACCAGCCAGAGCAGCTTTTAGGAGTCCACCTACCAGGTTTAGGTGTTGTTTTATCGCTGGCTTTGTTGTTAGTGACGGGTATTATCGCAACCAACATTTTGGGGCAACGGTTAGTGATTTTTGGCGAAGCATTGCTTGCCAGAATTCCATTGGTACGCTCCATATACAATGCAGCAAAACAAGTAATTCAGGCAGTTTTTGCTACCAATAGTCAGGCTTTTCGTAAAGTGTTGTTAATTGAATATCCTCGCAAAGATCTCTGGAGTCTTGCTTTCCTAACGGGTAAAACCAGTCCAGAGCTTTGTGCTCATACTGGAGAAGAAATGCTTTCTCTATTTGTACCAACAACACCGAATCCTACATCAGGGTTTTTGATGATGATACCCAAACGAGATGCGATTGAGTTATCAATGACCGTTGATGAGGCGTTAAAATTCATCATTTCTTTGGGCGTAATGCAAGCACCACCATCGATCGGTTCGGAAGTAAAAATTTAAATTAGATAGGCGGCTTTTATGAGATCACACTATTGCACAAGAATTAACGAAACAATGATAGAACAGTCAGTGAGCATTTGTGGCTGGATCCATAATCGTCGTGATCATGGCGGTGTTATTTTTTTAGATGTTCGGGATCGTTCTGGCCTGGTACAGGTTGTTTATGAGCCAGAATTTGCAGAAATATTTGCTGTCGCTGAAACGCTGAGACATGAATTTGTTGTACGGATTCAAGGGATAGTGCGCCCTCGTCCGCAAGGCATGGTGAATGATAAAATGGCCACAGGCCGTATTGAAATCCTTGGCACTGGGCTTGAAATCTTGAATCAGGCGCAAACACCACCCTTTTTGCCAGATGATCATCAGTTTGTTAACGAAGATCTTCGTTATCGTTATCGATATCTCGATTTACGTCGTAGCGAGATGCAAAATAATCTGACACTGCGCCACAGAATGATACGTTGTATCAGAGAATACCTGAATGCGCAGGACTTTGTTGATATTGAAACGCCTATGCTGACTAAGGCCACACCAGAAGGGGCTCGGGATTATTTGGTTCCCTCCCGTGTTCATCCGGGTGAGTTTTATGCGCTTCCTCAATCACCACAGCTGTTTAAGCAGTTGTTGATGATGTCTGGTTTTGATAAATATTATCAAGTTGTACGTTGTTTCCGTGATGAAGACCTGCGGGCTGATAGACAACCTGAGTTTACCCAGCTTGATATCGAGATGGCCTTTATTAATGAAGGAGTTATTCAACAACTGATTGAAGGCATGTTAAAAAAGGTTTTTCAAGACATTCTACAGGTTGAATTACCGGAAACGCTACCAAAAATGACCTATGCAGAAGCAATGCGCCGTTTTGGTAGTGATAAACCCGATCTACGTATTCCTTTAGAACTGGTGGATATTGCAGATTTGGTTAAAGGCTGTGATTTCAATGTTTTTGCAGCTGCAGCGGATAATCCGGAGGGGCGTGTTGTTGCCTTGAAGTTGCCCGGTGGTTGTGAGCTCAGCCGTAAAGAACTCGATGCTTATGGTCATTTTGTTGGTATATACGGAGCAAAAGGATTGGCTTATATCAAGGTGAACGACCTTACTCAAGGCATGGATGGTCTACAATCACCTATCATTAAGTTTCTCTCTGAAAAAAATGTGAATGCTATTCTCGAGCGTGTTGAAGCTAAAACTGGTGATGTTATTTTCTTTGGTGCAGGACATGCTCAGTTAGTGAATGAGTCCATGGGGGCACTCCGAATAAAATTAGGGCACGATAATAAATTGGTAGAACCCGGTTGGCGTTTGTTATGGGTGGTTGATTGGCCTATGTTTGAAATTGACATGAAAACAAACCAATTACAATCAATGCATCATCCTTTTACATCTCCCCAGGAGTTGTCGATTACTGCATTAAAACAAGGCCCAACAAAAACCTTAGCCAAGGCTTATGATATTGTTATCAATGGTTATGAAATTGGTGGTGGTTCAATTCGTATTCACCAACCACAACTGCAACAAGCTGTTTTTGATTTGTTAGGAATAGGAGAGGAAGAGGCGAAAGAGAAATTTGGATTCTTGTTAGATGCCCTGCAATATGGCTGTCCTCCGCATGGCGGTATAGCGCTTGGTATTGATCGCTTAGCCATGTTATTGACAGATTCTAATTCAATACGTGATGTTATCGCCTTTCCTAAGACACAATCAGCGGCTTGTCTCTTGACTAACGCGCCGACTGCGGTTGGAAATGCACAACTTAATGAGTTAGGAATCCGTCTTGCACCTACGTCACAAATTAAATAAATTTTCGTTATTAAGTAGTACAGCCTCTGCTTGCAGGGGCTTGGTTTATTATTGTTTATTTTGTCTCCTTTCAATTCAATTCGCATCGTTGCCTGCCTTTGCCAAATCGGTTAGCAGCGCGAATAAATTAATCGAATACCTCGTACAGGAAAAGATTAATTTGACCCTGGCAATTAATAATATAAAGCTTACCGAATCACCAGCCAGTGTAGCTGATTATGAAAAATTGCGTCAGGACAATGAAAAATTGATGACTTTAAATCAGGCTAAGTTAGTTAGCCTTGAGAGCTTCCTTGTCAACCAAAAAAAATTGCAACAGGATTTTACTCAGCATTTAAAGCGACTGCAACAAACGCCTTTAGCTCAATCAGCGCAGATAAGTTCCCAAGAGCGGATTGATAAAATTAACACCTTAAATGAGGTGAATAAAAAAACAATAGAGTTGCTTACTGAAAATTTAGTGCTGGCCAATCGCTATAATGATACGTTGGTTTTACAAAAGCAGCGTCTTAAGTTGTGGAAAGCTAAAGAGCAAATGAATGAGCAATTGGAAAAATTGCGTAACCAGGATAGCCGCCTCAATGATGCGCTAACCAGACTTTATGAAAACAGTATTAAACTGCAACAAGACATTAAAAACAACAATGATACTAAGCCAAGCTACCTTATTGAAGCAAAATTACTCTTAAATAATCAGATTATTAGCCTCACACAGCATAAGATAGCCGAAGTTGATTTACAAAAAAAATTGGTCAAGGCGGATTATTTACTGCAAAAAAATCCGAATGTAGGTACTTTGCAAAGAATAACTGCTATTTATAAAGATAGTATTATGCGCTTGTCTGAAATGGAGCAATCGCTGAAGAAAATGCAAGTACTGATTAATAATGAGCAGATTCATATAACTGATTCAAATTTGAATCAGCAATTCGGAACCTTATTAACTATTATTAATTCGCGCATTAAAGGTCTTGTAATCCAACAACAAACCCTGCAAGAAGATCTTGAGAATCACGAACAGGAATTAAAAAAACAATTATCTGTACGGCAAACGCTAGGTGAGTATCGAATGGATAGCTGGTTATCCATTATTCAGCAATTAGTTCATCTACCTACTCAATTATACAATTACCTCAAGTCACTCAGCTTGAAGGTAAGAGACAACTATGTTTGGCAGGATGTCTTGCCAGCAGCGCTCATGTGGGTAGCGCTACTGTTAGTTGTTCTTGGTGCTTTTAGTTTGTATAAGGTATTAAAGCGGTTGACGCGCAATAGAGAACGTTCGCGTTTATCTGCCCATCTTTATGATGGCGCTATAATTTTGCTGAGTCGTAATATTCCCCATTTGGCTTTTGCAACAGCAATTATGTTGGTACTTTATTTAAATCAAGTCCCTTTTTCCAATTATCAATTGTTGCTAAATCTATTTTTTGTCTGGCTTATTTTTCGCCTGCTAATCCTTGTTGCTCGTTTAACCTTATTAGAGAGGGTAAGTGATTCTTCGGGTACAGATGTCCGCTTGTATTACCGTATTAAATGGCTTTTATTAGCCGGAGGGTGGACTAGTGCCCTGATGGTAATTAGTCATCTGCTTCCTCTCTCATCAATGTTACAAGATATCTTTAATCGTTTATTTATGCTGTTCTTACTTGCTGTTTCACTAGTGAGTTGGAAGAGCAGGGAAGTGATTACTCATTTACTGCACCCACTCTTGAAAACCAAAAAAAGATATTTCCGTAACGCTGTTATGTTGCTGGTGGTTTTAATCCCCTTAACCGTTTTCACTACGGCAATTATAGGGTTAGTGGGATACATCAATTTGGCTTGGATAATGAGTCGTTATCAGGTGCAAATTTTATTAGTAATTACTACCTATGTCGTGAGTAGAGGACTCATTGTTGATGTCTTGGATTTGATATCCGAGTGGATGATTTCTTCTTTAAGTAATGGATGGCTTTGGATTGAAGTTTTACTAAAACCTTTGGATAAAATATTACGTGTTTTATTATTCATCTTTAGCGTGCTTGTTTTATTTCAGTTATTTGGTTGGTATTCAGATCCAGCTGTCATGGCTGGGGTAGAGAGACTTAGCAAATATCCACTCGTCAACTTGTCGGGAATATATATTACAATCACCAGTATTGTTGAGTTTCTCATTTTATCATCTGTATTTGTTTGGGCTGCTAAATGGACACGGGAATTTTGTTACCGTTGGCTTTACCGGGATGCAAGAGATGCGGGCATTCGTAATAGCTTATCGGTCTTTACGCAATATGCAGTGATTTTGATTGGTGGTTTCATTACTTTGCGCGTTTTGGGACTGGATTTTAGTGGTATGTCGATGGTCATTGGTGGCCTTGCTGTAGGTATGGGATTCGGTCTACGCGATTTTGCTTCCAATGTGGTTGGCGGATTAATGTTGCTCATCGAGCGTCCTGTGCGTGAAGGTGATTTAATTACTTTAGGAACCTATGAAGGGCGGGTGGCTCATATTGGTATTCGTTCGATGCGAGTATCTTCCTGGGATAATATGGAAGTGCTGATTCCTAATGCCGAGACTTTCAATAAGCCATTTACCAATTGGACACATCAAGACAGCATTGTCCGTACTGTAATTCCTATCAAAGTTAGTCGAGCAGATGATCCAGCAATGATCCAGCAACTGATTTTAGATGTTTTGGCAATTATTCCTGAAATAGTTGATGAGCCTCCGCCACAGGTGTTTTTGAAGCAAATTGATGATGCACTTATTGAATTTGAAGTGCGTTATTTTATTAATGTGCAACTACATACACGGTTTGAGATCCGTTCCAAGGTCCTATTTGCTATTACAGCCCAATTTAAAGCGGCCGGGGTGAAACCTCCTATTCCGCCGATTAGCATCGAACTAAAAGAAGGTCAAAATGAACCCTCTGTTGTCAAAGCATCCAGTGAAGGATGAAGCAGAACTCCTCGCGCGATGTCAATTAATTGAAGGCTTGAGTTTTGCGCAACTGGCAAACCTCTTGCAGATTAGTATCCCACGTGAGCAAAACAAACGCAAAGGTTGGGCGGGGCTTGCAATCGAACTAGCACTGGGAACAACTGCAGGTACGAAGCCTGTACCTGATTTTACGCAACTTGGTATTGAATTAAAAACCGTACCACTTAATGCACAAGGTAAGCCGGCTGAGTCGACGTTTGTCACCAGTATTCCCTTGTTAACCCTCCACCAGCAAGATTGGCTGTCTTCACAATGCTATGCAAAATTAAAGCGGGTCCTGTGGTTGCCTATTGAAGGCGATAAAACTATTCCTTTTGAACAACGGCGAGTAGGGCGGGGGTTTTTATGGTCTCCCAATCAAGCAGAAGAAGCAATTCTGGCAAATGATTGGCGTGAACTTAGCCTTATGATTAGCACTGGCCAATTGGATGAAATTAATGGCCGAATTGGCCAGTATTTGCAGGTTCGACCCAAGGCTGCTAATGCTAAATCCTTATGTTATGGGTTTGATAATGAGGGAAATAAAATTTTAACCTTACCCAGAGGGTTTTATTTACGTAGCCTGTTTACTGAACACATTATTAGAACAAATCAGCTTATGTAGAATAGGCCAATTAATAAAATTGGCCTGGAGAGTGATTTAAGTTAGATTAGCCTTGGCATAAATTTTCATAGCGGCTACTAAAAACTCCACTAGATCAGGATGGTAGGCGTTATAAAAATTTCTGAAATCAGGATGATTGAGATACATTTTCCCTAGACCTTCGTAACTTAATCGGGTAGGTGTCCAAAAATTTTTTACCCAGTTATAATGTCGTTGAATCAAGGCCAGTACTTCTTTAGCCTCAGGTTTAAGATGGTTATTCATTGCGTTAGCCAGCTCTTTATTGATATTCTCACCTTCCTCTTGATGTTGTTGCCAATGACCTTTTTTCCAATGACGTACATTTTGCCAACTCTCATCAATTTCTTGTTGGCTTAGCGTACCACTATTAAGCAGGTAATTTTCATATTCCTGCTGTTTTTCTGCATTAAAGCCTTCGTACATTTCAATCTCTTTCATGATTAATTTTCCTCTTAGATGGGAGATAGTTTTGTCAATTGTCTTGATCAGTGTTTCTGTCCTGGCAAGACTTCTTAAGAGGATTGTTTTGTGAGTATTCAAGGCCTCAATTTTGTCGAAGTCATGACTACAAACTATCCTCTGTATATCATTTAGAGGAAAACCGAGTTCACGGAAAAACAAAATTTGCTGCAGTATTAAAAGCTGCTCTTCTTCATAATAACGATAATTATTATCACCGTAATAAGCTGGTTTTAGTAAACCAATCTCATCATAAAAACGAAGAGTACGTGGGCTAACATTTGATAACTTGGCTAATTTTTTTACCGTATAAGGCATTTTTGTCTCCTCTATTTGACAAAACACACGATAAGGGCTGACGTAACGTTAAGGTCAATAGATCGATGCATGAAATAAAAAACTTTTTACTGGTGTTGTTTTTAACCGAGAATGCTACAAAATTAGTGTTGCATTCAAAATCAGATTCGTTAAAGTAATTGACGAGGACATCTATTTTACCACAGGAGTTGACGATGAAAAAAAAGAGCAAATTGATTTTTTCCTTAATGTTTTCAACGGCGTTACCGCTATCGACTTATGCAGCCAGCGTTGATTCTTCAGCACAACAAATCCAGCAATTAAATACCCAGATACAAGGTCAATTGAAACAGATTCAAGCCCAGCAACAACAGCAAATTGATAAACTGAATGGACAGCTACAAGTGCAGATGAAGCAAATGCAGGCCCAATTACAGGAGCAAATCCAAAAGGTGAATGCTCAAACCCAGGCTCAAATGCAAAAAATACAAGCGTCATTGCAACAGCAAATTAGGCAGGTACAACAGCAAACCATAAAAGGAACATAACCTTATTATCCATGGTTTATAGTGTTCCCCTCCTTGTGCATTTATTGACAATCAATGTGAATAGGCTATGCTTTTATTGTGCACTGCAGCATAAAAGGAGGGTATCATGTTAGAACAAACCTATCTTAAAAATGTACCTGACCATATCCAGAGGCCTATACAAGAGTTAATCACTCTAAATTTTAGAACGCTGCAAAATCTTTCCTATTTAAGACCGGAAGAATTAAATAATTTGCGTCAGCCACAAGAGATTTTGCAAAAAAACGTCGCAGTTTTTTTTGAAAACGGTTATAAAACATTGAGTTATTTCCAACAGGCGTTTTCTATTTTTGAGAAGCATTTATTGTCTCTTGAAGAGCAAGTGCAAGATCATGGGATTGGTTCGAGTAATTGGTACTCGGGGAAAGTGCAGTAAATTTAATGCTTATGATTTCTCCTTCATTTTATCCTTAAGTCCCGTATTGGACAGCGCCAATATGGGACTAATCTATTAATTAATAATGAATTTTTGCGAATTAAATTAATTATGGTGCCTTAAGGAAGTAATGAAAAAGAAAGCATTATTTTGTTTTTATTAATTACAGTATGAGAATTTAATTGTCATTTATTGGGCAAATTAGTACAATTATGGCAATTTTTAACTACGTATTGCTTTTGGCCTATATGACATCAACTGTCCCTAATAAATCTCATGAATCAGGTTATATTTTTCAACTTACCCGCAAAGTGGATGAGAAGGGACGATTTTTAGCCAAAAAATTTCATTTATTTTCGCTGTATTTGGCTATCGATAGCGGCAAACTATCCGGTAGCATGATCAAATATTACTTCGATGTGTTTCTTGCAAATGGTGATTTAGCTACCAAATCTATGCAGGCATGGATGAAAACACCGGGTGGTGTAGCTACTGCAACGTCAAGCGGTATTGGTCTTGTTGCTTTCTCACTCTTGGCTAATCATTTCAGTGACAAAGACAAAAATCTTTTTAAGCGGTACATTGCAGTGACCTGGCCTTATACCCGCGACTCCCTCAAGGCGCTAAGAAATGCTTATCGTGCTGTAAGCGGCACGTTTACTTTAATGAGTCTGCTTGAGATTGAGGATTTACGCCCTCTTATTGTTCCTGCGGGAGTGTTGTTAGGTGGTTTATCAATACTGAATCGTGTTTTTTATCGTCGTGTTGCTGAACAACGCAAAGCGCTATTGGCAGATAATGAAATGCTGCTTTCTATCGTTGAAGCGATAGATGACGCGAGTCTTGAGGAAATCAAAGCGTTGCGTCAATACATAAAAGGACAATCGCAACAGTTAAGAAACCATGCTTTATTGTCTGCAGCAGCCATGGGTATAGTTGATGGTCTCAATCCCTATATTGGAGCGCTTGGACTTTGTGTTTTAACGCCTAATATGCTAACAGTCATTACGGTTTTTTGTGGATTTTATTTGCTGGGTAATTTGGTAATGCGAGTTTATGATGAAATCAATTCACAGCGCCAGTTGAACAGGGCACAAATTCATGTTGAATTAGCTTTATATCAAAAGGAAATGACTTATTTAGGTAAACAACTTGCTGATGGCGAGCTGGAGCTCAATGATAGAGTAATACAAAAAATCGAACGCCTTAGCGCCTTACATCAGCAATTGACTGATAAGCTAAAAGAAGAAAATGCATTAGTATTATCACCTCTCCTAAAAGGTTTAAAAAATGGTTTGGCTGCTTATAAATATGTGATGCTTACGATAAGTACGGTACTCTTTTTATCCCCTATAAAATTGCAGACTTTTCAGCCTATTGAGCGGGCTATTTTAGGCATGACTGCGTTAACGTTTGCTTCGGTGCATGCTTTAATTGTTGATCATAGACAACAAACCAAAAACAAGAAACTGGAAAAAGAGATGGGCGGAGAGAAGCAACAACAAGTAAGCTCAAGTCTCTCGTTTAATTTTTTATTACAATGGCTTATTGCTGTTCCCGCGCATGTTTTAAACAAAATTAAGGAATCAGAAGTAATTCCTGATTATGCAAACAAACTGGGGAGCGAGAAGCAACCTAATAAAGAGCCAAAACTGGTTTCTCCAACAAAATATGGTGAAGTAGCATTTTTTTACATGCCCAAATTCACGGTCTCTTCTCACTATCCACAACCACTCTCTAAACCAATGTTACCAGCAACAACACCAATAACTGCGTTTGGTTAAGAGCGACTTATTTTATAATCGTTTACAGGGTAGTAGGTGTCTTAAGTCGTTGCGAGCCTTGGTGAGCAATCTAGATGATATTGCATAAGATTTGAACTGGATTTCCTCACTTTGTTCGCAATGAGGACTGTTCTTTTTGTCTGGTTTTCAAAAACTGAAGTACTCCGTAAGTGCCCACCCTGGTTTGGTTGAAATTTAATCTAATTGCGAATAAAGAGGTTTTTTTTGTGATATAATTCACAGAATTTTATTTCTGTGGGTTGGTTCAGAATGTTGAGTGGTCGATTGAATGGCGAGCAGTTAAGTAAACGACTTATCACTTTTTTTCTCATGCTGTTTTTTTCGCTATCTTATGCAGTAGAGGTGCCTATTTATGATTTTTCAATCAAGGCCTATACGCAAAATACTAATGATTACCTACCTTCAGATAGTGCAGATTATGAAGTCTCGTTATTAAAGCCTGACTATCAAGCTGCTCAGTTACAACAATTCTATAAACATTACTACGCAACTGACGCGCAAGCGCTCTCACCATGGAGCGAGCAAATGGTGAAATCCATTTTACCTGTGGTGAAAAAGATTGAACTCCAAATTTTAGACGATTTTGATAATCAAAATAAGACTGGGGCTGATCGTCATTATGCCGAGAATTTTAAAGAACATGATGAGAGTTGGTTAAATCAAATTAAGCAGAATATGGATGTTTATGCGCTGGATAATGTTGAATATCAAGAAAAGAACAAAGCGATTTCCGTTAATAATACTTATGCGCGCGCCTTACCAGACATGGCCCCCGATTTTTTTCATTTCAGTCTGCCCGGACAAGGTTTTCCTTTTGATAACTTACAAGAGTCTGTCATTTGGGCGGGAACACCGCTTTATGTTTTTGCTGTTTCACAAGATAAGGCCTGGTCGTTAGTATTAACTCCAGATGCCTATTTTGCCTGGGTTAAAAGCAGCGATATAGCCTATGCATCAAGTGGATTCATTGGTCAATGGCAAGCTGCTGCCCAGAAGGGCCTTGTGGCTATAACTGAAACAGGCGCAACGGTAGTTGATAAGCAGCAACATTTTCAGTTTACAGGTTACATTGGTGCTGTATTCCCTCTTGCCCAGCGTAATGAAGAGACAATTTCCATCTTAATTCCAGTAAAAAATGCACATCAGCAAGCAGTGGTGACAATGGGTAGTGTGAGTAAAAACGCTGCAAGTGTAATGCCGTTGGCCGCATCGAAAAAAAATATGGCCAAGCTCATCAAACAATTACAGAATCGTCCATACGGATGGGGTGGTGCTTTCTTTTTTAATGACTGCTCTCAGGAAATGAAAAGTTTGTTTACCCCCTTTGGTATTTGGTTACCTAGAAACACAGCGCAACAGGCAAAGTTGAGTTCAACCTTGGATTTGTCAAACAATAAACTGGAGACACGTCTTAATTTGTTGCAGCAAAAGGGGCATCCGCTCATGACCATTATTTATATTAATGGTCATGTTATGTTGTATGTGGGCAAAAAGAAAATAAATCAAGAGGTGGAAGCAATCACCTATCAAAATGTCTGGGGGCTTTCTCCTGCTAATGGGGATAAGCGCTATATGATTGGTCAGGCAGTTTTTTTACCGTTGCTTAAATATTACCCTGAAAATCCAGAGATTAACTCACCAGCAAACAAAGGATTTTTTAAATTGGTTTATCTTGATGCCTTAGATACTAAGGCACTTTCACCACAGATGTTTAAAAAGCGCTTTATTGATACCCCTCCTGCTATGAATGTGGAAGATCCCATACTATGAGATATAAATTAATCATTGCTTTTTTGGCTCTTGCATTCGCTATTTTGATGATTGAGAAATCAAAGCAAAATGCAAGTGACAATTGCCAGAAACTTGTGAGTACCATGAAGCAGCAAGATTTACCCTTATCCACGTCACAATTAGTTATTGTCAAATCAAAGGATGGTTTTAAAGCAGAAATGAGTACCTGTCAGCGAGAAGGAAAAGTGTGGCAGGATACAATGCCCCCGTTTTCTGTAGTGATCGGTAAAGCTGGTGTAGCCTCTTTAGGGGAAAAGAAAGAAGGGGATATGAAAACCCCAGCTGGTTTCTATTCTTTAGGACCAGCATTTGGTTCACAACCGTTAGCACTTGAAATGGATTATAAATACATTACTGCAGAGGATAAATTTGTCGATGATGTAAACTCTAAAAGTTATAACACCTGGGTTAATGGTAAAACGGATGCCAAAAGTTACGAGCCAATGTTGATTGATGAATATAAAATGGGTTTGGTAATTAATTACAATACGGATCCTGTTATTCCTGGCGCTGGAAGTGCTATTTTTATGCACTTATTAGCCTCTTCTAACAAAGGCACTCATGGTTGTGTAGCAATAGATAAACGGCATTTATCAACACTTCTTCATTGGCTTGATAAAAAGCAGCAACCTTATATCTATATCGATTAAAAAGCCGAGTTTAACTCCACAACAATATGCCCATGGTCATTCAATAGGAGTTTATGTGCGGAAAAAAAGGGATTTTTGCTCTAAGGTATGGGCTAACCATTGGCAATCTTCAAAGCGGGAAGAGTGGAGCTGAAAATTTTTTAGCGACAAGGGTACTATTTCGAGACGTAAAAACTCTAAACTCTGTGCATCAAATTCTAGAAAATACATTAAAGACAAATAAGTCTTAAATTCTTCATGGCCGTCAATCCCTTCATAATCATTAATAAAATCACCACAGCCATAAAATATGGGGCAATTCTTATAAATTTCGAAACCAATCGGGTGATGAGATGAATGACCGTGAATTAAACAAACTCCCGCTTGATCCACGAGTTCATGAGCAAACAGTTGGTGAGTGAAGGGGATATGATAGCCCCAATTTCTACCCCAATGGATACTGACGATACAGAGATCCCCAGTTTTTTTATAGCTGGCAATTTTTTCCTGAACCTGCTTGAGTGAGTTAGCGTTTAAATCATCAAGTAACCAAACTCCTGGCTGATTTTGAGTGGCTTGCCATTCAGAAGGAATGCCACTTGAGCGAAGCCCTATAGAGAATACCAAAATACGTTTTTTAGAGATGGGAAGAATAGCAGGTTTCTGTGCCTCTACCATGTTTTCGCCAGCGCCAGCATAAGCAATATGATTTTTTTGTAGAACTGAAAGGGTTTCCCTTACCTTCCACATTCCAATCCAGGATATGATTGTTGGCGAGTGTGCAGACATTAATATTTGCCGCGGTTAATGCAGTTATATTGTCTGGGTTCATACGATAATTTATCCCTTTGTGGGGCCAAGGGATATCATGGCTTGTAACACTGGTTTCGAGATTAATAAGCTTTAGCTGGGGCTGGTGAAGCTGCCATTCTTTTAGAGCATCGCCCCATAAATAATTGTCATTGACAGGATAAGGTATTGAGCCGTTCACTGATTCAGCAAGTCGTACATAATCTCTGGCATCAGTGAGATAAGACTCATAAATTCTCGGGTTGGTTGGATGAGCGAGGATTTGATCAATTCCTCTGCCAGTCATGACATCCCCACATAAAAAAATCCTAATTTTTTCCACGCTTGTAGCCCCCATAAATTGATTCCTGCAGCAAAGCGTTCAAACATGGGTTAAAAAATTATAGCTCATAGAGGGAAGTTAATTAGCGATTTCTTGAGGAAATTAGTTAGCAACAATTTATTCAGTGACCTTGACGGATTGGTTATGTGATTATTGGCCAGCAATAAAGAAAAACAGAGTTCTATTCTGGAGAGAAGATTACAATGTGCTGCAGCAACAGCACGTCTTTTTCAGTATGAAATAGCAAGGGGGGGTTAGAGAAGAATGGGCAATCCCTCGCCCTGATTTTCAGTTAATTTGTTATCGATGCTATGCTTCAATTTTAGGCCTTGGACCACGGCTAATATCAAACAAATCCAGAGGTGTAGGTGTAGTTCTTGTTATGCTCGCTAGCTCTTCCGGAGAATGTTTAGTTGCGGTTTGCTGCAAGTCTTCTTTTTCCTCTAGCGCAGGAACTGGCAGGTTAGGCAGTATATTTTTACTCAATAAACGCTGAATAAAAATATCATAATATTGCGGGCTGGGAATTTTTATAGATAATGTGTTTTTTTCCCGGTCACGTACAGCATTTATTGGTTCATTAATTAATTTTCTATCTATTAACTCTTGACTAAAAAGGGCTAACTCCTGTTCTACTGCATCAAACAATTCATCTAAAGTTCCTGGAGGCAAATCACGCTTACCCTCAAACAAGAGCTCACCATTCTCCATATCCAGTTTAATAGTTAATAAGGCATCGAGATTAGAGAATTCAAGCTCTAAGTCTGCCTCTTCGGCTAATGCCCACATGCCACTTTCAAGAAGAAAATGGATGAGTTTTTCATTCTCGGTCACTGGTTTCAAAACAGGCCACGGAGATCCTGACATAGATTGCGTATTATCCTGAGTTTCTCCTGCGCTACCCCCATCTCCGCCACCGCCACCGCCACCGTGACCGCGGCATATTGGGAGGCCAAATGCACGGCACATATTACAGGGATTGTTTTCGATGGCACGAGTGCGTGAATCTTTCTGTGTTTCTTTGGAGTTACTAACTTTCATATGACGCTCTTTTAATTTTGTGCGTGAATTATAAAGTGACTTTGTGTTCTATTTTTTTTGCAATTCTGAATTTTGCGGAATATTTACAATTAAATTTAATTTTTTTTGTCCTTGAGCGAATTGTTTGAGCCGAATGCCTGCCGTCAAACAGACTAGAAAACTAAAAATCCATGCTAATAAATTAAAATAATGAGGGATAAGAACCATTACGATGAAAAAAGAGAATGCTTCGGCACGCTCCATTAAACCAGGACTGTAGTGAAAACTTTTATCCGAATTATTCGGTGTAAAAATGCCCACAACCAAAAAACTGGTGATACAAAATAAAATACTGCCCAGCATAAAAATCGTGGCGAGTGCACGAGTATTGGGAGCGAGTAGATACAATCCCAAGAGAGTACTGAATTCAACAAAACGGTCCATTACAATATCAAGAACAGTGCCTAAGGCCGTGGTGTTCTTTTGAAAACGAGCTAGTGTCCCGTCCAAGGTATCACAGTAGCCGGAAGCTAATAATAAGGCAATTGCTGCTAAAGGATAGTTTAAAAGTAGGGCTGGAATAAAAAGCAATCCCAGTATGCCCGCAAGCACTGTAATAGCGAATGGATCAATGCGGTGGCCAATCCATCGCACAGCGGGTTCTACCAATAAACTTTGATAGAGCGGACGAATTGATTGTTCTAACATAGCATCATCCCTGATGATCTTAACAATAAGTCTTTTTACACCGTATTACGGCGTATTGCTACAGGGTGGTGTGTACGGCGCAGTCTTTTGAATTCGCTCGCCATTGCAACCAGTTATGACAAAATTGGTAAAGAACCTCTGTGTTGTGGTCAACGAACGCGGCCTTTACACCTGGTTGTGCTGCGCCTGCAGCCAAACTTAAACCACCAGCACCCACACTGATAATAGCCAAATCACAATGACGTGTTTCTTTTTTTCCCTCTATACTTATCCTTTAGCTGGTGGTAAATAATGGGTAAAAGTAATAATAAAGCCAGGCCGATTAAAGGTAATAAAATTTCCGGAGAAAAAACAATATGCAAATCGGGTTTTTCATTTCTATCAAATATCAAGCCCAAGCTATTGCCAATCATGGCATAAATGAAAGCGCCAGGAATAATGCCGATAAAGGTAGCAAGAATAAACGTTTTTGGTTTTACTTTTAAAAGTCCCGAAACAATATTAATTGCCCAGAAAGGGAAGACAGGTATGAGTCTTAGTATTATTAAATAAGAAAAAGCATTTTTATGAAATCCTTTTCTCATTTTAGTGATCCATTGCGTCGTTTTTTGGCTGAACCATTCTCCAAGTGCAGTATGCACTGCAAGAAATAACAGTGTCGCCCCAATAGTGGCGCTGATAATGACATAGAGGGTCCCCCAAAAAATGCCGAATAAAAACCCGCCTGTCAGAGTTAAAAAAAGGGCGCCTGGTATTGAGATTGCAACAGCCAGAATGTAGGTTCCCATAAAGGCTAAAACGGCAGCCAAGTAATGTTTATTAGTCCAGGAGATTAGTTGCGTTCGATGCTCTTTTAACGAATCAAAACTTAGGTATTGCCCTAACCGAAAATAAAAAAATAAAAACAATAATAGAAGTAATATTAGCAACGGCAGTAAACGCTTTAATGATATTTTTAACATGGATAGCCTTCCTTGGCCAATTTCGGTTACGGTATTATTTTAATTTCTCTTTATAAATGTGATTTGCTGAGGCTTGTACTGTCGGCATAATCGTCATTTCTGCAATATCAACATGTTCTGGTCTTGTTACACAGTAGTAAGCCGCATCAGCAATGTCTTGTGCCAATAATGGAGTAAATTCCTTGTAAAATGATAGAGCTTTATTTTTATCAGACCAACGAACTTCGCTGAATTCTGTCTCAACGGCACCGGGGGCTAATTCAGTGACCCTGATTGGTGTTCCCAATAAATCAAGACGCATGGATTTTGTAATGGCTCTGACGGCCTGTTTGGTAGCACAATATACGTTGCCTGCAGGGTAACATTCCTGACCGGCAATGGAGCCAATATTAACAATATGTCCCTGATTCCGCGCTAACATCCCAGGTAAAATACTACGGCTTACATAAAGTAAGCCTTTGAGATTTGTATCGATCATGACGTCCCAATTATCAATAGAGCCAACTTGGATGGGGTCGCTTGATAATGCAAGCCCTGCATTGTTGATCAATATACCAATGGTTTGCCAACTTACTGGTAGAGTCCCCAGGCTTAGTTCTACTTCTGATTTATTCCTGACATCAAGGGCCAATGGTAAACAATCTGTGCCATGCATGGAATAGAGCTCCGCTGCAAGCTTATCAATTCGTTCTTTTCTACGAGCAGCCAAAATTAGTTTTGCACCATTAGCAGCAAAAAGGCGGGCACAGGCTTCTCCGATCCCGCTGGAAGCTCCGGTAATTAGGATAATTTTGCCGTGTAAATTCATGGTGCTCATTCTCCCCATTTCATCTCAATGATAAATTATCTATCCAATAATAAAAACATAAGGTAGGTGATATAGACATTTCTGTCTACCCACTTCGCTTAAGGAGATAAGATTTGGCTATGCCATTGATTATCAAGCCAGGTATATTCAGTGACATCGGATAACTCATCCGAGCGCAATGCGTAAAAAACAAATTTGGTCGGTTTAAGGCGAAAACCACAGTAGAAGGGGTTAAATGGCAATAATTTTCTGCCGTATTCCAGTTTAAGTTGTCGTTTTTTGCTTTCGATCATTTCTTTAGAGGCTATAGGCTGTGTAGAGGTTGGTGCATAAGCAGCAAATCTGATTTGAGCTGTTTGTGGGTAGCTGTGCCAATAACGCTCATTTTCAACTTTTGATAATCGCTCAACGAATCCCTCAAGAATAACTTGCCGCTGTTTCAACTCAAACCAAAATAGTAGTGAGGCTCGCGGATTATTTTCCAACTCTATTACTTTTCTTGTTCCTTTCTGGGTGAAAAATAATAAAGCCTCCGTTGAGATTTCACGTATTGCAACAACACGGCTATGAGGTATAGCTTGCAAAGTTGCAGTTGACAATACAGCTTGTTTGGGATTAGGTGCGCCGGCTTCCTTTTCCTCATTGAGCCATTGATTTAAAAGTTCAAATGGCATAAATACCTCGCAAGAAAATCCGTTAAATCTATTTTTAATTTTAAGCCATAGACAGCATTTGTGGGGATTTAATTAGTTCCGTTGAACTGGCAAATCCTGCTGTGATAACTGAAATTAAAGATGCCAGATGTGTTTCGCTACAGTCTTTAAGTTTTTTTCTTATTGCTTTGTTGGTTGGTGAGTGAAATTCAACACGATCATTCTGTTCGTAACAGCGTATTAACCATGCTAAATCTTTCTGAGTTACGGGTGAAGAGAACAAAGAGCTCAGCCTGGAGGGTGGTTTAATTGATTTACTGAGTTCTGCCAGATCAACAGCAATAATTTGTCGGAGTTTCTCTCTTAGTAGGAGTGTTCCATCGATGTTTAACAAAAGATTATGTAAATTGACCCGTTGTTCTGGGTCCATTAAAGCAATGAGCCGATCTTGAAAATGGTTTTCCAAACTCAGCAATAAAATTGGATATTTTATTTCTGTAAGCCAAGTTTTATCCTGCGCGGCTATTCTTAAGCGCAAAACATTAAAATCTCTATCTACATTAGCCTCATCAATTAGGCAAAATTGTCTAAGTGCTGTAAAAAACTCCAATATTGCCTCTGGATTAGGCCGGTCTTTCTTATATTTTGCTGCCATTTTCATGATGAAATTTTTTACTAATTCGCAAATAAATGCTTCGGGTTTTTTTTCAAAGTGCTCAAATAAACCATCGCTGCTGAAACCAAGCTCAATGTATTGCTTTACCAGGTCAACCCGATCCATGCTGGGGTGGGTATTCCTGAAATCAAGAATCCTTTGTAGGGGGTTGTTCGCACCAAAAAGAGTTAATAAGAGAGGGGACAGGGCAAAAAAATCGCTGCTTTCTGAATAGTAGCCATCTAGAATTTCGATCGCAAAATGTTCAAGAGTTCCTTGGGGGCATTGTGGATTACTAACGATAGGTTTCGAATAATCATCATCAAGATAGCATACATCAACTTGGCATATCATACCGTTAAGAGTTTTCTTGATTCTTATCTTGACATTACTGCCCTTGATATCACCATGTACAACCGAGGGGCCTAGGGTATTGTTATAATGCCTGCTATTTAATCCCTGAATGAGTTGCCAGGCCACATCGACAACCTGGAAAAAATTTAACTCCCTTAACTGTGGATTCTTTTCTCCCTCTGGATGGATATGAAATCCATCAATATATTCCATGATGAGGACGTCTTTACCTGCTAATTTCAGAGTAGCTATTTCTGAATCGTAAAATTGGTAGGGGGATGGATGTTTTCCTGCTTCATAAAATTTTAGGGCAACTACCTGAGTTTTATCAAGAGTAATGTCTTCTTTTTTTACCCGGCAAGGTTTTAAGTCGGTTTGCGGAGAGCGTAATGTGCATTGATAACCTTTATAGACCGATCCACCTAATGGTTCAGAGTAATCGCTGGCATAATAAACAATTTTTCCGTTTTTCAGCTTAACTGGAAAGAGAACAAAGGATTGTTGTTCGCTACCAGGTTCCCTATCACCCATAGAAGCCTTCGCCTTATTTATTTTGTCACTGTGAATACAGGGCGTCTATTATATCATTTGCCCGTAAAATATGCATTAAAAACCACAAAAAATACAAATAATGGTCTAATTGAGCATTATTTGTATTGAAATACTATACTCTAAGTAACCTATTGAAGAAGATAAATAATCTTATTGTTTTATTTTAACGCATTATATCTTTTCAATACTTTAACAATCTGTTTAATGTTTGCTTAACCTTAAGGGATTAAGGTTGAAGAATAAATCTGTAGATCTAGTTGGATGCTAGGCTATCTACATTTGCTTCGCATCCAGATCTGAAATCTTTATGAGGAAGATGAAATGATACCTGCAAGCGAAGTAACTAAAGCACTTGATGAAACAAAAAAACGTAGCATTATTGAACAATATTTGAGGGGGAAATACAAGGAGGGCTTTAACCCGCGCTGGCTGGATAATATGGATAATTATGGCCATTTAGCCGAGGCCATTGACTTTTTCTATAATCTGAACAATGACAATTTAAATATTATTGCAATCGGCAGTGACAATTTAGAAACTCGCAAAACTCATGAAGTACAATTTAACGAATTAGTACGTTTATTAGACGAACTCGTAGTCTTCACTGGTGTTGCCCCACCAGTGGCGACTTCATTCAATGAGAAAGCTGCCATTTTAGTCGGGCTGGACCTTAACCAACGGCTTGCGTCTCGTTCTTTACGAGACTTACATGCCCAAAGTAGCAATTTAGGGGTTGCTGAAAAATTGCTTAATGGTGATTTAGGTCCAACTGAATGGCTAGGGGAAGTTGATTTAGAGCGTCTCCTAATTAAGATGGGTGTCAAAGACAGAGTGCATATTACCCGATTAACTGCGGAAGATATCGGGATGGTTTTGCATTTTGAGAGAGTGAAACATGCCAATGCAACAGTGCCCTATACGATTCCGTTGCTTATAAATCGAGGCAGTACAGATTCGTTACGTAGCCAGGGCTCTCATTGGACTTATGCGATGGTGACCGTTGATCCAACGGCCAATTCAGTAACTATCGCTTATCAGGATTCGATGGCTTTAAGTGGGACCGAACAAGGCATTTTAACTGCTGCAATCGATTATACAGATGGGCTTTATAGTGCCTTTCCTGGTACAACCAAAACAGTTACTCCAGCGTCAGATAATTTGCAAAGAGATAGTTGGAGTTGTGGTTATCGTGCATTGAGGGGTTTATTAACTGCACCTGGTTTTCCAACGCATGGTGGTGTGACTGCGGGTCCCGCGTGGATTCAATTTACAGGGGCTGAAATAGAATCTTATGCTCTAAGAAACGCAGCGTATCAATTGTTATTAAGCGATTTGGAAATTGATCCAGACTATTTTGTGGCAATGGAACTCGATGATGAGGTTGTAGGATCTTCCAAGAGTGGTAAAAAATATGAGGTTGATAAAGAGTTTACCAAGCACTATATGGACTTGTTATTAGCTGGCGGTAATAAAACCAAACCAGTAATAACCACCAACCATTTTGAAAAAGAATACCAGGCAATTCTCAAACAGATGGGAGGAAAAATAGAAACAGAACGCACTGCTAGTATAGAGCGTCTTAATAAAAATATAAAAGCAGTCGTTGAAGCTAAAGATTTATCTCCTGATGCAAAAATTATTGCTCTGTTGAATGTCTACGCTGATGAATATGCTCAGATTCTAAAATCATCAGGTGGAGCAGGTAGTAAGTTAGGTAAATATCTTAAAACATTTTGTGAGAAAAATTTTGGTGTTGAGCTAGGTAAAGAGCAAAACTACCGCATCAAAAAAGACGGTTTAATGATGCGTATCTTTAAGTCCCAGTTGGATGTGAAGCCTGAACACGTTGATGAAGAGAACTTATTGCCGCCAGTGATAAAAACTGAGATCGGAGTAACTGAAACCTCAAAAAGTACCCCTGTGGTTGGTTCAGAGAGATTAAGTGTCTCTACTACCGTTAGTAAATCGGTCGACCAGGTTGTCCGAAGAGATTTAAGTCAACCACAACTACGCACAGACAAAGAATTAACGCGTTTAGGAAGTATGTTTGGCAGTACACAGTTTTGTTATGCAGAAAAACCGGGTGGTGTAGAACCAGGTTTTAGAGCAATTGATTTGAATGCGGCGTTTTTTAAAGAGTTACAAAAAATTTTAGCGGAAGAAAATCTGCCTTCATTGGAAAAACTCAGCCTCGAGGGTAGAGGTAGGCTTGCTGAATTAAGAGTAAGGCTTAGTATCGGCGATCTGGAAAAAAATCGTTTTGATTTTGCTACTTTTATCAATGTTCATGTCTCAGGACCTCATAGCAAAAGTGTAATGGATCCAGGGGTTCGATGGCTTTGTAATGAAGTCAAAGAGGCAGTTGCTAAAAATAATAAGCTAAGTGCCTGGATGTATAAACTTGATTATGCTGAAGGACAGAAAAAGAGAATTGATGCGAATAAAGAAGCCATAAGAGAGTTTGTAGGTACACGGTTAGCGGGTATCTTCAGTGATCAAAACCAAAAACAGGAAATAGCTTGGGTTAATAATGGTAAAAAAGGTGCTCATGCTTTATTAGCCTGTGGTTGGAAAAACGGGTTACAGGAATTAAGGCAGTTTCTCCACGGTGGCGATGAGCCGGATTATAACGGTATTTTAGTCGAGGATAGAGATGCACCGATTAAACGTTCCAAAAATATTCCTGGTTTAGGTAAAAATTTAATTTTTGGAATTGCCATCGGTGATAGAGATGGGATGGGTAAAGAAGCCCAGAACAAAGGGTTTGCCGAAGGTGCTTTTTATGGTTTTGACTATGGTAAGCCCTATGAAGGTAATGGCGTATGCTCAAGCTTGAAAGATGATTTTTCATTTGAAGATACAGCGGCCAAAATGCCTGCAATCTTTAGAGGCTCTTCCAAAATTGGTATTGCTCGTCATTTTATGTACCGAAACTATAGTGTGTTCTACGATACGCCTTTATCAGACCGTATGGTAGGTGTCCATTTATTAAGAAAAATGATTACTGGCGATAATCCCAGTGAAGAAGTGATAAAAAGCTATCCTGGTTTAAGACAGGAATTAACCCGTATACAAGAGCGCACACCCTCTGCAAAAAATTTATTAAATCGTTTGGCTGATATCAGGGCTGGGAGCGAGGAAGGAAGCAAATTACAAGGTCTGGTCGATACTTACATCGTGAAAATCAGTACAGGAAAACTGACTCCCTTTGCTGCCTATTTCGCTGAAATTAAAATTGATTTAATTAATGAAGCGCTGAAAAACAAGATGCCCTATGACGAGCTCGAGCAATATCTGACTTTTATTGGTGAAATGGAAGCGACAGCTGCTAAAAGTAATGAAAGAATCATAGAGGTTTTTCAACAGCGAGTGTTGCTGACTAGCCATGAAATTGATTTAATCGACAAGTTAGAGAAAATTTTCTCTCCCACTTCGGTTATGTCACATGATGGCACTGTTTTTCTTAATACGATGCGTTTTGATCCGTCAGATAAAAGGATACCCTTTGAGTTATTAAGAAAAGAAAATGGTGATTATATCCTAAGTACTTCTAAACCAGAGGTCGCAGCTAAATTTAAAGAGTTATTTGGAATTGATTTCATTAAACAGAGTGGTGAGCTTTCGACATGTACTGTACCGCAAGAAGATATGCTCAAATTGATGTTTGCAGTTGATGCACAGTATCATCAAAAAAGAGAACAGCAGTTGATTAGGCCTACCTATGAACAGCAAACAATCCCTATGCTTGTCTCTTTAATGAATCATGGTGTGGGGCCACAAAGAAGAGTTTCTATTATCCCTACATGGCATGAAGACGGTAGTTTGTCTCTTCGTGTTACCGCAAGAACAGCTGATCAGGTCAGAAAAATAGAAGAAATCTTTGGATTGGAAGTCAACGCTAATGAAGCACAGCTAATTGAGATTCCTCCAGAGGGCTTTATGGCACTTCAGAAAAAGATTGCAGTTGCCCACAAGGAAACAGAAGCAGTTGAGCTTGATTTTATAGGAAGTTTTCGCCCTAAAACAGATGTTGTTAATGAAGAAATGTCGACGAAATGGAAGACACTTAAAGAAAAGGCTGCGATAGAAGAGCCAGGCACCGCATTATTACTTGAGGAAAACAAGGCTACATTAATTGCACGAATGAAAAGATTAATTACTCATTCAGTGACGCAGGGACAACTTGAAGAAGCAATTGGGGATATTACCAGTTCTGCTGATATAGAAAAACTTATGTCATATACCGATAAGACACTAACGACACCTGAGAATATTCAATGTATTATTGAAGATAGATTAAGTGATATTAAAGTTGTTCCCGAATCTGTGGTAACGGTTGTTCCTACTACAACTGATAACCCAACTGCGGATAAAAGAACTACTTTATTTTAGGAATAACTGATAGGAGGTCACTATGCCCATACAAACCGTAGATCCAGCAACTCTAAAAGACTGGCTAGATAGAGGGGAAGCAATATTGATTGATGTGCGTGAACCAGAGGAGCATCAAAAGGAAAATATTCCCGGTGCTATTTCCCTGCCTTTGGCAAAAATTTCATACCGAACATTGCCTGAGCTGGAGAGTAAGCGCCTTGTAGTCCATTGTGCTCTGGGTAAGCGTGGAGCACAGGCTTGTGAAAAACTCTTGGATGAAAACCCTGAACTTGATATTTATAATCTTGATGGTGGCATTACTGCTTGGCTGCAACATGGAAATAAAGTAAACAGGAATGAGAGTGAGTACTCATAATTTGCACAGGTTTATAGCCCCGTTTGCTCGCAAGCGGGGTGAGAGAACCCTAGTAATGTTATCTAAAAATTCATCGTCATTTCAATGCGCTGATGTAATGAATTATGAGGCGTGCAAGCTCTTCTCTATAGCTGAGACAATTATTACCATCCTGGGCCGTGGCGCTCAGTAAGAATCCTGGCTGTTGGGACATCACCGCTTTCTGTTTCAGCAACTACTTCATTCTCTTCTTTGCATTTTTGCCACCGTTTCCAGAATCGTCCCTGAGTACCAAAACACCGCATTTCTTGAGATTGACTGGATTCATCTATCCAAACGTCCTTGTTGGTCACATAAACTGTCGGGGTCATTCTGGAGTCTTCCGCTTTTGGATCTAAAATAGCATCACTGATTATTTTACGCAGGTGACCTTGTCTATTAAAAAGTAGTGACTCATTTTCAGAGATTTTTGAAGAAATATTTTTTGTTGATAGCAGAGGATTCGGCCTGGTGAATGAAAAATTTTTCTCATTAAACCCACTTATATATTGTCGATCAAACCCCTCCAAGGCATAACGCTCTATCGATGAATCACCGCTATGCCAAAATTTTTGGTAAATTAAAGCTGTCGTGTTTTTAAGGGCAATATACCGTGCCTCAGACAATTGATTGCCTGGTTTATTATAATCTGGCAAGGCCTTTTTTAATAAATCTGCAAGTTCATGTCCCCTGGTACCCATCTCCCACAAGGCATCAATCATTTTTAAAGAAACAAAGCCCGGAGGTTCTTTCATAGCAAATTTTTCTTCGCAAAACTGATACAAAAACTCTAATAAACTAACTTTATCCTTTTCTTCTATCGCTTGAATTGCTTTTTGAGGCAAGGGTGGATTTCGGTCAATCTTTGCTTTAGGCAACTCATTGACCAAACCTTGGGGACCAAGAATAAAATTTTTGCCTATCAGATAGGTACCATTCTCTTCTTCAGTGAGCAATTTTTTCTTTTCCAGGTAATTTGCTTTAAGCAAATTAAGTTTTGTAGTGATTCGATTATATGCTTCCTGTTCTTCAACCGTTTTGTTTGAAAGACGTAATTGCTCATTGTAATTATGGATTGTGGGATTAAGCAGTTGATTTTTAAAAAACTCCAAGTCTAATGCATCTTTACAGTCGCGCAATAACGCCTCAACACGGATGAGTTTTGCTTCAAATTTAGTAAATATCGGACGCATCTTACCGTCATCGCCTCACTGTAGTTTTATAATTTCATTTTTTCTGAATACATGATAATGTTAAAGAGTTTGCTGATCAATTTGCAAATGGAAAATGACGGCAGAGGATTTATTCGTTAATTTATTAGGATTTTTTAGCTCTCCAGGTTGGTTATGGTTTCACTGCAGCTGCAAAAAACAATTCATTAGTTTTTAGTTTTCATACTGATTCTTCTAAAGTAATAGAACAGCTTGATACCCATTCACTAATATATAATAAATAAGTTGAATAATACGCTAACAAAAATCCGGCATAACATCAAAATGAAAGTGCTCATAAAAAACTGTTTTCTTATCTTCTTGGCTGTCATTGTTTCAAATGCTTTTGCTCAGGAAAAACTTATATTTGCCCTCGAGCTTATTCGACATGGCGATAGAACTCCTTTGGAGGAAATTCCTAACTCGCCGCATGACTGGAAGCGGGGGTTTGGTGAGTTGACGCAAAGAGGATGGTATCAGGAGCTAGAATCAGGCAGGGCTGCACGCACAAAATATGTGAAGCAATATCACTTGTTACCGGCTAATTATAACCCAAGGCTAGTTTACGTACGTTCAACGGATACCAAACGCACCATTGAGAGCGCCAATGCTTTTTTATTGGGGCTTTATCCCTCAAAAACGAGACGAGGTAGTATTCCTGTGCATGCAATCAGTAAAAGTCAGGATAATTTGTTAATTGTTACACCGGGTAAAAATATCTTTTCTTTAATCAAGCTTTATTTCATTAGCCGCAAAGCTTGGCAAGAGCAAACCAGCTATAGACAAGAGAAATTAAGAAAGTGGAGGAGTGTGACTGGTTTATCCTTGAAAAATTATCAGCAAATTGTTCCCTTGGCTGATAATTTATACATTCGTCGAATTCATCATGTACCTATGCCAAAAGGTATTAGTAATGCTGATGCCAATGAAATTATCCAATTAGGTAAATGGGCAGTTGTTAACTATTTTAAGTTGAGGCAGGTTAGCTATCCCATGGGGCATTCGTTTCTTAATGCGGCAAACAATTATTTTGTTAATGCAGTGGAGAAAAAATCCTCTTTAAAATATGTCTTACTCTCTGCGCACGACAGCTCCATTATGAGTGTCATGGCCACTTTAGGGGCTCCCTTGGAAAGTATACCGCCCTATGCCTCTCATGTTGATTTTGCTTTGTTTAAAAACAATAAAAATTATTATATTAGAGTAAGTTATAATAATAAGACGGTAACGATTCCTGCTTGCGGAGGAACAGTTTGTTCTTTGTCCCAGTTTTATGTTTTGACGCAAGCGACGAAACAGCAAATTGCTTAACTGGTTATCTGGATGAAGATAATTCGTGCCACCATTTTAATGACCCCAGGATAGTCGTCAAATACAAATTCCCAATACAAGGGTTTATAAAAGCAACCTTTGAATAGTGGGGCTGATAAAATTCAAGAGCAAGTTCTTCAATGATGAGTTGTTGAAAAAGAGAAAACTCTTTTGGAAAAGCTGAAAAATAAATTAGGCAGTATCAGTACTTAGTACAGAAAACAAAAAAGGGAAAAATACTTTCCCTTTTTTGTCATATTAAAGAGAACTATTAACCGTGGGCGATTTCCCTTTGAACCGCTCTGGCTTGTTGCAGATGTTCAGCAACATGGGCACGAGTAGCTTCTAATTGTCCTCTCAATTGTGGGTTTGTAGCTTCGGTTTTCAACTTGTGATCGATCATGTGTAGGGCAGCAGCATGATCTTTTACCATCGCGTTGATATAGACTCTATCAAAAGCTTTGCCATTGAAGCGATTTAAGGTAGCCATCTCTTGTCGGCCTTGTCTTTGGAGCGCGAGAGCAGTAGCACCTTTTTCTGGCGCAATACCTATTCTCTGGCTCAAGCTTTGAGTTTCTTGCAAGTTTTGATTATGAGCTTTGTACATCCAGGCTGCATAATTTTTCACAGATGGACTAGACGCTTTTCTTTGTGCCAATGTGGCGGCTGCCATTTCATTTTGATTAAGGACAACCAAACTACCAAGGATCCTGGCATCAACTTTCATTTGTGCAGGTGTAGCTGGTGCAGCTTGGGTATAACCATTAAAAGGAGAAGTGGCATTCCATTGTTGACATCCAGAAGCCAGCAGAACAGCACCTAAAGACATTGCAGATACAATCAATTTGATTTTCATATGAGTCCCTTATGTTTAGTGTCCTTGAGATCCAATAGCATACAATATAAATAGGGAAAAACAAACTATGTGATTAGCCTCGGTGCAGGCATAACCAGGTTTGTTTGAATGATTGTTCCATCATCGCCATATACACTAATTCAAGTCCCGGATTACAGCCTTCGGTTTTCATTCAGGCTACGGATCCTAGACCATTTCAACCGAGACTATGTAATAGCCATTGAACCTGAATAAGGTCGCGCTCATCGATTGATAGAAATCAATGCAGAACAAATTTTGAAACGAGTTTATAAATCACTTAGTTTGGATTTCCTGATTTGATTTTTTATTTTGCTTATAGCTTGATCTGGCAATTCGAAACATACCTTATAAAAATTTGCCCACAATTTCTATCGCGCATGATTGTTGGTTATTACTCGTGCCTTTATTGTTAGCCTTAAGGAAAGCATTTACATTAGAAATATCATGTCTTGTTTCGGCACGTAATTCAAAATTCTGCAACAACTCGTAGCCAACAGTTAGTGTAATTTCTTTCCAAGTCTGTGCAACACCTGTGCGATAACCATTTTTATCAGAGAAAATTTCTCCGCGTAGGGAAGTTCTCCATTTTTCGCTAAATTTATAATTAAAATATCCAGCAACACCCTGCCAAATTGCTTTTGCTATAGTCCCGTTTGGAAGAGCGGCTCTAGTTTGTTGAGCACCATCATAATTCACTACAAAGCTTATTTTTTCAGTAATATTTAGCGTGGCAACAAGATCAAGTAGAGTTCGTTGTCCTGTAGGGCCGTATGACGTACGCTCAGTGACACGCTGTTGGCCTGAATAAAGATAAGTGGCTAGAGAAAACATGGGGTTAAAAACATAGGAAGCACCTAGTTCGATGGTTTTACCGCGACTGGTATCTCGTATATTATCCCAGCCATTATTTAGTCCTCCTATCAAAGTGAGTTTGTTATTGGGAATATAAGAAACCCGTAATCCTGTCACTGTAAAAGGTTCGGCATATCCCCAAAGAATGGAGCGCGAAAAATTGGTATCATTGTAAGAAAAGAGATTCTCAGCACCTGCCAATTCAATAAAGGCTCCAGCCATGAATGTTAAGGAAGCAGCAGTATATTGAAGATAACCTTGTGGAATTGCGAAACCTATTTCCTGGGAAGGATCACTAGTAATCCAGCCATAAGGTGCAAAAGTCTGAGCATCACGGCCAACTACTGGCGTTATTAAGCCACCAAAGCCCTCTTGTGGTTGATAAGCCAAAGTCATACCAGTTTGCTGGAGGGTGAGTCCATTTTGCTTAATATCAAATACCCGATCATAAGTTCCACTGATAAATTGATTACTTCGCAATAAATAATTGTATGAGCCGTCAAGGTATCCAAAAACTTTCCAATTATTTGTTAAAGTATCCGCTGTGCTTTGGGATGGCGATTGAGAATCATGCAGTTGATTTGCAGTGGCAATCGATATGAAAGATAAATTTATTATTAAAAGCAAAATGATGTTCATATTTTATCATATTGCCTCAGTTTTTAGCGGAAGTGAAAAACGAAAAGAGGCTCCCTTATTTTCAATATTTTCTACCCAAATATGACCTGCATGTGCTGTAATTATTTTTTGGCAAATTGTCAGACCTAATCCCAATCCGTGCTCAGATATAACTTGTTTGCCACGATAAAATTTTTTAAATACCTTATTCTTTTCCTGAGGGATAATTCCTGAACCAAAATCCTCGATACTGACAACAATCCTTTCTTGAGTTGCTTCGACTAAAATATGGATCGGAGATTCGGGTGGAGAATATTTAATAGCGTTATCTAATAAATGGAGTAGGACTTCTTGAATCAGTTTACTATCTATCATAAGGAGAGGAAGCGCTTCTGGAATATCGACATGAATACGCCGTTTGTGAATGGATTTTTTAGAATGCTTTATGACAGATTCGATAATTTTTTTTAGCGAAGAGAGACTTTTTTTCAGTTCAATCTCTTGAGTTTCTAATTGAATAATTTGGAAAAGATTATTATTCAATCTGTTGAGCTTATCGATTTCATGATCGATATTTTCTTCTATCTCTCTAACTTTTTTCCCTTCTATTTTTTTTAGACGATTAACCGTACTAATCACTATTTTTAAAGGAAAGCATAAATCATGAAAAATAGATTTTAGCAGGGAGGTTCTAGCGTCATCTCGTTCGACTTCCAATTCTTTCTTTCTTTCTTTTTCATGCAAAGAGTCAACTTCCAGAGCCAAAGCCATTTGATTAATATAGGACTCTAAAAGACCTCTTTGTTCAGGTGCGAGCAATTCTTGATTCAGTGCCTGGATTCTTAAAACACCGATAGGGCCAGATGAACCCAATAGCGGCAGATAAAGTGCGTTGGAAAATGATAAGGTTTCGGTACCAAAACCCGCAGGCTGCCCCATCTCATAAACCCATTCTGCAATGCCTTGCTCTTTACTATCCAGTTTTTGTTGGGAAGGATAGCCAGAGCGAATTGTAAGATTTTTCTTTTTCGGAAGTAATGCCATGACTTTGCTATTAAAAGCATTCGCAATGTGTTGCGTTCCTAATTGAAGTAGATTATCAACTCCACGTGTGCTCGTCAGTTGTCGACTAAAAGTATAGAGCGCAGTTGTTCGTCGCTGTGTAAGCCGTGCCGATTCAGCTTGGCGACGCATTAAGATAGTTAGATGACTAATAATTTGAGTAACTATTAACATCACAACAAGGGTAAAAAAATACTCTATATCAGTGACCGCAAAACTAAAAAAAGGAGATATAAAGAAAAAGTCGTAGGCCAGAACACTTAATACTGATGCCAGAGTGGAGGGTCCTATTTTTCCAAAAAGGGCAACTATTGTGACACCCAATAAATAAACCATGATAAGGTTGCTTGTTGCAAGAAAAGGATAAAGCAGGGCATTAACTAAAGTTGCTAAAGTGACAATGCCCAAGGTAATACCATAGATTTTCCATGGTTTTGGGGAGGGTAACTGCTCTTTTTTAACTGAACTCTCAGAGGACTCACCTGTAATAATATAGATATCAATTTCGCCGCTATGACGAACAATTTCATCGGCTAAATTGCGGCGGAACCAACTCTGCCAGCGAATGGGAATATGCTTCCATATCATAATCAGAGTGATATTTTGTTCGCGGGCAAAACTTATGATCTCTTTAACAATATCAAAGCCCGCTAAAATATGTGTTTCTGCACCCAATAACTCTGCCAACCGTAAGTTTTTAATAGCACGGCGACGTTCATATGCTGTTGATCGTAAATGAGGTATATCAATATAAACAGCTAGCCATTCTGCTTGTAAACTATTTGCCAGTTGTTTTGCTGCACGAATTAATTTTTGTGCCTCCGGTTTTGGTCCCACACAGACAAGTATTTTGTCTTTGACAGGCCATATTTTTTGTATACCTTCGCCTTGTCTATACCACAAGACGTCTGAGCCTACCTGTTTTGCTGTGGTACGCAATGCCAATTCCCTTAAAGCAATTAAATTTCCTTTGCGAAAAAAATGTTCGCGAGCAAACTCGGCTTGCTGTGGGATATAAATTTTTCCTTCTTCCAGGCGTTTCAGTAAATCTTCGGGAGGCAAATCAACTAACTCAATCGTATCAGCACTTTCAATCATGGAGTCAGGAACAGTTTCTCTGATCGGAGCCTGAATGATTTGGGTGACATCGTCTTTTAAACTCTCAATATGCTGCACATTAAGAGTGGTATAAACATCAATACCACGTTCAAGCAATTCTTTGATATCCTGCCAGCGTTTTTCATGACGTAGCCCGGGAGCATTCGAATGAGCCATTTCATCGACTAAAATAATTCCTGGATGTCGTTGTAAAGCCCTATCAAGGTCAAACTCCAAACAGCGCTTGCCGCGATAAAGAACGGCTTTTCTAGGCAAAATTTCAAAGCCATGTAACAGGCGTTCTATATCTTTTCGTCCATGGGATTCGGCAATACCTACGATAACATCGAGATCCTGGCGACGCTTTTCATGCGCATCCTGAAGCATTTGATGGGTCTTGCCAACTCCAGGTGCAGCTCCCAGATAGATTTTAAGCTTACCGCGATTCCCTTGTTTTTCTTCTTCCTGGGCACGCTGTAATAACTGCTCAGGATTTGGACGTGAATCGACCATCACCTGTCCTTAAATTATCCAGAGCAAGATTTAATTGCAAAACATTAACTCGAGGTTCACCAAGTATTCCCCAAGTACGGCTTTTGATTTGACTGATGATCAATGCTTGTAATTCTTTTTCAGGAATGTGGCGTGCCTTAGCAACACGTGCTACTTGATAGAAGGCAGTATAAGGGCTAATTTCAGGATCAAGACCACTACCTGAAGTAGTCACTAAATCAACAGGAACTAACTGATTGGTCTTTGTGTTAAATGCGTTGAGCTGTGTTACTCGATCCTTAACTGAAGCTAAAAATTCAGGATTGGACGGACCGCTGTTTGATCCTAATGAAGCGCCGCCATTATAGGGAAAAGGAGTAGTTGCAGAAGGTCTGCCCCAAAAATAAGCAGGTGAAGAAAACGATTGCCCAATTAACCGAGAACCAATAATCAAACCATTTTGTTGAATTAAGCTCCCATTTGCCTGAGTAGGGAAAAAAAATTGTGCAAGGCCAGTGACAATAAGCGGGTAAATTAAACCGGTGAGAACCATTAGTGAAATAAGTAGTATTAAAGCTGTTTTCATTTGGTTGACTGCTGCTTTAAACATCGGCTCCTCCTTATGCTAGACCCAATCCTGATAAGAGCAAATCAATCAGTTTAATCCCAATAAAAGGCACGATTAAACCGCCTAATCCATAAATAAGAACATTGCTTCGCAACAACTTAGCCGCTTCAACATGATGATATTTCACGCCGCGAAGTGCAAGTGGAATAAGAAAAATAATGATAAGAGCATTGAAAATGACTGCAGATAGGATAGCACTTTCAGGCGTGGCTAAGTGCATAATATTTAATGTATTTAATGCGGGATACGTGCTCGCAAATGCAGCCGGTAAAATTGCAAAATATTTTGCGACATCATTGGCAATGCTAAAGGTAGTTAAAGCGCCTCTCGTCATTAGCAATTGTTTACCTATTTCAACGACCTCAATTAATTTAGTAGGATTGGAATCCAAATCAATTAAATTACCAGCTTCTTTTGCTGCCTGTGTACCTGTATTCATCGCAACAGCCACATCAGCCTGGGCTAGAGCAGGGGCATCATTGGTTCCATCACCTGTCATAGCAACCAAATGGCCTTGTGCTTGTAATCTGCGGATGAGTTTAAGTTTTTCCTCTGGTTTGGCATCGGCTAAAAAATCATCGATACCGGTCTCTGCGGCGATTGCTGCTGCTGTTAATGGGTTATCACCTGTTACCATGATTGTTTTGATTCCCATGCGCCTAAGTTGAGCAAAACGTTCACGGATACCACCTTTGATAATATCCTTGAGGTGAATGACACCTAATATTTTTTTTTCTTCGACCACAACAAGTGCTGTCCCACCTTGACGAGAAATGATCTCGACACTTTCTTGCACTGAATTTGGAAAAGTACCACCTATTTCCTGAGTATAATGTTTAATGGCTTGCGCTGCTCCTTTACGAATTTGTCGTCCTGGTAAATTCGCTCCACTCATTCTTGTTTCAGCAGTAAAGGGAATAAAGGTCGCACCTAGTTTGGAAATATTGCGGCCACGTAATCCATATTTCTCTTTAGCCAAAATGACGATACTACGCCCCTCTGGTGTCTCGTCAGCCAATGAGGCTAGCTGAGCGGCATCAGCCAAGGCTGCAATGCTGACACCTTCTGCCGGAATAAATTCAATTGCTTCACGATTTCCTAAGGTAACTGTCCCTGTTTTATCTAATAGTAAAACATCGACATCACCTGCGGCTTCAACCGCACGTCCTGAGATAGCAATGACATTGGCTTGAATCATTCTATCCATGCCAGCAATGCCAATCGCTGAAAGCAAACCACCAATGGTTGTGGGCGCCAGACAGACAAAGAGTGCTATTAATACCGTGATAGTTACCACTTTGCCTGCATTGGCTGATATCACACCGTAAATAGAGAAGGGTAAAAGCGTAGCGCAGACCAATAAAAAGACAATAGTTAATGCTGCGAGTAAAATAGTCAGCGCTAACTCGTTAGGTGTTTTCTGGCGTTTGGCACCTTCCACCAGGCCAATCATCTTATCTAAAAAAGTTTCACCGGGATTAGAAGTAATACGCACGATGAGCCAATCCGAAATAACTTGGGTTCCCCCAGTTACCGCACTGCGGTCACCGCCGCTTTCGCGAATGACTGGCGCACTTTCTCCTGTGATAGCACTCTCATTTACAGAAGCAATCCCTTCAATGACTTCACCATCGCTAGGAATGAAATCGCCTGCCTCAACGAACACGATATCGCCACTACGCAGGAGGGCGGATTGAACCAAAGTGATTTTTGCGCCTTTAACTGGTTTTGCCAATTTCTTTGCCTGTATTTCACGGCGGGCTTTGCGTAAGGCTTGGGCTTGTGCTTTGCCGCGGCCTTCTGCCATGCTTTCAGCAAAATTAGCAAAAAGGATAGTAAACCAAAGCCACAAGGTGATTGCTAAAATAAATTTTGGCGAGGCTTCTCCCTCCCCAAATAAAGCTTGAATAAACAGTGCGGTTGTTATCAATGAACCGATATAAACACAAAACATGACCGGGTTGCGAATTTGATGAAGAGGTGTCAACTTTAAAAACGAATGGCGTACTGCCATCTTTATGATGCCGAAATCCCATAGGGAAGATCGATGTGTATTAGCGCCCATGCTGTCCCCAAAGTAGTAATTGCTCAACGATTGGTCCTAGAGCCAATGCCGGAAGAAAAGACAGTGCGCCGATGAGGATAGTGACACCGATAAGAAGAAGAATAAAAAGAGGTGTGTGCGTAGCCAAGGTTCCTGAGCTATGTGGCCTTATTTTTTTGCCTACAAGAGAACCAGCCACAGCTAAGGCTGGTATTGCAATCCAGAAGCGCGAAACCAGCATTATTAAACCACCCAGCAGATTATAAAAAGGAGTATTCGTATTGAGCCCGGCAAAAGCGCTACCATTGTTATTTCCCATCGAAGTGAAGGCATAGAGAATTTCACTAAATCCGTGTGCTCCGGGATTACCAATCGAACTTACTCCCATTTCAGTAACAGAGCCTACTGCAGTAGAAAGCAAGACTATAAGAGGCATAATTAAAACTGCAATGGAGGCCATTTTCATTTCATAAGGTTCAATTTTTTTACCTAAATACTCAGGTGTTCTTCCAACCATAAGGCCGGCAATAAAGACTGTAATAATGACAAGCATTAACATGCCATACAAACCTGATCCAACACCGCCAAAGATGACCTCGCCCAAATGCATCATCCAGAGAGGTGCAAATCCCCCTAAGGGTGTATAAGAATCAAGCATGGAGTTAACCGAGCCGTTAGAAGCAGCGGTGGTCGCTATAGACCAGAGAGCAGAACTAACTATTCCAAAGCGGGTTTCTTTGCCTTCCATATTACCACCGGGATAACTATCATATTGTGCTCTTTGCTCAACCCCTAAAGATGAGAGGGCTGGATTTCCTGCTTGTTCTGCAACGACTGTAAAAATAACGAAAGGAACAAATACAAGATACATCGCGGCTAATATAGCCCATCCTTGACGTCTATCATTAACCATGATCCCGAAGGTATAACAAAGGGCAGCAGGAATCAGCAAAATAGCAAGAATTTCTAAAAAATTAGTTAATGGCGTAGGGTTTTCAAAAGGATGCGCCGAATTGACATTAAAAAATCCACCACCATTGGTACCCAATTGTTTAATGGCAATTTGCGAAGCAACAGGGCCCATAGGGATGACTTGGGTTTTAATTTCTGTCGATATTTGTTCCGCGTGAAAACTAATCGGTTGTAGTAAGCTAACCGTTAGATTAGGTTTAAAATTTTGAATCACACCCTGTGAGACCAGAATGACCGCAAAAAGCAATGATAATGGCAGCAAGATATAAAGAATCGCGCGAACGGTATCTACCCAAAAATTCCCCAAATGTTTCGTTTCGTTACCTGTGATGCCACGGATTAGGGCAATCAAGAGAGACATGCCTGTAGCTGCAGAAAGAAAATTTTGGCTGGTAAGAGCGAGCATTTGCGTTAAGTAGCTCATTGTTGTTTCCCCGCCATAGGATTGCCAATTGGTATTGGTTGCAAAACTGGCAGCGGTATTAAATGCCAGGTGTGGGGAGGGGGCAATGAATTGTTGTGGATTGAGAGGAAGGTAGGCTTGCAAGCGTTGGATTAGATAAACGGCTAATAAGCCAAATAAGTTAAAAACGAGCATAGCAGAAAGATAGCGTTTCCAATCCATATCTTGCTTGGGTTTGATGCCGCTAAGTCGATAAATGAATTTCTCCAGTGGAGCGCCAAGATAATGTAATCCCCAAGCTTTACCTTCATAAACGCTGTTTATGTACCAGCCCAAAGGTTTTACCAAGGCAAGGAGGATTAACAGGTAGAAAAAAATTTGTAATAAACCTATCTCAGTCATAGAGTCCTTTCCTACGGGCATGCTCAAAATCAAGCCATAATTAATCTAGCGAACAAACTATAAAATAATCTTCAAAATACCTCTGGTTTGAATAAAACAAACAGTAAGTAAATCAGTAGGGCGAGGGTAATTAACCCACAAATCAGGTATGTGATCATCGTTCGCTCCGCGATAATGAATCAAAAAAGTTGATTAAGGCGAGACAAAGACCGAAAAAGAGCAGAGTCATACCAGGTAGTATAAAATCCATCGTGATTTCCCTCACTCTAATGGTGTTCATTGTTATAAAACAAAGACCTAAGGTTTTCCAGCATAGATCAAAGCAGGTTTTTTATAAAGAAGAATTCTTTGATAAGTTTCTGTTGTGGCTGCTGCCATCTCGCTTAGACTCAACAGGCTTTATAAAGAGAAGACTCCTACTCAATTTTTTTGTAAGCAATGAGAACAGGGAGGGGAGCTCTAAAATTTCGAATTGATCGAAGGGATTTTCAAACTATCCTGAGCCCTAAGTGAGTATTTTTTATCTTCCTGGGCAAGCGGGGAACTGGTTTATATTTACCTTGTAAATCAAGGGATTGGTTAAAAATAGATTTCCGCCTTCATGAAAATAACAAAAACTCGCGTTAACGGTAAAACTTAAAATAATGATAAAAAAACTGTTTGTTGTTTCATACAACAACAATAAACCACATCATTTCCAGGTTCCATTCCAACTAGGCTTTTGAAGTGGAAATTTTCCCTTTTACAATTGTTGTGTTTACTTCATAATTGCCAGCTATTTTTGAAATTGAGAGAGTTTCGCTGTCATATTCTCAATAGCGAAGCATCTATGAAACCATAGGGATATGCTTATAATTTAGAGAGATAATATGACTAATATAATAGAAATTTATGAAGAAATTCATTTCAATTACGAAAGATTTTTGGTTACCAAAAATCCCAGGCTATTGGCAGACAATATAAGGTTATATGAGCAAGTAGATAAACGCACCCTTAAATCCTTCTTAGCAACAGCCATGGCTCACCAGGTTGAGCCATGCAATCAATCATTGTTAATAATCGGGAAAAGTTATATAGCGTATGCGCTTGCGATGAAAGTGAGTGCTACTCGTAAAGAGTGTTTTCAACAGCTTGAAGAAGCGGATGAGTGCTATAAGATAATTAGCAAATATACCCGCTCCCTCCCTTATACCAGTATGACGCCATTACTTTCAAATCAGTTAATGGAAGCAGTTTATAGAAAGGAAGAGATTAAATTCCGTAGAGCAGAAATTTTCTTTCACTATGTTAAAAATTCTCCTCATGTAGTCCCTGAGGCATTAAGAAAGATTATAACTGTAGGGAGAAGTTTTTCTGCTCTTTTAAAAAAATCTTATAAGGATGAGGCTACTCAACAGCAATTAGGATTTGATAATAGGTTTATAAGCTCAGTTGATGAATTAGTCAGTGAGGCAACGAGTTTATTAGAAAATAGGAATAGCGAGGAAGCAAGTGTCCCAAAAAGAGAATATCCTGAGCAACCTTCACCTCAAGTCAGGTCTAAAGGGGCGCCTAAGTCTATTGTTAAAAAAAGAAAAATCAATGATTTGCAGGACTCTGTTTCTGAACCATCAACAAATGCTGATGTTGGGTTGGATAGGATGGATGCCACCGATAATACAGGCAATACGCAAGAAAAACCTTTCGCTATTCATTCACCAGCTCCGTTTCGAGAAAAGTCTTCCGAGAGTTATCCCACAAGAAAATCCTGGATTCTTTCCCGATTTTTCCAATTTGAGCCGCCACCAGTTTCAGTAGATAATCAAGAGGAGAAGTTTGTTTCTAGTTATGAGGTATAAGTGTTTTATTGCAGAGTGATGTAAAAATTGAAGTTTGCATCACTTTGGTGGAATTTGAACATCTATTTAACTGAAGATTATCTAAATAAGCAATTTGCTTTTGTGTACAAAAAGAATAAAAAAATTATTGCCATGTATGACATGTCATTTTTAGATAAGCTAAAACTGGATTATTTTTTCATCTCATCTGTAAAAAAGAATAAATGGAGACATTTCAAATAGTTATGCAGCTCTCCTTATTGCCATTGGGGTGCTGCAGTCATTGGAGATTATGGTGCCTCGAATGAGGGAATGAAATTCATGTCCTGTTATTTACAAGATTGACTCGTCATTATAAAAATATTCTTAGTCAAGACTGTTTTTTTATTATTTATTTGTTTATTATCGTCTGCGCGGTAGGTCTGTTTACTTCTTCTAATATCCTGTGGATAATTCTTCGCTCTTCCCGACAAGCATTACAAAAAAAACGCCTATTTTAAGAGATAATCCTTGCCCTATAAGGCATTGAGGTATTTTCTTTCTTTAGAGGGGTATTGAATTTATCCACAAAATCTGTGGATAAAAATGTGTATAGACTGTCAAATCCTAATGAACTAAAGCGGTTAAAAGCATGCTCAATAACTAGCCAGTGGATCGATGATGAAAATAAAAATACTAATCATCTTTAGCTGTTTTTCTTTGCTTTCTGTTAACTAGGAATCGGGTTAATTTAGGCTTCCAGGTAAAGTAAGCGCAAAGAGCAAAATAGCTAAGTATCCATACAGAAACAGGGACAGGGGCTGTGTTAGTACGCAACGACCAACTTAATAAGACAATAAAAAAGCTTTTTATACAGGCGAGGGCACCATTTTCAATAAAAAGAATACCAAACGTTTTTTGTGCATCTAAAGGATTATATCTTTTCATCACTGTAATGATTCTCCGTTATGTGAGTTGTTGCATAAAACGCTTTTTGAATCAGTTCTGAACTTTTATGCAGTACTTCTGAAATAGCGATAACTAATTCTTTATGTGCTTGTCTTAACTGACTAAGTTCTTCAATTGTATGATCCAAACTACAAAAATCATTGATTAACTCATTTCTTTTTTGGGAAAGAACCTTGTATTTATTGTGTTCTTTCTCTAGTTCAACTTTGTAATTCATAATTCAACACTGTTACTACGGATTATAAACTCGGCGATGGTATCAATGCTTGTTATCAATTTCAATTTGTAAAGAGGACATTATATCATATTTGATTAAAATTTAAACAAAAATATAAAGAGGAGTATTCTTAAATCATTCTTTGTATAAAAATCTATTTGCTTTCAGAAAGATTGAGGGAGATTAGAGTAATCAGGGAATCAAAAGGGAATGAATGCGCTTGGTAGTCCAATTGCGATACTAAGTCTGATTATTTTGATAATCAGACTTAGTGGAAGGGTGCTTATTTTATGAATTAGCAGACTAATACACTGAATTATATGAAATTTTTAACATCACTCCGGGCCGATAAGACAAGACCAACAAACAATCTCTCAAACTTGTTTATCCTCAATGCTTGTCCTTGGCTAGTGAAATGATAGGAAAAGATATTTTTTGTTACCATATTGAAAATATTGGAGCCTCCTTAGGCAATTGTTGTGATATATTACGCAGCCATTGGTACTTGGCCAAAATTTGCCATTTATTAAAGGAATGGCTTTTGCTGCCATTTTGTACGTTATTGGTACTAAAAGGAGATAAAGTGTGCCAGGCAAAGCAAGTATCCTTGAGATTCCTAAAAATAAGATTTCTTGCACCACCCTTTTGCTGGTCGAAGATAATTCAATCGCGTTACAAATGATTGGAGGATATACAGAAAAACCAGGATGCCATTATACTTCTGCCGCCGATGGCGAGGATGCGCTTGAAATAGCAAAATCGAAAGATTTTGATTTAATTATTACCGATATCGGCTTACCTGGGTTATCGGTTAATGAATTAACTAGACAAATTCGTGCTCAACTCCTACCTGATCAATTCGTTATATCTTCTGCTAATAAAGCCAATAAGCAAGTTCTTGCAGTTGATACATTAGATACTGAAAAAAATTACTTGATAAGCATCCTCTACTCGAGACTAAAGAGGAGTTTTAAACTCAGTAGTTGTAAATACGACTTGAAGAAATTAGAAATATAAGTTTAACCATCAGTTATTTTTGCATAGTGTAATAAATTAATCCTGAAATCTAAACTAATGGTAATTGCTACCAATAGAAACAAACAAGGGAGAATGGGGAATGCTACCTCACTTTATTAAACAATTTTCTTCTGTAGTTGAAAATTTTTCGAATAAGCCTGCAATATATTTTGGAAAAAATATATATAGTTATGAAGAAGTAAATCGATTATCAAACAATATAGCCCATGAAATTTCTAGGTTTGATTTTCCTAAAGAAACCATCATCCCTTTGGTATTAGAGAGGACTCCTAATATTATTATCACCATGGTGGGTATATTAAAATCAGGTTGCGCTTTTTTGCCAATAAGCCCATCTTCTCCTTGCTCACGTATAGAATATATCTTAGAAGAAACCAAGGCTAAACTCCTATTTTGTGATACGGCAATCCAATTTAATTTGCCGAGTAGCGTAAAGGCAATTAGGCCAGAGAATCTGTATGCTGACAATAATAACAATCTCTCTATGGAGTATACATATTGTCATAATGAGCTTGCTTACGTGATGTATACCTCTGGGTCAACTGGAAAACCCAAAGGTGTTTTGATTGAACACCAATCTATGATGAATTTATTTTCTTCATTAATTGAGACTTTAGCCCTATCAAATAGAGATTGCTTCCTCGCTCTTACCGATTACACTTTTGACATTTCTTTAATTGAATTATTAATGCCATTAACGCTTGGTGCCCCTATTGTTCTGACCGAGCATGGTGTTGTAGCAGACGGGAAAAAGATAAAACAATATTTAGAAAATTCTAAAGTAAGCTTTATCCAAGCAACCCCATTAACTTGGGAAATATTATTAAAAAACAATTGGAATAATAATGGTTCAATAAGAATTTTAGTTGGTGGTGAGAAGTTTAAAACCAGTCTTGCTTTAAAACTGCAATATGAAAAAGGGAATGTTTGGAATGTCTATGGACCAACTGAAACCAGTATGTGGTCGATGATTTATCATTTAAAAAGCCCAATAACCACTGAATCTGTTCCTTTAGGTCAACCTCTTGCAAATACTACTCTTAAACTAGTTTATGAAGACGACTCCAATCAAGCTGAACTTTATATAGGGGGGCTAGGCGTTGCAAGAGGTTATTTAAATGCGGAAGAACTGACAAATATTAAATTTATTCATGATGAGAAAGAAAGAGACCGTTTTTACAAAACCGGTGATTTAGTTGTTAAAACAGATAACAACACGATCTGCTATGTGGGAAGAAAAGACGATCAATTAAAATTTGGTGGTATTCGTATTGAGGCAGGGGAAATAGAAGCTTCGATTGAACAGGAAATATTTGTAAAAAAAGCTGTCGTAAAGATCCATGAGCACAATGATTATTACAAAACCCTGGCTGCTTATGTGGAAATTGATGAGGAATCGCTATTTTCACACCATTCAAATATTATCAGCAAAGATTCATCCTACTATATGGAAACGATATATGATGAAACCTACACTCATGCCAAAGAATTTGAAAGTGGGATTGTAAATACATGTGGTTGGCAAAATTCCTTTACAGGAAAAACATTTCAAGCGGATGAGCTCTCGGAATCATATATTAATATTCGCAGATATATTCAAAATGCTGACCTTACTCATGTACTTGAAGTTGGGTGTGGTACTGGAAGTCTACTCTTAGATTACTTACCGAAAGCACAACAAGTAACATTAGTTGAAATTTCGCAAAAAGCTATTGATTATGTTCAATCAATTGTTCCTAACGTTCATTTGAACAAAATTGAATTCAAACTGGAATCAATCATTAATATCCACGAAACAAACCAATATAGCTGCATTATTCTTAACTCAGTGATTCAATATTTACCAAGTATAAAATCACTTATGGACTCTCTTAGACAACTGATCAAAGCGACTAAAACTGGTGGTAGGATACTGATTGGTGATGTACGCTCACTTGAATTGTTAGAGGTCTTTCTTGGTATTAAACATTATTGTCATCACCACGAGAAAGAGGATGGATATCCGTCACATTTATTTTACAAATCAAGGGATAGTGAAATTGTATTGTCTCCCCTATTTTTTTATGCATTGAAAGAACAATTTAAGAGAATAAGCTGGGTAGATATCAATGTTAAGCATGGTCTTTATCCAAATGAGCTTAATTATTTTCGCTACGATGTGATATTACATATTGAGCAAGAAGTGATGCAACTCGAGTGTCAAACAATCGCGTTTAATGCATTTAATTCTGAAGACGATATAACGGATATTCTTAATCAAACTCCCAGACCAATTAAAATCCAGAGTATACCTTACGACTATCTTGATACCCTTTGCAATGCGTTATCAATTCGTGAAAATACTCACTTGGAAAATTTGTTAAAAAATCCAATATTATTGAATGAAAAAAATAAAACCATTGCGCATGCTCTAATCCATAAAAAATTGAATGGCTATGAAAGATTTATTCATTATCAACATAATGCACCGCAAAATTATATACAAATGCTATTAGTTCCTGTTTCTAATACGAAAGAACTAATACGTCCTTTTGAAAAGGAGAAAATTGACTCTTTTCATGCCCATTGCAGGGAACCTTTTAGTCCGTGGCTACAGAAATTTTGTTTTGATCATATAAAAATGCACGTTAAAAAGCATGTGATGACCTGGGTAAATCCCTCTATTTATATATGGGTTGAAAAATGGCCACAGACAATTAATGGTAAGCTGGATAAAAAGAAATTATCTCTTCCTACCGCCTATAATAATGAACAAGGTGGTAATAATTCGATTTTATCCAAGTTAAAACAAATGTGGCTTAATATTACAGGTGATAATGTGCTAATCACAGAAGAATTTTGGACACATGGAGTTTCTTCCTTATCCATGTATTATTTCTTGGCTACTATTAATGAAACTTTCCATTTACATATGACTTATCATGAATTTCATCAGCACAATACGATGGAAAAAGTGGCAATCTATATTGAAAACTTACTTGATGCCACCTTACCAGTAATCGAAAAGGAATATTAATGGTTACTCAAGCATCCTCTCCAACTAATCAAACGATGAAAGAAAAAATTAATAGCCTTTTTTTTCTTTCTTTTCTAAAGGAAGCCGAAAGAATTGTATTTTTTATTGACAAAAAACATACAATTAAACATATCATTCTCAAAACAGATAAAAACTATTTTTTAGAATTAGCTTACTATCAGAATAAACCTTTTGCTGATGCAATTAGTCACTTAAATCTCGATAAAAAAAATATTGTTAATTTAATGAATAAGGTAAATTCGACTTTGTTTGAGCAATCTGAGCTAAGTGATAAAAACTTAAACTTCGAATATACACTTTTAATCGCCTACATAAACTCGTCCTATTTAGCGATATTTACAGTTATTGATAGAACCAATGAAGCATTAAAATCCTACATAAATGCTATTATAAATACGCTACCGGGTGCAATTTATTGGAAAGATAAAGAAGGTCGTTATATGGGCTGTAACCAATTTGTTGCCAACATGGCCGGCTTTGACAAACCTGAACAAGTACTCGGAAAAACTGATTTTGATTTATGTTGGAAAGAATTTGCTCAAGATTGGCGCAACCTTGATTTGGAGGTAATGCGAGAAAATAAAACCTACAAGAGAGAGGAGCCAGCAAAATTAGCCAATGGACGAGTTATTACTGAATTAACCATAAAAAGTCCTTTATATAATGAGAAAAATGAGATAGTTGGTATTATTGGTACATCAATGGATATCACTGAGCAGAAAAATTTAGAACAAGACTTAATTATTGCTCGACAAAAAGCAGAAGCAGCTAGTCGTGCAAAAACCGAATTTATAGCCAATATGAGTCATGATATTCGCACTCCTCTCATTGGTGTTATTGGCATTTCTGAAATACTAGAAAATACTTTAGATGACCCAGAGCAAAAGAAAGATGCTCGTATGCTTTATGATAGTGGTGAAGAATTACTAAGAATGTTAAACGATATTCTTCGGGATGTTAGCGTTGGCAGTATGGATGCAAATGATATACATCTTGATACTTTTGATTTATATCAATGCATAGCAGATCTGGTAAAACTTGAGCGCCCCACTACTACATTAAAGAATTTAGGACTAAATGTTGATATTGATAGGAATGTCCCTAGATATATTGTAAGTGACCGCAATAAAATACACCGCATACTACTTAATTTGCTAGGTAATGCTATTAAATTCACTTTGGCCGGACATATCACTATACAAATCTCTTGTCTTGAAAGTAATGATTCAGATATTCGACTAAAATTCAGTGTGTCTGATACAGGAATTGGGATTTCTAAAAATATACAAGACAAAGTATTTGATCGTTTCTTCCGAGCAACCCCTTCATACAAAGGAATTTATAAAGGCTACGGCCTTGGGTTACATATTGTGCGTTCTTATGTTGAATTATTGGGCGGGGAAATTGGGCTCTCTAGTACAGAAGGGGTTGGGACAACAGTGTATTTCGAGCTTTCTTGTCGAAAAGGTGTAGAAGGAGACGTAATAATAGAAAAATTGGCTGGGTCTCAATTCCACTCTCCTACTCCACTAACTTCTTCTAGCCTGACGAAGTTATCACACCCTACAAACGAAAATGAAAAAAAACCACTTCTTTTATTAGTTGAAGATAATATGCTGGCTGCAAAAATATTAGAAACAATGGTTTCTAAAAACGGATACCGCTTTAAATCGGCCTCTACAGGAGAGGAAGCCTTAGAGTTGGCTAAAGAAAATCATTTTGATCTTATAATCACCGATGTTGGTTTGCCGGGAATGTCAGGTAATGAACTTGTTGCTAAAATTCGTGAATGGGAGATAGCGCATACTAAAAACCCAATACCTATTATAGGCTTGACAGGACATACTACTGGCGTTATGCAAGCTGAGTGTTTAAAAGCCGGTATGAATGATGTTTTTACCAAACCGATTACTTTGAATATGATTCAGAATATTGTTAATAAATATATTAAACATTCTGAGGAGACGCAAAATACCAAGACAATTTCTTCGCAAGGTTTGGGGGAAGAGTTACCTGCGACAGAAAGAGAATTATTTGAATTGGGGCATTTGCCAATTTTTTGCGAGAAAGAAGCCCTTAAACACTTTGATGGTAATCTCACGCTGCTCCAAGAACTTATAAGAGAATTTATCTCTGAAGGAAGACAAGACGATATTTATCAGATAGAAAAAGCTTACACGACTAACAATTGGAGTGAAATTGAAAAGATTGCACATAAATTAAAAGGTGGCGCAGTATATCTTGGTACAGCTCGCTTGGAATTAGCATGCCAGTATCTTGAACGCTATTACAAAGCAGGCCACCGGACATTATTAGAACAGCTTTATCATCAACTTTTAACAGTCAACCAAGAAACAATCGATGCTCTTCGCCAATGGCTAAGACAAGACAAACCATAATTGCATTTTAGAGATGCTTAAGCAAATAACTTGTATGCGATAGATGTTTAATTTCCATACAGCGTCATAACATTTTGTTAAAAATTAAAAATAGCTTTTTTTGTGCTTTTTAGTATAATAATGCCTCTTAGTGTATTAATTGTAGTCCCAATAAAAGGTTTTCAATGCAGCTTTTTCAAAATATCAAAAATTTCGTTGCCCGTGTTGTTCAGGCATTTAGTTCTCTGAAAAATTGGCTTTTTGGAAGTAATGAACCAATACAAAATGAAGAAGAGGAAAGAGAGGAACAAAGAAGTCATCTAATCCCCTGGGTATCCCCTTCTCTTGTTAAATTATGTGCAATTGGTATAACGTCAAAAACTGCACTAGGGCTCCAGTCTACTTGCAGGATGCCGATTCTTTTTCCTAAAAAGGATGATGAGAATGGACCTCCTGGTTCAAGTTTTACATGGACGACTTCTACCCTGCCATCTCAAGATGACACCATTTCTACTAATACTGCTGCCTGCGCTGCTTAAGCAGACTTAGTAAGCTTTATTCCATTTATTCAGTGGGTGCCTGCTCATACTGCAGACTGCCCACTATCTTTTCTTGTAGAGACTAATCCAATACCCTTTTCCATAAAATAAAATCGATGTCCAAATTTCGGCGGCGCCTTTTTCTAAATTCGCTACAATAAAGTGGAAGTAATGGTCATTAGAGGTCTCTATGTTAACGGAAGAGAAAAAAATCGAGTATTATCAGGCGTTATTGAATAAGAATACTGAATATGAAGGTGTTTTTTACGTTGCTGTTACCACAACCGGTGTATTTTGTCGCCCAACATGTCCTGCAAGAAAACCTAAATTTGAGCATTGTGAATTTTACGAAACCGCTCAACAAGCCCTATTAGCTTCATTTAGGCCTTGCAAGCGTTGTCTTCCTCTTTCTCATCCCAATCAAGTCTCAACAATAATACAAAAATTAGTGAATGCTATTGACGAAAACCCTGAAAAACGATGGAAAAATGCCGATTTCCAGGCTCTATCAATTGAGGCAGTGACCGCTCGTCGCCAATTTAAAAAAAGGTTTGGTATGACCTTTGTAGAATATGCGCGAGCTCGACGAATAGGCTTGGCAGTGAAACAAATCCGAAATGGTGAGTCAATTATCAGTACACAAATTTCTGCGGGTTATGAATCTGGTAGTGGTTTTAGAGATGCATTTGTACGAATTATGGGGGCTGCTCCTGCCAAGCATGGGCATAAAAATATTTTAAAGGCAGCTTGGCTAGATACTAAGCTGGGGCCAATGCTCGCTATTGCGGATGAAAACACCCTTTACCTCCTGGAGTTCATTGATCGTAAAGGGCTTGAGCGCGAGGTTGAACGCCTGCGAAAAAAAACACAGTCAGCAATCATTCCTGGCTCAACAGCCCCTCTTATTTCAATTCAAAACGAGCTTAATGCCTATTTTAATGGCACTCTACAACTATTTAATACACCTCTAAGCCTGCTTGGCTCACCTTTTCAAAAGCAAGTTTGGGGTGCTTTAGCCAAAATTCCCCCTGGCGAAACTCGTTCCTACGCTGATATTGCAAAAATTGTTGATAGACCCTCTGCCTGGCGTGCTGTAGCACGAGCTAATGGATCAAATCAACTTGCAATCGTTATCCCTTGTCATCGCGTTATTAATAGCAATGGGGAGCTCAGTGGTTATGGTGGCGGGGTTGCAAGAAAAAAATGGTTGATTGAACATGAAAAAAAATGCAAAAGCTATAAAACACTTATCAACCCCTAGAGAGTGGCAAGATTGCTTTTGTCAATTTGCGCAATGGAGGTAACTCCTAGCTATACGCATTTCATCAGCAAAAATAGTAAGCAGGTTCTCAACATCTACCTGCCCTGCTGCTAAAACGTAAACGGGCGAACGTCCTAACATAACCGTTTTTGCTCCCAATACGTACGAAATCCAATCTTGAGCGGTACACCAGAATCAACGAGTATAGTTAAGCTCATCCCCCACTGTATCGACTATGCCTGGCAAAGCTTTGGCTGTTGGTTGATAACACGCCCGATCTTATCAATTTGTAGTTTCATGATAATCCGGAGCGGAGAAAATAATCATACGCTAAGCTCAATCAAAGACCAAGAACCTAAAAAACTAACATCCCCCTAATGTGGCAATGTAGTTAAGAAGGTTTAATTAGTGGCTGCTTATAGATAGAAAAAGACACTTAATTCCTATAATAAAATGATAATTGTAAAAGATAGGTACAAATAAAATTTTCTTGATTAAAAATTCTATCCTAACACCAGTAACAAATTCATTAGGAAACAACTATTCTCTTCAGAGAAAAAAACTCTGGTTTTCCTTTATAAAGGAAAACCAGAAGGTAGTCCTATTAGCAATTAATAACAGGATTTACTGTTGACGTTTCTATTGCAGAAAGGAGAAGGGTATAACTAGCGAGAGCTTCATCATTGTATTTTGTATTTAATTGGTGATCAGCCTGAGAATTGAGAATACCGGGCTTGAAATGCAGAGTGCGCGCGCGATGGCAATCTGTGAAAATAGTCGCAACCTGATCACTAATACCTAAGGTCTCAATGAATAGTTCACGCAGTTGTAGGTCACCGAAATCAATACTTATTTGAGTTTGGGATTGGAATAGAGTACTTGAACTTGGGTTTAATGAAAAAACACCAATACTTCCCTCCCCATTCCAAGCCTTGAAGCGAAGTATTGATGAATCCTTATCGCTTTTCTCAACCAAACTATCATTCGTTATTGAGATACCAATTGACTTAGCGAATCCTACAAAGGTTGCATGCCACTGATCACGGCTGAATTGATCTGGGAATTGGATGGTAATCTCGGGCTCATTTCCATTATTTTTATCAAGCATAAATAAGCAATTTTTCGATAAAACTGATTTTACAGCGACTGCTTGCGGTGCTTCAACTGGTTGTACAGCAGGTATAGGTTGATGCAGGGTTGAGATATCAAGCGCATAGAAGGCGTCAAAACGACTAGGTGGCCGTTTTTGAACTATTTTTGAAAAATCTTTAATTTGGATTTGCCGAATTTCACCTGTTGTAGTGTCAATTTTTAGACAAGTCCCTTTTTCAGTAAATATTTTATTCTCTTTATTAAAATAGATCGCATTACTCTGCTTTGCTACAGAATAGATGGTAAATAGCCCATCGGCATAGATTGTCGTAGTGTATGTATTGGTCTGTTGGGTAGAACTGATTTTTAACCCTAAAAGTTTAAGTAAACCGTCTCTATTTTCTTGGGTACCACAGTTAATGGCAAATTCACCATTGAGTGCTTTGTAAGAAGGAATAAAGAGACAATTTAAATTTTCCTCATATCGAACAGGCGTGAAGCCCTTTGGATTACGTTCGTATTGAGCCCCTTTTCTAAAATTTTCTGGAATGATTGCAGGCTTTAGATGTTGGCTAAATGCCCTACATACTTGTTCATTGGGGAAGCGGATAGCCAATTCACCATTTTCAGCACAGTAAAGCAGAACTCTTGTATTCTCTGTAGCGAGTAAGGCTTTTTCATTATTAAGATGACTCGTAGTGTCCCATCGTCCGGCGTATAGTAATTCTCCTAGCGTGCAGATGTCTTTGTATAAGTCAGATTCATTTAAGGCATATAATTGACCGGCCAAATCCTGTATTGCTTGCATGTGTAGATTAAAAAATTTTTCGATTTCCTGCGGCTGATAGCATACTTTTGTGCGAGAGGTGAAGCTTTTCTCCTTTAATAATGCGTCGATTGCCTGAGCTATTTCTGCTGCAATAAGTAGGTTTTGTCCATCGACATCACCCTCCAGTATGACGAGCTCATTAACTATATTAAATGCTATTTGATTTAGTATCGCTCTTTTATCCTGCTGTAAAAAACCAGCAACATTATAGATTGGATTCATTGTATTCCCCATGGTTAAAGTGTTTAAAAATATACCAATTTATTACATGTCATAGTCGACTAGTGTCGGTAACAAACTGCATATTTTGTTCTAATGAAATTAATTAAGACTTAGCTCAGCTACGTAAATTGAGAAAATATAGGATAGATCATTGATTTATTTATTAATTTTTAATGGCGGATACACTATCAATAAGATGAAGTTTTGCTGGTTCTTTTTAAGTTTTTGCATTTTAGAGTTCAGTATTTGCCTGTGCTTTCCAAAAAACTATGTGCTCTGGTTTAATAAAGGTAGTCAAGTACTCTAAAGCAAGCTTCACTTTTTCCTCACTATCAAAAAATTCTATAATGATCGGTAAATCCCAGCGAACATCGAACACAGAACTGCTGTGGTCTCCTGTTTCACCAAAGCCCCTTAAACCACGAAATAGGCTTACACCACGAATTTTTACTGTTTTTTCCAAATGGTCAAAGATTTTTTGGATTAAATTGGATGACTCCAGAATATAGATTCGCACGATAATCACATCAACAGATTTAATCATTTTATCCATATGAATCAATCCTGTCTTTGAGTTAATATAATTATAAGCTAGGGGTGTGTGTTTTGCTTTGATTCCTGCTTTTTTAGATTGCTTCTACGTCATTTCGAACGTATAAAAATAGTACGATACCTATTCTGGAGATCTCTCAGTTTGTTCGAGAGGACATGAGAACAAATTTGATAACGTTACTGATTTTTCTAGATAATCTTCAGGTATACTGTGTAGGGCTAAAGAGCCGGTAAATAACAGTGCTCGATAAAGGGAGATTTTTATGAATGCAAAAATGGACTCGAAACCTACTGGTAATAATCCTTTGGCCAACCGTTTTAATCATTTACCCGCTAAACCTAAAGGGCGTTTTCCACGAGTCGCGTATGTATTACAAGGTGGGGGTTCCTTGGGTGCCTATCAATTTGGCGTGGTTAAAGGATTATTAGAAGCAGGTTATCAGCCTGATTGGATTGCAGCGACCTCAATTGGGGCTATCCAAGCTGCAATTATAGTTGGGAATCCACCAGAAAAACGTATTGAGAGGCTAGAGCAATTTTGGCAAAAAATTGCCCCTAATAATATAGTTGAATATTTAGGGGAGTTGGATTCAACTCTGGAGCTTTATAATAAAATCAGTGCCTCTTTTGCCTTACTGTATGGGCAACCCGGATTTTTTTACCCTCGCTGGTGTACTGGCGTCTTCCCCATATGGGGAGATCCCACCACGCTTAGCTATTACGATACAACGCCACTTAGAGAAACACTCTTGGAATTGATAGATTTTGATCTTCTCAATTCCTGCCCCATCCGTCTAAGTCTTGGTGCCGTACAAATTTCTAATGGCCATCTGATTTATTTCAATAACATTAATTACCGTATTGAAGTAGAGCATGTCATGGCGAGTGCAGCCCTACCCCCCGGGTTTCCTGCAATTAACATAAATGGTGAATTTTACTGGGATGGTGGTGTACACTCAAATATGCCCCTGGAAGTTATCTTAGAGGCCATTCCGCCAGATAATACATTGTGTTTTCTTATTGATTGTTTTGGAGGGCCTTCATTCATGCCAGAAACCATGAACGAGATCGAGGAACGAATGAAAGATATTTCTTATAGTACACACGCGCAACGCTCTATTTTTAACTATTTGCAACGCCAAAAAATGCGTAACTCGATGTTAGAATTAAGTGGTATTTTGACTGCTGATCAGAGGAAAAAATATGCACATTTACTTGATATCGGCACGCCGCATCATTGTACTCTCGTTCACTTAATTTACAGCGCAAGAATTGTTAAGGCAGCTTCCAAAGATTATAACTTTGGCCAGTCTATTATTAAAAAGCGAATAGATGCTGGTTATTTTGATGCCCAAACCATACTTGCTGAGGAATCGCAATGGGGGTATTTACCAGAAAACGGACAAAGTCGTTTGTATGAATCGCCCAATAATCATTCTCGTTTAATTCGAAAATGGAAAAAAGGTGCAATTTAACATAAATTAAGTTAGGTACTCGTTGTTTTATAAAGAGGCGCGTTATTGTGAACGATAATTCCACTGTATGGTATGAAGCATTAGGTAAATGGGTACATCATTTCTTTACGCATACAATGCCTCTTTTTTTTAAACGATGGAAAAGTCATCTTAGTTTGCCAGTTCTTGTTGTCGGTTTGGCACTTCTTATTGGTATCTTCCATCTATTTTCGTATTTAATTCCCTTTACTGATAATGCTTTTGTCGTAACCAATGTCACACCGGTAGCAGCTGATGTCTCGGGTTTTATTACCGACATTTATGTAAAAAACGGTCAGCACGTCAAAAAAAATGATCGCATATTTACAGTGTATCGAGTTCCTTATCAATTAGCTTATCAGCAAGCTAGTGCGGATTATCAGGAGGGTTTAAAGAAAATCACTGTATTTCAAAAGGAAATTGAGAAAACGATGGCTCTAATTAGAGCAACTGATGCCGAGTTAGATAAGGCTAAATATGCTCTGGGTTTAAAAAAAGATAAAAATGTGGCTGAAGCAGTTTCCATTCTCGAAATTAAAAACCTTTCTTATGATGTAACTACGCTAAGTAATAAACGTGCGTCCTTATTACAAGAGGTAGAAATATTACAGGCTAAAATTGAGCAGCAAAAACATACGGTTGCTAGTCTTAAAGCTAAAAAAAATCAAGCCAAGATTAATCTTGATTTGACTGTGGTAAGGGCTCCGGGAGATGGCGTAATAGATAATATGTACGTCTCCCCTAATACACCGATTGAAATTCATAAACCTGTGTTTTCGTTTATAGACACATCAAATTTTTATATTCAAGCCAATTTTAATGAAACTGATTTACGTAATGTACGCCCGGGCGATAAGGCTTATATTATTTTACGTATGTATTATTTTGACAAACTATTTCATGGTGAAGTAGTTAACTCCCTATGGCCAGCAGAAAGACAGGTGACGGCTCAAAAAAGCCAGCTGCAGGTTGTTTCCAATCAGAATGAATGGTTATTACTGCCGCAGCGATTCCCTTTGCAAATCAAAATATTAGATCCCGATCCAAATTATCCTCTAAACCCTGGCGCAAGTGCTTATGTTTATATCTCGACTAAAAGATAAGATTGCTGCCTACGATAAATATAAAGAACATCGTACTAATGGGTTAAAGGCTTTATTTGTCTTGGAACTCATGATTCTGTTCAACCTTTTTTCCTCTATGCACAATCCTTATTTTTATTTTTTTTATGTTCCGATCACTTGCCTTACAGCCGAAACTGCTGGGACTACGCTAAAAGAAAAATATGTATTTTTGTTATGGACTCTTCTTGGTAGTGCTTTATCGATCTTTCTCTTTGGTGTCTTTTCTGTTTATAACGTTTTTTTTATTTTTTTTGTTTTTTTCTACACCCTGGCACTTTATTTTATTGTGCTGCATACCCTGAAAAGAATGCTTGTTATTGTTCCTTTAATGTTAAGTCTGGCCTCTTATTCCCTCATTTATGGGCTTGATGCAGATAGTAATTTTTATATTGCTGTCAATAATGCCTTACAAACCATTGCTGCTACTGTAGTTATTTTTGCTGGCTTGTCTATTTTTCCCAAAAGCTACTATTTTGAAATTTGGTTCAGTGCATTTCGTGAGGTCATTACTAATCTAGAAACACTCTCTGGTAAACTTTGTAAAGGAGAAGTTGAAACCATCGCTATTTTCCCAGGCATTATTACAATGGAGCGTTATGCCAAAATGTTGCCTAAAAAAATTAAATGTTTCAGTGTATTAAAAATAACTCTCCTGGCTTTTGAATTGATCTTGACGATGTCTTATTTATTATCTTTTCAAAAGCAACTGCGCATAGAATACGTCGCTGTTTTACATACCTATCTTGCACGTCTCGCCGAGGCTTCTAAAAACAGGCAGCCTGTTATTTTTACTCAACAAGAGTTACCTGCGTTTAACGAAACACATGAGTTACGTCTTCTATATCAATTAATTTTAAGCTGGAATTATTTATGCGCGGATGGCTAGGAAACCAGACCTTTACTTACCTTGAATTGCGCTGCATACAAATTAGTACTGTGTTTTTCTTTACTTTTTTTGTGCAGGAATGGCTAAGGTATCCGCGCGCTGGCTGGACTGGCTTTGCGGTAATGATGATTTATGCTGGTTTCGACAATGGGACAACTATCTTTCGTGCCTATCAGCGCTTCCTGGGAGTGCTTTTAGGTCTATTTAGCGGCTATATACTATGGTTTATAGGCCATGTTGACTATCGAACCCTAATTATTATTCTCCCTATGACTGTGTTTTTTGCTTTTTTCCTGGTGGGGCGTGAGTATAGTGTTCCAACTGTATTCACAGTGAATGCGTCGGTGATTGGCGCCGGCTATTTTAGTACAGAGAATTCGCTGACAGTAACCTACTACATCATTGATTATACTCTTTGTACCGTGATTGCTTTTGGCATTATTTTAATTTTTGAATATTTTTGGTTTCGTCGCTATAAGTTGATGGAACGCTTTATTAACCAGACACAATCGGAGGTGATTAACGATCTTTATACGTTAGTTAAATTATTAAATCAGGGAAAAATTCAACGAACAGAATGGTTTAGAGCATGTATTAAATTGACGGAAAGCCTCTTTGCGGTGAATATGTTAATAAGGAATGCCCAATTTATAATTAAATCGGAAGGTGCAGTGGGAGATACGTTTAATCAGTTTGTTGAATTAACTAATCGCATTTTTATTGGCCTTAAAGCTCTCTATATGGCCTATTATACTAAACGTTATCATAAATTCGATTACTTTCAGTTATTGCAACAGGTACAGGCTGATTTAGTACGTTTAAAAGCTTTTGTTATTGGCGTAGAGAAAATGGATTTAAGCGACGGAGTAATGCATGCAACACCTGGTTAAAGCTTTTTTATTAACATTTATTTTAGCCGGATGTGCTTATCATAATCCCTACCCTAAACCTAGTGTTAAAGTTGCCAATCAATGGTCTGTAACTGACAGAAATATTATTTCTACAGACGAAAAAAATATGCCTTATATAGCCTGGTGGCGTGGTTTTAAAGATCCGACACTTAATCAGTTTATTGCCAGAGGTTTGCAGTGTAATACCAGCCTTAATATGTCACGAGGTCATATAGAGGCAGCACAAGGAGAACTTAAAAAGGTTCGTTATCAATGGATCCCAACTCTAGACATGATGCTAGGTTATTCCAGAAATCCAGCAACCGGATTTCCTGGTACTCTGGCTGTCCTAATTCCCAATTATACGATGAATATCTTTCATCAAATTAAAGAACAAAAAATAGCAAAATATAAATTAGAGCAAATCAAAGCCGAAGATGATGCTCTTAAATTGGTCATTATTTCCCAAATTACGGCAAGCTATTTTACCTATCTGGCTGAAAAAGAACGTAAACAACTTTTGCAGACTTTGGCTGACGATCTTGCTCATCTCGCGCAGGTTGCTAATAAGGTTTATAAGGGGGGCTTGAGTTCGGAAATTGAACAGGAAGAATTGTATAGCGAAGCGGAGACAATCCGAGGGGAAGTAGAGGTTGCCGAGCGTAATATCATTATTAGTCGTAATGCCTTGCGTTATCTAATTAATCAAAATCCAGGTGCAATAAAAACTTCAGCAAAATTTTTACAATTTAATAACCGCCATTTAATACCGGGTTCCCTACCGTTAACAGTTCTTGAAAATAGACCTGATATGCAAATGGCTGCAAATCGCTTACGCGCTTCTAACGAAGGCATAGGATTGGCGGCCTCTAATCTTTTACCCACTATCCAATTAGATTTGATTGATGGCCTGGTTGCTGGTGATAGCCGTTATGAGGTACCAAGAGAGCATGTTTATTTTAATGATCAATTATTAAAAATTCCTTTGATCCGCATGTCGGTTCTTGGGGAAATTTCCAGGGCACGTGGCTTAAATAAGGTTTCTTATTTCAACTATATTGATACCCTGCAAAAAGCTTTGAGAGATACTACGAATGCTCTAGCAGAAAATGAGCGCTTAACCAATAAATTTCGGCAGACAACTCTGGCACAAAAACGCGTCGCAAAGGCATACGATTTAAATAATCGTTTATACCAGCGTGGCATCCAGAATTATGTAGAAACCTTGAAGAGCAAAGTTCTCCTGGATAAGATAAACATCAATTTAAACCAAGATAAGTTGCAGCAACTCATAACGGTAGTTAAGCTCTATCAAGAATTAGCAGGTGGATATCGTGCGGATGAGGCAATACCAAAGGCTAATCATTTACGACAAACAGCCTAATATTTGCCTGCAATAACAATCTCGATAAAGCTTGAGAACTAAATCCGCGCGTGACAGCGCGGAAAATAGACCTTATTTATAATTCACTCTGGCTGTTGAATACTCTTAAGCCCGCGAACAGGTATATCAATATGATATATATAGTGTTGGATGATCTGCTTGGCCTGCTCACTGGTTAGGGGTTTAGTTAGCGCCCCTTCCATAAAATAATCAACACAGTCATATTTAACGACATCAGCTTCATAACCTGTCAATGCGATGATTGGAACGCGCTGGCCAGTATCTTTCTCTATTTGTCTGATTTTTTTTGCGACAACATAACCAGAAGTATCTTCTAACCCGATATCCATAAACACCAAATCATACTTACCGGGCTTAAATAGCTCTACTGCTTTATCGCCAGACTCGGCTACGTCTACTTGACAATCTAACTGCATTAGCAAAGATTGAGCAGCTTTTTGTGCAATAGTATTATCCTCAATCATTAATACCTTAGGGATCTTTTTATCGTCCATATTCACTAAGGCCTCTTGTGGTTTGGCATTATTCTTTTGCAATTGCTCTTTTATTTTACTTAATTGCTCTTCCATTTTCTTACGTTCGCTAATATCCACCAAAATACCAACCAAACCAATCACATTTTTATCTTTATCAAACAAAGGGATCCGGGTAGAAAGATAATGAATAATACCTCGTTGTTGATCGAAAACGGGGGCTTCTTCTTCGTTATAAACCGCCTCACCAGAAAGCAAAACATTAATGTCATCACGCTTGAATAATTGCATTCGTTCTTCTGACCAGGGAACGAGTTTTATTATTTGTTTGTAGGTGTTACCAACCAATTCTTCTGTACGTTTAAGACCCAGTAACTTAAGAAAATTACTATTTCCACCTGTAAAGACGCAGTTATTATCTAAAATATATACGATATTGGGCATGCACGCGATGATGTCCATGTAATATTGCTGCAAATTGCTATGTTCTTCGGCAATATCTTTTCTTTTGGTCGGGGACATACTAGCTCTCCATAATTTCATCTAATCGCAAGTGAAGTATAGTACATCTAGACTAATGATGTAGGTTCCCTCATCATATTTCAAGCATAGAGAATGCCATGTGTATTTGCATCACTGTAACTGGCAGCAATTGAGATTATGATTTATAAATAGTTTAACTACCCTGAATACGGAATTGTGTTAAACATGAATAATAACCTTGTGAAAGCACTTTTTTATGTTTATGGTTTGGCCTGGCTACTGGGGGGATTACTTTATACTGGCGCTCATATGATATCGCCAATTAGTTTTTCCCATTCCATCATATATACCCCTGAAATAGCCTCTCATTTTATGCAAAAACTACAGCCTTACTGGGCATATTACGCCTGGTCCTTTATAATTTTTACTATTGCAGATATGGCCGTCATGTTATTAGGTTTAGCTTTCCGCTATATTTTTGGCACTAATTTTTACACCAATGTTGCTGTTTTTTGCTTTTTTGCCGCTGGTTTTACAGGAGTCATGGTTGATTTAAATTTATTAGCTTGCTGGTTTTTAATGGGTACATTTAAGCTTCCTCCAGAAATTCTCCAGAACTTCTGGAGTACCTTTCTGGTCATACAGTCACATTCGGCAATTTTAATCGCTTGGGGGTTTTTAATAGGAAGCTTGGGTGTTTATTTGGTGTATAAAGCAAGCAGACAATCAAAAATCATTGTTAACAGTCACTGGATAAAGTGGACCCTTGTTATTTTTTGGCTCAACATACTAGCTGTAATTGCACTGATTTATGGTTTGATAACAACTGATAGTATTCCTATTGCGGTTATTTTAATGATTTTCATGATTTTTGCTGCACCAATCTGGTCTTTCCTAATGATAAGAACGTTAAAGAATTAGCACTCTTTAGTGCCTATTGGTAAACCAATACTCTGCCAAAGGTGTATTTTTGTAGTGAGATAGATACTTGGCAAAAAACTGCTCCGCTTCTACCTGCCTTTTAGAACGCAAGAGGCTGAGTAAATAAGTTTGCAGAAACAGTTCATCCTGAGCATCACTTCCCCCCATTTGGAAGCAATCAGTTATAATAGGCGCAAGCATATCACAGGCAGCATGATAATCCTTTCGCACGAAGGCCAATATCCCTTTGCAAAAAGGCAGAGTAACATTGTGCCACAAATTCTGTGCATAACCAGGCTGGAGTGCTTTTGCATAGGTTATCATTGTCTCTAAAGCCCGATTAATAGCCTTTTCATCGTCAATTCTTGCAAGACAATACAAAAAGTGAATGCTATTAAAACCAGTATACTGTTCATAAGGATGTTGATTTAGATGGTCAGCAATCTCCTTAAATAAATCATCCTGTGGAAACCCTGCCATATCCAGGCGCCAGAGCAAGGAAATGGCATCAAGCTGCTCCAATACGGTATCAGGCCAGATACCAAAAATACTTGAATTAAAAAGCTCTATTGTTTCGGTTTTTTTACGATTTGCCAAATAAAATAAGGCAAGATGCCAACTATTATGTCCTTTAAGTAAAGGCAAAATCTTATCCCAGCTGGGCTGTAATTTTCGTAAACAGCTGATTCCGCTGCTAATGTCATTCTGCAAGAGATAAACATGTGCCAAAGTATGATGCGCCCATGGAGTAAGTAAATCCATATCAATTGCTCGCTCTGCCATCACTTTTGCCTGACTATAGTGGCCGCATAATTCAAGGGCAAATGAATGGATAGCTAAAAAATGAGAGTCATCTTGATTTTCTGGTGCACTTTTTTCACAAAGTGCTAGGAAGCGCTTTGCTTGAAAAGCTTGACCACTGCAATAAAAAAGCCATTCAGCAAATTTTATTGCCAGGGTATCGCGCGGGAAAAGTGCAGCAATACTGGTAAACAGGCTGATAGCACACTCATAATCCAATCGCTGCCAGGCACGTACTGCTTGATAAGTCATTTTTTCACGTAAATTGGCAGTTCGCAGGCATTTTTCAGCTTGTAATAAATAAGCTGTCGCATTATTGGTTGCAGTATGCTCTTGTCCATATAAATAAAAGGCTGCTGCATAAGTTTGAATCAGTAAATTATCAACATGGTTTTTGGCTGCTTCCAATACGGCATCAGCAGATTTCCCGGAGCTTACTATTTGTTGGTGAAAATAATCAATATCTCCAATGGCTTGCGTAGAATCAGTTGTAACGACTAACCCTCTTGCTGTTTTCATAATAAGCCATGATTACTAGGAGTGATAAAAAAAAGCATAGCATAACTTTTTATTCAAATTGAAAGAATTGGCCTCATGAGGCAGCCAGAAAAATTAAAAATTCGCTGCAAGCCCTCTTTTTCGCTTCTCTTTTTATTGGAGTTTTACAAGAGATACTATTTGAGTCAGTTTTTCACTCAGGATATCAATCATGTCATCAATAGTTATTATTCCAACAAGAGAATTATCACTATTAACAATTGGTAAATGAATTTGGTATCAAATCAGATCTAGCTTAAAATTAAAGATAGTTGCCCTGCATACCCAGTATTTGTTGGAAAGCTTTTTTACTTATTTTAATCTTATATTTCTTATATAAGTGCTCCCGAGAAAGCGCTTCATCTTCCCCCAGCATGTTGTCCTTTTCAAGAAAGGATATAATATCTTCTGTTACAGCCCATTGATACGTTAACCATTTCCATTTTGTCTGGTGAGAAGCTACAAAATCTGCTTTAAATAGAGTCGTTGACTTTTCATGAAGAACAGCGATTTTAAATAAGGCAGGTTCTAATGATTGAATATGGTCATAAGCAGCTTTAAGTGTTTCACCTGTATCATTCACATCATCAACGATTAATATATTCTTTTCTTTAACGCTGATATTGATGGGAGAGATGATTTCCGTTTTTTCTTTTTTAACCGCACCACCACGATAATGAACGATTTGCATTGAGCATAATTGACGAATATTTAAAAAATCACAAATAAATCGTGCTGTAGGAAATCCACCTCTGGCTATTGCAACTACAATATCAAATTTGTAGGGAGATTGCATAATAACCTTGGCCAGTTTGTAACTGTTTTCATATATTTCATGAAGTGTTATTACTTTTGCCGAAAAATTATCTTTCATGAATGAGCTCTACCAGGGTGTGATTCTTTTAATATAAAGATCGCTATTATTAAACTGGCAAGAAAACAGCAAGGCATAACCAACAATGCTCGATTATAACTTTCAACACTGTAAACAGGTATGTCATTTACTAACCAACTCTCACTATGATGAAGGATGACGCCTACGAGGGGTTGGAAAATTGCACCACCTAAGAGTACTGAAAGATTATTAAAGCCAGAAGCTGTTCCGACAAGCTCAGGAGGGTTATTATCCTTCACAACAGCAAAACTGACAGTCTGTCCGCCTGCGCCAAATCCTAAAAAAAATAACACTACGTACATCCAATTGAGAGGGACATCAGGGAAATACAACAAAACTAAAGTAGATATAAGACCAAAAATGGAACTAATAGCCAGTGCCAGGCGCCGACTATTGCAACGATCACTAACCCAACCTAACAACGGACTGCCTATGCCTATCCCAAGCCAAATCATGCTACATAAGCCTGATGCCACCATCACCGAAATTTGAAATTTTTGTTGCAAATAAGGAACTCCCCATAACGCTGCGAAAACTGCGATAGGAGTCCATATAGCGAAGGAATAAGCACCAATTATCCAAGTATAAGAGCGGCTGCAAACATCTAATAAACGGCGCCATTCATCCCGAAACTGTCGTTTTGGTGCAGGCTGAGTGGGCTGGTGAGGATAATCTCTTATAACAAACCAAATAAGAGCTGCTAAACATAACCCAATAAAAGCCAGAATAAAGCTGGCATTACGCCAACCTACTTGTTCAATTAAAGCAGCTAAAGGCATTTCTCCAAACATAGCCCCGATTGAGCTCATTGATTGAGCGATACCAGCCAACAGAGCAAATTGTTGTGGTGGGAACCAACGTGAAACCAAAACCAGGACACCAATAAACGAAAACGCAGAAGCAATACCAATAAGAAAACGTCCTAAAGCTGCTGTAAACAAACTATCAGTTGAAGCAAAAAAGAAAGAGCCAACCGCGCATAAAGTCAAGGCAGAGGTCATTAATTTTCGTGGACCGTACCGATCAAACAGTAAACCTGCTGGTAATTGCATAGGTGCATAGGCATAAAAATAAAAGGCAGAAATAATACCAAAACCAGCTGCACTGACCTGAAAGGTTTTCATCATTGACTCAGCCATAACGCTGGGGGCAACTTGCAGCACAAACTCATACAAGTAAAAAGTGGCAGACAGCAAAAAAACGAGGTAAGCACTTAATTTATTAGGTTGAGCATGATGTAATTGATGTGTGTCCAAGATAAACGTCTTATCTGATGAAAATAGCACATTACACCCTAAGCGAATTTCCTTTGTCAATGCCTGGCGGATAGATTGCTCCCAATATTATTAAACGAGTAGAACCAGTGACTTGACAAAGATTAACCGGAGTATTGGTTAGAGTTTTTTCTGCCAGCCAAGCGAACATTGCTGCCTCTATAAAATCTGGGCTAATATTGAGGGCGGCTGTACTGTCCACGCTTATTTCAGGTAACAAATCAGTAAGCGTATTAAGAAGTGCCGTATTGTGGGCACCGCCACCACACAGCAAGAGACGTTTGGGAGATAAATTACCGGCCTTTAGCTCATGCGCAATTGCTCGAGCCGTAAAGCAAAGTAAGGTCGCTTGTACATCAACAGCATCATAAGCTGGTTGGAGATACCTTGCTAACCAATCCAGTGAAAAATATTCTTTCCCAATACTTTTTGGTTGCTGTCGTTTAAAATAAGCATCAGTTAAAAGTGCATCAAGGAGGGGCTCTATTACCCGCCCTTGCGCAGCCCATTCCCCATCTTTATCATAATCATGACCCAGATGTTTTTTAATCCACGCATCCATTAGGCAGTTTCCTGGACCTAGATCATAACCATGAAGATCATGCTCGTTGGCAAGATAAGTCATATTGGCAATACCACCAATATTAACAATCGCTAAAGGGTATGTCTGGCCTTGAAATAAAGCTTGATGATACAAGGGGGCAAAAGGAGCCCCCTGCCCGCCAACAACTAAATCACGCGTTCTGAAATCAGCCACTACAGGAACTCCAGTCAACTCGGCAATCGTATGAGCACAACCTAATTGCACTGTATAGGGAATATCTGCGGTAGCATCGTGGCAGAGTGTTTGCCCGTGACTGCCAATAGCATGGATATTTTTAGCACTTATTTTTGCTGTAGCCATCAGTTCAAGTGCTGCTTTGGCAAACTCTCGCCCTAAAAGCGTATTTAACTGGCTAAACTGCTTCAACCCATAAAGATCGCCATTGCATACTTCGAGCAATCGCTGCTTTATTTCGGGGTTGTAAGGACAGGTAATTCCAGCGATGAAAGAATGGGAAGACAAATCGATAAGTGCAGCATCAATACCATCCATACTGGTGCCAGACATTAGGCCAATAAATAATTTCATTATTCCATCCGTATTGTTTGTGGCATACTGGTTTTCTTCTATGTTTAGCTGATTTTATAAACGAAAATGGTCTTATATGCCCTCTGAGATTGTTCAAAATAAACCTACCCCTTTTTGGTATTTAGGCATTTTGTCAACTTTCTCTTTGTTAACCTATGATTTATACCAACCCGCTTTACCGACAATAACGCAGTATTTTAATACAAGTCCAGCCTTAGGTCAGTTAACTTTAAGCCTATTTTTCTTTATATTTGGCCTTTCTCAACTAATATGGGGGCCTTTAATTGATCATTATGGCCGGCGGAAAACCTTGGCTGTCAGTTTGGCCATTTTTTTAATTGCGACTATTGCCTGTATTGCATCAGTTAATATTGAAATGCTAATTGCGGCAAGAGCTTTACAGGGGTTTGCCATTTGTTGTGTCTATGTAATTGCCTTTTCTTCCTCAAGAGATCATGAGGACAGTACGGAACGTGCCCGGATGCTTTCATACCTTTCCATGATTGTCGCAGTTTCACCTCTGTTTGCCCCAATTCTTGGTTCCATTATTCTGATGCGTTATGGCTGGCAGACAACGTTTTTAGTGATGGGTCTTATTGGTTTAATTCTCTTGGTGCTTGCAAAATACGTCTTACATGAATCAGTGTATTGGCAAAAAACCGAAACCACGTTTTTATTGAGAGCTTCTTTTGCTACCTATAAAAAAATCTTTACCCATCGTCGTTTGTGGCTTGCTGTTTTTATCATTACAGCGTCTTATTCTTGTGTCATGATTATAGTTATTAATGCGTCTTTTCTAGTGATCGATAACTTAGCCATTTCTCCTTTTAATTTTTCCTTATTATTTGCCAGTAATGGTGTAATGCTTGTTGCAGGTAATTATTTAGGTATTCGCTTGCGCGAAAAAAAATCATTGTCGTGGAATATTCGGGTAGGCTCTGCTTTGATGCTTATAGGTTCTATAACGATGTGCTTTCTTTTTTATATCCAAGGATTGAGTCTAATTAGTCTCGCACCGACTCTACTCATTAATTTTGGTGTGAGTCTGACTAACCCACCAACTTTTTCCATCGCACTTACTGATTACCAACAACATGCTGGGACGGCAACTGCCGTACTTAATATGTTAAGGACAACCATTTCAGCGATTATTGGTGGACTTGTTGGTGGATTTATTAGTTACTACCCTTCTTTATTGGTCATCAGTTTATTCGCATGTACATTCATTTCATTACTCACTAGTTTCTTTATTACCGAAAGTTAAAGGATAGAGGCGAATTTTTTTCGATTGCTGACGATAGTTTGTATAATAGGGAAACTCTTTCCATAAAAATTGGTAAAAAATTTTCCTTTATCGCTAGGTAATTTTGTAATGGCGTGGTATTATGTGGTCGAATTGTATAAAAATTTTATATTTAGATTCAAAATTAACCGGCCATTGTTTAGGATTTATTATGTTCCAGAAAAGAGAAAAAGCAGTCGACTACACTTCGGTTACCTCTTATGCTGCAAGTGCGATGTCGCATTTAATGTTACACAAAAAAGAACATTATGAGCAGGCTTTAAAAGATTTAGCTGCTGCTAGTGCTAATGTAATTAAGAAGGGGAAAACAGTCAATGATGTAGTGACTGCTATAGAAAACAGCATGAAAGCTTCTCATGAAAAAAGCCTCACGGCATTAAATTCTGCGCTTGGTATGGCCAAATTCCAAAAAAATCCAACCTTAGCTGGCTATATTAAAGCCCTGGAAACTAATAAAGAGAAATCTGTTGAATCGCTCATTGAAGCGGTAGTAACTGATACCGTAGTTAAGGCAAACAAGGATTACGGTGCGGATTTAGGCGACTTCAACCCTGCAGAATACCACGTACCAGCAGCAGTATCACCAGCACCTTAGTCATAAATTTCTAAGCCTTTTCTTTGTAAAGAAGAGGCTTTATTATCTTAAGAATGCTTATTAAGCTTAAAACAACGATAAAAATTTTCTGTTGTCTGCTCTGCAATTTTCTCATAACTTATTTGCCGTAACTCACCTAAAGCCATTGCCACGTATTTTACCAACGCCGGATGATTTTGCTTGCCACGATAAGGAACAGGAGCAAGATAAGGCGAGTCAGTTTCAATTAAAAGGCGATCAAGCGGCACTTTTTTAGCCACCTCTTGCAAAGCGGTTGCATTTTTAAAAGTGACAATTCCTGATAAAGAAATATAAAAGTTCATATCTAAAGCACGACGAGCAACATCCCAATCCTCTGCAAAACAATGCATTACCCCACCAATATCGCGGGCTTCCTCCTCTTGCATTACTAATAAAGTATCATCCGCTGCCTGGCGGGTATGAATAATTAAAGGTTTTGATGTACGCTGTGCCGCTTGGATATGAGCACGAAAACGTTGACGTTGCTCTTCTTGTGCCTCTAGTGTCTCCGTTCGATAATAGTCAAGTCCGGTCTCACCAATAGCAATACAGGCTGGATGCTGCTTGGCAAGCTCACAAAGCTTTGCCGCATCAGGTTCCCGAGCTATTTTACTGTTAGGATGCAAACCAACTGAAATACTGATAGTTGGGTAGCTCGCTGCTAATTGACAAAGAACCGGATAATCATCCAGCTCAACACAAACACAAAGAAAATGCCCTACGTCATTTTCCCGGGCTTGAGTGATAACATTATTGAGATCATTATCAAAATCACTTAAATCAATAAAATTAAGATGGCAATGTGAGTCTACTAACATATTAGAAGATCATAAGAGTAATTTTGTATTGATTTTAGCATGCCAAGACGGTAGGTCTCTATTTTTAGTGATCTATTTCTTTTTATATTCAAATAATAAATTTTCAAGAATCAGTGTTTGATTAATACTGATACTCTGATTTAGTTTTTTGCATAGTCGGTTAAGCTCATCCAATTGCCGAAAGAGGACAAGGGGGTGAAAATGGCTTGCTAACTCGTGCAATGCCAATGTCCATGATTTTTCATACTGAAAATTATTAAGGCGATAATTAATCATCTGTGCATTGATTAAATAAATAAGCCACAGCAAATCATTGATCTCATAGCTAAGCCATTTGGCAGCCAGACTGCATACAGAAATCTTATTTCCCATAAGAGCAAGTAAATCTTGAAGAATAACAGGTAGCTGGGAAAAAAGTTTACCCCTCTCACTATCCGTTGCATACCCTTCTCCAAGACTTAAATAATCGCTATGCAAAATTTCAGTTGCCGGGAAGCGCCAGAGTTGGCAACGGCTTAATATGGTGGGTAGAATAGTACTGACTTGCTCTGCAAGCAAAATAAAAACTACTCCATCAGGCGGTTCTTCGAGAAGTTTGAGCAAAGCATTTGCTGCGGCAACATTCATTTTTTCAGCCGGATGAATAAGGACTACCCGATTATTGCCCAATTGTGGTGACGTATATAACAGCGTCTGTATATCACGAATTTGTTCAATCTTGATTGCCCCGCCGACTTTATCAGGTTGCAGATAACAAAGATCCGGATGTTCAGCGAGTGTTACCAAATGGCAAGATTTACATTCACCACAAGGCTGTTTCTCATTAGGACAAAGTATTGCTGCCGACATTGCATGGGCAAAATCAGACACAGCCCCATGCTGTGGTGCAACCAACAATAGCGCATGAGGCAAACAGTGCCTGGCAAGATTTTTTTGTAACTGAGCCCATTGCTCAGTATGAGCCGGTAATAATTCAAGTGTTTTAGGAGGCATTTGGATTATGTGATACGAACGTTTTAAGTGCTGATAAAATTGATTTTTGCACTGTTTCCATGGCTTGACCAGCATCAATACAAACAACATTATCCATACCACGAATCATTTCATGGTAAGCGTTATAGACATCTGTAAAGAAGGCTAGGGATTCTTGTTCGATTCGATCGGTTTCACCACGCTCTTTGATTCTGCCAAGCCCTTGTTCCGGATTAATATCTAAAAAAAGAATCAAATCGGGCTTAAACCCCTGTAAACAGAATGTTGATAAATGCTTGATCATCTGTTTGTCGAGTTTTCGTCCTCCTCCTTGATAAGCGTAAGTAGATAACTCAAATCGGTCTGCTAAAACCCAGGCTCCTTTGTTTAATGCAGGACGAATTACCTGCTCTAGCAGTTGAACGCGAGCTGCATAAAACATAAGTAATTCACAACGAGGTTCAAGCGCTTCCCCCTCTACTTTTTCTTTCAACAACTGCCGTACATGCTCACCGACCCTTGTTCCGCCTGGTTCACGCGTAAGGATAAGCTCGGGAACAAAACTTTCCAGATGGTGTTTAATGGTTTGAAGCGCAGTTGATTTGCCAGCTCCTTCTAAGCCTTCAACAACAATAAATTGCCCACGCTCGATCATGATCGTCCCTTGCTTTGATAACGTGCAATAGCTTCTTTTTGCTCTTTATAAGTGGCAGAAAAATAATGAGAACCATCGCCTTTAGCCACAAAATAGAGATAGTTAGTTGACTGTGGATGTGCCGCTGCATCAATTGCTTCCTTGCCAACCATCGCAATTGGTGTAGGGGGTAACCCGCGGTAACGGTAGGTATTATAAGGCGAATCAATATCCAGATCATGATGGCCTAATTTGCCATTGTAATTATCCCCCAGCGCATAAATAACAGTAGGATCCATCTGCAAGGGCATGAATTTTTTTAAGCGATTGACAATAACACCAGAAATAATCCTCTTTTCTTTTGCTAAGGCAGCTTCTTTTTCTAAAATAGAAGCGGCAATCAATAACTCATACGGTGATTTATAAGGTAGTCCGGGAGCACGATTCCGCCAAGAGGTATTCAAATATTGTACTAAATTTTGGTTAGCAAGCTGCAGGAGATGTTTTGCATCACTACCGGCATTGTAATTATAAGTATCGGCCAGTAATAACCCTTCTGGGTTCGGGTGAGAGTCAGTAATTAGTTGCCAATCATTCACGTTATATTTTAAATGCTGTGCATTTGAGAGATTCGCTTTCACCTGATTTAAGGTAGTGCCTTCAATAATTGTAAAAGACTCCACCAATACGTCACCAGCCACAACTCTCTTTAATAATTGTTGGGCTGATTCGCCAGGCTTAATTTGATAAATACCTGCTTTGATATGATGAGATAAGCCCTGAAACCTGATGAGCAGTAGAAAAAGGCGAGCCGACTGTATTAATTGTTTGGATTTAAGAGCTCGGACAAAGCCAGAGGCGGAACTATTTTTATCGATAGTGATGGTGATTAGTGCAGGTGCACTAATCACCATCGGTTTGACTAATAACTTGTAGGTATCGTAGCCAATTACAGTAGATACAAGAAATAGCGCTAAACAACCAAAAAGGGTTGATTTAAACCAACGCTTTTTCATTTAAATTGCTTAAACAATAAACTTCCGTTAGTGCCCCCGAAGCCAAGCGAATTACTTAATGCATACTCAATTCGTCTTTCTTGTGCAGTATGAGCTACATAGTTTAAGTCACAGCCTTCATCAGGGTTATCTAAGTTAATAGTCGGAGGAGCAACTTGGTTTTTGATAGCAAGGATACTGAAAATAGCTTCAACAGCTCCTGCGGCTCCCAACAAATGTCCTGTCATTGATTTGGTAGAACTCATTGCTAATTCATAAGCATGATTCTTGAAAACTCGTTTAACTGCTTTAGTTTCATTCATATCATTAAGATAAGTTGATGTGCCATGAGCATTGATGTAGTCAATTTTTGTTACATCAAGGCCGGCATCATTCACTGCTGCAGTCATAGCACGTGCTGCACCATCTGCATCTTCGTCAGGGGCTGTAATGTGGTAAGCGTCTCCTGACATGCCAAAACCAACCAGCTCTGCATAGATAACCGCTCCACGTGCTTTAGCATGTTCATACTCCTCAAGCACTAGAACGCCAGCACCCTCGCCCATAACGAAACCATCACGATCTTTATCCCAGGGACGTGATGCTTTTTCAGGCTCATCATTGCGTTTAGACAAGGAACGCACTGCTGAGAAACCTGCAAGACACAAAGGCGTTGTTGTCATTTCCGCACCACCGCATACCATAACGTCAGCATCGCCATAGGCAATCATACGACCAGCAATACCGATATTATGAGTACCTGTTGTGCAGGCAGTCACGATTGAAATGTTAGGGCCCTTTAAATGGTGTTTAATAGAAATCTGTCCTGCGACCATATTAATGATTCCAGCAGGAATAAAAAAGGGCGACACTTTACGCGGGCCACCACTCATAAGTCTTTCTTGGTTATTAGTAATCGTTTCTATACCGCCAATTCCGGCACCAACAGCTACGCCAGCACGGTAAGAAAGTTGTTCATCAATAACCAAGCCGGAGTCAGCTAAAGCCTCATCAGCCGCTGCAACTCCGTATTGGGTAAACAGATCCATCTTGCGAGCTTCTTTGAGCGGCACATGGTTTTCAATATTGAAATCCTTCACTTTGGCCCAAATTTTAGTTGAGTATTCAGTGGTATCAAAACCTTCAACCATACCAACACCACTTTTGCCAGCCAAAATATTTTGCCAGGATTGCTCTACATTTAAACCGACAGGGCTAACCATACCCATGCCAGTAACAACAACACGCCGCTTAGCCAATGAAAACTCCTCGAAGTATCTAGATCAAGCTTCTTCTTTATTAAGGTTTGATTCAATATAATCAATTGCTTCCTGAATCGTAGTGATTTTTTCAGCTTTTTCATCTGGAATTTCAGTTTCAAATTCTTCTTCCAAAGCCATCACCAGTTCAACAGTATCAAGTGAGTCAGCACCTAAGTCATCAACAAAGGATGCGTCGTTTTTTAGCTCTTCAGGTTTAACGCCCAATTGATCAACAACAATTTTACGAACTCGTTCTTCAACTGTACTCATAACTTGTATTTCCTCTTAGTTTAAAAAATTCCTGCAGGCTAGTTTATTCAATTATTCAAAGAACGCAAGCCTATTTAATCCATATACATGCCACCATTCACATGAATGGTTTCACCAGTTATATAATTTGCGCTGTCAGAAGCCAAAAAGGCAACTACTTCAGCAATATCTTCAGCCTTACCCAATCGCTTCATTGGAATACGCTTTAGCATTTCTTCTTTAACCATATCCGGTAAAGCGCTGGTCATATCAGTATCAATAAAACCTGGAGCAACAACATTTACCGTAATACCACGACTAGCAATCTCTTGTGCCAGGGATTTAGTAAATCCTACCACACCAGATTTAGCGGCAGTATAATTAGTTTGCCCGGAATTACCACTAGAGCCAACTACGGAGCCAATACTTATAATACGACCCCATCTCGCACGAAACATCGGCTTAATACAAGCCTTACTTAGACGAAATATAGCACTTAAATTCGTTTCTATAACCTTGTACCACTCTTCGTCATCCATCCTTAGCAATAAATTATCACAGGTAATACCGGCATTATTAACCAAAATGGATGGTAATTTATCTTGATCTGAGAGTTCTGTCATTAGATTATCAACTCCCTCTCTACTTGTCACATCAAGACTAACCCCCTCGCCTTTCACCCCTTCTTGTACAAACATGTCGCTAATAGTAGCAGCACCTTGATTTGTAGTGGCCGTGCCAATAACGTAAGCTCCCTTTTTGGCCAAAGTTAGGGCAATAGCCTTACCGATCCCTCTACTTGCGCCTGTAACCAGGGCTATTTTACCTTGTAAATTTGACATGACGACATCCTCGTTAATAAGATTTCTCATCCGCAGTGAGTTGGCTAAGAAACTGCTCCAAACTTGCATTGTCATTCACACTAACTGCTGGCAGTGTCCTTTCAATGCGTTTTATTAACCCGCTTAATACTTTCCCTGGCCCGCATTCTATAACATATTCAATGCCTTTGCTTTTCATCAATTGGATGGTTTCAACCCATCTTACAGGACGATACAATTGTTCTTTCAGTAGAGAACAAATCTGCTCAGGAGATTTATAAATGCTCAGATCAACGTTAGAAATAACAGGAATAGCCGGTGTTTTGAAATTAACATTAGCAAGATAGTCAGCAAAAGCCTCAGCTGCATCGTTTAACAAAGGGCAGTGGCAAGGTACACTGACTGGAATAATCTTTGCCATTCGAGCTCCAACGGTCTCAGCCAATTTTACAGCTTGCTCAACAGCTGCTGTATGCCCGGCAATGACTACCTGGCCAACAGCATTATAATTAGCAGGCGTGACTAGTTGTTGCTGCGTGCTTACTTGAGTACAAAGCGCTTCGACCTGTTCGTCCGTCAATCCTACAATTGCGGCCATAGCCCCTTGTCCTAAAGGAATAGTTTCTTGCATGAGTTGCCCGCGCTTGGCAACTAATTGAGCTGCATCTGGCAGGTTGATAGCATCAGCACAAACCAAGGCAGCATATTCTCCCAAGCTATGGCCAGCCATCATTTGAGCCTGTCCTGTGCCAAGCTTTTCTAAAAGTCTGTATACAGCAACATCAGCTGTTAGCATCGCAACTTGAGTATGTTCAGTCTGGTTTAATTGTGACTCCGGCCCTTCTTGTACCAATTGCCACAAATCATAACCCATTCTGTCTGAGACCAAAGCAAAAACATCTTTAATCAAAGAGTACTTGCCAGCCAAGTCTGCTAACATGCCCACTGATTGGGAGCCTTGACCAGGAAAGACGTATGCAGAATTAATCATGAATAATGAACTCCGAAACAACCTTAATTAATAACGTATAACCATCGCACCCCAGGTCATCCCGCCACCAAAGGATTCTAATAATAGTAAGTCACCACGTCTTATACGCTGTTCCCGGATAGAGTAATCCAAAGCTAAAGGAATGGATGCAGCAGAGGTGTTGCCCTGATTCTCAATAGTTACTATTACTTGTGACATGGGTAAACTTAATTTTTTAGCAATACCCTGGATAATACGAATATTGGCTTGATGCGGGATAAGCCAATTAATATCTGATTTCTGTAGATGGCAAGTCTGGAGCACTTCATCTACAACATCACCCATAATATTGACAGCCAACTTGAAAACTTCGTTCCCTTTCATACCAATGATCGCTTTATAATCTTCAGTGGCATAATTAGGATAAGTCAACAATCCATCTTCATCATGTAGGGCATGCAATGTGCTTCCCAAGATTCCAGGTTTATCACTAGCACTTAATACGACAGCGCCTGCACCATCGCCAAATAGAACACAGGTCGCACGATCATTCCAATCAAGGGCTCGTGACATACTTTCACTACCAATTACCAAAACATGTTTTGCAGCACCAGTACTGATATATTGTTTGGCTACGTCCATTGTGTACACAAAACCACTACAAGCAGCGCTGATATCAAAGGCTGGTATAGGGCGTGAAATCTTAAGTGCTTTCTGAACGTGGCAAGCCATGCTGGGAAAAAAATGATTAGGAGTGCAAGTTGCTACCAGGATTAAATCAATCTCATTGGCATCAATATCAGAAGCTGCTATTGCTTTTTCTGCAGCTCTACAAGCCATAAAAGAGGTTGTTTCATGCTCCGCTGCAATATGCCTGCTGGCTATTCCTGTTCTTGACAGAATCCATTCATGGCTGGTGTCCAGCTTGGATTCCAATTCTTGATTAGTAAGTATGCGTTCAGGTAAGTAACTGCCTGTTCCATTAATAATGGCATTTTTCATAGTAACAAACCCTGATTGATAAAATCGGTAATTTGGTCACGTACCAAATCAACCACATTATTTTTTACTTGTAGCTTGGCCTCTTCAATAGCATATTGAAAAGCAAGTTCACTGGCTCCACCATGGCTTTTTACGACGATACCATTCAAGCCAAGCAAGCTGGCACCATTATATCGCGCCGGGTCCATACGTTTTTTCAAATGACCTAAAGCAGGCAAAGCAACCAAACCAGCCAACTTACTCAACCAGCTTTTTGTAAATGACTCTTTGAGTACCGCTAGCATAAGTTTTGCTAAGCCTTCGCTCGCTTTTAACGCTACGTTACCCACAAACCCGTCACAAACTACCAAATCAACGTCACCAGAATAGAATTGATCACCTTCAACGTAGCCAACGTAATTCATTAAATTACACTCTGCCAACATATGGGCTGTGCGTTTAACCTGATCGTTTCCTTTAATTTCCTCTACACCAATGTTTAGCAGGGCAATTTTGGGCATTGCTTTTTTATCTACGGCCTGAATTAAAGCGGAACCCATCACTGCAAATTGGAAAAGATGCTCGGCACAGGAATCGACGTTAGCGCCCAAATCAATAACTCGAGTCTTACCATGCATTGTTGGCAATTCGGCAATGATTGCTGGTCTGTCGATGCCTGGCAGAGTTTTTAGAACGAAACGAGCCGTAGCCATCAAAGCGCCGGTATTGCCAGCACTTACACAGGCTTGAGCACGCCCTTCTTTCACCAGATTGATAGCCACCCGCATGGAAGAGTCTTTCTTATTTCGCATTGCATGCGAAGGCAACTCATCCATTTCGACGATTTCAGACGCATGAACGACCGAAAATTGGCTGTTATTGGTGATACCGAATTTTTTAAGATGCGCATTCACCTGATTTTGTTCGCCCACCAGCAACAACTTTAGATCAGGGTTATTTCGTGCAGCACGAACACAAGCAGGAATCACAACTGTTAAGCCATGATCCCCACCCATCGCATCTACAGCAATGGTGATGTTTTTCAAGCGAGTTACTCTTGTTCTTCGTATGCGCTATCAGCTGTATCCAAAACCTTTCTACCACGATAGTAGCCATCGGGTGTAACGTGATGACGCAAATGGGTTTCTCCAGTAGTTGGATCAACTGATAGCGTGGGTTCTGTTAAAGCGTCATGAGAACGACGCATATCACGTGCGGAACGTGATTTCTTATTTTGTTGTACGGCCATTGTATTACTCCTAAACAATTTGCATTCGCTGGGGCGGAATATTACCGATTTTTTCGCGGTAATCCAAGTATTACTTAGATATTTTATGATTTTATTATGTTATCTACCTGAATAAAGCGGTTGATTTCTTGGTCGCAATTCTCAATATCCAAGTGCGACTCCGGGACATAAAGATGCAATTCATCAGTTAATAATTCCTCTAACTCAAGCTGACCATTAGTAGAAACAACACACTCATAAAGCTCCATTAATTTTTCGGCTACTTCATCAGAATCGCAAACAGCTAAGGTTGTCTGATTAATATAGTGATGATGAAACTCACCTAAACAACGTTGACAAATCACCGATACAATGGAATCAACATCCATGGTTATTAAATAATAATTTTTCTCGGCACTGACTTTGAATTGGCAATCAAGTACACAAGGGGCAGCAACATAAGCTGGCAGTCTTTCCTGCAATTCGATTTTAACGTTTTGAGGTCCTGCTTTAGCGGCTTCGCTTTTCAAATTAATTAACATAGTTTCACTGTTTCACTTTAAAAAAAGATCTTAGTAGATTTAATAGCGCAAGATCATTTATAGAACTCTTAATTATACCTTATTCTTGTTTCTTTAATTAGTCCCTCATCAAAAACAACTGTAAATACAATTTTAAAATCAGACATTATAACGTAAAATAGGATTTTTTTTATACATACTGATATAGATAGTCTATGAAAGCCAAAGTTATTGTCGGCATGTCGGGGGGGGTTGACTCCTCTGTTGCAGCTTGGTTATTGCAAGAGCAAGGATACCAGGTGGAAGGTCTTTTTATGAAAAATTGGGAGCAGGACGATTCCGATGGTTATTGTGCTGCAGCAAATGATTTAGAGGATGCGCAAGCCGTGTGCAACCAACTGCGCATTCCATTGCACAGTGTCAATTTTTCTAAAGAATATTGGGAGCGCGTCTTTGCCCATTTTCTTAATGAATATGAGCACGGGCGAACTCCCAATCCCGATGTACTCTGCAATAAGGAAATAAAATTTAATGCCTTTTTGCAGCATGCACTTACCTTGGGGGCAGATTATATAGCTACTGGCCATTACGCTAAAGTACGGAGAAATAACAACATTGGCGAACTCTTAAAAGCTAAGGACAGGGAAAAAGACCAAACTTATTTTTTACATGCCGTGGAACCTGCCGCACTGGCAAAGACCTTATTTCCTGTAGGAGATTATCATAAAGGGGAAGTACGAGAATTTGCTAAACAATTGGGCTTGGTCACCCATGACAAAAAAGATTCGACAGGAATTTGTTTTATTGGTGAAAAGCGTTTTAAAACCTTTCTCAATGAATTCATTTTGGCTAAACCAGGCGATATTAAAAGTAGCAGTGGCGAGCAATTGGGACGACATGATGGTTTAATGTTCTATACAATCGGCCAACGTCAGGGGTTAGGCATTGGAGGGCGGCAAACTGCCAGTGAAGAACCTTGGTATGTAGTCGATAAGGATACTAAAACCAATACCTTAATTGTTGCCCAAGGTAATCATCATCCAATGCTCTATTCACAAGGCCTTATTTGCGGCCCAATTCATTGGCTGGTTGAGCATGCAGTGGAATTGCCCTTAACCTGCTATGCAAAAACACGTTATCGCCAACCAGAGCAAGCCTGTGTTGTTTCTCCAGAGAGCAATAAACAGCACTATGTGATGTTTTCGAGTTTGCAACGAGCGATAACACCAGGACAATATATTGTCTTTTATGAGAAAAATCAGTGTCTGGGTGGTGCTACAATAGAACAAATTATCCGTTAATATTGTACAATTATAATAATATCCAATTTTGCTTTAATATTGGTATCAATAATCTGGAGTCAACATGTCCACAATGAATGCTTCCCCTGCTGAAACGGCAGGTATTTATTTCTCTGTCAGCGCCGCAGACAAAGTAGCGTCTTTAATTGTTGAAGAAGAAAATCCTGGATTGAATTTGCGAGTCTTTGTTACAGGGGGCGGTTGTTCGGGCTTTCAATATGGTTTTACCTTTGATGAAACAATTCAGGACGATGATACAGTCATTGTGCAACATTGTTCAGATGGTCAATCCTCAGTAAAGTTATTAGTTGACTCAATGAGTTACCAATATCTTAGTGAAGCTGAAATTGATTATGTTGAAAATATTCAGGGCTCTCAATTTGTTATTCGTAATCCCAATGCTAAAACGACTTGCGGCTGCGGTTCATCGTTTAGCATGGATGATGACGAATAATTCACCAGACTTCTTGCGAAACTCCCTGCATGGGAGCGGCGCTCAGCCTCTGAGTAATACGTAAATGAGTGCTTGAGCACCGAGTCGATCAAGCGATGTTCCAATACAGTAGAGTTTCGCAAGACAAGAAGTCTACCGCTTAGTAGGATTTTACGATCACTTTAGTACCAATTCTAATAAAATTACGGTGTAACCAATACGCATCACCCGGTGTAACACGAATACAGCCGTGGCTTGCATTATAGTTGGGCACATCGTATGAGCCGTGGATAGCATAATATTTACTAAAAAACATGCAATAAGGCATCTTGGCCCCGCCGCCTCCTAATGGATAGCGACTTGAACGACAACTAGCACTTCCTTTACTAATAATTCGATAAGTTCCAGAAGGGGTTCTGCAAGAGCGCCTAATATCAGGACAATATCCCCTCCCACCGGAGGCTCTCCCGGTTCTTATTACAGAACCATTTTCATTGATTGCCTTCCAAGTTAGTGAACGCGGATTAAAAATAAAGGTATTGCTAGCAAGAACAAGTAATTTTGGCATACTGCTATCAGCCGTATCTATACGAGGAGAATAACCAAATGCTGCTGTACTACTATAGAGGAGAAAAGAACCAGCAAAAATAAGAGGCCAGTATTTGCGAGGACTGTGCTCATCCATGATATTTCCTACAACTAGAGAACCCTGCGATTAAATATAGTTCAAAAAATAACCATTCGCAAAACTTTATTCAACATCCCAAAGGTTAGTGTTTGATTTTTTGACTAAAAATTGGATAAATTCCTGATGTCGTTGTAATTCATGTACGTCAGCAACAATCACAGGTGAATTGCTAACCAAAGGCTCTATTTGCTGCAAGACAACTCCAGGTTTATTAACATGCTCCATACGCTCTTCAAATAAACTTGCTTGTCCCCCTGTCATGGCTAAATAGACTGATGCTAGAATCTCTGCATCCAGTAAGGCCCCATGCAGGGTTCGATTGGAGTTATCGATCTCGTAGCGTTTGCACAAGGCATCCAAACTATTACGCTGGCCAGGATGCTTTTCACGTGCAAGAATTAACGTATCGCAAACAGTACAACAATCCTTAAGCAGCACAGGCCAGTTAAGCAAGTTTAATTCAGCGTTAAGAAAACCCATATCAAAAGGAGCATTATGGATAATTAACTCTGCACCTTGAACGAAGTGCATGAATTCCTCAGCAATATCTTTGAATAAGGGCTTATCTTGTAAAAACTCGGTACTTATACCATGAACGCGAAATGCACCCTCATCGACTTCGCGCTGCGGATTAAGATAAACATGAAAATGATTACCTGTCAGTTTTCTGTCTTGTAGTTCAACGCAACCTATTTCAATAATCCGGTGGCCTAATTCATGACCAATACCGGTTGTTTCGGTATCTAAAACAACTTGACGCATATCTTTATCCGTTTAAGTATTAAGGAGTTCTTCAATTGCTTGGTTTGCCAAGGCATCAGCTAGTTCATTCTCAGGATGTCCTGCATGCCCCTTTACCCAATGCCACCTAATTTTATGTTGCATAGCTAAGGCATCTAATTGTTGCCAGAGGTCAACATTTTTAACTGGTTCTTTTCTTGAATTACGCCAGCCATTCTTCTTCCATTGACCTAACCACTCCATCATTCCTTGCCGCAGGTATTGCGAATCGGTATAGAGATGCACCTCACAAGGTCTTTTTAATGCTTCCAAGGCCTTAATAGCAGCCGTCAATTCCATGCGATTATTCGTTGTTTGTGTCTCCCCGCCGTATAAAGTTTTTTCACGGCCATTATAACGTAGCAAAGCGCCCCAGCCACCTGGCCCGGGGTTTCCTTTGCATGCCCCATCGGTATAAATTTTAATGGTCATAAAAATAAATCTTGATAAGGTTCAACAGCAGGGTCGATAGCATACACAGAAAAATCATGAATACCAGCGTTTGTTAGTACTTCTTCATCAATAAAAAAATGGCCGCTCAAGAATTTGGCAGACTGCGTTAAGATCCAATAGGCGGCATCGGCAACAATGTCAGGTGTTCTACTTGCTTTGAATATGGCATCAGGAAAATGTACGCGAATGGCATCGGTAGCAATTGTTGTTTTTGGCCATAAAGAATTAACAGCAATCCCGTAAGATTTTAATTCTTCTGCCAAACCTAAGGTACACATACTCATGCCAAATTTACTTATTGTATAAGCAAGATGGGGTGCGAACCATTTTTTATCCAAGGATAGCGGCGGAGATAGTGTTAAAATATGTGGATTATCAGATTTCCTTAAATGAGGAATTGCCGCCTGAGAGCATGCAAAAGTTGCCCGTGCATTGACCGCCTGCATTAGATCGTAGCGTTTCATTGATGTTGCCAAAGTATCACTAAGACTAATTGCACTAGCATTATTAACCAGAATATCCAGCTTGCCAAAGGCATCTACAGTCTCTGCTATTGCATGCTGAATTTGTTCTTCATCACGTACATCAACAACGAGAGGTAGCGCCCTTCCACCAAGTTGTTCTACCTCTTTGGCAACCGTGTGAATTGTACCTTCCAGTTTCGGATGAGGAGTATCCGTTTTGGCAGCAAGAGCTATCCAGGCTTTTTCGCGTGCAAAGCGGTGTGCAATGGCTCTTCCTATCCCCCGACTTGCCCCCGTTATAAATAATACCCTCGTCATTTCTTCTCCCTAAGATCCATACCTGCTACCCAGGTTAAAAAATAGCGTATCAATTTACCATAAGGTGGATAAAACCAGGTAATAGCTGCAAAACGTCGTTGTGAAAATACCGGCTTTAATTTTGAAAAACGCTCAAACCCTTCTTGCCCATGATAATGACCAATTCCACTTTCCCCTATTCCACCAAAAGGCAGCGCATCAATGGCAATATGGGTTAAGGTATCATTAATAGTTAAAGCACCAGAGAGTGTTTTTATTTCCAGTGCTTTCCTTTCCTGTTTATCTTCACCAAAATAATAGATGACCAAAGGTTTGGGGCGTTCATTGATAAAATCAACTGCCTCATCAAAGGACTCATAGCTGATAACTGGAAGAATGGGGCCAAAAATTTCTTCCTGCATAAGCAGCATCGAATTCTTTACATTCAATACCATATAAAATGGCATTTTTTGCTTTTGGCTCTCAAATTTGCCAATTTGAATAATATGCCCATTTTGGTCTTGAGCATCATCGATATAGCTCTGTAACCGTTCCTTATGTTGAGCGGAAATAATGCAAGAATAATCTGGATTGCTTTCTAAATCGGGGTAATGTTTGGCCATAAACTCTTTACAAAAGGTCTCAATACGAGCCTCCCATCCCTTGGGCACCAACAAATAATCGGGTGCAATACAAGTCTGGCCAGCATTATAGAGTTTTCCCATAAAAAGCCGGGAAAAATAATTTGGATTAACAGAAGAAGAAATAATTACAGGTGATTTTCCTCCTAACTCAAGCGTAACTGGAGTTAAACTCTTGGCTGCTGTTGCCATTATCTCTCTACCTACCGCAGTTGATCCTGTGAAAAGAAGGTGATTAAAAGGCAAATTAGCAAATTTTTTAGCAACCTCTGTGCCGCCATTAACAATAGTTACTAAGCTAGTCTCTATCCCCTCTTGGTTGAACAATCGAGCTAATCTCTCTCCTGTGTTGGGCGTCTGCTCTGAAATTTTAATCATGACACGATTCCCAGCAGCTAAAGCATAAACCAAAGGTACCAATGCAAGATAAAGTGGGTAATTCCAGGGAACCATTACACCAATCACGCCTAATGGTTGTGGAAAAACATAAGCAGAGGCAGGTTTAAAAAGCCATAAAACCGGCTTTTTTCGAATTTTCATCCACCTTTTTAAATTTTTTAAGCAATAATCAATTGCATTAATGCTTGGAAAAATCTCTAAAAGAAGTGTCTCCTGATAAGCACGATGAGAAAAATCCTCATTCACCGCCTGGGCGAGTTCAATTGCATTTTTTTGCAGGAGTTGTTTTAACTGTTGCAAGGTCTGTTGCCGTTCTTCACAGGATAAATAAGGGTTTACACGCGTTTCTTGTGCAAGACGTTTAAACAGCGTTTTCAATTCCATTTTTATCGTCCTTATTTATTTCCTCAATAAATAATCTTCATAGCAAAAAATCACCCTGGAGGATTTTTTGCTTAATAATTTCCAGATCGGGAGCAAAGTAACGATCCTGATTATATGGAGCAACTACCGCTCTTATTTTTGCATAAACCTGACTTAATTTAGGTGAGGTAGTTAGAGGTGTATGGAACTCGAGGCCTTGGCAAGCAGCTAATAATTCGATAGCTAGGATAGTCGCGGTATTATCAATCATTTCATACAAGCGCCTCGCTGCATTAGTAGCCATTGAAACATGATCTTCCTGATTCGCAGAGGTCGAGAGGCTGTCTACAGAATGAGGATGAGCCAAGGCTTTATTATCACTGGCACAAGCTGCGGCTGTAACATGGGCAATCATAAAACCAGAGTTTAAACCTCCCTCTTTAACTAAGTAAGCCGGTAATCCACTGAAATGTTTATCAATTAATAATGCAATACGACGCTCTGCATTAGCTCCCATTTCGGCAATTGCCAACGCTAAATTATCAGCTGCCATGGCAATAATTTCCCCGTGAAAATTACCTCCAGATAAAATATCCCCTTGCTCAGCAAAGACGATGGGGTTATCTGAAATAGCGTTGGCCTCGATCCCTAAGGTTTCACTAACAAAGCGCATTTGATGTAAAACAGCGCCCATGATTTGAGGTTGACAACGCAACGAGTATGGATCCTGTACCCGCGAGCAACTACGATGCGATTCACGAATCAAACTTCCAGCTAGTAAATCTCTATATTTTGCTGCAACGTCACATTGGGCTGAATAACCACGGACCTGGTGGATGCGCATATCAAAAGGAACGTCACTGCCAGAAGCAGCATCTACCGATAAACTTCCCGCTATAACGGCTGTTTCAAAGAGTAATTCTGTTTTGAATAAGGCTTGCATGGCTAAAGCTGTAGATACTTGTAAGCCGTTAAGCAACGCCAAACCTTCTTTAGGTGCTAATTCCAACGGTGTTAATCCAGCAATTTTAAGGCCTTCAACAGCACTAATTATTTTCCCTTCAAAACGCACCTGCCCTTCTCCTATTAAAGGTAAAGCAAGATGGGCTAGTGGTGCTAAATCACCCGATGCACCTACGGAGCCTTTAGCTGGGATGCAGGGATAAACACCTTTGTTGTATAAAACGCATAAAGCATCGATAAGCTCTTTTCTGACTCCAGAATAACCCTGTGCTAGATTATTAATTTTAAGAATTAAAACTAACGCTACAATTTCATCAGCCAGTAACTCACCGGTTCCACAAGCATGAGATAAGACAATATTACGTTGCAATTGTTTTAAAAGCTCAGTAGAAATAGTTTGGTTGGCTAGAGAACCAAACCCCGTATTGATGCCATATACAGTTCTTTTGTCATTTATTACCTGTTGTACAGTTGCACAAGATTTCTCAATTAGAGGTAAAAAAGCTTCGTCCAAAACCAAGGATTTCTGTTGAAAAAGAATGGACTTGATTGCTTGAAGACTTAAGTGGCCTGGAACAAGGGTAAAAAACTCAGCCATGACGCACTCCACCAATTGATTCCATGGGTAACCATAAATTATTTTCTTTAGCGCATTGCTTTGCCAAGGTATAACCAGCGTCAGCATGGCGCATAACGCCGGTTGCGGGATCATTATGCAACACGCGCGCGAGACGAATTGCAGCTTCCTCGGTGCCATCGGCCACGATGACCACTCCTGCATGTTGGGAAAATCCCATGCCTACGCCACCGCCATGGTGAATGCTGACCCAGGTCGCACCGCTGGCGCAATTCAATAAAGCATTTAATAATGGCCAGTCCGATACAGCATCACTACCATCCAACATCCCCTCGGTTTCTCGATTTGGGCTGGCCACTGAACCAGAGTCAAGATGATCGCGGCCAATGACAATCGGTGCTTTAACTTCTTTATTTTTTACCATTTCATTAAAGGCAAGTGCCAACCGTGCTCGATCTTTAAGGCCTACCCAACAAATTCTGGCTGGTAAACCTTGAAAAGCAATTTTTTCTCGGGCCATATCCAACCAATGATGCAAATGTTTGTCATCTGGCATCAGACTTTTAACTTTTTCATCTGTAGCATAGATATCTTCGGGGTCTCCTGATAAAGCCACCCAGCGAAAAGGGCCAACACCTTCACAAAATAGAGGGCGAATATAGGTAGGTACAAATCCAGGAATCATGAAGGCGTCAGTAACGCCTTCTTCATAAGCCATTTGACGAATATTGTTACCATAATCAAATACTGGAATACCTTCCTTTTGGAATGCAAGCATTGCTCTCACTTGTTCAGCCATCGATTTTTTCGCTGCGGCAACAACTTCTTGCGGAGCAGTTCGCCTGAGTTCAGCTGCTTTTTCCAAGGACCAACCACCTGGTAAATAACCATTTAATGGATCATGAGCGCTGGTTTGATCTGTGACCAGAGATGGTAAAACACCCCGTCGTAATAATTCCGGATAAATTTCAGCTGCATTCCCCAAAAGCCCTACCGATAAGGGTATTTTATTGCGGCAGGATTCCTGTATCCATTCCATGGCTTGCTCAAAATTTTCTGTAGAGCGGTCTAAATAGCGGGTTTTTAACCGTTTTTCCAATCGACGAGGATCACATTCAATGGCAAGCATACTAGCTCCTGCCATTGTTGCTGCCAAAGGTTGCGCTCCTCCCATACCGCCAAGGCCAGCTGTCAATACCCAGTGACCTGATAAATTACCATCGTAATGTTTCTTAGCGCAGGCACTGAAAGTCTCATAAGTACCTTGCACTATGCCTTGCGAACCGATATAAATCCAACTACCTGCAGTCATTTGCCCATACATCATGAGCCCTTTCTTATCAAGCTCATTAAAATGATCCCAGGTAGCCCAATGCGGTACTAAGTTAGAGTTAGCAATTAAAACTCGTGGCGCATCCTTATGGCTAGTAAAAACCCCTACAGGTTTTCCCGATTGAACTAATAAAGTTTGATCATCATTCAGCTCTTTGAGAACTTCCACAATCTTATTATAAGAAGGCCAATCACGGGCTGCGCGGCCACGACCTCCATAAACCACTAATGAAGCAGGGTCTTCCGCTACATCAGGATCCAGATTGTTACGAAGCATCCTTAAAGCAGCTTCTGTAAGCCAATTTTTAGCTTCCAATTGGGTACCGCGTTGAGCGCTGATATTGAGTAGCGCGTGGTTTTGCACAGCCATTTTTTCTCCATCCTTGAGTTCTATTGGGTATCATACACGAGGGGATAAAGGACGTGAATGGCTATTCCATTTGAAGCATTCATACAGGTTGTAAAAATAACAATCAACATGATAGACTGTAAAGTCGCTTTTTAAAAATGAAGAGTTATCGTGCATACACCTCAATCAAAACACCCTCCTTCATTGCGGGTTTTTTTCGCCACAGAAATGTGGGAAAGATATGGTTTTTACGTTGTACAATCTTTATTGGCCCTGTATTTGGCTCGTCATTTCAAATGGCCCGATAAAGACGTCTATGCGCTGGTCGGCTCTTTTACCGCTTTAACTTACTTGTCTCCAGTAATTGGAGGCTGGATTGCTGATCATTTACTTGGGCAGAAAAGAGCCATTTTGGCTGGAGCATGTTTTTTATTTCTTAGTTACCTCTCACTATCCCTTCTCAACTCAGATCAAGGCTTAACCGTTTCTCTAGCTGCGATTGCAGTAGGCACAGGTTTATTAAAACCTAATATTTCCTCGTTATTAGGTAATGAATATCCCATCGATTCGCCAAAACGAGAAAGCGGTTTTACGATTTTTTACATGGGGATAACAACAGGTATTATTTTAGGGACCACTTTACCTAGTTTACTTCATAGTCATTTTGGATGGCCCGTTGCTTTTGCCAGTGCTGCTTTGGGAATGGTTATCGCTTTTGCAGTTTTTGTTTTTGGAGTTTATATTTACCAAATAGCCGATTATCAACCTTTCGAATTCCGTATTGATAAATTACTAAAATCGATTTTGATGATGATATTTTTATGGCTGCTGTCTTTTTCAATTCTTGAATACCCCATCTTTGCTGATTCAGCCTTTGGTGGCGTGGTTCTCTTATCGTTGGGTTATTTAATTTACTGTGCAAAACGTGAAACAGCCCAGCAAGCAAGGCAAACTGTTGTCATTGGGTTATTATGTATCATTTCAGTGATGTTTTGGGCTTTTTATTTTCAAATGTTTATGTCGCTTACTCTCTTTATCTCAAGAGTTGTTGAGCCCAATCTTTTTGGTATTCAATTCCCACCACCTTACTATGTTGGTATACAAAGTTTTGGGATGATTATTTTTGGCTATTTTCTTGCTCGGGGAAAGAGGGAGCTCAATGTAGTGCAAAGTGGTATACGTACAAGTAATAAATTTATTTTGGCAATGATTTTTATGACTATTGCCTATACCCTTATTACACTAGTAAGCCGCAACAGCCAGGGGGCTAGTTTATTATCACCCTTGTATTTTATTCCTGCCTATTTAATGATTTCTATCGCCGAACTTTTACTATCTCCAGTAGGTCTCTCTGCGATCACTGTGCTAGCCAGTCGTAAAAAAGTGAGTACAATGATGGGGATCTTCTTTGTTTCACTGGGTATTGGCGGCTTTTTATCAGGTAAATTGGCTAATTTAACCTCGATTAAATCAGATGAATTAACGATTACCACGTTAAAAATTCATTATGCAAGCACCTTTGCCGAATTATTGTATATTTTATTGGCTGCCACGGTGGTTTGCTTCATTTTAGGCTTCTTTATAAAATCCCTCTTGCTACGCAATGAGAAGGGGTAAACAACAAGCCCTGGGTTAATAAAAGCTAACCTTGGGCTGCGTGCCTTGAAGTTCCTTATGATGCCATTTGACGCTACACTGCAGACATGGCATTATTTCTTGCCTTGGAAGGCCATTCTTATTACCTTCTACCTCTTATTTAGGTTTATCATGCATCAGCAAAAGTCATTATCATCAATATTACCCTTGTTTTTGGTTCTATTTATCGACGGCATGGGTTTGGGCTTACTGTTCCCTATTTTAAACACCATCATTATTGAACCTCAGTCTGGCTTTTTACCGGTTGAAACAAGCTTAGGTTTACGTGATTTCTATTATGGTTTAACAATCGGCATTTTTATGATTTGCTGGTTTTTTGGGGCTGCAATATTAGGTGATTTATCCGACAGCGTAGGCCGAAAAAAATCATTGATGATCTGTTTACTGGGTTCTTTCCTTGGGTATTTTCTTTCTGCAATTGCGATTGTTTTGCAAAATTTCTGGCTACTCATCATGGGACGTATCATCGCCGGCTTTACTTCTGGTAGCCAACCAATTGCACAAGCAGCCATTGTTGATGTCAGTTCCGAAGAACACAAAGCACGCAACATTGGATTTATTTTATTAGCCGTGTCACTTGGCTTTGTTTTTGGTCCAATTTTCGGTGGTCTGCTATCAGATAATCGCCTGGTCTCCTGGTTTGGCTTCGAAACCCCCATGTATTTTGCCGCTGCTTTATCTTTATTAAATGCTGCTTTGTTGCACCGTTCATTCAATGAAACCTTTACTAAGGCTGGTAATAAGATAAAAATTCAATGGCACTATGCAGTCAATATTTTTATTTCAGCCTTTAAGCATCCCTCTATCTGTAAATATTCTGTTGTATTGCTCGTTATGATCTTTGGCTGGTCCAATTATTTTTCCTTCATTTCTTTATATTTATTGCAAACTTATCATTACTCAGCCATGGAAAATTCTTTTTTCCTTGCGGTAATGGGGCTGGGTTTCAGTATCGGTTGTGGCTATATTGTTGATTTTTGTACCAAGCGGTACTCTTTTGATTGGGTGGTTATCACTGGCTTACTCTTGACAGCGACGCATGTGTTAATCACATTGCTATTTAAACAACAATGGGTGGCCTGGGTGGCAGCCCTTTTGATTGGAATGAGTCTATCTGTCGCCTATTCAGTGCTGTTGACTATTTTTTCCAATCAGGTAAATGAGGATGAGCAAGGTTGGGTTATGGGAGTTACGGGTTCAATTATGGCTCTTTGCTTTGGTTTAACATCGATTTTTACGGGTCTAATTGCCCAAATAGGTGCTGTATTACCGATGACCTTGGCCACTCTTGGTTTGGCAGTGAGTGGTATCCTCCTCGCTGCGGTTCAAACCAAGACTGCAGTCACATCGCATTAAAGGAGCAATTTTGGATAAAAAAAATTCTTATTTACCAGCTGGCTATCAGACACTCACAGCTTATTTAATTGTTAAAAATGCTGCAAAAGCCATTGATTTTTATAAGGAAGTATTCGATGCAGTGGAAATGATGCTTATGGAAAGCCCTGACAAAAAGATAGGCCACGCAGAATTGTCCATCGGTGATGTTAAATTTATGCTGGCTGATGAACATCCTGAAATGAATGCTTACGCGCCAGATAAATATAAGGGTTCACCGGTTGGGATGCATCTTTATGTTAAAGATGTTGATGCAACCGCAGCACTAGCGGTTAAGCATGGAGCTAAGCTGGTTAGAAAAGTGGAAAATCAATTTTACGGCGATCGCAGCGGCACCCTTGAAGACCCTTTTGGCCATACCTGGTATATCGCCACACACATTGAAGATGTTTCCGAAGAAGAAATGAAAAAGCGGGTAGCCGATTTATTTGCTAAAAAATAAGGCCCTTAATTCAGTATGAGTCAGTGAGTCTTACTGTAAAACTCGCTAATTTACTAAATACCTTAGCACTCAGGAAGAGATTATGCCCACATTGCTACGCTTAACAATATCATTATATGTAATGCTTTTTTTATTAACTGCTCAGGCTGAAATGGATCCAAGCAAGCTTATTAAGGTAACTAATGATACTAATCCCAATTGCATTGAATATTACCATTATAAAGGTGGGATCTATTGTAGTATTACGACCCAAGATGTTGCGCCAATGAATCCAGAAATAAAAAATTACGAAACACAGAAAATAGCCTTTGATAGTCGCCCCTGGAAAGTTGTTTTTGGGAAAAAAACAGAAGAAATAACCGTTGTTGAATATGTACCCGCTGATGATAATATCGAGCATTGGCAAGAATTGGTTACCAGTCAATTTATCCCTCGCTTACAAACAAGAATCTCCATCAAACAATATATTGACTCCATAATAAACAATTTAAAAGAATCTGGATTTAAACCAATTGTTACTATTATCGAAGAGACACCTGAACAGGCTTTATTTGAGTTTCGTATTGATAGTCCAAGTAACATGCAACAGGATGAATTACAATTTGTTACCAAAGGTAAAGATGGGTTTTATATTTTGCATTATGTGATTAGAAAGGCCGACATGGGTAAGCCCAACAGGAATAAATGGATAGGGTTGCTTAAGAAAACAAAGCCTAAATAAGACTGAAACTTTGAGTTGCTTAATGGTCTTAATTTGAACGAAATGGAGTAATGATCAGTATTTTCCCAGCAATGGACGTTCAAAACGTCCATTTAGCAACAATACTGTAGACAGTTACAAACTCGGTTGGCAAGTACAGCAGTTAATAACTGCCTCACCACCTCTGATAAGTCCTTTGCCTGTTGCAGCAACACCCGCTACAAAGGTAGAGACTGTACGCAAAGCTAGTGATACGAGCGACCACAGCGTATCAACCAAAAGGCTTCCTACAAAACAACAGCTAGTTTCTATTCCAGCAAGAAACATATTGTTACTCGATACGGCATGATTTAGATCCATAATAGCTAAATTTGCTGCTGTTTCAGCAAGTTTACCTATAGAAAAAACTGCTGAACCAACAGCCATTGTTAAGTTTACTATTGGTATTAACAACGTAGATCTTATCTCTTGCTGCATATCCGACAATGAATTAAAAGGCACGAAAAAACCAGAAAAAGTATTTAAGCGAATCTCTCTTTTTTGATATTGCTCATTTTTTTTGATTTGATATTGCTTCTGTTTTTTTGGGGCGCCCTGTTCAATCATAAGTAACCTAAATGACAACTTAAAGGCCACATTATAGCAATCCACTCACTTTTTGTCAAAAATTAATTCACATTGAACACCCAAATGCCTTAGGAGGTTGTTATAAAATATCAGGTAAATCTTCTTTAACTGAATACGAATGGGCGCCCATACCTACTAATCTGCCATGATCGACGATAAGGTATTCATCGCGAATAGGTCGCGTAGCTAACCAACACTCCAGTATTTCACGCGTACCCGCAGCATATCGCGCTTGAGCAGATAAAGATGTCCCGGAGATATGTGGTGTCATACCATGGTGAGCCATTGTTCGCCAAGGATGGTTTTGCGCAGCCGGTTGAGGAAACCAAACATCACCAGCATAACCCGCTAGTTGCCCCTGTTCTAGAGCATTAACAATTGCATCACGCTCACAAATTTTGCCTCGTGCTGTATTAATAAGATAGGTTCCACGTTTCATTGTACTTATTAGCTGCTCATTAAAAAGATGTTCTGTTTCAGGATGGAGGGGAACGTTAATAGTAACAACATCACAATGAGGTAGCATGGATTGCAGGTCGGAATGATAAGTAAGCCCTAATTCTTGCTCGACGCTTTCTGGCAAACGGTGACGGTCAGTATAGTGTAGCTTGACTTCAAAAGGTTTTAATCGCTGCATTACAGCTAGACCAATACGCCCAGCTCCTAAAGAACCAACAACCATTCCTTCAAGATCGTAAGAACGCTCAACACAATCAGCAATATTCCATCCCCCTTGGATAACCCATTGATAGGAGGGAATATAGTTACGTACTAAAGACAAGATCATCATAACCACATGTTCTGCAACGCTGATACTATTTGAATAAGTAACCTCAGCTACCGTGATGCCTTTTTTAATCGCTGCAGTCAAATCGACATGATCAGAGCCAATACCCGCTGTAATAGCTAATTTTAATTTTTTTGCCTTGGCAAGCCGCTCTGCTGTTAAATAGGCTGGCCAGAAAGGTTGTGAAATAACCACGTCAGCATTGGGTAATTCCTGTTCAAAAGTGGAGTTATCCCCCTCTTTATCAGAGGTTACAACTAATTCATGTCCTTGACGCTCAAGAAATTTTCGCAAACCCAACTCGCCAGAGACTGAGCCTAAAAGCTCTCCTGGTGTAAAATCCATCCCTTCGGGTGTTGGTAAGGTCTGTCCGCCAGGATAAATTTTTACTTGAGGAATTTCATCTCGCGCATAATGTTTAGGATAACCATTCACCGGATCCGGATAAAGAACACAAAGAACCTTTGCCATAACGATTTCTCCCTGAAATGCATTTTAGAATTAATAATTTGAACTGCATAAATGATGGTATTGGAAATAGAAGAAATTAACTAGAGTCTTGCTTGATTCTGGGAGGGAATTAGCACTAACTAATTGTATTATAAATTAATATCTTGTGAGACGATTTTAATTTCTCCCTGCTCATGGCGGGCAACAACCAGTGTGTATTCAGGAACTTCAAGCCACGTTGTAGTATCTTCAGTTAATGGCTCAGACGCAATAATAATACTAGCCTTTATATTGCCACCTTTCATTTTATATTCATTGTCATAGAAGCCATAACTCTCACCATAGGTGTACCATAAAGAATGATAGACACCAGAGTGGGCAGAGGGTAAAGCATCTGCTGGTTGCCAGCCATAGTCCAACACAAACCGTGTTGCAGCAATAAATTCACCATTCGTTATAAAAAGATTCACTGGCGAATTGACTTTTATATTTTTCTTATGTCGAACACGCTGCAGTATTTTTAAGGTTTCAATAATAGCCTTTACTATTTCTTCTGTCTCATAGCGGCCATCATAGGTTGATAGTTGTGATAAAAAGATGGCATAAATCCATTCACTATCCGTAGTGCCATTAATATCTTTCCTATACTCCGGACTAATGTACTCTAACAAATCATAACGCATCGTATTAAAATTACTAAGCGCTCCATTATGCGCCAATGCTACATTTGAACCCGCATATACAAAGGGATGTACATTTTGATTAGACACAACCTGTTTTTCATGATAGGAAACCCCCCGTAAATGCGCTAGAAGGCAGTGAGGTGAAATTTTCGCTGCCAGGTTACGCAGGTTTTCATCATAAAAAGGCAGTTGCGGAGTTTTATAGAGATAGGGCTCTGTGGGATTGTGCGACATACCATCCCATGCAGCCATCCCAAACCCAGCCAGATTCAACAAATGAGACATGTATTTAGGATGATAACTTTGCTTAATAAATGAGTTATCAGGCTTATAAAGCAACTCTTCAACAACAATTGGTTTGCCAAGATATGATAATATTCTACACATATTTTTTACCTATTATATGTTTCAATATGCAGTCTCACATCCAACTTATTAATGGATTTTTCCAACGCGACCAGAGAGATACAAATCAAATCAAATAATTTATACCAAAGCCGCGGGTTATTGTTGCGTATTGCATCCAATTCTGATTCTGATATTTTGAGCAAGATTGCTTGTTCACAAGTAACAAAAGTTATCGTAAAAGAAGAGTCATTATCGATACAGGCTATGCTGGCAAATAAGGCTCCAGGGCCAATAACCGATAGTTTGGCGAGTTTATTATCTTGCATAATACTCGATTGGACAGCTCCCTGTATGACTATATAGCAGGAAGCGTTTTTTTCCCCTACGTGAATCAATTTACAATTTTTTGCTGCTTCCAGGAGAACCGTATGTTGAAATAATTCATGCAATTCATCTTTACTAAATGATTTAAATAAGGATTTTTTTTGTAAGCGCTCCAACATAGATTCGTTGATTGAGGCAACTTGCTTTGGTTGATTCAGTGAATCAACTACACGCCCCAAAAAAGATAAACCAGGTATTTCAGATTGTGTAATAAGTGTTGTAACTTTGCCATGCATTGCTTTTAAACGAGAACAAATTTGTTTGGTAATTGCATATAATATTTTGTATTTTGTTTCCGGAAAATAGAGAGAAAGCATTTCAAAATGGACTGAATTGATAAATAAACACTGCACATTATTACTTGCCACATAAGAAGTAGGTGAAGCTCCTTTCTCTATAAAACTTATCTCATTCAAAAAATTACCCGGTTTTAGTACTTCTATATTAGTCATTCCCTGCCCCATTGAGCGCGCAGAAACCACTACATTACCGCTAATAATAATATAAATACCTTCTGCTTTTTTCCCTTGTTGCAGGATCACATCACCGGTAGAAAAGCTGTGGATTTGACCATTGTTTAATAAAACTTCCAACTCTTGACGATCCAGGTAATTGGCTAAATTGGTCTCTTCCAACTCAGGGAGCTTGGCCATCGTTTCTGGATTATCAATGAGCTTAAACATCCTATCCTCCCCTCCCCATTTATCTATCCATGACCCTTAAATAGCTCTTTAAATTGATTCAGCCCACATACGGCATTGCGCTGCGACTACCTTAGATAAAGAGCCTTCTTGTTTAAAAACCTGTTTTAAGAAAGCCGCATCATTCATGTTCTTCATCGCATCATTTACCAATAGAGCAACATAGTCTGAATTGCCTAACTGCACGATATAGTTCTCAATTTTTTTAACTGTTTCAATTAAATCATCAATAATCAAACTATGTTGCATAGTATAAGGATTAATAAAATCACCTTCAAAACCATAGCGACTAGCCTGAAAGCGGTTATGATTATAGAGATAGTATAAATCATGACTAACGTCTATGGGTCTTTCCTCCAGTAGATAAAGGCTCAGGGCTTGAATATAGGCAATGATTAAAACTGCTTTTTTAATAGTCAACGGGGTATCACAGACACGAATTTCCACTGTACCAAACTCTGGTTTTGGCCTAATGTCCCAATAAAAATCTTTCATACTGGCTATAATTCCCAATTGACGCATTTTGTAGTAGTAGTCGGAAAATTCTCGCCAATTTATCAGGTAAGGAATGACGCCACTGAGCGGAAAAGCATTAAAAATTGTCGATCTTGATGAACAGTAGCCCGTATCAATGCCTTGATAAAAGGGCGAAGAAGCACAAATAGCAATAAACTGCGGAACATATCTTGCTAAAGCATGCGTAAGATACAAAGCATCTTCCGCTTGGGTACAACCGATATGAATATGCTGACCAAATACTGTTGACCGTTTGGATAAATAGCGATATTTTCTCGATAATTTCCTATATCTTATGGTTGGAAATATTTTTTGCATAGTCCATCTTTGGAAAGGATGCGTTCCACCACCACAAATAGCAATATGCATCTCAGCAGCCTGGCCCAGAAGAAATTGTTGTAAATGGACTAACTCCTCTAACATCGCTTGTGGTGAGTGATGAATTGAGGAGTTAATTTCAATCATGCTTTGGGTGATTTCTGGTGTTATTCTGGGGCGATGAGGACTTTCTCTTAAATTTCGGATTAAATCTTTTGCACGTGAAACCAAGCTATACGTGCGTGGTGCAACAATCTGAAATTCGAGTTCTACACCAATTGATACAGCAGAGGATTTTTTGAAGGGTAATAATCTCATAAGGCTCCTCATCATCCATGTTATTTACCTATAGTATAAACGGATATTATTGGCGCTGCAGGGAAAGGTGACTGATTACATAAGAATTTTTTCTAGTGAACAACTATGCTTTGAGAGTTTTTTGAATTACTGCTATCATTCTCCCCTTTTTGAAAGAGATTTCAGCTTTTATGTCTGAGCAACAATTGTTTTTAAAGCAACTGCTTAAATCCTTGGATGATATCCAGGCAATCGATGTAGTCGTTATTGATGTAAAAAACCAAACTTCAGTGACTGACTATATGATCATATGCAGCGGCCGTTCATCACGCCACGTTAAAGCGATCGCCGAGCTTGTCTTAGAGCAGATGAAAGCTGCTGGATTACCTGCTTTGAGTCAAAATGGCCTTGAATCTGGTGAATGGGCCTTGATCGATTTTGGTGATTTTGTTTTACATGTCATGCAGCCTGATAGTCGTGCATTCTATAATCTTGAAGGGCTCTGGCAAACTACTCCTCCTAGTAAATAACACATGTTCAAAATTACCCTCATTGCCTGTGGTAATAAGATGCCGTCTTGGGTTAACACGGCCGTCGCTGAGTTTTCAAAGCGACTGCAAGATTATGTTAGCTTTAATTTGGTTGAAATTCCGCTGGCCAAACGGGGTAAATCTACTGATTTGACACGCATTTTAGAAAAAGAAGCGGCTCTGATTAGTGCTGCAATTCCCTCTAATGCCCGTATTATTGCATTAGAAATCAATGGAAACAGCTTCACCAGTGAAAAGCTTGCTTTAAAGCTTGAACAATTACAGCAAATTACTAGCCATCTCTGCTTTCTTGTTGGTGGGCCTGAGGGATTAATTCCATCGGTCATTGCTCGTAGTAACGAGCGTTGGTCTTTATCACAATTGACACTTCCTCATCCTCTTGTGCGCATCGTTCTATTAGAAGCACTTTATCGAGCCTGGTCAATAATTCATAACCACCCTTACCACAAATGAGGTTTTAAGATAAGATGTCCTGTGTTCTTGCCACCTTATTAGCAATAGAAAAGCATGCGTTTAAATAGATCTGTAAAAAATGACCGTGTGGAGTCACACATCCATCGATCTCGATTGAATTTACTTGTCGCGTTGATCATTACCTTGTCATTTATACTGGTTTTACGCTTGGCTTATTTACAAATATCAGAATTTAAACGATATGAAACCTTATCCTTGAAAAATCAGATGGGTATCATTCCTATCGCACCTCCGCGGGGAATTATTCTCGATAAAAATGGAGTTGTTCTCGCTGAAAATATCCCTGTCTATGTTTTAGAAGTGATTCCAGAACGTGTTAAACATTTAAATATAACCATTGAAAAGTTAAGAATGCTTCTTCCATCAATTACGGATGATGATATTGATAATTTTAAACGAGCTCGTAAGCAGAATCGTTCTTTCGTCCCGATTCCTCTTAAACTCAAACTAACACAAGAAGAAGTTGCTCTTTTTGCTACAAATCAATATCAGTTTCCTGGAGTAAGTATTAAAGCAAGGTTGATGCGGTTTTATCCACAAGGAGAAATAGCTGCACATCTTCTTGGTTATGTAGGACGAATCAATGTACAGGAATTACGTCAAGTTGATCCAACCAATTATCGCGCCACAAATTTCATTGGAAAAGCAGGGATTGAAAAATTTTATGAGAATATCCTTCATGGTGAAGTGGGCTATCAACAGGTAGAAACAGATGTTAGTGGCAGGACACTACGAATTGTTAATAAGCAAAACCCTGTTTCTGGTGAAAAACTCTATTTAACAATTGACTCGCGTTTGCAGAAAGTCGCCTATGAGGCAATGAAAGATAAACGCGGTGCTGTTGTTGCCATGAGTACCCGCGGCGGGGATATTTTAACAATGGTTAGTGCTCCAAGTTTTGATCCGAACGCTTTTGTTAATGGAATTAATACGAGCGACTATCAAAAATTGTCTACTGCACGTGACAGACCACTTTATAATCGCGCCGTTCGAGGACTATATCCGCCAGCCTCTACTATCAAGCCTTTTATGGGGCTTGCCGGCCTGGAAAAAGGAGTTGTTGATACACATTACAGTATTTATGATCCAGGCTGGTTCAGATTGCCTGGTGTCAGCCATGCTTACCGAGATTGGAAAAAGACTGGTCACGGTGTCATCAATTTGAAGCGCGCAATCACTGTTTCTTGCGATACTTATTTTTATCAATTAGGTCATAAAATGGGTATTGCAGCTATGGAAGATATATTAAGTCAGTTTGGTTTTGGTCAATTAACTCATATTGATCTCCATGAAGAAGCAGCCGGACTTTTACCCAACAAACATTGGAAAAGGCAAACTAAAGGTGTTCCCTGGTACCCCGGTGATACGGTTATTACCTCTATTGGACAAGGTTTTATGTTGGTTTCACCCGTTCAGTTGGCTAATGCAACTGCTTCTTTAAGCCAAAAAGGTAAACGGTACAGACCCCACCTTTTACAACGATCAGTTCAAAGTGATCGTGGTGAAACGCATGAGTATCAGGTATTGGAAGAGTACCCAATGCGCCTGAAAGATGATAGCTACTGGACTGTGATTGCTGATGCGATGCAATCTGTCATCGTAAGTAACGAGGGAACTGGTTACCGTTTTGGTAGAAATGCCCCCTACTCTGTTGCGGCAAAAACAGGCACAGCGCAAGTATTTGGTGGGCGGCACTATGAAAAGGCGCGTGAAGGAGGGGAAATTCCCGAGTTTCTAAGAGACCATTCACTCTTTATTGCCTTTTCCCCTGTAGAAGATCCTGAAATAGCAATTGCAGTTATGGTAGAAAATGATGTTGCTGCCTCTAACGTGGCTCGCAAAGTCTTGGATGCTTATTTTGAACTCAAAAAAAGTGATACAAAATCATGAAATCAAGTCATGTACGGCCTGTCTATCGATTAACAGCTAAATCATTACACATTGATTTACCTTTACTTGGCCTGCTTTTAGCTTTAATTGCCTTTGGCATGCTTATTCTATATAGCGCTTCTAACCAAAATTTAAGTATGGTCCTCCGTCAATCACTAAGATTAGTTTTTGCTTTGGCAATTATGATGCTTTTTGCTGTCATACCCCCGCATAAATATAAAATCTGGACCCCTTGGATTTTTGGTGTTGGTTTAGGACTTTTGATAGCAGTGATGCTAATAGGAAAAATCGGTAAAGGAGCCCAGCGTTGGCTCGATTTAGGCTTATTTCGTTTTCAACCTTCAGAAATCATGAAGCTGGCGATTCCTATGATGACAGCCTGGTACTTTGACCGCAAGGCAATCCCTATTGATATCAAATCGCTGATGATAGCTGCTCTCATAATTTTTATTCCTACCCTATTAATTGCCAAACAACCTGACTTAGGCACTGCAATTATGGTTGCAGCAGCAGGCTTAAGCGTTGTTTTTCTAGCTGGAATCAGTATGAATGTCCTTCTGGCACTCATTACCTTGATAGGACTTGCTACCCCCCTACTTTGGCATTTCATGCATGATTACCAAAAGCAACGAATTTTTACTCTTCTCAATCCGGAACAAGATCCCTTAGGATCAGGCTACCACATTATCCAGTCAAAAATTGCGATTGGCTCAGGAGGAGCATTCGGTAAAGGCTGGCTTGAAGGGAGCCAATCCCATCTTAATTTTTTACCCGAGCATGCGACTGATTTTATTTTTGCAGTTAGCGGAGAAGAGTTTGGTTTTGTAGGCAGTAGTATTCTTATTATTCTGTTCATTCTTATCTCTTTGCGGGGCCTTTATATAGCAAAACAAGCCCAAACAAGCTTTACACGTTTATTAGCAGCCTCTTTGGCAATGACCTTTTTCTTATCTGCCTTTGTAAATATTGGCATGGTTATGGGGATTCTGCCTGTGGTTGGTATTCCGCTGCCCTTAGTAAGCTATGGTGGTACTGCGATGGTTACTTTCCTCACCAGCTTTGGTATTTTAATGTCCATCAGTTCACATCGTATTTTGTTTAATAGCATGTAGGGGATCGTTTATATTTCTACTATCTTGACGCTTATGGTTTGATTTCCAGCACATACGACAGCGTATATCCTGCTGCGATGAGCCAACCATAATCACCCAAACTAGCGACCTATTAATAGCCCCTAGTCTGTTTGTAGAGTTAACCCGGATAAATGCCAGGGTTGTCTCTCAGGCAGAAATCAATTTTGAGGAAACTGGTGCATAACTTTTACGGTGGATAGCGCACGGCCCCTTTTCCTCAAGAAGCTTACGGTGCATCTCCGTTGCATACCCTTTATGGATAGCAAAACCGTAGCCGGGATAAACCAACTCCATTTTTTCCATTTCTTCATCACGCAGTACTTTAGCTAAAATGGAAGCAGCCCCAATAGCCTGAATCAAACTGTCCCCCTTGACAATGGCCTGGCAAGGAATAGTAACAGAAGGAATGTATAAGCCATCAACTAAAATCTCATCAGGTTTTATTGTTAACGCCTCTATGGCACGCTTCATAGCAAGTAAGGTAGCATGATGAATATTTAATTGATCAATTTCTTCTACTTCTGCACGGCCATAAGCAAAACATCGTGCCTCATTCTTTATTCTCTCGGCCAATTGCTTACGTTTGGCTGCACTTAACTTTTTGGAATCAGTCACTCCTTCGATCGGCCGGTGTAAAATCACAGCAGCAGTAACAACTGCTCCGGCTAAAGGACCACGACCGACTTCATCAACACCGGCAATACATTTCTCCATAACGCCCTTGTCCTGAGGTTCAATAAAAAGCGATAGTTTAACGAGATCTCATATAAAAGCTATGCATTGTGTAAAAACACCTTTAAAAAATCTTTTTATATCAAGCTCCGACTATTTAAAATTGATTTATCCGCTAGGAAATGCGATCATGCGCGCAAATTATTGGCAATTGTTGTCTTATGGCTAAGTTAAAATGTGCTGTTATTGGAGTTGGTTATTTAGGGCGTTTTCATGCTCAAAAATACCTCATGCTGCCAAATGCAGAATTGGTAGCTGTTTGTGATGCGAATAAAGCAACCAGCGAAGCGGTTGCTCAGGAGCTACAAGTACCCGCTTATCAAGATTATAGAGATTTATTTGATAAAGTAGATGCAGTCAGCATCGCAGCGACCACTAACCAACATTATGAAATCGCTAAGCATTGCCTGGAACAAGGTCTTCATATACTTATTGAAAAGCCAATTACTGAAACTGTTGAGCAAGCCAGCGAATTAATTCGCTTGGCAAAAAAACACCAGGTCAAATTGCAGGTTGGCCATTTAGAACGTTTCAATTCTGCCCGGCTAGCGTTGGACGAGCATCTAGAACAACCTCTTTTTATTGAATCTCATCGTTTAGCCCCATTTAATCCACGGGGTACCGATGTTAATGTTATTCTTGATTTAATGATTCATGATATCGATATCATTCAGACTATTGTGGATAGTCCTATAGTGAATATCGATGCGCAGGGAGCCCCCGTTCTTTCCAAGTCAATTGATATCGCGAACGCAAGAATTACCTTTGAAAATCATTGTGTCGCTAATGTCACTGCCAGTCGTATCAGTTTTAAGACTGAACGCAAAACAAGGATCTTTCAACCAAATTCTTATATTTCGATTGATTACCATAATAAGCAATTTGCCGTCTTTCAAAAAGGAGAAGGTGAAATGTTTCCGGGTATCCCTGAAATTACCCGTCATCAATCAGTATTTGAGAAAGGTGATGCATTATTGGAAGAGATAAAGGCTTTTATAAATTGTATTGAAAAAGATACATCACCACTTGTTACCGGTGAAGAAGGCCGTGCAGCGCTTGCGACAGCAGAAAAAATTACTTCTTTGATTAATAAGCATTTAGTTGCAAGACATGTCGTCAGCTAAACATATTGTCATTATTGCCGGTGAAGAATCAGGCGATATGCACGCAGCCGTCCTGATACAACAATTACGTGCTTGGGACAATAATCTTATTATCAGTGGTATTGGTGGTAGGCATATGCAGGAAGCCGGTGTCCAGCTGATCAGTGATCTGGCGCGCTTTGGTGTTACTGGACTTTCTGAAGTTATTCGTCACCTTCGAGTTATTAAAAAAGCATTCAAAGCGATCAAAGCGCATCTACAAACCGTAAAACCCGATTTGTTAATTCTGGTCGATTACCCGGGTTTTAATTTGCGTTTAGCAAAATTTGCCAAAAAAAAACTTGGTATTCGCATCCTATATTACATTAGTCCCCAAATTTGGGCATGGAAAGCTAATCGGATTGAAACGATTCGTGCTTGTGTTGATCATATGGCTGTTATCTTGCCCTTTGAAAAAACACTTTATCAGCAAGCAGGAGTCCCTGTTTCTTTCGTGGGCCATCCACTTGTCGATAAAATCCTTCCTTACACTGATATTAAAACTATTCGCGAAAATTTAAATTTACCGGCTGAAAAACGCTTAATTGCTATGTTACCTGGCAGTAGAAATAATGAAATAGAAAGACATATGCCCGTACTTCTTGCTACAGCTGAAATGCTCAGCCAACAGCAGGATAATATCCATTTTGTTATTCCTATTGCGGGTTCATTAAACCCTACTCTGGTAAAAAATTATTTTGCTAAGAGTAAGGTTGGGGTTTCTTTCATCCCTGGGCATGCCAGAGAGGTCATTGCTTGCAGTGATTGCGCCGTGGTAGCTTCTGGAACAGCCTCTCTTGAGTGTGCACTGTTGGAAAAACCCATGTGCATTATCTACAAAAGCTCCATGATTAGTTATATCGCAGCGATGAAATTAATCAAAGTAAAATACCTGGGCTTATGTAACCTGTTGCAAAATGAAATGGTGGTTCCTGAATTGTTGCAATACGATTGCAATGCAACAGAATTAACTCGTACTTTGAGTGAACTTTTGATTGATACTGAAGTAAAAGAACGTATGTTAAGGCGCCTTAAACACTTAAAAATCTCCATTTCCTCTGAACAAGCGGATTGTTCGCTCTTAACGCTGGTAAAGGCTGAAATAAATCACTCTGCATAAAATAAAGCAAGAATAGTCAGTATATTAACGTATATTGAGTCAAGTATGCCTGATAATCAACCAATTATTAAGGGAACCTTAAGATTTATGTAGATTATCAATTAACCTTCATGTACAATTAATCTTGCTTCCACCTGATGGTGAAAGTATTGGGATAGAATGATTTAACCAAAATAAGGAAGTTACGATGAATGTCATTGATACACAAGCATCTTCTCAAACTACAAAACAAGAACAAGGTCTTCAAGACTTGGTTTATGGTTTAGTAACTCGCTTTCTTGCTGAAAATAAAGGCAAGTCCATTGATGATCTGTATGACATGATTCTTTCTGAAGTAGAGCCACCTCTTCTACAGGCTGTTATGGAGAAACGTCGTGGTAATCAACTGCAAGCAGCGAAAATGCTTGGAATCAGCCGTGGTACTATCAGAAAAAAATTACAACGTTATTTCGGCACAAAATATTTTCGTCTTACAGACGAGTAATACACTGTTAGCTAAACCGCTATTAGACTCTGAAAAAGGCCCGTATTCACGAGCCTTTTTTTATTCGATTATTCTTATGAAATTAAATTAAAACCAGTGTCGTTGACTTCTTCTTCCTGGTGAATTAAAGGCAAGGGTTTTTCCGGTTTGGTTGAAAATATACTCAATGGCCATGCAATTGAACCCCTATTCGGGATTCTTCGTGGCAAAGGTATCATTGCACCAGCATTTTCTTTGCTCGCTAAGCTCAATACAACTGGTAAGTGAAGAACCGCACCAGGAAGAATACCAGGTCCAGTTAGTAATGTTGTCAATAATGCTTCCCTGTCTTGTGAATCTAAAGGTATAACGGCGTGATTAGTTGAGTGTTCGCGCGCATCTTTAGCTAAATTCTTGGGTATTACATACTTGCTTATATAGGCACTATGACACTTGGCTTGCACCGGCGCGACAAACTCCACGGTACCTATTGGATTTCCGGCTGTTCTTCGAAAGGAAAGCGCAGTGATTTCAGGCTCGGAAAAATCGAAGCGTAATTCTTTTTTCCCTGCAACTCCTGCTATTTCTTCTGTTACTTCACTCTTGGCTGTTTCAACCACTAAATTTCGACCATCAGCAAAATTTAGCCTTTTTTCAACATCATGTGCTTCCAAAAAACCGCCAGGGACAGAATATAAACCAAGTTGGACTCGCTGCATTAACACAGTTTTACCATTAGTGGTTACTAAAGGAGCAAGGACACCTGTCTTAAAAAAGCTCTGTTTATAAAGCTCACTCTGCTCTGGAAATTTCTTGTTTGATAAGGCGACAATAAAAGAATAAGGAACTTTTTTCGCTTCCATATAAACTGTATTCGTAACTTCATCATAGACCACACCTGTAATAACCATTTGTTGGCCATCGTAAAAATCAGGATTTCTCTTTTTTTGCTGTTCTATCACCCCTAAACGTTCTGTTTCTTCCTCATCAGTTAGACTGACTGCTGGCAAATCATCGTATAAATTAGCAGGTACTAAATTTTTCACGCTTTTTACAAAAACAACTTTGGGTGAGGCTCTAAATTGAAAGCTTGACTGGGTCGTATTCGTATCAAAATTAATTGCTATTGGTTTAGTATCAACAGCATAACTACGGGTAACAGGCTGAGGTGCGGGCGTACTTTCTATAGAAATATTTTTCCAAAGTTGAATAAGATCGAACATATAATCCCCCAAAATGGGGGATTATATTTTTTTTTCCATGATTAATCAAAAAACAGTTTCTCCAGACATCAAGCTCAGACAAGAGAATGGAAGCGACAAAGATGGCTGACTGTAATATTAGAATTATAAAAAAGCCCGTCTAAAACGGGCTTAAATTTGCTATTAAGCTTCCAACAAGAGTTTATTCACTCGACTAACAAAATCAGCAGGATTTTCAAGCTGGCCTCCTTCTGCAAGGACTGCTTGCTCGAATAACATCACAACCCACTCCGCAAATAAACCATCATCCGTTATGCCATGTAAGCGTTTGATCAAAGCATGTTCCGGATTAATTTCAAAAACGGGTTTGCTCGCCGATACCTTTTGCCCAGCTGCTTGCAAAATGCGCTGCATTTCCAAACCCATGTCCTGTTCATCCGCCACAATACAAGCAGGCGAATTGGTCAAGCGGTTAGTGAATTGTACTTCTTTGACGCGCTCCCCAAGAACATCTTTAATTTGCTTGAGCATGGGCTCCAAAGCCTTTTCCTGCTCTTTTGCTTGTGGAGTATCACTCGTGTCATCACCGGCCGGAAGATCGACTTTGCCTTTACTGATCGATTGCAATTTCTTGCCATTAAACTCACTTAAATAACTAACTAACCACTCATCAATACGATCACTTAAGAGCAAAACCTCAATACCTTTTTTATTGAAAATCTCAAGATGTGGGCTATTTTTGGCTGCATTATAGCTAGCTGCCGTGATGTAATAAATTTTATCCTGCCCCTCTTTCATGCGTGAAACATAATCATCCAAGGTAACCGTTTGCTTTTCTGAGTTGGATGTTGAGCTGCTAAAACGCAATAATTTGGCGATTGCTTCTCGGTTAGCATAATCCTCTACCGGTCCTTCCTTAAGTGCCAAGCCAAATTGCTCCCAGAAAAGTTGATATTTTTCTGGATCATCTTTACTCAATTTATCCAGCATTGACAAAACACGCTTAGTACATGCGGCTCTGATGGACTCAACCTGCTTATTATCTTGTAGAATTTCACGCGAAACATTTAGTGGTAAATCACTGGCATCCACAATTCCTTTTACAAATCGTAGATAGCGTGGCAAAAATTGGGTTGCATCATCCATAATGAAAACACGCTTCACATAGAGCTTTAGGCCGTGTTTCATTTCCTGTTGCCATAAATCAAAGGGAGCATTTGCAGGTATGTAGAGTAAACTAATGTAATCGTGTTTGCCTTCTACGTGGTTATGGGACCAGATTAAAGGATCCTGGTAATCGTGAGCGATATGTTTATAGAGGGTTTTATAATCTTCATCGCTGATTTCTGATTTTTGCATAGTCCATAAAGCCGTTGCTTTATTGACCGCTTCAAAATCAGGGCTTTCGCTTGCTTTCTCTTTTTTCTCTTCTTGCTCAACTTCATCCATTTTTTTCATCATAATTGGCCAACAAATATGATCCGAATATTTATGGATAATGCTACGCAAACGCCAGTCACTCAAAAATTCATCCTGATCTTCCTTCAAGTGCAAAATAATTTCTGTGCCCCGCTCTTTTCTCTTTTCCTGGCCAATAGTGAACTCGCCTTCACCATTGGATTGCCAGACAATGCCTTCATCAGCGCTGAGGCCAGCACGCCGGCTTTTAACGGTAACCTTATCTGCCACAATAAAAGCAGAATAAAAACCGACACCGAATTGGCCAATCAGATGAGAATCTTTTGCTTGTTCACCCGTTAAGTGACTCATAAATTCCTTGGTTCCTGACTTGGCGATAGTACCCAAATTTTCAACCGCTTCATCCCAGCTTAAGCCAATACCATTGTCTTTGATTGTGATTGTTTTTAACTTTTCATTGAATTCGACAGTGATACGTAGATCAGAGTCTTTTTCGTACAATGAGGCATTAGCAAGAGCAAGGAAACGAAGCTTATCCAAAGCATCAGATGCGTTTGAGATTAATTCACGTAAAAAGATTTCCTTATTGGAGTAAAGTGAATGAACAACAAGATGTAACATCTGTTTCACTTCAGTTTGGAACCCCATTGTTTGTTGCTTAGCCACCATTTATAAATCTCCCATGACTCATAAAAATTAAAAAAATGATACTGGATACTCACGAATATTACTTCTAAGAGCATTACTATTAGATTTACCCCTTTATTCTTTATTGCTTAGATGCTACAGGGGACATTTCATTCCACTTATATGTGGACATCCGCCAACAATTTCAAGGTGAAGAATTGAGTTTTATTAATAATTTTAATGATTTTACCCTTAACTACACCTGGTAATATTCAAAAACTTGGAGGAAGCCATAAAAATGGCATTGAACGGCTATCCTGCCTGTACTGTCAATTCACTAATAAACCTGCGTTTATAAAGAACTGACAGTCAGCAGTATGAAGATGATAATAATACCTTAGTTACTGGCTTCTTAGAGACTGTAATACAATTCAAACTCAATAGGATGGACAAGACTTCTAACTTGTGCAATCTCAGCTTCGCGAAGAGAAATATAACTTTTAATAAAATCGCGACTAAAAACATCACCTTGCAACAGAAAGTCATGGTCCTCTAGTAGATGTTGTACAGCTTGCTCCAGGGAGCCACATACCGTAGGTACATCCACCAACTCTTCAGGAGGAAGATCATAAAGATCTTTATCAATGGGTTGACCTGGGTGAATTTTCTTTTGTATACCATCCAATCCGGCCATCATCATTGCAGAAAATGCAAGATATGGGTTAGCCATTGGATCCGGGAAGCGCACCTCAATCCGACGACCTTTCGGATTATTAATATGAGGAATACGGATCGCTGCAGAACGGTTACGAGCCGAATAGGCCAGTAAAACAGGGGCTTCAAAACCAGGAACCAGACGCTTGTAACTGTTAGTAGCCGGGTTGGTAAAGGCATTCAGTGCTCTTGCATGCTTGATAATACCACCAATGTAATAAAGGGCTGTTTCTGACAGACCAGCATATTGATCACCACTAAACAAGTTGACGCCATCTTTCATTAAAGATTGGTGACAATGCATACCATTACCATTATCACCTACTAAAGGTTTAGGCATGAAAGTCGCTGTTTTACCATAATTATGAGCTACGTTATGGATAACATATTTTAAAATTTGTAGTTCGTCGGCTTTTTTAGTTAAGCTATTAAAACGCGTTGCTACCTCACATTGGTTTCCGGTAGCTACTTCATGATGATGCGCTTCGACAACCATGCCTAAGGACTCTAGTGTCAAACAGATTGCAGAGCGGATATCCTGTGAGGAGTCGACTGGTGGAACAGGGAAATAGCCACCCTTGACACTGGGCCGATGGCCAATATTGCCACCTTCAAAATTTTTACCAGAATTCCAATGTGCCTCATCAGAATCAACTTTATAAAAAGACCCACTCATGTTTGTTTCCCAGCGCACGTCGTCAAACAGGAAAAATTCGGGCTCGGGTCCAAAAAAAGCTTTATCTGCTATACCGGTCGATTGCAAATAAACCTCTGCTCGCTGTGCTATGGAACGTGGATCACGGTCATAACCTAGCATAGTTTGCGGATCAACCACATTGCAACGAAGAATCAGTGTATTATCCTGATAAAATGGATCAGGAAGGATTGTATCCATATCAGGCATAAGAGTTAGATCTGACTGATGAATTTTTTGCCAACCTTTGATAGAAGATCCGTCAATCATTTTACCGTTTTCAAGGAAATCATCATCTACAGCCCCAACAGGAATAGTGATATGTTGTTCTTTTCCTCGTGTGTCTGTAAATCGCAAATCAATAAATTTAGCATCGTGTGCTTTTATTTTCTCGTATATTACTTCTTTGTTCATTATCATCTCCAAGATTGACCACCACCAAGTCTACCCTAAGTGACTTACTAAACCCAATAGATTACACTGTTTCCTATTAAAACTAATAGTAGTGAATATGGGCGCCTATCATTATCAAGCGCTAAATAAAGCGGGTTCGACTGCGAAAGGTGTTATTGAAGCTGATTCAGAACGCCAAGCACGCCAATTACTCCGTGAGCGTGGTTTAATTCCAACACAAATTCGTGCTTTGGTTAAGCAACAGCAGTCACGCAGAAAAGACAAGCTATCTGCGCAAGATTTATCCTTATTTACTCGCCAGTTGGCAACTTTGCTTGCTGCCGGTATTCCTGTAGAAGAATCTTTGCGCGGTGTCAGTGAGCAAACCGAAAAAGATAAAGTCCGAGAATTAATTATCGGTGTTCGCTCCAAAGTACTTGAAGGATATGCTTTGGCACAAGCAATGGCTGAATTTCCTAATGCGTTTCCAGAACTTTATCGAGCAACAGTTGGTGCAGGTGAACAAACAGGTCGTTTGGATCTCGTATTAGAAAAACTGGCGCAATATACTGAAAATCAGCAAGAAACCAGACAGAAAATTCAGCAGGCGCTTATTTATCCCTCTGTGATGATTGTTGTTTCAACTGCGATCATTGGTTTCTTGCTTGCTTTTGTCGTGCCCAAAATTATTGAAGTCTTTACCAGTAGTGGCCAATCTTTGCCGAATATGACTAAAGTGCTTATTACCCTCAGTGGATTCATTAAATCTTACGGATTAATTAGCTTGGGAATCATTATTATTCTACTAGCGGGCTTTAAAAAGAGTCTTCATAATCTGAAAATCCGTACCACTTGGCATCAGGTGTTGTTAAAATTACCCATTGTTTCCTATTTGGTTAGATCCATTAATGTAGCACGCTATATTCACACCTTTAGTATTTTATTTACTGCCGGAGTTAATGTCCTGGAAACCATGCGTGTTTCTGCAAGTCTGGTGACTAACCTGGTCATGCGTAATGCATTCGATCTCGCCACCATAAGGGTCAGAGAAGGAAGTTCCATCAGTCAAGCATTAAAAGAAACAAGTTATTTAAGTCCAATGGCAACGCATTTAATTGCTAGTGGTGAAAAAAGCGGACAAATAGCTGTCATGATGGAACGTGCTGCTTCGCATCTTGATAGTGAAGTAAAACACCTCATTGATACCGCATTAACCCTTCTTGAACCCCTGCTCATTCTACTCATGGGAGCGGTTGTTTTATTTATCGTGTTGGCCACTCTCCTACCCATATTTTCTATGGAACAGCTTGTTACCTAGTCAATATTATTTACGTACGGATAAGAATCTAACAACTTTCAATAACAGCTATCCTTTTTCGTATCGTGCATGCGCACCTTATAGTAGAATCAGTCCAGGGGTTATTTACATTTCGATAAGCTTGGTGCTTATAGCTTGATTTACTGCGTTTTGCTGCTCAAATACTGGGTCTTCGCTGCGAAGTTCGAAAAATCAAGCCATGATCATTCAAGCTAATGTCAACAGCCCCTAACAAATTGATTGAGGAGTTTTTAATGAATAGACAAAGTGGCTTTTCTTTAATTGAAATTATGGTTGTAGTCGTCATCCTGGGTATTCTTGCTTCCATTGTAGTGCCTAAAATTATCAGTCGACCGGATGAAGCTCGTGTTGTTAAAGCGAAACAAGATGTACTTGCAATTCAAAACGCGATGGATCTTTATAAATTGGATAATGGCATTTACCCCAGTACAGATCAGGGTCTCCATGCCTTAGTTGAAAAGCCTACTTCTAACCCTATTCCTCGTGATTGGAAACAATACCTAAAATCTATACCTAAAGATCCTTGGGGTCGTGAGTATTTATATCTTAATCCAGGAGAGCATGGTGAAATAGATATTTTTACCTTAGGAGCTGATGGGCAACAGGGAGGCAGTGGTATTAATGCAGAAATAGGTAATTGGGATGCACAATAAGGGTGGTTTTACCCTCATTGAAATTTTAGTGGTGCTGTTTATTATCAGCATCACTTTAAGCTTTGCCTTACTTGCCTTTGGTGATTTTGGCGCCAGCCGACGCATTATCGTTGCGGCAGAGCAGTTTTCTGCTTATCTTAAGCTAGTGCAACAACAAGCAATTATCGAAGGAAAAAATTTAGGTGTTGATATTAATAACCAAGGTTATAAAACCTATCGTTTAGAACAGGGAAACACATGGCAGGCTATGCCAGAAAAAAGCATTTTTCATTGGCAACATTTTCCTAATAATCTTGTCATTGATTTGGAAAGCCCACTCAAAAATAATACGCGGATGCCTGATATTATGATGAGCCCTTCTGGTAATTTAACTGTCTTTAAATTACGTTTTGGTACAACTGATAAGCCTGGATTGGCTACTCTGATTGGTAAACACAATGGCCAGCTCGTTCTCCTAAAACCCCAAGCATCATGACCAAGCGCTCTCATCAATACAAAAATCAGACAGGTTTTACTTTAATTGAGGTTCTTTTAGCACTGGCTGTTATTAGCATAGCCTTAACTGCCTTGCTGAAATCTTCTGCCCAAAATATAGTCAATACACAACGAATAAAAGAGAAAACGATAAGTCATTGGGTGGCTATGCAAGGAGTAGCCATGGTTCAACTAGGCTTATTACAAGTGAATACCAGCCAGGAAGTTACCCAAGTCACTACGATGCTTGGTCAACGATGGTATTGGCGTGTCGGTGCTAATTCTACACCCATCAAATCTATGCAACAAATTACCATCACTGTCAGTCAAAACCAGGCCGGCCCCTTTGGCTCTCCATTAGTAGCATTTCGGTATCAACAAAAATGAACAAACAACAGGGCTTTACTCTTCTTGAAATTTTAATTGCGCTGGTTGTTTTTGCCATTCTGGCAAGCCTATGTTCTTCTGCGATGTATAATGCCTTTCATACTCAAAAGCAGGTAGCACATCAAGCGGAGCAATTGAATACCTTGCAATTAGCAATCACCCGCATTGAACAAGATACAAAACAAGCTGTAGAAAGAGCTGTCCGCGGGAATGACATGCATATTTTTCCTCCTTTTGTAGGGCAAGCACACTACCTTGAATTTACTCGCACTGGTGTTGCAAATCCCGAAGCCACTGAAAAACGTAGTACTCTTCAACGCATCGCTTATTTATGTGATAAACATCAACTGGTAAGAAGAAGTTGGGAAACACTTGATACAGTAGAGCGTAGTCGCTATGAAGACCAATCACTACTTTATGGCCTGGAAGACTGTGAATTTGCCTATTTGAATTATAGCTTACAAGTATTGCCTGAATGGTTTGCGAATGCCTTACAGCAAAACCAGCGTAAAGAACCTTTTCCAAAAGCAATTCAATTTTCCTTAACATTAAAAAACTGGGGAAAAATGAGTTTTCTATTGATTATTCCGGAGGCTCTTTATAGTGCTTAATAGGGCCAAAAATAAAGGAAGTGCGCTTATTTCCGCACTCTTTATCATGACGCTTGTTGCAATAGCGGCTACAGCAATGAGCACTCGCTTGCAACTTGATATTTACCGTACTCGTTTGACAATAAATAGTGATAAACTCTATCTAGCTTCGCAGGCACTAAGTTTTTGGGCAATGGATATGCTCTCCTCGAAGAAAATTTCTTTCCGGGTTGGTGATGTCTATGGCAAAATTAGTAATTTTCCTACCAAACTGCAAAGACTCTATCCAGAAGCTCTAATTGAAGGTGGCTTATATGATTTACAAGCCCGCTTTAATTTAAATAATTTAACCGATAAGAAATATCAGGCTCTCTTTGTCCAATTATTAGAATCGATATCATCACAAATGACTCCAGATGAGCGTAAAGAACTTACTTTAGCGACAACCAATTGGTTGATGCCTTATCAGCCCGGAGTTGGTAATGAATTTTTTTCTTATTATTTACGAAAAAAGCCCGGCTACTACCCCAGCCAGCAACCGATGCAGAGTGTCTCTGAGCTCAGATTAATTAAAGGTGTTAATGCCAAACTCTATCAACGCCTGTTTCCTTATGTCATAGCCCTACCAGAATCAACTCCGATTAATATAAATACAGCACCGAAACAACTTTTAATGACACTGGGTAACGGGCTTAATGAAGAACAAGTCAATGAGTTACTAGCTGCACGTAGAAAAAAAGGTATTTCTGATCTTAAAGAGCTCTACCCTATTTTAGAAAAATTGAATATCCGCAGTGACCAAATTACCGTCGAAAGCCAATATTTTATGACAATTGCAACGGTCAGAATAGGTGAGTTAAGTCTCGTTAACTATACCATCATTAAGCGTAATAAAGATAAACAGGGAAAAATGTCTGCTCTTATATTAAGTGAAAGCTTAAATACGCATGGATAAAGACTATTCTTTCTTGTTTTTTATTTGCTGGAATAGCTCTTCACCACGATCTTTATCTTGAGTAGACATAGTAGGTTCAAGTCGGGCAAGCTCCTTTGATGCTTGCTGATTTTTATTAACAGTAGCCAATTTCAACCAGGCATAAGCCTTAGAAACATCTTTATTCACACCAAGACCAGCCAAATATAGATAACCTAATTTCCCCTGAGCCATTGCATTGCCTTGATCTGCCGCTTTGCCAAACCAATAAGCTGCTTGTTCGTAATCTTTATTAACGCCAACGCCAGTCAGCAAAAGTTGCCCCAGTTCCGCCTGAGCTTGTGAATTTCCCTGTTCAGCAGACGCTTCATACCAATAAACCGCTTTTTGGGCATCTGCTTCTACACCCAATCCATTGAGATATTGATAGGCCAAATAGGCTTGGGCATTTCTATGTCCTTGATTGGCGGCGCTGGAAAACCAGTAAGTGGCTGCACGTTGATCCTGAGCTATACCGTATTTGCCTGTATATAAAAGACCAAGACTATATTGTCCTTTTGCGTCACCTTGCTCTGCCGCTTTTTCATACCAATATAAAGCTTTCTCTACATCTTTTTCAGTACCATAACCCATCATGTATTGATAACCCAAGTTAACCTGTGCTTTTGCATAACCTTGTTCTGCTGATTTTTTAAACCACTCAAAAGCCTTAACTTCACTCGTTTCAACCCCATCTCCTACAGCATACATTAAACCAATATTTCTTTGGGCAATCGCATTACCATGCTCAGCTGCTTTCATATACCAAAGGAATGCCTGTTTATAATCCTGTTTTACCCCACGACCATTATCATATAAAAAACCTAAACTTAACTCTGCTAAGGCATTATTTTTTGCCGCTGCTTTTTGATACCACTCTCCAGCTTTAACATCATCATGATTCACACCATAACCGTATTGATACATACGCCCTAATAAATACATGGCCTCATCATTTCCTTCATCGGCTGCTTGTACCAAGTGAGGATAGGCGGTTGTATAATCACCATTTTCATAGGCAGAAAAACCGACAATCACATCGGCAAAAACTGAATTAATATAAAGACAAGCAGCGAGAACCAGTATTCGCATGCTTACTCCTGAGTAATTCCCTTATTAAAAGCGTAGGATATTAAGACAACAAAGCAAATAATTTGCTAACTAATTTAATTGATTCTACAAATTGGTAATATTTTAATGGTCTTCTTTCACTGTTATCTATGGTTTATTCGTCAGTAAAAAAGTACCGATTGACCTTATTAAATTGAAAAGGAAATTTAAAAAATTATTATCGCAAGTGATACATTTAATAGTTTTATGAATTTTTCTACTGTCCAATAGACTATAATTTAAGAATTCTTATTAATAATTTATAGGAGAGCTCGTATTAAAACAAAATTCTAATTTATATTAATGACAACTATATTAGATGGAACTTTATTTAAATATTACAAGGACGAAAATCATGAAAAAACTCATTTTAATATTCACTGGCTTAATCTTAGGAAGTAGTGTTTATGCAGCAAATGTTACAGATATGAATTCAAAATGGATCTGTACTACAAATGCTAGTAGCAGTGATGTAGCCTCTGAAAAAGCTGCAGATGATAAACTGGCAAATACTCAAGCTTCTGCTAGTAATGCCTTTGCTGCTGCAGCTCAAAATTGCCGTGATTGCACTAAAATAACCTGTGAAGTCCAAGACTAAAACATTGGAGACTATCCTTTCAGGGTAGTCTCCTTTTCGATGAGTTAAGCATCGTATTTCTTTTTAAACTGACTCATTCTTTCACCAATTATTTCCAACTCATTACCGCCAAGTAAATTCTTTACCTGTGGAAACAATTTATTTTCTTCTTCCTCTGCGTGGTGAATCACATTATTTTTAAAACGGGCAAATTTTTCCTCCCATTCTTGTTGGCTTTTAATATCATCAAACTCTTTAATAGCCTTTTCTGCCCTTTTCTCTTCTGTGAGTAAATGCTTTACCGTGGGATCTAATTTTTTATTGTCCTTAAAGCAGGGATACCAAACTTTATGTTCCATTGTTTCATGTCTGATAAGCTCATGACATAAATCATCAAACATCGTTTGCCGTTTATCATCACGAAAATTTGTATTGGCTATTTCATTCAATGTTCTTCTAACTTTGTTATGCTCACTAATCAAAAAAGATATTGCGTCCATGATTTGCTCCTAAAATCCAATTTAAAAACCACTTTATTATTTATATTAGCATAGAGAAAATTACGAATAACTCTAATTAATCCAATGTAAAAACGAATGCGAATTCAATAAAAATAAAAGGAAATGCTATACTTTTAATGTACATTCATGGAGGAATATCATGCTTACTACTTTATTAATTGTATTATTAATTTTACTGTTAATTGGTGGCTTACCTAGATGGGGTTACAGTAGTAATTGGGGATATGGGCCCTCAGGGCTTATAGGCCTTATTCTAGTTATTCTTTTGATACTTATCTTAATTGGAAGAGTACCATTATGACAGAGAGTTAATAAGAGTAGAATATAAGGAATATTTAATTGGATAATAATAAAATTTCTTTATATTCAGCTAAAAAATATAAGGAAATAGAAAAAGCTGTTTTATATAAAGACAGCATTAAAGATACTTACGTAATTTTAGGAAAAAAGTTTTCTTATTATTAAGTAAGTGGTAAAAAAAATCACTCTTCCAAAAACTCTCCAATGGATAAGCTTTTTAGCTAGACATCCATGTCGTATGGATAAGCAAAAGAGACCTAATGAAAAATAAAACAAGACATAAGTAATTATAGTTTCGCATTAATATCATTTAAAACTCTAATCTATACTTATAAGATTAGGGATTAATTTATTAGATTAAATATATTTTTATAATGATAAAAGGAGTTATATTATGAATCATGCAAATATAGTTAAAAGCAGCGAAGTATCAGGTGTTAAAGTTAAGAATTCTTTAGGTGAAGATTTAGGAGAAATTAACGAGGTTGTCATTGATAAACTTATGGGGAAAGTAAATTATCTAGTCCTGGATTTTGGTGGTTTTTTAGGGTTCGGCAACAAATTTTTTGCTGTTCCTTGGGATTTATTCACCTATGATAAAAAAAATAATTGCTTTCTTTTGAACATCGACAAAGAAAGTTTAAAGAATGCTCCTGGATTTGATAAAGACCATTGGCCTAATTTTGCTGCTCCGGAGTATATATCAACGCTTAATAAGTATTATCACTAATAGGTCCAGACATTAACACTCATTCGTGTTAATGTCTGCTCTACACTTTTTGTTCTTTATTAGGAATTTGCCTAAAAGTAGTGTTTCATTGATGTGCCTAACTAAACATCAAGGATGATTCAAATGTCTATAGCGTTTATTTCTCATCCAAATTGCCTGTTACATAATATGGGAACAACACATCCTGAACAGCCAGCTCGGCTGCAAGTCATTGAGGATGAGTTAATTCGTTGTGGTTTGAGTGAGCATTTAAACTATTACCAGGCCCCTCTTGCGACCAAAGATCAATTGCAACTTGTACATGATCCGGATTATATTGAATTTATTTTTAATATCTCCCCGCAAAAAGGCCTCATTCCCTTAGATCCAGATGTATGGATGAATCCTCACTCTCTAATAGCCGCTCTTCACGCAGCAGGCGCAGCAATATATGGTGTTGATTTAGTCATGAAGGGCGACACTAAAGCAGCCTTTTGCAATGTACGTCCTCCCGGACATCATGCAGAACGTAATAAAGCAATGGGCTTTTGTTTCTTTAATAATGTTGCTGTTGCGACCGCCTATGCACTGGATTTCTACAAATTACAACGCATAGCTATCGTTGATTTTGATGTTCACCACGGCAATGGTACTGAAAATATTTTTCAGGCAGAACCAAGGGTTTTGTATTGTTCTTCTTTCGAGCATCCTTTTTACCCCTTTAGTGGTGCCGAAACAAGAAATCAGCATATTCTCAATATCCCTTTGGCTGCTGGAACAACGGGCGAGCAGTTTCGTGCCAAAGTAACTGAACATTGGTTGGAGCAAATTCAATCTTTCGCACCTTCGCTCATTTTTTTCTCGGCTGGTTTTGATGCTTATATTGATGATGATATGGCGGATCTCAGACTTACACCGAATGATTATCTTTGGATCACGCAAAAAATAAAAACTATCGCAGAGAGATGTTGCCAAGGACGGATGGTGTCCGTATTAGAGGGCGGTTACGCTTTAAATGGTTTAGGAGCCTGCGCTGCAGCCCATATTCGTGGTCTACTAGAGCAAGTTGAGCTGGCTACTATCTGAGCCGAAAGCACTGGTTTCCGGTATTGACTATTCTGTAAATATACTGTGAGGCTCCTAAATCAAGGCTCTTCGACTCAGTTACATGACGATAACTGCAGCACCAGTAAATCGCCCATAACGTAAATCATCCAAGGCTTGATTGACCCCATGCAAGGGATAAGTGTGAACCTCTGTTTTTATAGGTATTTGCGGAGCTAGTGTTAAAAACTCTTCACCATCTTTCCGAGTTAAATTAGCTACAGAACATAAGGTTCGCTCTCCCCAGAGATCAGCGTAAGGGAAACTTGGTATATCACTCATGTGAATACCTGCGCAAACCACTGTTCCTCCTTTCTCAGTGGCTCGAAGCGCGATTGGAACCAATTCACCAACGGGAGCGAAAATAATTGCTGCCTCAAGAAGGCGTGGTGGTGATTTCTCTGAACTACCAGCCCAGACAGCACCTAACTGATAAGCGAAATCCTGAGCAGTTAGATCGCCAGGGCTAGTGAAAGCATAAACTTTCCGTTGCTGGTAATGTGCTACTTGAATAAGAATATGTGCTGCAGCACCAAATCCATAGATACCAAGATGTTGTGCATTCCCTGTTTTTAATAAAGCGCGATAACCTATTAACCCTGCGCAAAACAAAGGCGCCGCTTGATGATCAGGATATCCTTCTGGAATAGAAAAACAGAAACGCCAATCCGCTACGCAATAGTTGGCAAAACCACCGTCAATTTGATAGCCAGTAAATTTTGCCTCGTCGCATAAATTTTCGCGACCAGTTAGGCAAAAATGACAAACACCACAACTGCTACCCAACCATGGCACACCAACTCGCTGGCCAATAACAAAATTTTTAACCCGCTTACCTAGCTTTTTAATGGTTCCAACAATTTGATGGCCAGGAACAAGAGGAAGTTTGGGCCTTGTTAATTCACCATCTATAACATGTAAATCAGTTCGACAAATACCACAGGCATGTACTTTAATTAACACCTCATTCGATTTTGGTTGTGGTTCTTCCAGTGTACCTGGGTTTAGTTGCTGATGAATTTGTTCCAAGAGCATAGCATCCATGATGAACCTGGCTTATTTGCATACTAAAGTATCAATAATTATAGGCAATGATAACATGTAGCAGAGCCCAAGGTCTGTTGACATTTCTCAAGCTTGAGTCGAAAAACATTGATTTACGCATTACAACACAATTTCCTGCAAGTAAATGAGCAGCGAAATGCAGGGAATCAATGCTTTTCGACTCCAGATAGTAGAAATGGGAATAGACCCTAAATGGCTTCAAATATTGCCGCCGCACCCATTCCTGTTCCTATACACATAGTAACCATCCCATATCGTCCTTTTGTACGTCGTAAACCATGTAATAAGGTAGCGGTCCGGATTGCCCCTGTAGCTCCTAATGGATGCCCCAAAGCAATGGCTCCGCCTAAGGGATTTACCTTATCAAGAGGCAAATCCAGTGTTTTAATAACGGCTAAAGCTTGCGCAGCAAAGGCTTCATTAAGCTCTATCCAGTCGAGTTGCGCTAAAGTAATACCAGCTTTTTTCAAAGCCAGGGGTATTGCATTAATAGGGCCTATACCCATAACTTCAGGAGGAACTCCAGCAACAGCATAGGCTAATAAACGTCCCATAGGCTGTAAATCATACCGCTTTAATGCGTCTTCACTCGCTAACAAAGCAATAGCCGCTCCGTCACTGGTTTGTGAACTATTACCAGCTGTCACAGTTCCTTTAGCTGCAAAAACTGGACGTAGACGCGCTATTGCATCATACGATGTATCGGCGCGTGGTCCTTCATCGTCAGTCACCATACGCTTTTTGCTTATAACCTCAGAAGACGCCAGATCAGCATGGCGTACGGTGATTTCCACTGGACTTATTTCTGCCCGAAAATCACCTCGTTGTTGCGCCGCAACGGCACGCCGATGGCTTTCTGCAGCAAATTCATCCTGCTGCTCGCGGGTGACTTCCCAGCGTTTGGCAACATTTTCTGCCGTAATACCCATGCCATAAGCAATAGCAACATGTTCGTTGTTAAAAATTGCCGGATTTGCAGTGTATTTGTTACCGCCCAAAGGCACCATGGACATACTTTCGACTCCACCGGCTAGTGCAAGTGGCATATCTCCCTGGGTGATTGATGCCGCCGCAGTTGCGATACTTTGCACACCAGAAGAACAGAAGCGATTAATGGTCATGGCTGGTACTGATTGAGGCATGCCAGCTAATAACGAAGCGACTCGCGCAACATTCATACCCTGCTCGGCTTCTGGCATCGCACAACCAATTACTACATCACCAATAGCTTGCCAATCGACAGGTTGATTACGACTTTTCAGCGTTCTTATTGTGTGTGCAAGAAGCTCATCCGGTAGAGTATGACGAAACACACCTCGTGGTGCTTTACCAACAGGAGTACGCAATACATCAACTACATATACATTTGTCATTATCAAGTCTCCTTAATTGCGCAATGGCTTACCAGTTTCTAACAGATGGGAAATACGAGCCTGAGATAATGGTGTTGCCGCCAAAGTCATGAAGGCTTGTTTTTCCAGATGTAGTAACCAGGCCTCATCAACTAATTCGCCCGCATTAACATCCCCACCACAAAGTACATGAGCAAGTTGATTGGCAAGAAAATAGTCGTGTTGAGAAATAAAACCCCCTTCAAGCCAATTGACTAACCCGGCTTGCAAACGTGCATGTCCCTCTCGTCCGGCAATTTTAAACTGGGTTTTAAGCGGTGGCTGATAATTTGCAGCTTGCATTGCTTGAATTTGTGCAAGTGCAGCAAAAAGCACTTCATTAGGGTGCATCACCCAACTATCTTTCTCACGCAGGTAGCCGCGCTGCTTGGCCTCAGGCGCACTGCCAGCTACAAGCGCCGTCGCAATTTGTTGAAAATACGGTTGCAAGAAAAGCATTAAATCCGCTTCTTGCGCTTTGGCAGCAGCTCTCATCGCCATTTCTTTACACCCACCGCCAGCAGGGATAAGGCCAACCCCAGCCTCTACCAAACCAGGATAAGCCTCAAAAGCAGCAATGACTGCATCGCAATGCATCATCAATTCACAACCACCACCTAGAGCACGTCCTCGAAGTGCTGCAATGGTTGGAATTGCACAATACTTTAAGCGCAGTGCAACTTGTTGAAATTGGCCAATCATTGAATCCAGCGCATCCATCTTATTTGCCTGAATCAACGCAGCAACACCTCGTAAATCAGCGCCAGAACTAAAATTTGAGGCATCAGATTGGTAAATAATTAAACCTTGGCATTCTTTTTCAGCTTTGTCTATTGCCTCTTGTAAGCCATCAAGCACCGCTTGCCCAACAGTATTGGCTTTACTCTTAAAACTAACAACCGCAATATCTTCTTTTAGATGCCACAAATGAACACCTTCATTCTCATATAAAGTTGTCATACGATGAGACGTTTCTTTTAACACTTTATCCGGGAAAAACTGACGCTGATAAACTGCTAGCGGGCTACGTGGAATATACTCATTCTTCTCGGCGGAATAAGCACCCTCCGCACTATAAAAATATTTAATATTAGTTAGCCAGGCAGGTAATTTGGCTTGACTTAAAGTCATTTTTTCAGCGCTAGCTTTTTCTATGCTGGCTTTCATTTCATTAATACCAGCCATTTGCCAAGTTTCAAAAGGACCATATTGCCAACCAAAGCCCCAACGAATGGCTAAATCAACATCGCGTACATTGTCAGCTATCTCAGCTAAATGATAAGCACAGTAATGGAAGAGATCACGATAACAAGCGGTCAAAAATTTGGCTTGTTTATTTGTAGAGGTAGTCAATTGCTGCATGCGCACTATTGGATCAGCAATCTTCATAATATCTTTTAATTCATTACTGACCTCGCCCTGGGCTGGACGATAAGTTCCTGATTCAAGATCATAAACTTCAATAACCTTTCCATTTTTACGATAAATGCCTTCCCCTGATTTCTGACCTAAACGGCCTGCTTTAATCAAAGCTGTCAACCACTCCGGTAATTTAAATGCAGCATGCCAAGGATCTTCTTTAAGCTGTTGCTCCATCGTGTGCACGACATGTTGCATGGTATCTAACCCTACAACATCCATGGTTCTAAAGGTAGCCGATTTTGGTCGGCCTAATAAAGAACCAGTTAAAGCATCTACTTCATCTAAACCAAGTTTCATTACTTGTGCATGATGTAAAGTAGCTAATAGTGAAAACACCCCTATTCGGTTAGCAATGAAATTCGGTGTATCTTTAGCGCGTACAACTCCCTTACCCAGGCGACTGGTTAGCCAGGTTTCCAAATTATCCAGTAATAGCGATGTGGTTGTAGTTGCTGGTATTAATTCAGCCAGATGCATATAGCGTGGTGGATTAAAAAAATGGACACCACAAAACCGGTTGCGCTGTGATTCGGGCAGCACCGTGGCAAGAGCATTAATACTCAAGCCTGACGTGTTACTGACTAAAATAGCTGTTTTACTCAAATAGGGCGTAATACGCCGGTATAAATCTTCTTTCCAATCTAAACGTTCACCAATTGCTTCAATAATTAAGTCACAATCAGACAAATCAGTCAAATTTTGCTCATAATTTTTTGCCTGTAAGACTAGCCCTGTCTGCGGTGTAGCCAAAGGTGCGGGTTTTAATTTACCCAGATTAGCAATAGCCTTATCAACTAAAGCATTAGTCGCTCCTTCTTTACCTGCTAAATCAAATAATAAGGTTTCAATCCCTGCATTCGCGCAATGTGCTGCAATTTGTGCCCCCATGACACCGGCACCGAGAACCGCAACTTTTTTAATGAAAAATGGTTCCTGCATGATTCATGTCCTTTTTGTAAGTGAAAACATTAGGTTCGGCGTTGATTCGGGTCTGTTGGCATTTCTACTATCTTAGCCAAGAAGCAATGATTTTCTATGCTTCGCTGGCCATTTACTGCCCTATGCCAACAGCCCTATTTGCTTTATTGGTATCTATAACTGCCTTCATATAACAAGTCACAATACCATGAGTTACAACGACTACTGGTTACAAAATCATTTCGGTAAGCTGCTCTAAGACAGATTGAAACGAATTCCCTGGGCTAAAGGTAGTGCATCTCCCCAGTTAATCGTATTCGTTTGCCGACGCATATAAGCTTTCCAGGAATCAGAACCTGACTCGCGACCACCTCCAGTCTCTTTTTCACCACCGAAAGCGCCACCAATTTCAGCCCCGGATGTGCCAATGTTAATGTTGGCTATGCCGCAATCGCTACCCATAGCACTTAAATAACGCTCGGCGTTCTTAAGATTCTGGGTGAACAACGCAGAAGATAGGCCTTGTGGGACACCATTTTGTAAAGCAATTGCTTCCTCCAGACTGCGATAAGGCATCACGTAAAGAATAGGGGCAAATGTTTCTTCTTGTACAATATCCCATTCGTTTTTCACGTCAGTCACCAAAGTGGGTTGAACAAAATAACCAGCTTGATTGATCACCTCACCACCAAATGCAATTTGTCCGCCTGCAGCAAGTATACGTGTAATCGCTTTGCGAAATTGGTTTACAGCCTGTTCATCAATCAGAGGTCCCATTAAATTGTTGCTGTCTAAAGGGTCACCGATAGTAATTTGCTCATAAGCATGTTGTAGTCGCTTAACAACATCGCGATACATTGATTCATGAACAAATAGACGCCTGGTGGAAGTACATCGTTGACCTGCTGTACCAACCGCACCAAAGACAATACCTGGGATAGCAAGATTTAAATCAGCGGATTCATCGAGAATGATCGCATTATTTCCACCCAGCTCCAGAATTGTTTTTCCTAGGCGTTTCGCCACTTTGGCCGCAACCTGCCTACCTACAGCTGTTGAGCCAGTAAAAGAAATGAGCGGTATACGCATATCATTTACCATCGCATCAGCAATATCATGCGACTCAGGAATAATTAAACTAAAAATTTCTGGGCAATTATTTTTTTGTAATACCTGATTACAAATATGATGTACTGCAATAGCACAAAGTGGTGTCTTAGCTGAAGGTTTCCACAGCGTTACATTGCCACAGATTGCTGCAATAAAAGCATTCCATGACCAGACCGCGACAGGAAAGTTAAAGGCTGATATGACACCAACAATACCATAAGGATGCCATTGCTCGTACATACGATGATTAGGACGCTCGGAATGCATGGTATTACCATAAAGCATACGTGATTGACCGACAGCAAAATCAGCAATATCAATCATCTCCTGTACTTCACCATCGCCTTCCTGCTTAGATTTGCCCATTTCAAGTGATACTAGACTGCCTAATAGATTTTTATGGTCACGTAACGCTTGTCCAATTTGACGAATTATTTCTCCACGCTTGGGAGCAGGTATTGTCTGCCATTCTTTAGCTGCGATTTGTCCTCGCTCTATCACCCGCTCATAATCACGCATTGAACAGGTTGCTATTTCAGCCAGCTTCTCACCCGTTGCCGGATTAAAAGAGGGTAAACGACTAGTACCAATCTGGCTTTGCCAACCCTGACCACTGAAAGCGCCAGGGTTAACGTCGTTGATATTTAAATGTTTTAATAAATCCATGTCATTCTCCTAGGCGTAATGCTGACCAAAACGGTTGGCCAAGACATCATTCAAATGGAAATTTTCCTGTAAAATCAGACCACGGTATTCATTGGCTTGTCCTAACACCAAATCCACTACTGCACAAACGCCGGATGCAGTGCTAACTTGAATAGCCGACCATTCCAAACCGCGAATAGTTGCTGGATATACTTTTTTAACGTAACTTTTTTCGCTTAATTCACCTTGTTTAAGGCCCTCAACAGTCACATAAACCATCACGATATCCTGATAAGTCTTAGGAATAGCTCGCTCCAGAATTCGCTTTAAAGTATCGCGATCTTCGTTTAATTTCAGATCATTCATTAACAAACGCATTTTTTCACAATGCCCAGGATAACGCATGGTTTTGTAGTTTAACGTCTGGACCTTTCCTTGATAAAGCTCAGCCAAACTGCCTAAACCACCTGAAGTATTAAATGCCTCATATTCTGAACCATCAATTTGTATAGACTCTAGCCCCTCAAGAGGCTTTAAGACAACGGGTTTTCCGCCCTCAATCCCATAACAAGGATTACCATATTCGTTAATAACACCATCCGTTGACCAAGTTAAAGAATAATGTAAAGCATTGCTAGCACGCTGCGGTAGTGCACCGACACGCAATTTAGCATGATGACAATGGTCGAACTCTTTCATCAGGCTATTTGCGGCAATGCTGATAAAACCAGGCGCAAGTCCGCATTGAGGTACAAAGGCAGTAGAAGCATTTGCAGCGATCGCTTTGACTGCTTCAGTAACAGAGGTATCTTCAGTCAGATCGAAATAATGTGCTTTTGCGGCTTTTGCGGCTTTTGCAACATGAGTATTTAAAAAATAGGGAAGGCTTGAAATCACCGCAATGATATTATTTTTTTGCAAATAAGCCTGTGTAGATTCCTGATCTTTGACATCAAGCGCAATTGTTTTGATTTCCGGCATCGCTTGCAATAAACGAGTGACATCCGTTCCAGAAAACTCCACATCAGCCAAATGAACTTGATAGTCACCACTATCGGCTAATAAGCAGGCAATTAAACTTCCAATTTTCCCAGCGCCAGTAATCATAACGTTGTACATATTATTCCTTCTCCTTTGTAAAACGAGCCGTCATCGTACACTAAAAAAATGGTCCTTGAATACTCCCAATCCAAATGATTTATTGTAAAAATCTTGACCTTTAGCAATTAGTATTTTATCGTCGCTTTCATTTAAACACGTAAAAGGTATGACTCGAACAACTTCAGTACAAAGCCTGGCGTTTATTTCGACAAGAGCTATAAGTTACAGCCATCTTTTACGTGCCTTTTTGTTTGGATTATTGCTTCCTTTAAGCTTTGCCCCATTCCACCTGCCTGGGGCAGCCATTTTAAGTCTGGCATTTTTTTATGCTCAGTTAGGCAAAGAGCAAAATCAGCAGGCTTTTTGGGATGGTCTTTTTCTTGGTTTAGGCTATTTTGGCTTAGGGATTTCCTGGGTATTTGTTAGTATCCATGAGTATGGACACCTTAATAGCGTGTTTGCGGCTCTGATTACATTATGCTTTTTAATTTATCTTTCTTTATTTCCCGCCCTGATGGCCCTGATTTTTAAAAAACTGGCTATTCCTCGTTTAGCCTTCCTGTCCTGTCTATTATTTAGTGCATTGTGGACTTTAACAGAATACCTGCGCTCCACATTCTTAAGTGGCTTTCCATGGCTCTTATTGGGTTTTGGCCAATTTGATGCTCCCAGTAAGTATTTACTACCCGTAATTGGCGTCTATGGAGTTGGGTTTTTAACCTGTTTTGCGGCCACAATACTGGCTACCAGCACACAACTCAATGGCTTACGACGCTCCTTGTGTTTAATCGCTTTCGTTGGTTTGCTGTTAAGCCCTTCTTTGTTGAAATATATAAATTGGGCACAAAAAGATTCTACTTCCATGTCAGTGGGAGTAATACAGGCTAATTTATCAATGCGCGACAAGTGGGATGAAAATTTATTTTGGCAATTATTACAGCGCTACCAGCAAGATACCGAAAAATTATTGGGTACTCAGTTAATTGTTATGCCGGAATCAGCCATTCCCCTACCACCGAGTTATATTGGCGATTTCCTGACTGACATCCATGTTAAAGCAAAACAGGCAGGGAGCGCGGTAATGTTGGGGATTCCCAAACCCACCACAATTGATGAAAACTACTATTTCAACGCTTTAATCAGTTTGGGAAATGCGAAAGGGTTTTACTTGAAACAACACCTTGTACCTTTTGGTGAATATATACCTAAACCTTTCCAACAGATTAGTAACTGGTTAGCAATCCCTGATGCTAACTTAAAACCAGGAGGTACTGACCAAACCCTAATTAAAATAGGTCGTCATGCTATGGCAACTTTAATTTGTTACGAATTAGCTTATGGTGATTTATTACGTCACCAACTTCCACGAGCGGAGTGGATTGTATCGATTAGTGACGATGGTTGGTTTGGCCATTCTTTAGCCATGTATCAGCAACAGCAAATGGCACAGGTACGCTCTCTACAGACAGCCCGTTACCAAATCATTGCTAATAATGATGGTTTATCTTCTGTCGTTAATACTCGCGGAGAAATTACAGCGTCACTCCCTGCCTTCAGTGCGGGTATACTAAAAACGACCTTATTCCCAATGACTGGCATGACTCCCTGGGTTTATTTTGGTGATCTGCCAAGCCTGCTATTTGCTGTTTTGGTGGTGTTTATTTATATGGTTTATCGTATACGCCACCATAAAGTAAATCATTAACCTATTGCTGCTAAGGACAAGAGGCGCTATCCTTACCGACCTGACTGAAATATAACTAATTAACTATGGATAACAGCTATAAACCCCAAGAAATTGAAGAACAAGCCCAGCAGTATTGGCTTAAAAAACAATCATTTAGTGTTTCCGAAGACTTAAATAAAGAAAAATTTTACTGCTTATCCATGTTTCCTTATCCCAGTGGTACCCTGCATATGGGACATGTTCGTAACTATACCCTGGGTGATGTTATTGCTCGTTATCAGCGTGCTTTGGGCAAAAATGTATTACAACCTATCGGCTGGGATGCTTTTGGTTTACCCGCAGAAAATGCAGCAATAAAACATGGTATCCACCCTGCTGAATGGACAAAGAAAAATATAGCGTCAATGAAAGAGCAATTCCTGCGTTTAGGTAATGCTTATGATTGGAAGCGTGAAATAGCCACCTGTGATGCTGACTATTACCGTTGGGAACAATGGTTTTTTATCAAGTTATATGAGAAAGGACTGGTTTATAAGAAAAATGCGGTAGTGAACTGGGATCCTGTCGACCAAACCGTTCTAGCCAATGAGCAAGTTGTTGATGGACGCGGCTGGCGCTCAGGTGCCTTGGTTGAACGCCGTGAAATTTCACAATGGTTTATTAAAATTACCGCTTATGCTGACGAATTACTTAACGATCTTAATACCCTGGATGAATGGCCTGCTCAAGTTAAACAAATGCAACGAAATTGGATTGGCCGTTCTGAAGGCTGCGAAATCAGTTTCAAAGTACCAGGTTTTGCCAAGCGATTAAAAATTTATACGACACGTCCGGATACTCTATTAGGAGTAACTTATCTGGCGGTAGCTCCTGACCATCCACTTGCCAAAGAGGCAGCGAACAAACATCCAGAGGTGCAAGCCTTCCTCGATAGTTGCCAGGGTATTCGTATGGCAGAAGCGGATATTGCCACGATGGAAAAACGAGGTATTGATACAGGAATGACTGCCATTCATCCCATCACCGGTCTTGAAGTCCCTGTTTGGGTGGCTAATTTTGTACTCATGCAATATGGTTCTGGCGCTGTGATGGCTGTGCCTGCTCATGATCAGAGAGATTGGGAGTTTGCTAAAAAATATAAACTGCCCATGAAAGAAGTCATCAAACCTGTCGATGGTTCACATGATTACAACAAATCCGCCTTTACCCAGGAAGGCCAATTAGTAAACTCAGGCCAATTTGATGGTTTATCCTCTAGTGAAGCCCAAAAAGAGATTGCCAATTACCTTGAAACCCACGATGCAGGTAAAACAACAATTAATTATAGGCTGCGTGATTGGGGAGTATCCCGCCAACGTTACTGGGGCACACCAATTCCAATGATTTTTTGCGAAGAATGCGGTATTGTGCCTGTTCCTGAGGATGACTTACCCGTCACTTTACCAGACAATATTCAATTTACTGGTAACGGTTCACCATTAGCCCAGTGTAGCGAATTTGTCCAGACTCAATGCCCTAAATGCGGGCAAGATGCAACACGAGAAACAGATACTTTTGATACTTTTGTTGAGTCCTCTTGGTATTACGCCCGTTTCGCTTGCAAGGGACAAGACAATGCCATGCTTGATGATAGAGCTAAATATTGGACACCAGTCGATCAGTACATCGGTGGTATCGAACATGCCGTAATGCATTTGCTGTATGCGCGTTTTTTCCACAAATTAATGCGTGATGAAGGTTTAGTGAATTCTGATGAACCTTTTAAGGCTCTACTCACCCAGGGCATGGTTCTCAAAGATGGCCATAAAATGTCTAAATCGTTAGGTAATGTCGTAGACCCAAATCACCTGATAGACACTTATGGTGCTGATACAGCACGTTTGTTTGTAATGTTTGCAGCCCCACCAGAACAGTCATTAGAGTGGTCTGATACCGCCGTTGAAGGGGCGCATCGTTTCCTGAAACGAATCTGGTCTTTCGCTTGCCAGCACCAACAGCTATTTATTGACATAAATGATGCCATCATGGGCGGCAATGGTCATGTCGATTGGCAACATGCTCAAAATCGCTTAAAAAAATCTCGTTTGGTTGTACACCAGATTTTAGCCCAAGCTAACAACGATTATGAGCGGCACCAATTCAATACCGTTGTTTCTGGTTGCATGAAACTTTTTAATGAACTCTCTGGTTATGAACTACAAAATGAAGAAGATAAATACTTCCTCCATTCCGGAATGAGTATTCTTCTTCGTCTTTTAGCCCCTATCACCCCACATATTTGCCATCATATATGGCAGCAACTAGGTTTTGAAAAAGCAATTATTGATGCTCCCTGGCCTAAGGTTGACAAGAGTGCCTTAAAAAGTGATGAGATAGATTATGTGGTACAGATCAACGGCAAACTAAGAGCTCAATTTACAGCTGATAATGATATTACAGAAGATGTACTGATTGACTTAGCCAAGCAGCATACAAAAGCTTTTCTGGAAGGAAAAACAATTAAAAAAGCAGTCGTTGTTACTCATCGCCAATTGATTAATTTGGTTGTCAGCTAATGTTAATAAGATGTCTTTTCAGTTGGTTGTTTTTTTTCCTGTTGACTGCATGTGGCTTTCATTTGCGTGGCATGGTTGACATGCCACCATGGCTTAATAACGTTGCGATTGTTACCCAAAATGCTCATCGAGATTTAGGACCGCTGCTAAAAGATCAGTTACAAGCTTATAATATTAAAGTAAGTCCTAATGTAACACAGGCTGACTATTTATTAATAATCGAAAAGGATAGCAGCCAGCAACAAATTACCAATGTCAGTGCCAGCACCGCACCCAGACAATATCAACTTTTTTATGATGTGCAATTTAGTCTCGTTAGTAAGCAAGGGAACACGATTATTCCTTCCAATCATGTCATATCAACTAGACAGTTAACTGTAAATAATGACAGAATATTGGGTTCAGATTCCGAAGAAACACTACTGTACGGTGAAATGCGGCGTGATGCTGCCATGCAAATAATCAATAGACTGAGTAGAAAATAGCTATAAAGCCCTTAGATACTCAAATAACGAATCTAAGACATCAATATGCTCATTAAACAACAAGCATTAACCTCACATTTAGCAAAAAAAATCTCAGGACTTTATCTTATTATTGGCCAGGATTGTTTCCTTCTTAACAGTACGGCTGACTCAATCAAGCAGGCATGGTGCCCTCCAAATAAAGACGATTATGAGGAAACTACTTTACCCATTAATAATCCGACAGATTGGGAACGACTGGATGAAGAAGCCAACAGTTACTCCTTATTTGCCCACAAAGTTTTAATTGATGTGCGTTATGAAAAGAAAACGCTAGATCCTGCAGGGAAGGAGTTTTTAAGCAGCTATATACAAAACATGAACCCTCGCTGTTTACTACTCATACGGGCACCTAATTTACCTCTTAAACAGTTACAATGGCTCACATCTCATGATAATGCTCATATTGTCCAGGTTTTTTCCTTTGATAATTCGGAAATGCAACATTGGATTAAACAGCATTTGCAAGCAAAAGGATTCACATTCGACCAACAAATTCCCAGCTTAATTCACCAATACACTCAAGGTAATATGCTTGCCTGCGCCCAAGTTATAACCAAGCTTCAGTTAATAGCAGAGCAGAATTGTGTGCTAACCCCAGAAATAGTTAGAGAACAATTAGTTGATCAATGTGATTATCAGCTCTTTGACTTGGCAGACGCCTGTTTATCTTGCTCAGCAGATAGAGCCCTCCAAATTCTTCGTCATGCTTACAATACCAAGACTGAGCCTACCTTAATTCTTTGGTTATTAACCCAAGAAATTCGTCAACTAATTCAACTAATTGAATTAGTCGATCAATCGGTTCCTTTTAATACAGCTTGTAACCAATTAAAAATATGGTCACAACGTAGCCGGCTCTACCAAACAGCATTAAGACAGGCTAGTTTAGATAACTTACAATCCCTACTGCAATTTTGTAAACTTATTGATGAGCGCATAAAATCAAATCAAAGCGGCCAGATTTGGCATGCTCTTGAACTTATTACTCTCTCGCTTTGTTTAGGAAAAGAGGTAGGTTGTTGTGCATAATTTAATTATCTATGGCGGTACTTTTGATCCAATTCATAATGGTCATATAAAAACTGCCATTAATGTGCAAAATCATTTTAATTTTGAGCAGTTTATTTTCCTACCTTGCAAAATCCCCGTATTAAAAAAGAAGGCTACAGCAACAGCAAAACAACGTATTGATATGTTAGAACTTGCTGTAAAAAATCTGGATCAAAATTTTGAAATTAATTTAAGTGAAATTAATCGCGAATCACCTTCATACATGGTCCATACCTTGCAAAATTTTCGCCTTGAATTGGGGAGTGAACTGTCCATCACCCTGTTACTTGGTACTGACAGTTTTAACCAATTACCCCAGTGGCATAATTGGCAACAGCTACTAACACTAGCTAATTTGTTGGTTATAAAGCGTTGTGGATCTGATAATGTGGTTATGTCAGAGCAGATTAAAAAACTACTCGAGCAGCACGAAACATTTGATGGTAAAACCCTGATAAGGAGTTCCCATGGTCTTATCTATTTTTATGATGCAGGCAGCTTTAATATTTCTTCCAGCCAGATACGCAAGCAACTTAGCGAGGGGAAAGATCCAAGCACTTATTTGCCTGAGGAAGTAGCACATTACATAAAAAAACATCAATTATATTTATGATTACTTCTAAAGGAGTTCTCTATGCCTGCCAACGAAACTATCTTAAGCAAACAAGAAAAAAATTGGATATTAGAGAGGCGCATAACAAGACTTTCAGATAATAAAGAGGTTCAAATATATCCAATGGGAGCGGAAAGGTATCTGTCATCTACTTTATTTGAAGACAACAAAGGACGATATAACATTAGAGCTGATATAGAGGGAAAAAATGTTTTAGTCATTCCTGGTTACGGCACTAGTAGTTTTTTATTTGCCCAAGCTGGAGCAAAATCAATTACTGTTTACGATAAGGATCCGGTAACTATTGCCTGGATGAAAGCGTTTAAAAAATATTATCATTACAAAGAGCATACAGACAAAGGTGAGCCTTATCCTTCAATTGAGGAATTATTTACAGCACTGACCTGTTGGTACCCGCCTTTAATGACTTTACCTTCTGGAAAATGCAGAAATATTTTATTCTGGGCCATTAACCCTAACCTGTTGCGACGCGCCTATATCCACTACATGGTATATTTAGTTCGACATGCCATTGAACTTAAAATTGAAGATAATTTTGAGTTAGATAAAAATATACAATTCAATGCAGGAACAATTGATAAAATTGGGAGCAAAGAAAAACCAGCTTTTGATACCGCCTTTGTCCCTTATCTTTTAGGTGTTCGCAATGGAATAGAAAAAGAAGAAGAGATAGTGAGCTTTATTGAACAATTATTTCAATATGTCCCTACAGGACATATTCTGGTGAATCCTTCACGAAATACAAAAGAATTTTATATTACTGGCAAACGATATCTTGTAGCAATTGACTATGAAAATATTCAGGATATTCCAAAACTAAAACCTTATTTTTTTGAAGAAGATAAGCATTGGTTCCGTACTCAGGGGCTTGTAGCCTTTCATAGACCCTATTCTTAAAGAACCCCTATTTCCTAATTTCAGATTAAATTTCCGCTTGTTAATGATCCATTAATCAACACCAATATGACTTTAGCTTGAACGCGTTGCTGGGGGAAAAATTTTTATTCAAGCTTCAGATAGCTCGAAATCACCGGTCATCTGCGTAAGATTTTCTGGAGCATCCGGTGTTTCCAATCCTTTAACTCGATCTATCAAACTCGGCATTAAACCAGATAGCCAATTAACGACCGGATCAAATTTAGCATATAATTTAGAATTACCAGCATACTCTGCATACGGTAGAGAGGTCATTTTTATTACAACCATAATAAGCGCAACGATAAATACCCCACGAACAAACCCAAAGCCCATGCCTAATATTCGATCTGTTCCGCTTAATCCCGTGCTTTTCAAAATAAAACCAAGCAAAGCATTTACTATCCCCCCAGCAATTAGGGTACCGAATAAAATCATAATAAATGCGGTTATCTTCCTTGCTGTTTTATCTTGAATGAATTTTTGCAGCCAGGGATCGAGGTTTTGTGAATAATTAAAAGCCAGCCAAATTGCTAGAATCCAGACACCAATAGCAATTAATTCTTTAACAAAACCCCGAATTAAACCGGTTATAACCGATAAAGCGATAATCCCTACAATCACTAAATCTACCCAGTCCCATGGCATGGCTAACTAACCCCTGTCTCAACAATAAAACCATTGATCTGCATAACACTAGCTAGCTGCTTTTGTAATACCCGAGCTTGCTCTTTTCTATCAGTATGGCCCACGATTACTTTGTAAACAGTACCATCAGTGGTAGTAATTTTATTGTAAGTAGCCTTATACCCTTTGCCACGTAATTTTGATACAAGAGTGTCAGCATTCCGCTGTTGTGAAAAAGTTGCCAGCTGTACAGCATAACGCCCTTTTACTGAAGCTTTTACTGTAACAGGTGCCACTTTTTTATTGTTTTTTGCAACCACTTTCGCTTTAGGCTGCGGAATATTTTTTACAACTTTTTTAGCTGCCATTTTGGCGACTGTTGGTTTAGAAACCGGGGTCGTTTTTGCCTTTGGCAGACTTGGCGTATCAACATTTGCTTTAGCTACCACAGGCATCCGAACATCATTCATTGGGCTAAGTGGCTCAGCTTTAGCCACTTTAACTATCGTTTTTTCATCTGGCAGTGCAGGTAATTCAACATGAGCAACTTTAACAGTACCAAACATCGCCTTCTCATCAGGCATAGCAACTTTTGGTGGCAGAGGCTTGGGCGGCAACTGGACCGATACGTTAACATTTCCATCAAAGCGTTGATTAGATTTTTTTACAATTGCAGGAGCAAAAATAGCTCCTATTGATAAGATAACAGCTAGGCCTATAATGCGATGTTTAACTCGTTCATCTAATACTAGTTTCATTCTATCTCCTCAGTTTTAGGGGAATATACTGCGGATAGCACATTTCCCACAGTGATAAACGAACCATAAACTACGATTAAATCATCTGCACCTGCCTGATTGCAAGCAACCTGATAGGCTGACAGAGGATCGCGATAACAGGAAGGTATAATACCACAATTTGTAAATGCTTGGGTTAAGTGCTCTTTTGAAGCTGCTCTCTTGCCTGTTAACAAGGCTGGATACCAATAATCAACACTTTTGACCAAAGGGGCAATCAATCCAACAATATCTTTATCTTTTAACGCTGAAAAAACTGCATGCACAGTTCTATCCACTGACAATTTTTTAATAACTTTTACTAGATTACTCACTGCTTGCGGGTTATGGGCTACATCAAATAGGGTCTCTACCCTTCCCTTTACAAGCTGCCCCCTTCCCATTAGAGAAGCACTTTGAATGCCTTGTATTAACTGAGAACGCTGAATGGGTAACCATGTCTGCAGACAAATTGAAGCCATTATTGCGGCGGCAATAGCATTACCATGCAATTGTGGCTGAGGCAGGTCAATCACTTGCTCTGACCTAACAAACTGCAGGCCATCTGCGTGATGCAGATAATTATAGTCCCGACCATATAAATACAGTGGTGTATTAAGCGCATAAGCTTGTTTTAAAACACTCGCCGGTGGATTATTATCAGCAAAGATCAATGGCTTATTTGCTCTTAAGATACCAGCCTTTTCGAAGCCAATAGCCTCTTTTGTAGTGCCTAAAAAGGTTTGGTGATCAAAATCAATCGTTGTAATAATTGCTAAATCAGTATCGATAATGTTTGTAGCATCCAAACGACCACCCAGCCCTACTTCCAGAATAATCAAGTCAAGGCAATACCGCTTGAAATGCCATAAAGCAGCTAAGGTCGTAACCTCAAAATAGGTTAGATGGGTATTAATCGTATTGCTGACTTCTTCAACGACACAAAATGCTTCACACAGTTGTTGTGCACTGATTGGCTGTCTATTAACCTTGATTCGTTCATTGAATGCCAATAGATGCGGCGAGGAATAACTGGCAACTTGATAGCCTGCTGCCAAATAGATCGCTTCAAGTGAGGCTACCGTTGATCCTTTCCCATTTGTTCCGGTAACTGTAATAATTTTTGCATTTGGATTGAGCAAATCCAGATGCTCAGCTACTTGCTTGATTCGGGATAAGCCTAGTTGAATCTCCTGGAGATGGCGATTTTCAAGATAGGCTAACCACTCAGTAACATTAAAATGGCTATACGGCTTCATCAAAGCTATTGCTTAAATCACGACGAGATAGCTTTGCTATAAGCTCAGCAACAGTGCTCCTTAAGGCCTTTCGCTCGACAATCATATCAATATGGCCATGTTCAAGCAAAAACTCACTACGCTGGAATCCTTCAGGTAAGGTTTGTCTAACCGTTTGCTCAATAACACGTGGCCCTGCAAAACCAATCAATGCATTAGGTTCAGCAATAATAATATCACCAAGACTCGCAAAACTAGCTGAAACACCACCCATGGTAGGATCAGTCAATACAACAATAAAAGGCAATCTGGTTTCTGAAAATCTAGCGAGTGCTGCTGAGGTTTTAGCCATTTGCATTAATGAAAATAGTCCCTCCTGCATCCGGGCACCACCACTTGCAGTGAAACAAATATAAGCTCTTTTTTCAGCCGTTGCTGCATTAACAGCCCTGACAAATTTTTCACCAACGGTTGCCCCCATAGAGCCACCCATGAAATTAAATTCAAACGCACTGACAATGACAGGTTGCCGCATCAAAGCACCCTTCATGACAATCAAAGCTTCTTTTTCTCCCGTTGCTTTTTGTGCCTGACTAATTCTGTCTTTGTATTTTTTAGAGTCTTTAAATTTCAAACGATCTATTGGCTCCAACTCTTCCGCAATTTCTTCTTGACCTGCTTCATCCAGAAATTGTGCCAAACGCTCTCTGGCTGACAAGCGATGATGATGATTGCAATTAGGGCATACAGATAAATTTTTTAGTAATTCAGTACGATAAAGAACGGAACTGCAACCCAAACACTTTACCCAAAGCCCTTCAGGAACTCTTTTTTGTGACGTTTCAGTTCTAATTTTTGAAGGCAATAATTTTTTCAACCAACTCATATAGGAATCCATTAATCTTAATCTGTCCATTATAACCTGAAATTAGCACTTGCACGACTAATTGTTATCAAGAATTCCCTCTTACAAGTTGGATTGTTTTTTGACCTTAATTGATTATTTAATTTCAAAAATAATAATAATTAAACAATATGTCTTATAATGGAAATTATTTGGCTTTTAATAGATTCTTTTTAATAAAAAATACTATCGAAAGCTAAAGTTTATTTCTCTTTTTCCGATAAGGTAATTGGGTTCGATAAATTTAAAAAATAAGAAATTTATCGGTATAAACGGGAAATCCCACTCCAGGGATTCAGGTCGAGGAGATTTAGCCATGGCTCAAGTTATTAATACCAACGTAATGTCGCTTAATGCGCAACGTAACTTAAATAGCTCACAAAAAACAATGCAAACTGCCATTCAGCGCCTTTCATCTGGTTTACGCATCAACAGCGCAAAGGATGATGCTGCGGGTCTTGCAATTACAGAACGTATGACCGCTCAAGTACGCGGTATGACACAAGCGATTCGTAACGCTAATGATGGTATTTCTTTATCACAAACTGCAGAAGGTGCGATGCAGGAAACCACGAATATTCTGCAACGTATGCGTGAACTTTCCCTGCAATCAGCAAACTCAACCAATAACTCTGGTGACCGTCAAGCCATACAGGAAGAAATTGTACAATTACAAAGCGAGTTAGACAGAATTGCATTAAACACGGAGTTTAACGGCCAACGTATTCTCGATGGTTCATTCTCCAGTGCCAGTTTCCAGGTAGGTGCGAATGCGAACCAAACCATTAACTTCGCTATTGGTAGTATTAAAGCCTCCTCTATGGGGGGGATAGCTCAACAAACAGGTACTCAGGTATCTGCTGCCGCAGCAACCGATATAACCATTGCCGTAGGTTCTGGTGCAGCAACAACCATTAGCTCTAGTGCTGGATTCACCGGCAATGCGCAACAAGATGCCACCTCAGCTTATGCGAAAGCAGCCGCTATTAATGACGCTGGTATTGCAGGTCTAAGCGTCAGTGCCGTAACATCTGGAACTCAAGCAATTGGTCCGATTGGTGGTACCGCAGCAGACACCTATAACCTGAGCATTAACGGTATTGCAATCTTTACCAACGAAGACGTTTCTACCGCACTTAGCAATACCGCACTTAGGGACGCAATCAACTCTGTAAGCAGTCAAACAGGAGTCACTGCCAGCCTTAATGGTGGTAATATGACCCTGACTGCAGCTGATGGCCGTAATATTTCTGTAACAGAGAGTGGTACTGGTTTTACTGCAGGTACTGATGGTTTAACCGTTACTGCTGGCGCCTTCGCGGCTACCTTACGGGGGACACTGACCATTAGTGCAGCAGAAACCTTAACTATCGGTGGTACGGTAGCAACAGTCGGTCTGGCTGCTTCAATTGCCAGAGATTCTAATGGTATTGATACCATTGATGTCAGTACTGTATCCGGCGCACAATTAGCTATCCGTCGTTTGGATTCAGCGCTTACTTCGGTTAGTTCTAACCGAGCCGCAATGGGTGCTCTGCAAAACCGTTTCGAATCAACCATTGCTAACTTGCAAAACGTAACAGAAAGTCTCACTGCTGCAAGAAGCCGGATTCAAGACGCTGACTTTGCCGCAGAAACAGCAAACCTGACTAAGGGACAAATATTACAACAAGCTGGTACAGCGATGTTGGCCCAAGCCAATAGCTTGCCGCAATCAGTGTTGCAATTACTTGGCCGCTAAGAAGAATGAATCCCCCATGCAGAATCTTTGCGTGGGGGAATGTTTGATATGCCTTTGATTTAGTTGACTAAATGGGCATAGGAGGTTGTTATGAATATAGACTCACTAAATAAAGTTAGTGCCCCCTCATTAGGGTCAGTAAATAAAGAGCAAAATAACAAATCAGAGTTCAGTCAAGATATCTCATCATTAGATTTTTCTGCCGCCGCTATTGAAACCACTTCAGCACTTGATAAAGCGACAGGATTATTACAAACAATTGTCACTGATAAATTATCAAATGAGGTTATTCGTAAAATGCCTCCCGATGAATATTTAAAGCTATTATCAATGATTGACAATATGGTTAGAGGCACTATTGATAAAAAAGTTTGAAGTTCATTCTTCAAAATTGGTATCTTGCTTGCAACTGGATTTTTAAAATTGATAACTAGAACTTTGACGAAAAGGAGTTTATCGTGGCTGGGTTAACATCATCAGGAGTAGGCTCTGGGCTTGACGTTAAAGGGATAGTTGATGCCCTTGTACAAGCAGATATTACTCCGACAAAGAACAGGCTTGATAAACAGGAAGCCAGTATTACAACCCAATTATCTGCTTTAGGCCAAATTAAAAGCGCCTTATCCAATCTGCAGACGTCCATGATAAAACTGTCCAACATAAACCAGTTTTATGCATTGAAAAGTTCGGTGACTGACACAAGTATTCTCTCTGCCAGTGTTAGTAATGATGCTTCTGCAGGTCAGTACCAAATTGAAGTACAGACCATTGCAACCAAACAAAACCTTGCTTCAACTTCCTATACCAATTCATCGTCGACAGTCGGCAATGGCAGTATTACCATTGATTTTGGGACATACAGCAATAATAATACTGTCTTTACTGCAAATCCCAATAAACAGTCAGTAACTATCAACGTTGCTCCTGGACAAGATAGTTTATCCGCCATAAGAGATGCTATAAATACTAGTGGCGCGGGTGTACAAGCCAACATAGTCCAGGATAGCTCAGGTTATCGATTAACTTTAAGTAGCCCAGAAACTGGCCAATCACTAGCAATGCGTATTTCAGTGATTGATAATGACGGCACTAATAATAACTCGACAGGTTTATCAGCCTTAGCCTTTGATCCAACTATTGGCAATAATTCACTGGTTCAAACGACAGTTGCCAAGGACAGCCAAGTTAGTATTAACGGACTTCTATTAACTCAAAGTTCTAACCAACTTAAAAATGCGATCGAGGGAGTAACCATTGATCTTAAAAAGGCTCAACCAGGCACTTTGGTGGATTTAACAATCGCAAATAATGACTCTCAGTTAACCAATGCAGTTAATGAATTTATCAAACAGTACAATGACACGATGACCACCATAAACGCACTCACTTCCTATAATGCTGAAACAAAAAAAGGGGGCACCTTACAAGCCGATTCGGGAGTACGTAATTTAAAATTAAATTTGAGTAAACTATTAGGAGAGCCTTTAGCAAAGAGCGGGAGTACTGTACTTACACTGGCCGACATTGGTATAAAAACCAACAAGCAGGGGCTATTGGAAATGGATAGCGAGAAATTTAATACCGCTGTCGCAAGTAATTATGATGCCATTGCTTCCCTCTTTGCTAAAACAGCAACAGCCACTGACACGAATATACGCATCAAATCCGTGGGAAATGGGGTTAAAACGGGAGTTTATAATTTAGTAATCACTAGTTTTGTTCCCGGTACATCATTATCCGGCACGATTGGTGGTGTAAACGCCACTTCAAGCGATGGCTTAACGTTAAAAGGCACTAGCAGTTTTCAAGGACTCTCTGTTGAAGTTTTGGCAGGTAGTACTGGCGCTAGAGGACAAATCGAAATAACCGATGGCCTTGCCGTAAAATTAAATAACTTAGTAACTAATTATCTCGGCGATACCGGAGATCTTTCCACTAAAACCGAACAATTAAATGGGCGTTTGGGTGACATTGATACGCAACGCGCTCAACTCACTACAAAAGCCTCTACTCTTTCTAATCGTTATACAAAACAGTTCACTGCACTGGATGCTTTATTAGTTAAAATGCAAAGCACCAGTGATTTTCTGACCCAACAGTTAGCCAACCTACCACAATTGACTGCGAACAGGAGGTAAATACAATGAAAAATCCTCATCAACAAGCCCTTGAACAATACAAATCAATCGAATTGCAAACCCGTGTAGAGACTGCAACCCCTCACGAATTGATTCACTTGCTATTACAAGGTGCACGTTCACACATAGCAACTGCACAAGGTAACATACAACGTAAGCAAATCAGTAAGAAAGGCGAGCATATTGGCAAAACAATAAGTATTATCGAAGGTCTGCGCGTAAGTCTTGACCATGAAAATGGGGGCGAAATTGCTGAAAACCTGGATAAACTTTATGAATATATTCAACGTATTCTACTAAAAGCCAACTTGGATAATGATATTGAATTACTTATGCAGGCCAATACACTACTCACAGACATCCATGAAGCGTGGCAAGCTATTAAATTAGAAAATGCATAACTTACATCAAAACGACTATTCCTGACAAAATTAATAATAATTTAACAAACAATTTGTAAAGTTTTTTTTCTTTATGCCGTTAAATTAGATACCAGTTAAACTAAATTGGGCTCATCATGAAACGGCTAATTACAAAGACAATAATATTAGTAGCCATACTAGTTTCAACAGCCTGGTCTCAAACGCGATATGGAGAAACATTGTGTAAGGAGCCTGACTACTTCTGTATTAAAATAAAAAGTGGTCAAAGCTGGAATAGCTTGTTTCCGAATGACGAAGAGAAAGATATTGTACGCCGTGTTAATCGTATGAACATTATTTTACGAGCGGGTATGGTTATAGCAGTTCCTAGAAACATCGATCGCTTGACTATCTACGATGTTTCCCCCTTCCCTCGTTATATAGAACCTGAAGGGGAAAAAACCATCTATATCAGTCAAAAAAAATTAGCTTGGGGCGCTTATGATGAAGATGGTGAACTATTATGGTGGGGACCGATTTCATCAGGTGAAGGCAAGTGCCCAGGCGTAATAGGTGGTTGCTCAACACCTTCTGGTGCGTACCGCATTATTCGTAAACAAGATATTGACTGTATTTCTACCGCCTTTCCTAGACGTGCAGATGGCAATAATGGTGGTGCTGAAATGCCTTTTTGTATGCATTTTTTCCGTGGATATGCTCTGCATGGAAGTGAAACAGTACCTGGCTATCGAGCAAGTCATGGCTGTATAAGGATGTTTACCGAAGATGCTCGCTGGTTAAATGAGGAATTTGTTGAATTACCGGGCGGTGGGATGAAAGGTACTCGAGTCATCATTGATTCGGTCGATGATTAGGGTCTGTTGATATTTCGCCAGGGTAAATAAACAGCAACGCATAGGAAATCAAAGCTTTTCGGGCAAGATAATCGGCCTATCAACAGACCCTAAATTCAAATGACTTTTTGCCCTTTTATTGTAATAAGGCAAAAGAACCATGCACACCATTAGCAGCGAGCTTATTTTTTAAATTCGATGTCATGTGTTTATCAGCAAAAGGGCCGACTTTAACAACAAAGCGATTTGCATATTTCTCAACAATAACAGGCGATGGTGTTAATTTTGCCAATTTATTTTGCAGGACATTCGCTAATTTTTCTGAGTTGAATGCACCAGCCTGCACATAATAATGAGCAACGCGTTTACCAGTACTCAACGCCTCGATTTCAACTGGTGCGGTACCTTTAGGTAATAAACCCAGTTTTAGAGCAGCAGCATAGGAGAGATCAATAACCCGATCACTGTGGAATGGACCTCGATCATTAACTTTGACAATAGCCACCCGCCCATTACTCAAGTTTTTTACTCTGACATAGGTTGGTAATGGCAAGGTTTTGTGCGCAGCTGTCATAGCATACATATCATAATCATCACCACTGGAAGTTCGTTGGCTATGAAATTTAGTCCCATACCAAGACGCTATACCTCGCGTTTTATAACCACCTGAACTTTTCATTACTTCATAAGTATGACCATCTACAGCATAAGATTCCGGATTACCATAGCGGCTGAATGGTTCATTTTTAGGTTTTACCTCTTTGAAAGATACTGGCACGGGGCCTGCCGGCGCCCCGTCTTTCTCTTGGCTATATCTCTTAGAGGATTTAGCAGGGGAAACGGTTAAATCCCGGTTGGTACCGCAACTCGCTAACAAACATATGGCCAAAAGACAAACAAATCGCATTCTTTAACTCGAACAAATAATGTTTGCCTAATATATACAAAGCGAAATCGTATTAAAATACCTTAATGTCATTTGGTTGCATGATTGAGGCTGTGGTAAGATGGCGGCGTTTTGTAATAATGAGTATAGAAACCATGAAGTTACCATTTCCTTTCATTCGCATATTAATAGCAACTACGCTACTTGCAACATCTAATAGTTTTTATGCTGCAGTTGATGTTTTACCTAAATCCGGCTTGTCTGGAGCGGTACCGACTTCATCGCCCGTTGCCAACAAGCCACTGATTACCCCTTCAGCACCCACACTGAATGCCAAGGCTTACATTCTTATTGATGTAAACAGCGGTAAAATTATCGCTGAAAAAAATAGCGAGGAAAAATTACCTCCAGCCAGCTTAACCAAAATGATGACACTTTATGTCATCTCCCATGCATTACATAATCAGCAGATTCATTTAAATGATAACGTTCATATCAGTCGTGATGCTTGGAAAACCGGTGGTTCACGCATGTTTGTCAAAGAAGGACAAGATGTGGTTATTGAGGACCTGTTAAAAGGTATTATTGTAGACTCAGGTAACGATGCCTGCGTTGCAATGGCTGAACATTTAGGTGGTAGCGAGCCGGGCTTTGCTGAAATTATGAATCAACAAGCACAAAATCTGGGTATGAAGGATAGCCATTTCACCGACAGTACTGGTTTACCGGATCCCAATCTATATACCACCGCTAAAGATTTGGCTATCCTGGGTCGTGCCTTAATTAATGACTTCCCCCAATATTACCATTGGTACAAACAAAAATGGTTTACTTATAATGGAATACGTCAGCCTAATCGCAATCGTCTGTTATGGAGAGATAATCAAGTCGATGGAGTAAAAACAGGACATACCAACGAGGCTGGTTTTTGCCTGGTATCATCCGCTAAACGAGAAAATATGCGTTTATTAGCTGTTGTTATGGGCTCTCCTAGCGAATCAGCACGTGCTGACGACAGCGAACGGTTACTTAACTATGGCTTTCGCTTTTTTGAAACCCATGCACTTTATAAAGCCGGTCAAACCATTACTGAAACCCCTATTTATAAAGGTTCAACAAATAAATTAACCATTGGGCTGCGTGAAGATCAATTTGTCACTATTCCTAACGGTCAATATCAACGATTAAGTATTAATACAAAAGTCCCTCAAAATCTTCAGGCACCTATTGCTAAAGGGGATGCTGTTGGCGAACTGGTTATTCAATTTGATGACAATATAATATCAACCCAACCCCTTTATGCACTGGAAGACGTTGAAAAAGGAGGTATTTTTACTCGAATGAAGGACTCTGTCCGATTAACATTCAAGCGTTGGTTCGGTTAGTAAAGGCAAGGCATAGTTATGACAGGCATTGTGTATCTTAACGGTGATTACTGTAAAACAGAGGACGCGAAAATATCGGTATTTGACCGTGGCTTTTTATTCGGCGACGCTGTTTATGAGGTAATTCCGGTATACAATGGACGTACTTTCTTTGTGAATAGTCATTTACAACGATTGGAATCCAGCCTCACTCAAGCAAGAATTAAGATGCCTGACATTAATTGGCGTTCGATTTTTCATGAACTTATTAAGCAAAATGGGAGGGGTGATTTGCAGATTTACTTACAAGTCACCCGTGGTAATCAGGGATTACGCAAACACGACATCCCCGAGGGATTAAATCCCACGATTATTGCATTTACCCTGCATACCCCCTACCCCAGTTTTGAAGCTAAAAAACGCGGTTTGCATGCCATGCTGGTGGAAGATATTCGCTGGTCGCGTTGTAATATTAAAACCACGTCTTTATTAGCAAATATCCTCACCAATGACGATGCTGTATCCGTAGGAGCAAATACCGCGATTTTATCCCGTGAAGGTTTTTTAACTGAAGGAAGTGCGAGCAATTTTTTTTTAGTAGATGCACAGGGGACTATTCGTACTCCTGTCTTGGATAATCTTTGTCTACCAGGCATTACACGCCACATTACGATTGATCTCATAAAATCGCTTTCTTTACCCCTGCGGGAAGAAAAAATTCCAATTGAATCTATTTTTAATGCGCAGGAAGTTTGGATAACGAGTACAACTAAAGAAATTTATCCCGTAACACGTATTAATGATTGCATCATAGGCAAAGGCTGTGGTGGTATGTATTGGCAACAACTCAATGAACACTATCAACAATTGATAAAAAACACTCATGAATGATAAAAAATCTATGATCGAATTTCCTTGTGATTTTCCTCTGAAAATAGTTGGGAAAAAAACCGCTAACTTCGCCACGGATATTATAGAGATTATTCACAAACATTTTCCAGAAACACCGGATAAAGCAATCAGGCATCAAGAAAGCCAGCACGGGAATTATTTAGCTATTACTGCGGTGGTACATGCCCAAGATCAAGTGACGCTTGATGCACTATACCGCGACTTAACCAAACATCCTGACATCAAAATGGTGTTATGATGATTAATATCCGTAATCTAGGCCTACAACCCTATTTAACAGTTTGGGATAAAATGAAATCATTCACCTCTGTGCGGAATGAAAGTACAATTGATGAATTATGGCTATTAGAACATTGGCCAGTGTATACTCAGGGACAAGCTGGTAAGGCGGAGCATATTTTAAACCCTAATGATATCCCAATCGTCCAGAGTGATCGCGGTGGACAAGTTACCTATCATGGCCCAGGCCAATTGGTTGCGTATGTATTAATGGATATCCGAAGACGCCATCTTGGTATTAGAAATTTGGTAAGCCAACTAGAGCAAATTTTGATAAATCTTCTGGCAAATTACCAGATCCCTGGCTCGATACGGTGTGGTGCACCTGGTGTTTATGTTGAAGATAAAAAAATAGCCTCTATTGGCTTACGCGTGAAAAATGGTTGCACTTATCATGGAATTTCGCTTAATGTTGCTATGGATCTCGCACCTTTTCAAAGTATAAACCCTTGTGGTTTTGCTAAACTGAAAATGGCTCAAATAAGTGATTATGTACCTGACGTAAGTGTTGCTGGCGCCAGTAAACTGTTTACTGAAGCATTTTTAACTCAATTTGAACACTGATAGATAATCTATGCATTTATTCACTGATTACATTGAACCATTAACTGCTTGGCTTTATACCCACCCTCATTGGGCCTTAATTATAACGTTCCTCATTGCGCTTACTGAATCACTAGCAATTATCGGCTCGATTATCCCTGGCTCAGTCACCATGACTGCTATTGGTATTCTTGCCGGATCAGGCGTTATGCGTATTGATTTAACACTTCTTGCTGCAACTTTGGGAGCAATTGCAGGAGATAGCAGCAGTTATTTGCTAGGCTACGCCTTTAGCGAGCGACTTATTAACATCTGGCCTTTTAGCCGCTACCCCAATTGGTTATTTTATGGCAAAGATTACTTTGCCCGACACGGCGGTAAAAGCGTGTTGGTAGGGCGATTTATAGGCCCCTTACGCTCGATTATTCCGGTAATTGCGGGAATGATGCACATGAGTCACTGGCGCTTTTTTATTGCCAATGCCCTTTCTGCTATTGCCTGGGCAATTATTTATGTTACCCCTGGTGTATTAATTGGTGCAGCCAGTAGTGAACTCTCCCCTGAAAGTGCTACCCGTCTCTTCGTTCTTATTTTAGTTTTACTGGCAAGTATTTGGTTATTGAGTGTGGGGCTTAAGTGGCTCTTTATCCGTATTAATCGCTTACTAAGATCGAGTTTACATGATTTTTGGTCCTGGTCTTCAACTCATCCTCACTGGGCTAAATTTTTCAAACTGGTTACTCCCGCCTACGAAACCAATTATTATCCAACTGCCGCCCTAGTTGTGTTGCTTGGGATAAGTACTCTTTTATTTCTTATTCTTGCTGCCCTTGTAATGCATGGTGACTGGATTAGCGTTCTTAATAGTCCCACACATCTTTTTATGCAAAGCCTGCGTACGCATGCCTTCGATGTTTTTTTCATTGTAGTTAGTCAAATAGTAAGTCCTTTAACATTAATTACTTTGATATTAACTATTATCGCCTTAACAATTTATGCACAAGACTGGCGCTCATTAACTTATTGGCTAAGCCTCAATTTGTTTTGTACCCTTATACTTCTCACTGTGCACTTGCTTATCAACAGTCCTCGGCCGCAAGATCTTCTGGAAATTCAAGCTGGAAACTCCTTTCCAACTATTGAGCTTACCTATGCTACGGCCTTGTTTTCATCCCTCATCTTTTATATAAAAACCTATTATCCAGGACGACTAAATGGCCTTTTCAAAATAATCCTATCCTTAAGCTTATTGCTTGCAGGATTAGCATCGATTTATTTGGGGGATAACTGGTTCACTGATAACCTGGGTGCCTATCTCTGTGGTTTTAGCCTTAGTCTTAGCCATTGGTTATTTTATCGGCGTCAGAATCAACAGGCTGTTCGTTCATTCCTAGTACCTACCATTATTTTGGTTTCATTATTTTTAGCGAGCATGACCTCTGGTTTGTTAACCTATAATAAATCGATAAGAAGGCATCAGCCCTATTTCGCCCAATATGTATTTACTGATGAATTGTGGTGGAATCAAAGGAAGCCTCTTTTACCAATGTATCGTACCAATCGTATTGGCCAACGTATCAGTTTATTCAATATTCAGTATGCTGGTTCGTTAATTCATTTTACTAATGCCCTCACAGCTTTTGGTTGGAAAAAGCAGCATGACTCTCTTTTTAATTCAATCTTAACTCGAGTTAGCGGGCAAGGGGCTTCTGCGCAACTTCCTCTAATGGCGCAACTATACTTAAATCGTAAACCAGTTCTCGTGATGACCTATCAGCCTAATGATGGGAACCCCATGCAAATTTTGAGAATTTGGCGCTCTAACTATCATTTACACCATTTTCATCAACCGCTCTGGCTGGGAAGCGTTCATCCTCGCACTCCTTTAAAACCCCATGAATTAAAGCACATGAATTTAAGTAATAAAAATAAGCCAAATTCACTTATATATGTCAGTAATGCCCTCCCTCAATTTTTGCAACGGCAACTTCCTTTACCTGCATATCATGCAAAAAAACAATTACCAATTGTTGTAGAGCCCACTTTATTGTTAATTAGAGAGTCAACAGGCTTGGAAATTAGGAAAGAGGCTTTGCATTGACTGTGCAATACAAAACCTGAGTAAATCATAGCTGGTGCATTTCTATAAAAATCTGATACTCTACTATCTCAATCTAATGAGATATCTCTACTGAGTTAAGCCAATTAGCTAACTCTAATTTTAGAAAGGGACTAGCTTGATGATGAACTTGATGGATGCGATCCATTTTTTACTCCCCTTTTTGGGGTGCCTTTTTTTTCTTGTAGGCATCAGATTACAACGTAAAAACTATATTGTCGCCTCTTTGTGGTTAAGCCTTATTGCGTTAGCTTTGCATTACCGTGCTTCCGGTGGTGAAATTCTTGGGAGCTATTTTAATTACACCCACGCTATAATTTACTCACTCAATTTAATCATCTTGCTCGCAGCAACCATTTATTTGTTATTCAGCCTAAGCAATAATACTCAAACCAAATTGATTCACTATAGCACAGGTTTGTTATCTGCATGTCTCATAACCGGATTGTTTCTTTTATTAGGAAATTTATGGGTAAATGCCGTGTTTGTTGAAAATAGACTTCCAGGAACCCCCATTTTGCAAGTGGCTAGCTTTAACAAACAACCTTATTGCGACTATAAATATGTCTTTTATAAAATTGGACCTGATAGTATTGTAAGGTTTATGTGCCCTAACCACTACGGCTTGCTCCCTTCTGTAGGACGGCTGGATTCTGCTCCAGGGTTTGTTGTTAAGCAGTTACCGATACAATTACAAAACAAATTTAAACAGGAATCAGATTCCTTATAATTTGTCTTTTTATACAAGAGGTTAGATAGAATAATTTTAATAAATGAGCAAATAAAATCACCTTGTAGATAATTTGTTCCATTGTTTATTTTTTGTTAACATATCGGAAATTTTTATACTATTACTATTATGCGCAGTTTGTTTTTAGTCTTATCGATATTAGTATTTACATCGTCTTACAGCATGGCTCCCAAATTAAATTGGGACAATGCGGTTGATAACGCAGTGAGAAAATATGGTCTGCGAACTGAGCCAGAACTACTTAGACTATTTGCAAAATCGAACGTCGAATACCCTCCCAAAGATATAGCATTGTTAGCCTTCAAAAAAGAAAGAAGAATGGAATTATGGGCAAAAGATAGCAATACTACTTGGCGCTATATCCATACTTACCCCTTAACAGCCTTCAGCGGTCGTTTAGGCCCCAAACTCAAGGAACGAGATGGACAAATACCCGAAGGAATATATCGATTAATAACATTTAATCCCTTCAGTAGCATGCACTTATCAATGATGATTGATTATCCAAATTATTTTGATCGGCTGCAAGCCAGTAAAGATGGGCGTCGCAGACTTGGTAATAATATTTTTCTTCATGGTAAATCATTATCTGTTGGTTGTTTAGCAGTAGGAGATCGGGCTATTGATCAGCTTTTTCTTCTCGTTCGCCGCGTAGGCTTAAGCCATGTAAAACTTATTATTGCTCCTAACGACCTGCGGATTGCTAAACCAGCTACTTCCAATTTTGCTCAACCACGCTGGTTGCCTGAATTATACAAACAAATAAATTCCGCATTAAGTCAATTTCCACATAGAAATAAAATTGCCTGATTATAGCCATTTTGCAAAATTGCTTGAGAGGTACATAGTTCATATTTCAACCGGTTAAGTCTTTATACGCGCAGCAGGAGTCTCTTCCGCGGGAGAGTCCTTCGCAGCATTTAGGCGGGCTTTAAAATCCTTAAAGCTATTAGCCGCTTTCTTTTCATCAACTGTCCCATCTTTATTCAAATAGACTTCCCCTCTTTTACCCCAATAGCGGTGTGAAGCTATCGCCTTTTGAACTTCAACAGCAGCCGGGTTTTTACTGATATGTAACCTACGTTTCGCACCAAGATAAACGATTTTTATAATTATTCTGTTCAATAGCCAGGCAGGAGAAGCCTGTGCCACGCGCAGATTCTGCGGCAAGTCCATAGATTTCAAGAGCATACTGACCAAAATAAGAAATGATTTGTTGATGTACTGGTTTTAGATTAGTTACCACACGATGTTTTTGATCGTTTGTCAGGATGGTTACAACAGCTATCACGTTCATCAGCTCAGCAATCCATTTCATTGTGGGATTTTGTACTGGCTTACCCAGCTGATTGGGAAGTGCTTCATCATGCTCCTTTAAGCATTGCCTGATGTGAGCTTGAGCAAAATTGTACACCATGAGACAAAGCGTCATTACCATCATCAAGGCTGTAATTCGCTCAGGTGTTTTAAGGAAGAAAGAGTCCAGTTCGAAGGCATTGTTTTTCATGAATTTAAAGCTTGATTCGACACAGGATTGCTCTTTATATTGTTGAAGCATGGCATGATTATTCAATAGCGAGCTATCACATTGATTACTGGCCAAAATAAAGCGTCCCAGTGTTTCTTTTTTAGCACCCACCCTCTCCAGACAGGTAGAAAGACAGGCTTGTATTTGATATCCAATCACCATTTTTTGAGCTCCAGGTTTTGGGCGACCTTTCCCTGTATGGCGTTCAACAGGTAGAATCTCATAATGAATTTGGTGGTATTTGAGTGATTTGATGAGCGGTTTTAATGCCTGCTTTGCATCGTCAGGACATTGAAAGACCTGGTGACCAAGATGCCATAAGGATTTAATGAGCTCTTGAGATTTTTTATCCAAATGCCTCTGAAAAGTCTTTAGCTCTCGCAACCTCGCCTGTTGCGACTCAATCAAAACCCAGCGTTGTGGAATACCATAAAGAACCGTTTCATGAACACTTCCACGATAGTTTGCATCAAACGGCTCCCAGGTCAGAGCATCACAAGGCTTGTTCAACAATACTTTGGCTTCATTAAGCTGTGCAGGTACTCGGGTTATCCAAAACACGTTATTGAGGCTTGCCAACTGCTCTGGAACATAAAAGGCGGCATCAACCACAAAACAAAGGCCATCAGGCATCCCATGAATACTTTGTGTAAACGCTTGCACCCTCCTAACCGTCTCTTGGAAACTTGTTTTATCACTACTATTCCCATCTAAGGCCTCCATCCATAAGGGGATATTCGCAGCTCCTCCTTGTACTAGTGACAGCATCACTTGCTTTAGATCAGAGCGATTCGCTTTGGAATATCCGTAGTCTGGTTGCGCAATCCCGGGCGCGGCCTCTTCTGTGTCATAGCGGCCGTAAAGAACAAAGCTTGTACTGTCTAAATGCAGTCTCTGGCTTAGTAAATTTTTTTCTCGGGCAATCTCAAAAGCCAATTCCGAATAAAGCCTGGTCACACCGTATTCTGCGATTTTATCCAGGCAGCGACCAAGACTGTCATCATTCAGGTGTGCCGCGTCTAGTTCTGAACCAAGCAGTTGAGCCACAGGCTTATCTTGGAAAAAATGCGGCGTCATATACAACCGGCTATTCATAAAACCCAACCCATTGATAACCATCGCCGCTACTCGACGACCATAGCTTACCACGCCTCCTTTTTTTTCATTTAACTCAAGGCGTGCATCAATTCTCTCTATTATCCCTAATTCTCTAATCGTTGCTGCAACAAGTCCTAAATGCCCCAATTGCTCTGAACTTACTGTATCTCGATTCAGCATCCTTCTCTCCAATAGGTCTTTGGGAGACAAGGGTACCTGATTCTTCTCTTGTGGGCTGTGATCTTTTTCTTATATCGGCTTGATCTTTTTCTCAATTTAACTAATGCGATAATTCCTTGGGGATAATTCTAATTTTAGCTTTTTCATGCTGCGGAATGTCCGATGTAAATTTCTTCTTTCTTCAATTGGCACCCTCATGAGAGCATCTTCAATTCGAGCAGCCTTGGCGTTCATACCTACAGTCAACAAACCTGCATTCTTGCGAAAGTCTTGAATAATTGATTTGACCTCCTTGACTGAAGAATCTCTTTTTAAGTGCTCCAAGGTGCTAGTTAGTTCGGTTTTTAGTTTTAAAAGCGCATTAGAATCTGTTGTTTCTGCAATGGCAAGTTTCTTTTTCTCAATAAAATCCCGCATTGCTACATCGTTTGGACTCAACTCTTCATGCGCAATCGTCGCTAAAATCCTCTTACATTCACTTTTATAACGATAAACAACGATCAATTCCTTGGCTACAAGAGCTTCAGGAGAGGTCGCCGCCATTATATTTCCTCTTTCTTTTACTGGAATTTGATTTAATGCAATGACAGCGTTTCTATCTCCAGAAGTAATTAGCGCTTCTCTTAACTCTATTAACACAGGATCAACTTTAACTTGTTCGAAAGCTTTTAATTCTTCTTTTATTTTACCAACCTCAGCTAGGTTTTTTGCATTTAGAATCTCAGCCTGCTTAGCCATAACAAACGCATTCATTGCTGTATCCGCTTTGCCAAATCCCTTCCTGTTAATTTTTTCTAAAATTTCATTACATTCATTTACAGCAATTATTATTTGGATTCTTGTTAATTCAGATACTGCTTCATTGACTGGAATGCGTTGTGCCGGATCGACTTTAATCATTGAAGAAATGAGCGTTTTTAATTGACGGCCTGGTGCACCTTGGAAGATTGGCGCTGAGAAATCAAACTCTGCAGCATCATTTTTCCCATAAAGATATTCAAAATTACATTGAGTGAGATATTGATATAAATTTTTTCCTAACATAAAAGAATGCATTTTATCTGCCGAGAAAGGCACTCTATCCCAACGCTTAAATTCAGGTGGATTCATATAACCTGTTGATAAAAGACTGCACCATTCATTTGCCGGACTTTTGTAATCAATTTTTCCCGAGGCATCGGTAAATGCAAACGATTTGGTGTCTGCAAGACGTACCCTTCCATTGCTATCTAACAGCCAATTCGTGTTTTTCATGTCAGGAAAACCACAGCCATCCCGACTAATATCATTTAGAATCGCTCCCATTTGACTATAGATATCAAGAGCAGATTGCAGGCGAGCAGCATTGTTTGGACGTTGTTTTGAATGACTCTCCAGATCACCGCCAGCACAAAATTCAGTTAGCAACAACGTTCGAGTCAGTGTTTCGCTACTACTCGCATCCACATAAGTAGCTTGTCGCTCCGCTGCAACTGGAGTGAGTGTTGCTTTGAGTGAATGCTCCCTCAGATGGGCTTCAACTTTTTTGGGCATATTTAAGCGATTATCTACTTTCAAAACAATTTCTGAGCCATCAGCAAGGGAGGTGATTCTGAAATTTTTTGAATTTCCTCCGCCTAAAAATTGAATAGAATGCTTCTTTAAAAAGGATTGAAATGTCTCATAGCCTTCTTCGCCACGGCTATATAACCTTTTAAAATCTGTCAAATCAAATTGTGCCCCCTCGGCTAAAATGGTTAGCAAGCGCGAGGTCTTTTCAGGCGACATATTGGCAAGTATTTCTGCAAAGCTATCTTTATTAACAGGGGTGATGGGAGGTGAGGCAGGATTTATCTCTAAAACCTTATGTAAGGATACAATTCCGAGCTTTGCGAATTCTTTCTTTACATTGCTATATAACGTCTGATGAATCGTTGCACGATAACCCGCTGAAAAACTCATATATGCAGCTTGGTATTTACTATCCACAGTCTTTGCATAATGATATACCCCTTGCAGGGCTCTAATTTTTCCTTCTTTATCCCTCGTATCGTTATAAACTTTAATAAGCCTGTTTAACTCATCTATATCACCATTTACGCTCTTAATAAATTTGTCTACCATTTGAGCTGTACTTTTTGACAGATGGCCGGTAGAAGGTGAAGCTATATGCTTAAGTTTAGCCATTGGCTCTGACCTGACCACTTCTTCCACAGGGGCTCTCATCTCAGCTACCCTTACAGCCACAGATGGAGTGCCTCCAACCACAACTTCCCGTCGTTCTGGATCAGGTAGTTTTGGTACAAATTTTTTGTCAGGATTAGCCGCCTTTAATGCCATTAAGGAGGCTATTTTTTCTACTGCCTGATCTTTTTTACAACTTTCAGGGATATTAAAACTTGCTCGCAGAAATGAAAGAGCCGCATCTTTATGAGCTGTTGTGTACTTTGGTTTAGGGCTATTATAAACATCCCACGCGTAATCTATTCTTTGCGCCAAATGCCCTTTACTATCAGAATAGATCCCTCTATCCAACAAATGCTCTTTGCGGAGAGTCTTTCTGAAGAAACCCATAGCTGATTTTCTTGGAGTAGACCTATTTTAAATGTATACTTTTAACTTTGTTTTGTAAAATATTAATACATTCAGAATTAAATTATATCAAATGGAGAGGCTACTGGTTTTACAACTACCTAATAAATTTAAGTTTCTATAAATTTATTATTCTAAAAATGTTGATGAGCTTAACAACGACTATTATTGCAATATTTTGATCATGACTCGCTTTTGTAAAGATGTTTGCATGATCACTCAACAAAAATTAGCAAAAATTAATAAATTCGCTCTATACTGAATTAAAACAATAACACAGTAATGAGATGGCTACTTTCAAAAGACAATCCTGGTCAACCATTGATTTACATACACTTCCTCCACAAGACTCTTTGTTAGGTTGTCTTGTATTACTAACCCGTTATTATCGAAACCCCTATTCTGCACAATCTTTGACGGCAAGATTACCTTTGGAACAAAATAAACTCACTGTTAAGTTATTTGCCCGAGCAGCTGAGCGTGCCTCATTGAGTGCGGAAATATTCGATAAATCTATCGATAAAATCAAGAACAATGAACTTCCTGCTGTTTTACTATTGGAAAAAGGCGAAGCTTGTTTATTAATACAAGATGCCCAAGGAAAGCGTAAGATTATTAATCCCCAAACACCTACTGAACAGCTGGAGCCGGCAGCTATTTCAGCTAGCTATACTGGCCAAACCATTTTGGTGCAACCAGAATATAAATACACTACACGTGCCGAAGAAACCTTAGGGAAACCCCCAAAAAACTGGTTTTGGAAAGTGTTCCTAAAGTCTTGGCGGACCTACTCCGAAGTATTGGTGGCCTCCCTGCTAATTAACCTTTTTGCGTTGGTTATTCCTTTATTTACAATGAATGTCTACGACCGTGTAGTACCTAACCATGCCATTGCAACGATGTGGGTATTAGCCAGCGGTGTTGGCTTAGTGTTTCTCTTTGACGTTTTACTTAAAACATTACGTTCGCATTTTATTGATTTAGCGGGTAAACGTAGTGATATTGAATTATCTGCAAACATTTTTGAGCAGATATTAGGAATCAGTATGCAAACAAGGCCAAAATCAGTAGGAGCCTTAACCAATACCGTTCAATCTTTTGAAATTTTCCGTGATTTTATCACTTCAAGCACGATAACAATTTTAGTTGATTTACCCTTTGTCGTTATTTTTATTTTAGTGATTTATTTTATAGGTGGCAGTTTATTCTGGATTCCTTTACTTACTATCCCCATTATTTTTGTTATCGGTATTTTACTGCAATTCCCTTTGATAAAATTGACAAAACAGTCTTATCAATACGCAGCAGAAAAACAGGCCATTCTTTTTGAGTCACTTTCCAATATTGAAACAGTAAAAACAACCACTGCGGAATCTGCCCTGCAATCACGATGGGAGCAATTAATTGGTCTTGCCGCAAAAACAGGAATGAAATTACGTCTGGTATCCAATACCAGCATTAATCTCACTATTCTCGCACAACAGGCTGCGACGATTATCATGGTTCTTGCTGGTGTCTATCTTATTAGTGAAGGCGATTTAACAATGGGGGCACTTATCGCCTGTACTATTTTAACTGGCCGTGCACTTGCTCCCATGGCGCAAGTGGCTTCTCTCTTGACCCGTTATTATCAATCCGTTAACGCATTAACATCGCTTAATCGCATCATGCAATTACCAATTGATGTTAATGAAGATAGTCATTTTCTGCACAGGCCAGTGTTGCGTGGACAAATTGAATTTCATCAAGTCTCCTTTAGCTATGGTGATGGTAAAAATTCTATTTTAAAAGCGATCAGCTTTAAAATTAAAGCCGGAGAAAAAGTTGCCATTATTGGTCGTGTAGGCTCAGGAAAATCGACGCTTGCGCGTTTAATACTTAAACTTTATTTGCCTGACGAGGGTACCATCCTTCTTGATGATACGGATTATCGCCAAATTAATCCCGATGATTTAAGGCAGCAAATTGGCTATGTGCCACAGGACATCACTTTATTCTATGGTAGTGTCCGAGACAATATCTGTGTTGGAGCCCCTTTTATTGATGACGCCTCCTTAATAAGAGCCTCTAATATTGCAGGCGTTACTTCCTTTATAAATAGCCATCCTGATGGTTTTGACAGACAAGTTGGTGAAAAAGGAAGTGAATTGTCGGGAGGACAACGGCAATCTATCGCAATCGCCAGAGCCTTGTTACGTAATCCCAATATATTGCTTCTTGATGAACCAACCTCCGCAATGGATGACAACAGTGAGCGACGTTTTAAAACCCAACTAATTGAGCATATGACAGAAAATCATACCCTTATTTTAGTAACGCATAAATTTTCCATGTTAGAACTGGTCAATAGAATTATCATTCTTGATGATGGTAAGATAATCGCTGATGGTCCCAAAGAATCTGTACTTTCAGCATTAAAAGCCGGCATGACTGTCGAGAGGAAAACAAAATGAGGCGCGAAGAAAAATCACGTCTGTTTACTCACATTATTCTTTGGAGCGCTGTTTTATTTATTATATGCGCTACTCTCTGGGCAAATTACGCTATTCTTGACGAAGTGACTGTAGGGCAAGGAAAAGTTATTCCTTCAAGCCAAGTCCAAGTCATCCAAAATCTGGAGGGTGGTATCGTCAGTAAACTCTACGTCCATGAGGGAGAGATCGTCGATAAAGACCAGGTATTGATGCAAATTGACAATACTCGATTTATGGCAACCTATGACGAGGCACAAAAAAAAATCGCCGCTTTAGAAATTCAGATATTACGTATCACGGCGGAAATGAATCAAAAACCAATGAATATTCCACCAGAATTTGCTGAAAATAACGCCGAGCTTATTGAGGCTGAAAAAGCCTTATACCAATCCAGGCAAGAAGAACTAAAACAACTCAATGATGCTTTACTTGCGGCAGATAAAGAATTATCTCTCTCTAAACCATTGGTTGCCAAAGGTGCTATTTCAGAAGTTGAAATTTTAAGATTGGAACGTTCTGTCAGTGAAATAAAAGGTAAAATTCATCAATTCAAATCGCAAGCTCTTGAACAACTCAATAAAGCTAAAGGTGAGTTAGGGGCTCTTAATGCTGCCCATCGAGCAGATAAAGATAGACTAACTCGTACCACTGTTCGCTCGCCAGTAAAAGGTGTTGTAAAGAGGCTCAAAGTAAACACCATCGGTGGCGTTATTCAACCAGGAATGGATATCATTGAAATAGTTCCTCTTGATGATACTTTATTGATTGAAGCAAAAGTAAAGCCAGCAGACATAGGCTTTATCCGTCCAGGACAAAACGCCGTCGTTAAATTAACCGCCTATGATTTTTCAATTTATGGTGGCTTACCTGGCAAGGTTGAACAAATCAGTGCTGATACAATTACTGATGAAAAACCAACTAATGGCAAAGAGGAAACTTACTATTTAATTCGCGTCAGAACAGAAAAAAATTACTTGGGAAATGAGAAAAAACCGCTTTATATCATACCCGGTATGATGGCAACAGTTGATATTCTGACTGGTAAAAAATCAGTCTTGGATTATTTATTAAAACCCATTTTAAAAGCTCAGCAAACAGCACTCAGAGAACGTTAAATGGATCCCGTATAAATGCTATGCATTTTACGGGATAATGTTCGTTTAACAATTTTAGAACGCTTGTTAATTATCATGCTCAGGAGCAACAACAAAAATACCCGGCGCATTTCTTAGATACTCATTGTAATCCATACCGTATCCAAAAATATAATGATCATCGACTTGTAAACCCACAAAATCAGCTTTCTTTAAACCATTAGGTACACGCTTGTGGTATTTGTCGACTAATACCGCACAATAGACTTCTGCAGCCCCCATCAGCTTGACTTCCTCAATAATTGCTGCCAAGGTAACACCGCCATCAAGAATATCATCAACAACTAAAACTGTTCTTCCGGTCAAGTCAGTACTAGGCTTGACCTTCCAATGCAACTCCCCACCTGTAATTTCACCCCGATAACGTGTAGCGTGGATGTAATCGACTTCTAAAGGGAAATCAAGGCGTGGCAACAAATTTCCCATAGGGACTAATCCGCCAATCATCACACACAAAAGAACAGGATTTTTATCCTGTAACTGCTCATGAATATTAATCGCCATTCGATCTAGAGCTGCCTCAACTTCTTTAGTAGTAAATAGGCAACTTGATTTCTCATAAACCTCTTTGATTTTACTTGGAATAGACATCTGATATCCTAAGAATTTTGACGATCGGGTTATTAATCTTTACGTTTACCAGAAACTGGAAACATGCTTACCTTACCTTCATCTTTCGATTTATCTCTAACTTTCGCAGCCCCCTGTTTACTCACTTCATCAATACGAAAAACAGAGTGCATTGGAATGTAAGTACGCTTCACATCATTAAATTCTACCTTTAAACGCTCTTCAGAGGGATCGACAACCAAGGATGTATTCTCACCAAAAACAAAATCCTCAACTTCGAGAAAACCGAACATTTCACTTTCACAAACTTTACGCGCGTAAATCTCATAAATTGCTTCCTGATTTGCGAAAGTTATACGATAAAGTGATTTTTTTGACATGCAACTAACCTAAAAATAAACCAATATTATTATACCGAATGTTGATGGGCTTATCCAAGCAATTAAGTGCTTTTATTGATCGATGCCCGCAATTTAAATGGGTTGCAGCGGCACCCGATTCGTTAGTAACAATTCGTCTTCGGAAGCAGTTTCCAAAAGCACATCAGGATGAGCCTCTTGCTGCTTTTGGGCTACCAAACAATAAAATCCTGGGGGGCAAGGCCAAATCATTTTACCTAATTCATTAAGTATTTCTAATTTATGTAACCATTTTTCTTTTTTTACTGGGGGAATGTAATAAAAACTCGATAAATTACACAGTACATAACCACGATGAACCATCGCTCTCTTTACAAAAAAAGCAGACATTGATTTACCAGCATAAGCACCAAAGCAAGGCAAGCTTCCCAGATGCATCTTGACGCCCCAAGAGCTCATGGGATTAATTCCAAAAAAAACCGCATATCCCATAGGTTTGAGAACTCTATCAATCTCATCTAATGGGTTTTTTTGATGCGTAAAAGCTTCTAAGGTTAAAGGAGCAATTACACAATCGACACTCTCTCTATCAAGAGGTAATTGAGTAAAGGAGCTAACCAGAGTACTTTTAGCTGGATTTAAGTAGGGGGTAACTAACCATTTATGACTATAATGCAATGCTTGCAGCCATAAATTATCACCGCAATTTCCTAGCTGTAATAAAGTAGTCCCATACAAAAAATCGCTAAGATGGGCTAATTCCGCAATAAAAGCATGTCCTAAATGAATGCCCTGTGGCGAGTTAAACCAGTCATCAAGGGCATAAAACCTAGTTTTCAGATCCTCGAAAGACAAAGCACTCGCCTCATATTTAATAAGCAAAACTTCCTTTTTGTATCATACAGTCATAGTCTACAGCAAGATATCTATTTACAATAACCATTAAGTATAAGCAGACTTTTTTATGCAAAGCTGACTCTATTCAATAATAGAAAGACAACCCTATCTCAATCCTGCCTAACTTAATTTCAAAACCAAATGCTCGATTTAATCTCTTCATGACCAACATTTCCTTTTATTGTTCTTGACAAGCACAGTGTGAGCCATAATAATTCGACGATTTTTAACCAATTTGCTGAAGGGATAATCGGCGCTTAACTAGGAAAAATATGCAAAATAATAAAGTAGTTATGTTGGCTCTTATCGCCCTACCGTTGACTTTTTCTCTGAATGCCAATGCCTCTACAGGTTCAACCGATTATAGTTTTAATGGTTTGTCTCTTAGTGCCTCACTGGGAAGCTTATCCGGCAAATCACAAGAATACGTTTATGATTCGGAGAGTGGTAGAAAAATGAGTCAATTGGACTGGCGGATAAAAAACGCACCTATCGTTAACGGTGAAGTCAATTATGATTTCCTATCCTGGCTTAGTCTCAATGGTAGAGGGTGGGTTACTCTGGGTAAAAGCAAAACAACAATGGATGATTATGATTGGCTGGATCCTTTTCAATCTAATTGGACGGATTGGTCTCATCATGAAAACACCCACCTTAATTATGGTAATGAACTGGATTTGAATCTACGAGCATGGATAATGCAAAAACAAAACTATAAGTTAGGTCTTGTCGCAGGGTATCAAAGAAATAGCTATAGTTGGCGTGCAGTTGGTGGCTGCTATCAGTATGAAAACGGTAGTGAGATAGGTTGTTTTGTAAATGATGACGGGGGAATAGGTTATCAACAAAAATTTAATACTCCTTATGTAGGGTTATCAGGAAAATATGTAATCAATAATTTTGAGTTTAATGCTCTGCTTAAATTTAGTGATTGGGCTAATGCGCAAGATCGAGATGAACACTACTCTCGTGGCCTAACCTTCAAAGAGCATGGGCAAAATTCAAAGTTATATTCAGCAACGATTGATGCAGGGTATCATTTTACTCAAAGTACGAAGCTTTTCGCCGCAGCCTCCTATAATCACTATTCAAAGGGACTAGCTGATACTGAGATAATAGACAACATGACTGGCGAGCGCGCTTATTTCAATAATGCAGCTGGTATTGCCAATAAAAGCTATATCATCTCATTAGGGATCCAATATCTTTTTGGATAATGACCTCAGTAATCGAGCCCAATGTGTGTGAATTTGCCATTGGGCTTTTCAGCGCGAATTTTTTGCCTGAATAGTCTGTCCCCAATCTCGTAACCTTACCTTTATGCAGAACAAAGAACCCTGCAATCTATTGAATTTGGCTTTTTTTTCTTTATAGTAACTGGGGGAAATTAAAAGGCTAATCATGGAAAAGACAATAAAGCCACAGGAACAATTACAAGGAATTATCCAATTACTCGTACAAAATAAACTTATCACGACTGAAAAAGCACTTGAATATCAACAAATTGCTTTTAAAAACAAACAAACTTTATTGCAATATTTAATTAGCGAGCAATTATTTTGTGCGCAAAAACTTGCGCAAGCAATAGCAGAACATTATTCCGTTCCCTTCATCGATCTGGATAGTATTGACATCAATTCTATCTCTCACACCCTGATTAATGAACATTTAATTCGCCGCCACCATATCGTGCCGCTTTTTATTCGTTGCAATCGCTTATTGCTCGCCACGGATGATCCTGGTAAGCCATTTTTATTAAAAGAAATTCAATTTCATGCAGAGCTCCCTGTCTCCATCGTAGTCGTTGAAAGCGATAAACTCGGTAAATTGATTAACAAGATACTGTCAGAAAAAGAAAAACACACCCCACCAGTTGCCCTGACCTATTTAGAAAATTATGCAGAACCTGAAGAGTTAGCCCCAGCCATTCAATTTGTCAATCATTGTTTACAGGATGCAATTAGTAAAAGAGCATCTGATATTCATTTTGAACCTTATGAACATCAATATCGCATTCGTTATCGTCGAGACGGTTTGTTATTCGAAGCAACATCACCGCCCCTTAACCTAACCAATCAGATTACATCCCGCATTAAGGTAATGGCTAATCTTGATATTTCTGAGCGTCGCGTCCCACAAGATGGGCATTTTAAAATGAAAATATCCCATACTCGCACGATTGATTGTCGGGTAAATACTTGCCCTACCATTTATGGTGAAAAAATTGTTATAAGAGTACTTGAGCAAGCACTTCCGCAGTTAGGCATTGATGCACTAGGATTTAACACGGTTCAAAAAAAACAATTTTTAAACGCTATAACACAACCACAAGGTCTGATCCTGGTAACCGGACCTACAGGCAGCGGTAAAACAATTTCCCTTTATTCAGCACTTGCCCTGTTAAACAGTGAAGAAAGAAATATCTCAACGGTGGAAGATCCTGTGGAAATTAAAATACCAGGGATTAACCAAGTTAATATTAATACCAAGGCTGGTTTAACCTTCCCTACCATCTTACGTGCTTTTTTACGACAAGACCCTGATGTTATTATGGTTGGTGAAATTCGTGATCTTGAGACAGCCGAAATCGCTATTAAAGCAGCTCAAACTGGCCATCTTGTTTTATCTACCTTACATACAAATAGTGCTGCTGAAACACTGAACCGCTTACTCAATATGGGTATCCTGCCTTTCAATATTGCTTGCACTATTCGTTTAGTAGTTGCGCAACGTTTAGTAAGACGCTTATGTCTTTATTGCAAACTGATACGCAATGATATTCCTTCGGATGATTTAATAAAACTAGGTTTTCATAAGAAAGAACTCTATACACTCCAATTGTATAAATCAGGCAGCTGTAAGCAATGTATCAATGGTTATTACGGCCAAATAGCGTTATTAGAATTACTTCCCATGACCCAAACAATAACAGAACTTGTTATGGCCGGAGGAAATTCAGTAGGTATTCTCCAACAAGCGCAACGTGAAGGCATGATCACTATCTATCAATCAGGTCTTGAAAAAATAAAGCAAGGGCTTACCACGATAGAAGAGGTTCAACGAGTAGCCTTGAGTAATGTATGACTAAAAAAACAAACTACTATCAATGGCAAGGACTCAACCGCCGTGGAGAAAAACTAACAGGCTCCCTTGCAGCTCCTAATCTTTCAGCAGTTAAAATCGAATTGCGCAAGCAAGGAGTGATTACTAAAAAAATAAGCAAACAATCGTTCTTCTCTTGTCTCCGTATTAATAAAAAAATTACCACAAATGATATCACTTTGTTTAGCCGACAGATGGCAACCCTAATCAAGGCAGGCATACCCTTAATCCAATCCTTTGAAACACTTATTAAGAGCTGTAGCAATCAAGCAATGAAAAATCTACTACAAGTTATTAAAAAAGATATAGAAACTGGACTTACACTCACAGAGTCCTTTCGTAAACATCCACCATTTTTCAATACCTTGTTTTGCAATCTTGTCGATGCCGGAGAAAAATCTGGCTCGCTTGAGCTCACGCTGACTAAACTGGCAGTTTATAAAGAAAAAATGGGTGTCATTAAAAGGGGAATAAAAAAAATACTCGCCTATCCTTGTGCTGTTTTAAGCATAGCTCTATTTGTCACAGTTGCACTGTTAATATTTGTTATTCCACAATTCGAACAATTATTCAAAACCTTTGATGCCGAGCTTCCTTTATTAACACGAGGTATCATTTATTTCTCTCAGTTCTTTAAAAATTACTGGCTTATATCCACTGGAACGGTACTAGGTATTATTTATAGCCTATTCTACGCATTCAAGCGCTCTCAACAATTTCGACAATGGTTAGACAAGCTCTTGCTAAAAACACCTTTTCTTGGAGTTGTTCTTACAAAAATCATTATTGCTCGCTTTGCGTGGACCCTCTCCATTACTTTTGCCGCTGGCCTTCCCTTACTGGAAGCTTTAAAATTGGTTGCGCAAGTAACAGGTAACTCCATCTATACCCAGGCAGTCAATGACGTTCAGAAAGAGATAGGTAACGGTCAACAGTTGCAAACTGCTTTAGCCAGTAAAGCCTTATTTCCCGCAATGGTAATTCAAATGATCGCTGTTGGAGAAGAATCAGGTACTCTCGAGCTGATGCTGACTAGAATAGCTACTTATTATGAAGAAGAGGTAGATAGCGCAATAAGTACTTTAAACAATCTGTTAGAACCTATTATTATGTCACTTTTAGGACTGCTGATAGGTATTTTGATAATTGCCCTGTATCTTCCTATTTTTAAACTTGGCTCAATAGTGTAGAAAATAATGCTTAATCAATTGCAAATTATTCATTCCCCAACAACTTACATCTTGCTTGCCCTGTTTTCTTTGGCTATAGGCAGCTTTTTAAATGTTCTTATTTATCGTTTACCTCGAATGATTCAGGCTGAGTGGAAGAAAGAATGTCGTCAAATACTGAACATGTCTCCAGAATTAAGCGAAAAAATAAATTTATTTTTGCCTCGCTCATTCTGTCCTGCCTGCAAGGCAATGATCCCCGCAATACATAATCTTCCATTGCTTAGTTACTTATTCTTAGGTGGCCGTTGCAGGCAATGCAAACACTCCATTTCACCACGCTATCCCTTGGTTGAAAGCCTCAGTTGTTTACTTGCTCTATTAGCTGCCTGGCATTTCGATTTTAATTTAACCTTGGTTTTCGCACTGTTATTTATCTGGTTTAGTATTAGCTTATTCTTTATTGATCTCCAGCATCAACTCTTACCAGATAGTCTAACTTTAGGCCTACTTTGGCTAGGCTTAATCGCTAATACGCAATCGCTTTTTACGTCTTTATCAGACGCCGTTTTAAGTGCTGCCTGTGCTTATCTATGCCTGTGGCTATTTATTCAAATCTTTTATTTATGTACTGGTAAAATAGGAATGGGGCACGGTGATTTTAAATTATTTGCCGCATTTGGTGCCTGGTTTGGCTGGACTCAGTTACCCCTTATTTTATTATTTGCTTCCTTAAGTGGTATCCTAATAGGAGTTATCTATCTAAAAGCCAAAGGAAAAACAACAAAAAATACACCAATTCCCTTTGGTCCCTTTCTCTGTATTGCTGGCCTCGTCTCGCTATTTTGTGGAAAGTCTTTTATAAATTGGTATTTAACTTTTCTCTTTAACTAAGGAGCTCAGTAGAGCTCTGATCTCCTTATAATGACCAATTGAATCAACTTTTATTACGATGTTTCATTAACGCGGAGAAGAATTCAGGTTTATTCAAGCCTATTGCCGCAAAGATCTGTGGAACTCTATCCCAACTGTTTTCCTGCTCGATACTGGCAACGACTAACTCAAATCCTCTATCACGATCAGGAGTCACACCCCAACCATTTATATAGCATAAGCCCCGTAACCGTTTTGCTTCAACATGCCCAAGTTTTTCTGCAGCTTGCAAATAGACATGCGCCTCTTCATAAAGCTGAAGCATTTGACGCTCATTTCCTGGGCTTGCAAAAAGTTTTCCTTCCTCAAGTTTTGCTCTGTAGTTGGCTTCATCCAGTAGTTTTTTTCCTAGTTGGTATCCAGCGACTGGATCATCCAATGTTGAAGCCGCACGTAAGCAGGCAACAACCATTACATCCGAGAAAGGATATTTTTTATGGCCTATTAAAGAATGATAGATAGCTCCTAACTCATGATAATAAGAAATTTCTTTTGCTAACACGTCATCTTTGGGCTGATTATGAACACGGTTGTGCTGCATCGCCTTTATTTTTTTATTTAATCTTCTAATTTTAAACCGTTTAAAAAGCATGCCAGCTCCTTTTATGGGACAGTTAATAACCATTGTAGCAACGACAACGCTAATAAAACTAACACAATTAGCAACACTATTTTGAAACCAAAACTTAGCGTCGCTTTTACTTCTTCTTTTATTTCTATCTGCTTGTCTGTTTTTACCGGTTCAATACCATGGATTTTATTATCTATGTGATTTGAGGCAAGATGGGAAATATAACCGCAAATCAGGGCTGGAATAATAAAAATGAGAAAAATTATCCAGGAAGCCCCAGCTTCACTAAACTCATAATATTCTTTTAACCATTCATGCCAATTTAAAACAATTGCAGGTATATCATAATTCCAGCCCCAAAAAAGGTAGGGAACTACATAAAAGCCAAGAGCAAATAAAGTTAAACTAAGTAGTAGCGTAACGATACCAAGAATAAAAACTTTACTATTTTGCTCGTAGCGATCTGGTTCCATAATCTTTATTTATCCCGGAATTTAATCATAAACAGTACAAAAATCATTGGAATCATATAAATTCATTAATTTTTCGAGCTGGCTTCTAGTAATCCGGCATTCTGACAGTGGCGGTAAAGTCCCCAGACTAAAAAAACCTATATCGAGAATTTCATGACTATGGGTAAATTGCCCTCCAATTACCTCACAATAAAAAATGCATTTATAAATGTAAGGCCAGTGGGGGGGATGATCATGTTTTGCAGTATCCCATAAGGCAAGAAGCCGTTTTACTCGGGTCTGTAATCCTGTTTCCTCATGTACTTCTTTCACTATACACTCAGAAGGAGAATAATTGACATCTGCCCAGCCACCCGGTAACGCCCATTTTCCATCCTGTGCCTCACGCACTAATAATAGTTCATCATTTTGGATTATCAAGGCTCTGACATCAACTTTAGGTGTCGCATAGCCAGCTTGATTTAGAAAAGTTGCCTGAAGAACCTCTTTCTTTACATCCACAACATCTGACATCATTTCAACAGCTAGTCTTGCCAGTTGTTCATAACGTTCTTTATCGTAGAGATCAGTACTGTAGGTAAGGCCAATCTGAGCAATTGCTTGGACCTCGGTAGCCCAGGCCAACAAATTCTTTAATTTATCAGACGAGCTTGTCATCTCTTTTCCAATAATCATCACTCTCATGAAAATAACAGAAGCGAGTTACCTTGCCAAGCTATTATAAGCTGGTAGCAAGATTATTAATCGATTAGAATCATAAATTTGAGTTTAGAGACTACTCTCTAAAGAAGGGGTATAGATGAAACGATATGTTTTCATGATTTCAGATGGGACAGGGATTACCGCTGAAAATTTAGGCAATAGTTTAATTACGCAATTTGAAAACATTGAGTTTGAGAAACTTACTATTCCCTACATTGATACTGTCGCAAAAGCAGAAGCAGCAGTTGCACGCATAGACTCTTCTTACGAAGAAACAGGTATTAAACCGCTCATCTTCATGACTTTGATTAACCCAGATATAGCTCAAGCAATTAAACAGTCTAAAGCAAAAGTTTTTGATCTTTTTAATACTTTTCTTGGACCTCTCGAGCATGAGTTGCAAGCCAAATCATCTTATACTGTAGGGCGTACTCACGGTGTCGCAAATCCGCAATCATATACTCAACGTATTGAAGCAGTAGACTATGCCTTAGCCCATGACGATGGCATTAAAACACGTGGCTATGAAAAAGCAGACATTATTTTAATTGGGGTATCACGCTGCGGCAAAACGCCAAGCTGCCTTTATATGGCCTTACACTTCGGTGTCTTGGCCGCCAACTACCCTTTTGCCGAGGATGATTTAACCTCTTTTCGCTTACCAGAATCATTAAGGCCTTACAAGAATAAATTGTTTGGACTCACAATTGACGCGGAGAGATTACAGCATATACGTACAGAACGACGCCCTAACAGTCAATACGCTTCGATGGAACAATGTCGACGTGAAGTTGCTGAGGTCGAAACGATGTACCAACGCGAAAACATTCCCTATATCAATTCCACTCGCTATTCAATTGAGGAAATTGCTACCAAGATTCTGGCTACAGCCGGGATTAAACGAAAATTCTAATTGAACAACAAAAACGCTAGAAAGCAGCAAAAAACATCCTAGCGTTTTTCTTCTTCATTATTGCTTCGCTCAAATCTGCCAAAGAGCCATAAACTCAACAACCGACAAGGCTGCTAATGAATTAGTATCATCCATTGCCTTGGAAATTGCCTCAACACGTGCAGGCGCATAGCGGGTTGCTAAATTCCGTTTAAATTTTGCTAACAAAACCGAAAGCCCCTCTTCGCGGCGTCGTTTATGGCCAATAGGATATTCTACCGTTATCAATTGTGATTCTGTACCGTCGTTAAAAAATAGCTTGATGCTGTTTGCTATAGAGCGTTTTTCAGGATCATGATAGTCACGCGAAAATTGTTGATTTTCACTCACATGCATTTTTTCACGTAGTTCATCAATACGTGGATCAGAGGCCGTTTCATCTTCATAATGTTCAGCTCGTAGATCACCGTGCAAAAGAGCGACCGCTACCATGTATTGCAGGCAATGATCTCTATCAGCGGGATTATGCAAAGCACCTTGCTTACTAATGATACGAATTGCTGACTCATGAGTTACAAGTTCTATCCGTGTAATATCCGCGATTCGCGCTTTTACCTGCGGATGTAAAGCAACAGCACATTCAACAGCGGTTTGAGCGTGAAACTCCGCTGGATAAGATAATTTAAATAAAATGTTTTCCATGACATAACTGCCATAGGGACGTTGAAATTTAAAGGCTTTTCCACCAAATAAAACGTCATAAAATCCCCATTTAGGGGCTGTTAAAGCACTGGGGTAGCCCATTTCACCACGAGCAGAAATCAAGGCTAAACGTACAGCACGCGACGTCGCATCACCGGCAGCCCACGATTTACGTGAACCAGCATTCGGAGCATGGCGATAGGTTCTCAGGCTTTGTCCGTCCACAAAAACTTGCGATAAAGTACGAAGCATTGTATCTCTATCTGCACCAAGTAATAGGGCAGCAACGGCTGCACTGGCAACCTTGACTAGCAAAACATGATCCAAGCCAACGCGATTAAAGCTATTTTCTAACGCCAGAGATCCCTGAATCTCGTGTGCCTTAATCATTGCAGTCAATACTTCATGCATGGTAATTGCTGCTTTACCCTGCTGGAGATTTTGTCGACTCATATAATCAGCCACAGCCAGAATCGCACCCAGATTATCAGATGGATGCCCCCATTCAGCCGCGAGCCAAGTGTCATTAAAATCAAGCCATCGCACCATAGTCCCGATATTAAATGCCGCCTGCACCGGATCAAGTTCATAATTAGTACCGGGTACACGTGCCCCGCCTGGCAAAACCGCGCCAGGGACAACAGGCCCCAGCAATTTGGTACATTCAGGAAAATTAAGCGCCAACATGCCGCAACCTAAAGTATCCATTAAACAAAGGCGAGCTGTTTCGTAAGCAGCTGCACTCTTAATCTCCATATCCAATACATAATCAGCAATATCTGTTAGTACACTGTCATAATCTGGTTTAACGTTGTCTTCTACATAGGAATGCATATTATCCTCGCTGCTCAATAGGAATAAATTTTCTAGCATCAGGTCCAGTGTATTCGGAAGTTGGCCTAATCAAACGATTATCTGCACGTTGCTCAAAAACATGTGCTGACCAACCGGTAATCCTTGACATCACAAAGATAGGGGTAAATAAAAAGGTCGGTATACCTGCGTAGTGATAAGCTGATGCACTGTAAAAATCAAGATTTGGAAATAATTTCTTCTCACGCCGCATTACCGCTTCAACACTTTCTGAAACCGTGTATAACAATAGATCGTTTTTGGATTCAGCTAATTTATGCGACCACGCCTTAATAATATCTGACCGAGGATCGCAATCCTTATAGACACGATGGCCAAAACCCATAATTTTCGCTTTATTAGCCAGCATTTCCATTAAACGCTGTTCAGCTTCCTCTGGACTTTTAAACCGTTCAATCAACTCCATTGCAGCTTCATTTGCTCCACCATGTAAAGGGCCACGTAAGGTACCAATTGCTGAAGTAATTGCTGAATAGAAATCAGCCAGAGTAGCAGCTGTAACGCGAGCCGCAAAGGTGGAGGCATTAAATTCATGCTCAGCATACAAAATCAGGGAAACATTCATCATGTCACTTTCCAACTTAGATGGCTTACGCTCATGAAGCAGTTCAAGAAAATGCCCCCCTATGGTGTCTTCATTACTTTCACCACTAATTTCTTTCCCTTTAAAATGATAAGCATACCAATAACACATCATGCCCGGGAATAAGGCTAGCAGTCGATCAGCAATGTCATATTGCTGAGCAAAATCCTTTTCTGGTTCCAAGGTACCTAACATTGAACAGCCAGTCCGCAATACATCCATTGGATGCGTATTTTTAGGGATTAATTTCAATACAGTCTTTAATGTATCAGGCAAATGGCGCAAACCAACCAATTTTTTTGTATAAGTGCTAAGCTCTGAACTTGTAGGTAACTTACCATAATGAAGTAAATAAGCCACCTCCTCGAACGTTGCATGCTCGGCCAAATCATCAATGGAGTAACCACGATAATTTAACCCTTTTCCAGCCAGCCCTACAGTGGCTATAGCCGATTGCCCAGCTATTACACCAGCCAATCCTCCTGCTGCTTTATTGACCATCCTCACCCTCCATCAATTGGTCTAATTTTTTTTCATAATCGTGATACCCCAGTACCTCATACAAATCATTACGTGTTTGCATGCTCTCCAGCAAGCCTTTCTGTGTCCCCTCTTCCTTAATTGCTTTATAAACAAGTAAAGCTGCTTGTGACATAGCTCTAAAAGCACTCAAAGGATACAAAATAAGTTGCACACCAGCCTTAGCCAACTCATCCCTGGTAAATAACGGTGTTTTACCAAACTCAGTAATATTGGCCAGGATAGGCACTTTAACCTGTTTACTAAAAATCTGGTATTCATCCAGTGTCGTCATTGCTTCTGCAAAAATCATATCAGCGCCCAATTCAACACAGAATTGAGCGCGCTCTATCGCAGCATTCATTCCCTCAACAGCATAGGCATCGGTCCGTGCCATAATAACAAAACTGTCATCACTTCGCGCATCTACTGCTACTTTAATGCGATCGCCCATTTCCTCCATTGAAACAATCGCTTTATTGGGACGATGCCCGCAACGCTTAGCGAGCACTTGATCTTCAATATGAATGGCGGCAACACCAGCCCGCTCCATTAGTTGTACAGTTCGAGCAATGTTAAATGCGTGCCCCCAACCAGTATCAACATCAACTAATAAAGGCAAGGAACAGGCTTGGCTGATTCGCCTAACGTCTTCTAACACCTCAGTAAGACTAGTCATACCTAAATCAGGCAAACCATAAGAGGCATTGGCAACACCTGCGCCGGATAGATAAATTGCCTCACAGCCAACTGATTCAGCAAGCATTGCAGAATAAGCATTGATGGTTCCGACAATTTGTAATGGAGAATGATTTTGAACAAGCGTTCTAAAGCGCTTTCCCATAGACATCAATATTCACTCCTTGACATTGTGAACGGCATTTTTATCATGCTGGCAGTCTGATAGCAACTGCTAAACCTGTGGAAAAACAAGCTATTTAACCGATAGAACGATGATTTAGGACGAGAAGAAGGGCCGAATCAAAGCCCGGAACACTATCCGGGCACATGATTATTTTACAGATACTTCTTTCCACCAATTTGTTTTGGTTTCAGTTGCCCAATGCCCATCACGCATACGCGCAACAAAGGCTTCTGTTTTTTCAGGAGAAGAATTTTTCATATCCAGCTTAATGCACCAGTCCCAATCACCTGTAGTGGACCACATTTTTTCTACCCCATCCCATTTGGCCATTGTGCTTAAATCAGACCAGGGTTTATTGGTTTTCATAAAAATTATACTGTTCCATGTATCCATAATCACTATCCTTAGTTTTAGGGGGACGCCTATGCAATGACAGCAACCCCTGGTGTCTGTAAATTAAAACTCCAGCGTTTTCAGCTTAGAACAATTATCTCGGTCCTGCCATGTGCTTTTAATAAATTTTTTGTTAAGTTAAGCAATGTAAGATCTGGCAACAAACCCTAAATAAAGGCATGAACTACAAGGTACTCTACACCCCAATGAATCTCTCACGCTTTTTTTATTTACTGCTTATATTGGGTCCAGCTCTATATTCTCCCACTTCGCCAGCTATGCAAACCACACAGAAATTCTGGTCAATTCTTGGCCTGAATACGGATATTGGCAAATTTTCCTATCAAATTGAACCACAAGTACGGCTTGTTAACGACCCTAGAGTACTTGAGCAATTCCTGTCGCGATTTAGCAGCGGTTATAATGCTTCCTCGCAATGGGCTTTTTGGTTAGGTACAGGTTGGCTCTCCACTGCACAAGATGAAGATACCAAAAATCAGGAATTTCGCCTATGGCAAGATGTTATTTACAATGAAACACTGAATTCCAATAAAATTTTTTTTAGATCACGCATTGAACAACGCAGAAGTAAAGGCTCCGACCAATGGGGTTATCGATTTAGAGAGCGTATTCTTATTAGCCACCCGCTTACAACCAGTATTAGCCTTGTTGGCTCAAATGAGTTCTTTATCAACTTTAACCGGCCAGACTGGCTTTCCACTAAAACCATTGATCAAAATCGATTATCGATTGGTCTTGATCAACAAGCATCAAAATGGTTAAACGTTGGTGCAGGCTATCTCAATCAGGTAATTTTTTCAACACCAATCCAAATGGGACATGTAGTTACCTTTAATGTACAAATTCATCTTCCTGGAGGCTAAGACTTATAATCAAATAACCAAATACCCTTTTGAATACCATGTGCAATGACCTGAAATATGAACTCGCTCGTCATGAATTTCACAAGTTAACTCCCCTTTGCGGAAAGAACCCTGGATAGCATGCAAGATCTTTTTATTGAGGCGCTCAGCCCAAAAAGGTCCAAGAACACAATGAGCTGACCCTGTGACCGGATCCTCCGCAATGTTATGCCTTGGGTAAAAACAGCGTGAATAAAAATCTGCACCACTGCAACGAGATGTGAGAATTAATCCACGTTTCGGTAATTTGACTAACCCTTTAAGATCGACTTGAGCATGCAACACTTTATTTTCATCAGCAAGTAAAATTAGGTAATCCAAGTCACTTTCAAAAACATCCACATAAGGTTTATCAATTAAGGCTGCAATTAGTTCCGGGGTCTCACTCAATTGAAAATTTAATCGAGGAAAATCCAGAGTATAGCTCTCTCCTTTTTTTCTCACCGAAAGAAGTCCACTAGGACTCGAAAAATGAACCGTATCTTTAGAACATTTACCTAGCTCATGTAAAACAAAACCTGCGGCTAAGGTAGCATGTCCACAAAGACTAATTTCACCCCGCGGTGTAAACCAACGGATATGAAAACCACTTTTATCCTCAATAATAAAAGCGGTTTCCGAAAGATTATTTTCAACAGCAATAGCCTGCATCAATTCATCATTGAGCCAATCATTGAGCAGGCATACTGCCGCCGGATTCCCGTGAAATATTTTGTCAGTAAATGAATCAATTTGAAAAATTTCAATGCTGTTCACGGACTACCCCATTGACTAACCTGTGGATTCGAAGAGTAACGATCTCATGTTAGAGAAGCAATACTCTCACTTTTCTCTCTCTGAAAAAGATATGTTAACATGTTCAAAAAAAAACAGGGAAGATTAAGCTATCAATAAGCAGCTTGGGCTACTATTTATTTGATTTATTAAATATGCTTTGATTTTTTTCTTCCTTAAGAAAGCAAAAAAACAAAGCATATGGCAGTTTTAATGTCGCGCTTGTAGAATCGCAGGTTGAATAGAGGCTCTTTTTGTGACCTGTCTGGATTGATTGTCAGCCAAGTTGAGACTTTCCCTTAGAAAATGAGAAGATTCAGTTAAATGCGAGAGTAAATCTTGTGTTAACTGCGTTGAATCCATTCTATTCAGTATATTCATCACTAAAGACAGATGACCAGCCATTAACTCAAAATTTTCATTACCCTCTTTATGCTCCCTGTAGACAATTACTTTTGCCTTCATGGCTACTCCTGATTAATTATTGATATAAAGTTATAGTTCAAAATTCCTATCTTACAAGTAACTTGATAATTTTGACCAATTCCTTTGCCCATACTGTAAAAGTATAGGCTATAAAATGAATCTTAATCTTGATGCAAATTTTTTGTTAATTCTTTACGTAAAAAACGAGCTGGCGATAAAGATTGCACTAAGGTGCGAGGCAGAAACCAGGGCTCATTGTTAATCAGTGATGCTAACCATTCAGCGCTAAGCGGAACCGTCGTTAACCCCCGCGAACCAAAACCGGCACACAGAAATAAACCGGGGTAAAAAACACCAGGAGTAGGCAACCAACGCTTAGCATTCGTTGCTAAATCAGCAAAACGCGCTTTAAAAAGCTGCTCATCCGGCACAGGACCCACCAAAGGTAAATAATCGGGAGTAGCTGCTCTCACACCAGCCCAATTGTCAATCACTTCATCAGACCAAACTAATTCTGTAGGGATTTTTTCCAACCTTGCGAGATTGCTCTTATTATCCTCTTCATAGCAAGTTTGTTTAGTAATGTCTAAATGATAAGTTGCTCCAATGGCATGCATACCTTTATTTGCTGGTAAAACATGGCCATCGCCGCACAAGGGTATTTTTAATTTTTCACTAGGAAGGTTTGAGCTAATCATTGTCATTTGGCCACGAATTGATTTCAGTGGTAGAAAAGAGGTTTGGCTAAATTGATTCGCTTGATTGCCGTTCGCAATGATTAATACGTCGGCCTTATGCCCTGCTACATGCCATTGCTCATTTCTAAAGACTAATTCTCTTATTACTGTGTCAGGAATCCAATTGACTCCTTTTTCTTGAGCAAATATATTACATAATGCACGTGAATCCAACCATCCAGAGTGAGGGATGAACAAACCACCAGTATTTAAGTGAATTCCAGCAATTTCCGTAGCACACTGCTGATCTACAAGAACACCCAACTCAGGATAAGCAGCCAACCATTTCTCTAAACCAAGCTGTGAAGCCTGTTCTCTATCATTGAAGGCCAGTTGCAAAATCCCCGACAATTTACCAATATCATGTTTATGAAGTAATTGGCTATAAATGCGATGAGCAAAAAGAAAAGCATTTAGCATAAATAGAGTTAAAGGTGAGCGATAAGCGGATAATTTTGGGTATAAAACTGCCTGGGCATTCCCTGATGCACCACAACCCACTTCATTCTGAGCATCCATTAAATTAACTTGCCAACCCCGTTTCGCTAAAGCTTGAGCAAGATAACAACCAGCCAATCCTGCACCTAAAACAATGGCCTTTTTTTCATTGACAATTCTTGGAATACCACTTTGCCAAGGTGTAACCCGAGCTCTTGGCGAGGAGGCGAACTCTGCTTTTTTAAATGCAGCAACCACCATTTCACGTTTTTGACCAAAGCCTTTGATTTTTTTGACCTCAAAACCAACGGCTTGCAAATTTTTTCTAACAACACCTGCAGCAGAAAAGGTAGCAAGCGTTGTTCCTGGTTTAGATAATTGCCCTATTATCTGAAAAAGCTCTTCACTCCACATCTGCTGGTTTTTGGCTGGTGCAAAACCATCCAAAAACCAGGCATCAATATGATTTGTCCTTAATTCTGCTTCAAGTTTAACATCCCCACAAACTAAAAGTTGATGAAAACAGTGGCTAGCTTCTCCAAGCATCAAAGTTAAATTGACTCTGCCATTTTCAAATTGTAGATGATGAAATCCTGGCGTTAAAATAGGGTAATCTGCCTGTAAAACCAATGCTAAGTTCTTTAATTGCGGCCATAAAGCTAAACAACGAGCAAGCTCCTCTCGTCGCAAAGGGAATTTCTCGCAACTGATAAAATGCAACCGAGCTTGCTGAGGGGCATATTTAAGCCACAGCGACCAAGTTAATAAAAAATTAAGACCGCTACCAAAACCTGTTTCTGCAATAGCAAAAGAACCACGTCCCTCAGTGGCTAACCGTTGCCAACGTTCTATGAGGTTGTTCCCGGTGATAAACACATGCTCCGCTTCTAACAAACCATTTTCATTAGAAAAATAAATGTCATTAAATCGGGTAGAAAACGGCAAACCATCACACCACATTAAATCTGCCGTTTCAATTGGAATAAAAGGATTACTCACAAGCACACACTAGAATGATTTCGTAACAAAGCCAAGCTATGCCGAAAATTAACGCGTGGGTGTGATTATAACAGAGTTGTTAACTACCGCTGCATTTGCTTCATTAACTACTTCAGATTGCATATTTTCAATCCATTTACATAACCGTGGTCTTAAAATAAATACTAACAAAGCGGCAACTAGAGCAATTAAGCCTAGCTCTAAAAATACACGACTATAGCTAGAATTAGTGAGTACAGGTGAAATACTGTCTTGCCCGCCCATCATCCAATTAGAACTATAACTTGATAAGATCGCCCCTACACCGGTGCTCAACATCCACATGCCCATCATCACGCCTTGTAGAGAATTAGGTATTAGCGCGCCTACCATCGCATAACCAATAGGTGCGATAAGCAATTCACCGGCACTTTGGAGAATAAAACTGAGAAAGATCCATCCAGGGGCAACCAATCCAACCGAATTTGCACTGATTATCCCTACAGGCAATATTATAAACGCTAAACTAATTAACAATAAGGCCCAGGCAAATTGCACAGGAATATTAATAGGTATGCCACGCGAACGCAGATGGTTCAATAATGAACTTAATAATGGCCCACCGATAACAATGCTTAACGTATTGATATTCTGAAACCATTGTGGAGGGATGGTCATCATCAGCCAATTACGATCAACATTGTTATCGATAAAATAGGTTAAACCCATAGGCCCGGTCTGATACAACATCCAAAACACCGTACTCACTAACATCAACACTACAAAAGCGAGCATCTTTTTTTGTGCATCCATAACATTTTGCTGGAATGCGAGCCAACAAGCAACAGCTAACATTAATCCACCAGTAAACAAAACCAACTTATTTGCCCAATTGGCAAAATGAATCAATTGGCTTAAAAGCAAAGGCATACAAAGAATAACCAATATGCCAACCAAAGAAGCTTGTCGTTTCTTTTGTCTAGAAAGACGCGAATAAACAGTTTCATGATCGGCTAAACTGTGCCAACAGTATAAACAAATAAAAAGAGCAACCAAATTACCCAAACTACTCAATAAAAATAAGCGTTGATAATTTTGCGATAATTGAAAATAACCACTCAAACTAAAACCAGTAAAGAAACCGATATTCATTCCTGCATAATTCCACAAAAAAACGGTTTCACGGCGTTGGTCTTGGGGTTTAAAACGTTGCGTTAGCATACAGTTAACACAGGCAACATTAAGACCACAGCCAATTAAAAAAGTGGCTAAACCATAATAAAGGTAAGCTACATTGATACTGGCTAATAAAATACAGCCAACAATTTGCGCAAACATACTAAAACAAAACAGCGCTCGATTTGAGAAAAATCTCCCACCGCAATAACCACCCAATAGGTGTAAAGTAAAGTTAAGAGCAACAAATATACCCGTAACGCTATTAGCCAATTTAATGGATAAACCAAGTTTGCCAGTCATATACAAAACCAGCGTCGAATAAAGCACACTAAAACTTAAGGTCGCAAAAACTTGAATGAAGAACAGGGGAACTACTCCTTGCGGCAACCTATTCCAAACTATTTTTTTGTTAGCTACTCTTAACATTGGATGCCCTCCTCTGTTAGCTAATTCACCTCGAATATGACATGGCAATTTTTAGCTGTCTATGCAAAAAGGACGATCAAATAAAGTTATTACAAAAACCTGCAATTTCTTTACAAATTGAAGTTTTATTGCAATATTTTTTATACAAAACTCTACAATTTCTTTACAATACAAGACTTAGAACAAGTTTTGCTGCTTCGATCGCTCTTTTGATTTGATCCCTGTAGTTAATGATCAACGTGTTTGAGGTTTAACCATGCACAAAAAAATTTACTTAACTGGCATAGAAAAGCGACCAGGAAAATCGTTTGTATCGTTGGGTTTTTTATCAGCGCTTAAAGAACAGCAAAACTCTATTCAATGCTTTAAGTTATTTACGGAATCAGATGAGTCGCAAATTCCATTACTGGAAGCAGTAGCAGAACAATCTCTAACACCGATCATGGATGTCAATAAAGCCATTGCGCTTATGCGCACGCAACCTGAAGATTTACTTTCAGCGGTATTAGAAGCAACCAAAACTCAAAACCAGGATGATTTGATTTATCTTGAGGGCAGCGATTTTGAAAGTGACAATGATGTTTTTGAATATCAGTTTAATTTAACACTCGCGCATCAACTAAATTGCGATGTAGTCTTAGTAGTTTCAGCTAAAGATAGAACCTTGGAGCATACGCTTTCTATCTTAAAGACTGCTCTGGAAGTGAGCAAAAAAGCGCATGCACGTGTTGCGGGAGTTATTATTAACCAAGTGTCGCCTTCTGATGAAAGTGAAGCATCCGAGCTTTTTAACAAGCAGTTACCCAAACTGGCATTTACAGCCATTCTTCCCGAGTTTGAATCTCTGGCTAACCCATCTGTTCGCGATATAGTGACCACTTTAGATGCTAAAATTTTATGTGGAGAAAGCGAGTTACACCGTCCCGTCAGACAATTTACGATTGCTGCCAAGACTGTAAGTAATTTCTTGCAATCACGTCTTGATAGAAGCGGTATGCTTATTATCACGCCAGATGATCGCATTGATATTCTTTTAGGCTCACTTCTGGCCGATCAATCAGCTTATTATCCTAAAATAGCCGGTATTGTTTTAACCGGAGGTGAAATGCCCGGAACCGCTATCTGTGAAATTCTCGCAGGCCTCGATCACCCCTTTCCGGTCTTACTAACAGCACTTAAAACCTATGAAACGGCTACCACTCTGTTTTCAGCAAAATTTAGTTTAAGTGAATCTAATCCAGATAAAGTGAAAACAGCTATAGAAACGATGCGTCCTTATCTCCATGAACCCTTGACAAAATTACTGAGTGATAATTCAGTTAAACCACAATTAAGTCCAGCCGTATTTCTTTATGACTTAATCCATAGGGCAAAGCAGTTAAAACGGCATATTGTTCTTCCAGAAGGTGATGATGCCCGAATACTAATTGCTGCAGATCACTTACTAAAGCGTAATATTGTTAAGATTACGCTCTTGGGTAAAACTGAAAAGATTAATTTATTAGCCAAACGTCTGGATTTGAATTTGTCAAATGCAACAATTATTGATATTGAAAAATCCGCAAAGCGAGAAAACTACGCTCAACAATATTACCAGCTTCGTCAACATAAAAATGTTAATTTACCTATTGCTCTTGAGCGAATGACTGATATTAATTATTTCGCTGCAATGATGGTTTATTGTGGTGATGCAGATGGTATGGTTTCCGGAGCAGCCCATACTACGGCAGATACCGTCAGACCAGCTTTGGAAATAATAAAAACTAAACCTGGCGTCAGCAAGGTATCCTCTATTTTCATTATGTGCATGCCTGCACGTGTTTTAATCTATGGGGACTGCGCTATTAATCCAGAACCTGATAGTCAAACACTTGCTGAAATTACAGCTCAGGCCGCCCAAATCGCTAAAAATTTGGGTATAGAACCCAAGGTTGCGCTTTTGTCTTATTCTTCGGGTGATTCCGGTAAAGGAGAAAGTGTGGAGAAAGTAGCCAAGGCTATGGAAATTGTGAAGAAACAACAACCCGATTTGTTAGCAGAAGGACCTATACAATATGATGCTGCAGTCGATCCTGAGGTTGCTGCAAAAAAACTACCTCATTCCAAACTTGCAGGTCATGCAACTGTACTGATTTTTCCTGATCTTAATACGGGGAACAACACGTATAAGGCAGTACAACGTGAAAGTGGGGCTCTGGCAATTGGTCCGGTATTGTTAGGCTTAAACAAACCAGTCAACGATTTAAGTAGAGGCTGCACACCGCAAGATATTATCAACACGATTCTCGTTACTGCCATTCAAGCACAAGGGGATAAATAATGTATATTTTAACGATCAACGCAGGAAGTTCGTCTATTAAATATAAGGCATTCCAGGTTGAAAAGCAGCAAGTTACTCCCCTGCTATCAGGCTTAATTGAAGGAATTGGTGAATCTGAATGCCTTTGGCATCATTATAAGCACAGTAAAGAAACCATAAAAAAAAATTTTAAAGCGCATGATGAGTCATTTCACTCATTAGCGGACAAATTACACCATGACCTTAAAGATCACCCTATCACAGGCGTTGGTCATCGTGTGGTACACGGGGGTGAGCGCTATTATGAACCGACGGTTATTACACCCAAAATATTAAAGGAAATAAAAGAGCTTGCTCATCTTGCTCCAATTCATAATCCGATTAATGCCCTGGGTATTGAGTTCGCCCAACAGTATTTCCCAGAAGCTCAGCATATCGCTGTCTTTGATAGCGGCTTCCATCATACAATGCCGGAATATATTCGCCAATACGCAATTGATTCAGCGACAGCGAATCGTTATCAAATTAAACGTTATGGTTTTCATGGTATCAATCATGAATATGTTGCCAACCAGGCAGCAACCTATTTGCAAAAACCAATAAAAGACTGCAATTTTATTACTTTGCATTTAGGGAATGGTGCAAGTGCTTGCTTAATTAAGCAAGGTAAATCTTTTGATACCTCAATGGGGATGACCCCTTTAGCAGGTTTGGTAATGGGTACACGTTGCGGAGATATCGATCCGGCAATTCCCTTATATTTACAGCAGCAAGGGATGACTGCCCAGCAAGTTGATATCTTCTTGAATAAACAAAGTGGACTAAAAGGCATTGCGGGTGAAAATGACATGCGTAGACTCATAGCTAATGCTTTAGCAGGTGATCAGAGCGCAGAACTCGCTATTGAGATGTATGTTTATGCCATTCAAAAAACAATTGGCGCTTACAGTAGTCAAGTTGCCGCCCTGGATGCATTAATTTTTACCGGTGGCGTAGGTGAAAATGCTGCTTTAATTCGTGAGCGGGTTGTCGCGCCTCTCAAGCACCTGGATTTTGAATTAGATTCTACAGCTAACTCCAGTTGCAGTAATGAAAAATGCCATATTATCTCAAATTCTGGAAAACCTATTTTAGTCGTTCGAGGGGATGAGGAAGCCTATATTGCTCAAAAAACAGCCACTAAAATTCTGGAAAACCAACACCAATCTAAATCGTGAAAAATTTGATATTTCGCTAGCTTGAGTCGAAAAGCGTTGATTAATAGTAAATGAACTGCGACAGTAAATTGACGCTTTTCGATCGAGGTAGTAGAAAGGTCAACAGACTCTATCCGGCTTTACGAAAAGTAAGGTTCAAGCGGTATCTACCGACTAAAAAATGCTCATTCTCTTTGAGTGGTAAGATACCATGATAACGAAGTCTGGCTGGGCCACCCCAAACCACAACATCTCCATGCATTAGAGGCAAGCGTTGTAATTTATCGCTTCGTTTAAAACCACCAAACAAAAATATTGCAGGAATGCCAAGCGATACAGAGACAATTGGGGCAGTAAAATCCTTTTCATCTTTATCTTGATGTAAGGAAAGACGACTCTTTGGTTCATAACGATTTATCAAACAAGCATCTGGAATAAAATGACTAAAGCCCGCTTGCAAAGCAGCTGATTTAGCGAGCTCTACCAATGAATGAGGCATTGGCGGCCAACTTTTTCCACTTAAAGGATCAATTGATTCATAACGATATCCACTTTCATCCGTTATCCAACCCAAAGATCCACAGTTTGACATAGCAACTGACATGGTATATCCCCCGGGCGTTACCATATGCCGAAACGGAGCCACATCAATGACTTTCTTCAAATCTGCCAGAATTAAACGATCCATAGAAAGAGTAAAACCATGTAATATTACAGCACCAGGAGCCAGAGTTTCCTGGAAGGGCTCTTGATATACTTTATCAAACAAATCCCAATTCATAACTCTATCTTTAATTACCTTACTCTATTAAGTTTAGCTAACTTATTATACAAACTTTTTCTATTAAAAATATTTTATGCTTTTTAGTATGAACACATAAAAGAAATTACTCAAATAGCTAATTCCTGGAACCTTTATAGAACAACAATCCTGCATCCGGAGCGAAATCACTAAGACTCAACTTCCATTTCAACCAGTTGACTTGTGCCAAAGTGACCGGGGGCAGCAAAATGGTAATTATTTGAGGTAAATTGTTCTTTAATTATTTTAACCTGTCTATTATCCAGACGGGCACCATATTGTTTGACAACCTGTGCCGCTGCCTTATTGGCCAAATCGATTGCCAACTGAGGTGCATATCCCTGAGTAATTGCATAGAGATAAGCTCCTGCAAACATATCACCAGCTCCTACCGTATCTACAGCCAATACAGGTGTTGTTGGAATAGCCATTATTTCACCATCTATAGCTAAAACAGCCCCACGACTTCCGCAAGTAACCACTAAATGGTTTGCTAAAGGTTGTAACAAACCAATGGCCGCCTCTAAATGATCCGTTTGAGTAAATAAAAGAGCTTCCTCTTCATTACAAAATAAAAGATCAACTCCACCATCAATGACTGATAGTAATTCATTCTTGAAATAACGAACCATATTGGGATCAGATAGGGTTAAAGCAACCCTGGTATTGACAGTATTTGCATACCGTCGCGCAGTTAATAATGCATTTCTAGCGGTGGGTGAAGTAACTAAATAACCTTCGAGATAGATATATCGCGCTGCAGCAATCGCTTTTAAATCCAACGCCTCTGGGCATAAAGTTTCTGAAATACCCAAATGAGTATTCAGAGTTCGTTGCGCATCCTCTGTGACAAGGACAATACATTGCCCAGTTATACCAGACGACAGATTATTGACAGTTAAATTGCAATCAAGACCGAGGGCTTTTAACTCATGCAAAAATAAATAACCCGCCTCGTCGTTAGCAACTTTACAACTATAATAACCACGTCCACCAAACTGACTGAGAGCAATCATTGTATTGGCGGCAGAGCCGCCACATCCCCTATGACAAAACGAATCAGCTAAGGCTGTCATCAAGCGATGATGCGTTAGTTCATCTGTTAAAGTCATGACTCCTTTTTCTATCTGAAAATCTTCTAAAATCTGCTCATTAATTTTTGCTTCCCTATCCAATAGGGCATTTCCTACACCATAAACATGGTATTTTTTCATTTAAGCTCTGATCTCCGTGAGGCTTGCCAACACTGACTCCGCAGCTTGCTGTGTCAATTGAATTTCTTCGTTTTGATGAGCAATAGAGACAAAACCTGCTTCGTACATAGATGGCGCGAAATAAACTCCTTTTTGTAACATACCATGAAAAAATTGTTTAAATAAAGTTTCATCCGAGGAAGCAATATCCGCATAATCAAAAACTTGTTTTTTACGATTAAAACAAAAACCAAACATACCCCCCAAGGAGGAGTGGCAAAATGGAATATTAAATGAAGCAGCAACCTCAGCCAAGCCTTCTACCATTGCAGTTGTATTAGCAGAAAGTCTCTCGTAAAATCCTGGCTTTTCCAATTCAGTCAAGGTCGCTAAACCAGCAGCCATCGCTAAAGGATTACCTGATAAAGTACCTGCTTGATAAACGGGCCCCTCAGGCGCTAAATGAGTCATAATTTCAGCCTTGCCACCCACTGCTCCAACAGGCATACCACCACCAATTACTTTACCAAGCGTCGTGAGATCAGGAATAATATTAAATAGTTCCTGTGCTCCACCTAAAGCAACCCTAAATCCAGTCATTACTTCGTCAAAAATTAATAAGGCTTCATGAGCATCACATAAATCACGTAATCCTTGCAGAAAATCTGGTTTTGGTAATACAAAACCCATATTGCCGGCAACTGGTTCTATGATAATTGCAGCAATATCGCCAGGATATTGCTCAAACAGTTTTTCTGTTTGTTCAAGACTATTAAAGTCAGCAGTGAGTGTATGTTCGGTTATACTGGCAGGTATGCCTGGCGTAGAAGGAATACCAAGAGTCAGTAAACCCGAACCTGCTTTTACAAGCAAACTGTCATTGTGACCATGATAACAGCCATTGAACTTGATAATTTTATTTTTACCAGTAAAGCCGCGTGCCAATCGAATAGCCGTCATTGTTGCTTCTGTACCAGAATTAACCATCCGTATCTTTTCGATAGCCGGCATTAGCGTCGTTATTTTTTGCGCAAGCCTGACTTCCAATTCAGTTGGCGCACCAAAACTCATACCGCTACGCAAGGCAATACTAACTGCATCAACAACGCCAGGATGACAATGCCCTAAAATGAGAGGCCCCCAAGATCCTACATAATCGATATAATGTTTATTATCCGCATCAATTAAGTAAGCCCCTTTTCCCTGTTTAAAAAAGATTGGATCGCCGCCAACACCTTTAAAAGCTCTAACAGGGGAATTGACACCGCCAGGAATAACGGTTTGCGCTTGCGCAAATAATTGTTGAGAACTCCGCATGACCACTCCATCGTCTAGAATTAACCCGTTATTCTACAGTCTTTTTAGGGGGCTGACAAAAATTATAACAAATTTAGACTTTACATTAGTGCAGTCAATAGCTAAATTAGCCCCTTTAAAATATTGAGCGGCAGATATGCAAGATTACAAAAAATACATTTGTGTTATATGTGGTTTTATCTACGATGAGGCTGAAGGTTGGCCTGAAGACGGCATTCAAGCAGGAACGCGTTGGGAGGAAGTACCAGAAAACTGGTTCTGTCCTGATTGCGGAGCAGGTAAAGAAGACTTTGAAATGGTTGAAATAGATTAATCCTTAATTAACAATCTTTCCCTGCCGTGAGGCTCCTCCTGACTCACGGCTAAAATGGCTTGAGTACCACCAAGAAAACGATACTCAACAAAAATAAAGTCGGCAATTCATTAAAGATCCGGTAAAACCTTGCCCTCTTTTCGTTCTTGTCCTGAGCAAATTGCCTAACAAAACGCCCACAGAACAGATGGTAAAACCACAATAAAATCACCAAACTTACTTTTGCATGCATCCAACCTGCTTTTAAGTAGTACTGCCAATTGTAGCTAATTAGGGCCAAACCAAATCCCGTTGTTAATAAAGCAGCAGGCCAAGTTATTCCATAATACAAGCGCTTTTCCATAATTTTAAAACGTTCAATCGATATTTGATCGTTTGTATCAGCGTGATAAACAAAAAGACGAGGTAAATAAAAAAGACCGGCAAACCAAGCGACCATTGCGATAATATGAAGTGCCTTAACAATTAACATAGGCTATGACCTGTTTTTTCGTTTATGTTGACGAGAACGCCGAACAATATTAAGCACTTCAACACTTAAAGAAAAGCCCATAGCAAAATAAACATAACCACGCGGTACATGAAAAGAAAAACTATCAGCGACTAAAACCATACCAATTAAAATCAAAAAACTTAAGGCCAACATTTTAACTGTTGGATGCTTATCTATAAATTCGCTTACAGGTTCACTTGCATAAATCATAACTAAGATCGCACAGGTGATAGCAGCTGCCATGACCCAAAAACGAGTAGTCAGGCCAATTGCCGTAAGAACACTATCCAAAGAAAAAACAATATCCATAACAGCAACTTGAAATACAACCACTTTAAAAGTGGGGTGTTTAGGACCTTTAGCTTGCAATTCCGTCTTGTCTTCCCCTACTTCATAATGTATTTCCTGTGTTGCTTTCGCTATTAAAAAGGCGCCGCCGGCAAATAAAAATAGATCGCGTATAGAAAAAGAAAATTCCCCATAGGAAACCAACGGATGCACTAATTTTACTAGCCAAACAGCTGAGCCAAGCAAAGCAATTCGAGTCATCCAGGCAAAAGTTAGCCCCCATCTTCTGGCGCTTTTACGTTGTTCGCGCGGTAATTTTTCTGTCAAAATAGACAAAAAAACAAGATTATCTATGCCTAGTACTATTTCTAAAATAACCAGCGCAGAAAGACTTAAAAGTATATCTAAAAATTCCATGTCATCACTTTAAAATATCAATATCAGCAGCCTTATTGTCACCCGAACTTATCCAAAGGTAAATGATTCACTTTCTAACCTATCTTAGCTATACTAACGCGCGATAAACAAGTTATACAGGTGACTAAATCATTAAGTTAATCAAAAAGCTGCTACGTAGATCCAGGACGAACCAATCACCTGTTGATGCCAGTTATATTATTCCACGCAGCCAACACCATATATCAAAAACAGATATCAGTGCAAATGCACTTAAAGTCTTGAATCGCCTTAATAGTGCTGGTTTCCAAGCCTTTTTAGTTGGCGGTAGCGTGCGTGATCTTTTGTTGCGCAAAGTACCTAAGGATTTTGATGTTGCAACCAACGCAACTCCGAACCAGATAAAAAAATTATTTCGCAATGCCCGTATTATAGGACGACGCTTTAAGCTAGTGCATATTATTTTTCACCGCGACATTATTGAAGTAGCCACTTTCCGAGGCAGTGAAGGTGCAGATGAAGTTATTGAAGCGAATCAATTAACCAATGAGCGAGGCATGCTCGTTCGTGATAACGTGTATGGTACTCTCGATGAAGATGCCTGGCGCCGTGATTTCACCATTAACTCACTCTATTACAATATTGACGACTCTTCGATTGTTGATTTCACTGGTGGCGTCAATGATGTTAATCAGCATATCATTCGTATGATTGGTGACCCAACAACACGTTATCAGGAAGATCCCGTACGTATGCTGCGTGCAGTACGTTTTAGCGCTAAATTACATTTTAGCCTTGCTCCAGAAACAGCTGAACCTCTGCCACACTTAAGTTATTTGATTACCCATGTTTCTGGTTCGCGCCTATTTGATGAAATGACTAAACTATACCAATGTGGCGAAGCCGAAAACGTGCATCGTTTATTAATTCAGCATGGTTTATTTCCTCATCTTTTCGCCCAAACAGCAAAATTAATGGATAGTCACTATCCAGTGAATGCCTTAATAGGAATAGCATTAGAAAATACGGATACCCGCATTAGGGATAACAAGCCTGTTACACCCGCTTTTTTATTTGCCGTATTGCTATGGTTTCCTTTGCAAGCACGAACTGCGCTGTTGCAGGAAGAAGAGGGGCTAGATCCACTGCCTGCTTTAGAAAAAGCAATGTCACAAGTTATTATTGAACAAAATCAAGTTATAACAATTCCCAAACGTTTTAGCCAAATCATGCGAGAAATGTGGCTTTTGCAATACCGCTTTCCAAAACGTTTAGGTGGACGTGCCTTTAATTTATTGCAGCATCCAAGATTTCGCGCTGCGTATGACTTTCTCGCTTTGCGAGCTCTTGCAGGTGACGAAGAACTCGAGCTGGCGCAATGGTGGACTACCTTTCAGGATGCATCTGAAAGTGAGCAAACTGAGATGATTGCAACACTTGCTCCTGCCGCTCCACGCAAACCGCGAAAACGTCGCAAACCCAAAGCAGCAAGACCCGAATGATTTCCTGTTATCTAGGATTGGGAAGCAATCTGCGATCGCCCCAACGTCAATTACGACAAGCTCTAACTGCTTTAAGAGGTTTGCCATCTACACAAGTTAACAAAGTAGCAGGCTTTTATCGTAGTAGTGCTTGGGGAAGAAAAGCACAACCAGATTATTACAATACCGTAGTGGCCCTGCAAACGAGCTTAACGCCTGAACAATTATTAATGTTTTGCCAAAAAATAGAGCGTCAGCAAGGTCGTATACGAAAAATACGTTGGGGCTCACGTACACTTGATATCGATATCTTGCTATTTGGCACAAGAAAAATTAACTCCACGAAAATAAAGGTTCCGCATCCAGGATTACATTTGCGCGATTTTGTTTTTGTCCCTTTGCTTGAGCTATCCCCCAAGCCTGCAATCATGGCTAACAACAACCTTTCTAAGCTTATTAAAGAAAGTAAGTTTTGCTCAACAATCAAGCAATAAAATTCATTGTTGTTTTTCCTGTTCATAAACTACACTTACGATATCAAGCAGTTATTAAGCGAGGGAATCGTGTATACATCTATACTGCATGCAACCGATTTGAGTGAAAACCATTTTGATATGTGTAAACAGGCCGTAAAAATTGCTCATCTATTTGGAGCTACCCTTCACTTACTGCATGTCATTGAACCCCCGCCTAGTCTACAGCTGGCACAGGGACTTGGGTTTGCTGAATTTGATAGCCCGGTTAAAGATGACGCGCAAGCGGTTATGAATGTTTTGGGCGAAGCACTTGGCATCCCTCCTGAGCAACAACATGTTGAAATAGGCTCAATCAAAATGAATGTATTGGATAAAGTAAAAGCCTTAGGATGTGGACTCATAATTATTGGCAGCCACAGCCCAAACGCACTGCCAGCTTTTCTGGGAAGTACAGCACATGCTGTGGTGCATCATGCTCCTTGCGATGTTTTAACGATACGAAACAAGATATAATTATTGGGATTGTTCTCCTTAGGAAAGAGCCCGGCATGAGTGTATAACACACTCTTTATTTTTTAACGATCCTTAGAGATAAAACACGACAAGGCTTAAGTTTTCTTTATCTTCAGTTTCATTAACCTCCAATAAAATATCATTACCAATGAGTGATAACTTTAAAAGATAAAGATATGCCTGCATTTCTTTATAGGAAGGATATTTTCTCAAAAAGGTTTTGCTGAATTGCCTTTCTTCGTTATAAATAGCATTTTAAAGAAATATTATTCTCTTTTTGCTCTCATAACTACAGTGTGTTCTTCGCATACTAGCAACAAGGATTTCTGGTGCTTGATAAGCGCCTGGCATTAATTACTGAAGAGGAATGAGACTTCTTTTTGTTAACTCTAGTCGCATTTCACACTCAAATAATAGGTTTACTCTTAATGAAACTACCTCTTTTTAACACGTTTCATAAGCCTTTTTTTCTTCTTGACTTGGCGTTCGGTCAACTTGTTCTTTTTATCTTTAAATGGATTGCCTCCACCTTTAAATTCAAGTTTTAAAGGCGTACCGACTAACCCTAAATGAGCCACAAAGGCATTCGTAAGATAACGCTTGTAACTATCTGGCAAAGAATCCAACTGATTCCCATGGATAACTATAAGTGGCGGGTTATGACCACCAGTATGAGCATATCGTAATTTAATTCTTCGACCATGCACCATCGGCGGCGTATGTTGACTCACCAAATCTTGCAGTAAACGAGTCAATTTTGGTGTTGAAAAAGCCTGTATTGCTGATGCATAAGCTTCTTCAATATCCTTGAATAATAGGCCAACACCACTACCGTGCAAAGCGGAAATAAAGCGAATTTTGGCAAAATGAACAAAATGCAGGCGACGATCCAGTTCCGAACGAACCTGTTCTTTGTGTTCCTCATCCAAGCCATCCCATTTATTAACCGCTACAACCAGGGCCTTACCTGACTCAATGATAAAACCCAACAAATGCATATCCTGCTCGGTTAATCCTTCTCGGGCATCTAAAAGCATCATACAAACGTGAGACTCTTTTATTGCCTGCAGTGTCTTGATTACCGAAAATTTTTCAATTTTCTCATCAACTCGTGAACGCCTACGTACGCCAGCTGTATCAATTAAAACATATTCTTTTTCATCGCGCTTAAATGGAATAGCAATACTGTCACGGGTAGTGCCAGGCATATCATAGACAACAACTCGCTCTTCACCCAGGATACGATTAATCAACGTAGATTTACCAACGTTGGGTCTACCAGCAAAAGCAATTTTAATTGCCTTAACATCTGAACTTTCTTCTCCAACGGGCTCAAAATCTTTGGTTAAAGTCTGCAATAAAGAGTGCATACCGCGACCATGGGTTGCAGAAACGGGATGTACTTCACTGAACCCTAAAGACTGAAACTCAGAACAGGCTATTTCTTCATCTAAGCCATCAGTTTTATTTACAATCAGGTAAACAGGTTTGCTAATCTTACGTAAACGTTGGGCGATATTTTCATCAATTCCTGTTAACCCAGCTCTGCCATCAACTAAAAACAAAACAGTATTTGCTTCCTCCAAAGCTGTTTCCGATTGCTTTGACATCAAGGCATCAACAGCCAAATCATCAACACCAACTCCACCGGTATCAATCACAATAAAGGGCTTATTTTCAAACTCAGCCTGACCATACTGCCTATCGCGTGTCAAACCAGGATAATCTGCAACGAGAGCATCCTGAGTCCGGGTTAATCGATTAAACAGTGTCGATTTTCCTACATTAGGACGACCAACAAGAGCAATAACAGGAATCATTCATTTAACTCACAGAAAAACGGCTTAATTTACCATTAGCGGCCATTACATAAATATTGTTACCAATAACAGAAGGAGCCGTATTAATCGCACTGCCAAGTTGCGCGCGTGAGATCAAATTACCACTATCGGTTGCGAGAATGTGTAGATAGCCGGTCTTGTCCCCAACCACTAAACGATTCCCCATTAGCACTGGTTCAGTAAGCCCATGAGCCTTCAGTGCTACCTGCTTCCAGTTAACTTGACCATTTTGGCGGTTAATAGCCCAAATAACATCATCACTATCAGTTAAAAACACTGTTTTACTATCCATCGTGATATTTCGATAAACAGATGCTGGTTTACGCCATATAAACTGTCCATCGGTGAGAGAGAGTGCACCAACATAACCTTGGTAACTGGCGAGATAAACAACTTGTCCACGCACAATTGGGTCTGCGTCAATATCTACCAAGCGCTCAACATCACTTGCACCGCTTGCATAAGCGATACTTCGTTGCCACACCAGACGACCAGTTTGGAGATCAACAGCATCCATTCTACCGTCAGAATACCCTACCAAAGCCAACTTATTGTCAAAAATAACCGGTGAAGAACTCGCTTTCAAAATTAAACTGGGCGCTCCATGATCAGAGATCCACAGTTTTTCGCCTTTTACAATATCGAAAGCATACAGATTACCGTCGATAGTTTTGGCAATGACTTTATTATTGGCAATAACTGGTTTGGACAAAACTTCTCCAGACACTTTATTTCGCCATAACTCACTTCCATCAACCTGTTTCAACAAAATAATATTTGATGTGTCAGTTCCTACCGCAATAGCTCCCTCAGAAACGGTTGGACCACTTACTATTCCGCTATCCAGTTTTTTTGACCAAAGCACTTTACCGGAGTTTTTATCAACAGCTTGTACTATACCGCTTGTGTCAGCAGTGTAGATAATATTCCCTCTAATCTCTGGTTTTAGTTTTAAATTAGAGTTATTTTTTTGGGTCCCACCAGCAGGAACGGACCATTTTTCAATTAAACTTACTTTGGTTTTAAGAGGTTCTAAAGGCGTTGGTGTGGGTGTGTTGTCCTTACCCAACATATAATCATCAACCTGGGTGCAGGCTTGTAATAATGCGCAGACGCCTAAAACCACCAATTTTTTGTTAATAAGCAACATATGACCTCTTTATATCAAGCAGCTTGTAAAGCATTGTTTTTGGTTTTCATGGATTGAGTAAGAGCAGCTAATTCATTTGTTTTCATTTCCAGGAAAAGGTTACCCATACCATTTGTTCGCACTTCCGTAATCGCTTCTTTATAAGAAACGATCGCTTGTTGATATCTTCCTGTAGCCGCATAAATATCACCTTTTAACTCATTAACAACAGGCATATAAGCCATATCATCAATAGTAGTTAGTTCGGCAAGCGCTTTATCATACGCTTTTTCTGCAGCAAACAAACGCGCAATACGAATTTTCGCCACCTGCTTCAGGGCTGTCATTTTGGAATTTTTAGCTACATAGTCTAAATTTTCTCTAGCCTTTTCATATTTTTCACGCGTAACAAAGAGTTTGGCTAAGGCCAAACGAGCCGCATCTGCATAGACTGTATCACTGTATTCATTCATGAGTTGGTTAGCATAGGAGCGGACACCTTTATTGTCCTGGTTAGAAAAAGCGACCATAAGATGCTCGTAAGCATTGGATGCTTGCATACTCATTTTAGACTCATGCCAGTTCCAATATTTAAAACCTGCAACAGTTAATAATACTAACGACAAGATCACAGTAATCACATTACTATACCTGTTCCACCATTTTTTAATTGCTTCTAACTGCTCTTCTTCTGTCATATAAACCGACATAATTATCTCCCACTACCTTCCCAGACAGTCTTGTAAGTACTTGCTCAATTCCCGTTGTGGAATGGTTGCCTGTTCTTCATGACTACGCAAATTTTTAACCCCAATTACTCCTTGCCTAACCTCATCTTCCCCGAGGATTAACGCAAACTCAGCCCCACTCTTGTCCGCTTTTTTAAATTGACTTTTAAAACCGCCTCCTGCCGTATTAGTAATCACTTGCCAGTTTGGGTTTGTATTTCGCAACTCTTCAGCAAGCAATAAAGCCTGACTCATCGCGTCCGCACCTGCTGCAATAATAAATAACGCTTTGGGTTCCTGGATCGCTATTGTTGGAGAGTTTTGTAATAATAACAGTAAACGTTCAGCACCCATGGCAAAACCAACTGCCGGTGTCGCATTGCCTCCCAGCTGCTCAACCAGGACATCGTAACGTCCTCCTGCACAAACTGTAGCCTGACTCCCCAGTTGATCAGTAACCCATTCGAAAACCATATGACCATAATAATCCAAGCCACGAACCAATAAAGGATTAACAGAATAGGCTATGCCCATTTTAGTAAGGCCTTCGCATAAATTAGCAAATCGCCTTTGGCTCTCCGGACCAAGACTATCCATTAGTTTAGGTGCTTTACCCAGCAAAGCCTGCATGTCAGGATTTTTACTATCAAGAATACGTAATGGATTTCTATCCAAACGCCGTTTACTATCCTCATCGAGCTGATCAAAATGGGCGGTAAAATAATCAACCAATTCCTCTCTATACTGGTGCCGCTCACTTAACTCTCCGAGGGTGTTAATTTGTAAATGAACTAGGCTACTAATTCCCAAAGCAGTCCATAAACGCTGGCAGATTGCAATGAGTTCCAATTCGATAGCTTCACCCTCTATACCCAAGGCTTCAACACCAAACTGATTAAATTGCCTGTAACGCCCTTTCTGCGGTTTTTCATGCCGAAACATTGGTCCCATATACCAAAGTTTTTGCTGCTGATTATGTAACAAGCCATGCTCCAGACAAGCACGAAGACAACCCGCAGTACCTTCTGGCCTTAGAGTCAAACTATCACCATTCAAGTCGGTGAACGTATACATCTCCTTTTCAACAATATCAGTTACTTCACCGATAGTGCGTTTGAATAATTGCGTACTTTCCACCAAAGGAAAACGAATTTCTTGATAACCGTATTGCAACAAACACCGGATGAAAATTTTTTCAAGCAAGCGCCACAACATCGTTTGATGAGGTAAAACATCATTCATACCCCTTACAGCTTGAATTCTCTCACCCACCATGTGTCTCCAAAGGTGTAGCCGGGCCAGATGGGCTGGGGCTAGTTGAAAGCATAGAGCGCATTTTTGATAGATCTGTTAAACGAATATCCGTTTCGGCCTTATTCGGTAAGGCGTCAGTATGAGTATTTTTTGCAGTAAACAATTGCTGACTATCTTTATTTTTTTGCCACCAAATACTCACAGCGACAATCACAGCAATAGCAACCAAACTGGTTAACCAACGCACCAGACGTTCTCCTTTATTCGATTCCCGCTTACTTTGCCACAATGCTTTCTCAGGCTTTGCTTCCGTTGAATAGAGACTATTAAAGGTTTCCAAGAGCGGCTGCGATGGTATCCCAAGTAACTTGGCATAAGCATGGATATAACCCTTAATAAAAACAGGTTCTGGCATTTGCTGGTAATCATCGGCTTCCAACAATTCAATAAGTCGAACTCGCAAATGCAATTTAGCTGCAACATACTCCTGGCTATAGCCCTTTTTTTCACGTACACGAGCTAACTGCAAGCCAGGATTTTCTCGATTACCGTTATGAATTTCATCCATTGCTACTATCGTATTCATTTTTTGCTCCGGTATAATAGTCCGTATAATTAGTCAATCTAGCCAAACGCTGTTTATACTCCCCTTCAATATTCCTTTTTCCTGCTTGACGCGCTGCTTCCACACCCATTGCAAGTATGTTAGGGTCAGTCAATGAAAGCGCAGGATATTTTTGCATATATTCCAATGCCTTACTTGCATGTTTCTCTTTAAGCTCGATAGCGGCTAACTCGTAAAGCGCTTGTTTTCGACGCGGATCCTGTTGCAATGCCTTTAAATAATAATGTTTCGCCTTAGGATAATCAGGCACTGCCGCCGCACACAATCCAGCATTTTCATAGGCTCCAGCTGTATGAATGTAGTGAATATCATTCGCTGCTCTTAGAAAATAACGTTCTGCTTCTTTATAATGCCCAAGACGACATAAAAAAGTTCCATAATTATTCAGTTGGGCACCACTATCTGGCGCCAGAACTAAAGCCTTCTGGTAGAACACCTGCGCTTTCCTTACTTCCCCTGTTTTTTCAAGATAATAAGCCATCGCTACATTCACATCAGCGGAATCAGGCGCCAAGTCCAGTGCGGTAAGCAACTTCCGCTTTGCACGTGGCCTATCACCCTGTTTTAAATAAGCCAAACCAAGCTGAGTATTATAGGATGCTGCCTCATTACGTTTCTGTAGATGTTCTGCCTTTATGTCATTATTCTGTTGACAAGCTTGTAACAACAGGAAAATTAACCAAGGTAAAAAGCGTAATAAGTTCAACACAATGGTCACTTGGTATTAAAGGATTGGCCATTATAACCGTGAACAGATAAATTTAAAAAGCTTTATGCACTCTTTTCGTCAATCTCGTTAGTGGCTGTCTTAGGCACAAAGTGTAATTTTTGCCAGCGCCGAGAGCGACTTGTTCTATCCTTTACCTCTCCAGCCAATTGACCACAGGCTGCATCAATATCGTCACCTCTTGTTTTACGTGTAATCGTGTTAATTCCTTTGGCTATTAGCTTTTCCCGAAAGGCATCAATAGTCGCTTGTGAAGAACGTTGATATTGCGTCATAGGGAAAGGATTAAAAGGTATTAGATTCACTTTCGCAGGAACATCGCGCAATAATTTAATCAATTGGGCAGCATGCTCAGGCTGGTCATTAACCCCTTTAAGCATCACATATTCAAACGTTACCTTTCTTTTAGGTTCATTTTTAAAATAGCGTTTGCATAAAGCCATTAATTCAGCCAAGGGATATTTTTTATTGATAGGCACTAATTCGTTACGTAATTCATCGTTAGGTGCGTGTAAGGAAACAGCCAGTGCGACTGGGCTGGCTTCACGCAAACGCTCTAACTCTGGCAAAACACCGGAAGTGCTCAGAGTAACCCGTCGCTTGGATAAACCGTAGGCAAAATCATCCATCATGATATCCATTGCCGCTACAACGTTATCAAAGTTGAGCAGAGGCTCGCCCATCCCCATCATGACTACATTGGTAACTCGCTTATCATGTGCTCCATTCTGTTGTGATAATTCACGCACAGCTAACCAGACCTGGCCGATAATTTCCCCTGTACTCAAATTTCGATTAAACCCTTGTTTAGCAGTGGAACAAAAGCTGCAATTTAATGCGCAACCAACTTGCGATGATACACAGAGAGTCCCCCGCGTTGCTTCAGGAATAAAAACAGTTTCTATACAATTTCCACAATCCAACTTCAGTAACCACTTATGAGTGCCATCAGCAGATTTCTGACAAGTTACAATTTCTGGTAAACGAATTTCAGCCAGCAGGCTAAGCCGCTCTCGGAGCGACTTACCCAAATTAGTCATTTGCGAAAAATCATGAAAACCAGCCTGATGGATCCATTGCATTACTTGCTGCGCACGATATGGCTTATCACCAATCTCATTAAAAAAATTGCGCAGTTGCTGATAATTAAAATCCAACAAATTGATTTTTTGACTCATCACATTACCTCAAACAACAATTATCTTTTGCAAATTTCATGTGGTTCGAAGAAATAAGCAATTTCTTGAGCGGCCGTTTCAGGACTATCAGAACCGTGAACTGCATTTGCATCAATGCTGTCAGCAAAATCAGCACGAATAGTACCTGCATCCGCCTTCTTAGGATCAGTCGCGCCCATTAAATCACGATTTTTGATGATCGCATTTTCGCCTTCTAAAACCTGAATCATCACAGGACCTGAAATCATAAAAGACACTAAATCGTTAAAAAATGGACGCGCTTTATGAACAGCATAAAATCCTTCTGCCTGTGTTCGAGAAAGATGCATCATTTTCGCAGCCACAATGTTTAAGCCAGCTTTCTCAAAGCGAGAATAAATTTGGCCAATGACTGATTTAGCCACTGCATCAGGTTTGATGATAGATAGGGTTAACTCTTTTGCCATAACGCACTCCAATTTTCTAAGATTAAAGCGCGGTATTATACACGATCTGATAGTGTAGTAGCCAATATAAATTCATCGTTCGCCAATATCGGCATCAAAATAGAGTGATTCACGGTTCTCTTCTGTTTGCTCCGGATTTATACGATATTCTGGCAGTAATTGAATCAATTCATTGACTCGTAGTATCAAATTATAAAAATCAGTGCGATATTGACGCAAACTTCGCCCAGCATCCGAAACACGTTCTATAAAATTCACCAAAGATGCCTCTATTGACTCAGCAAATTCAGTTAACTTGACAAGCTCCTCTACGATTAATTGTTTAAGTTCATTTCCTATGCTTTGACCCAAAATTTTTTCCAAATCACCCCAGGTACTACTCTTAAAGCTGATGGTTTCCCCCGGCGCAGTATTTTCTTTAATAATCAAGTGATTAATTGCCTGAATAATTTTCTCATCACTTTTATCTCCGCCAACTAACGGCAAAGCAGGTTTAATTTTTTTTGCAATACCTTGAAGGATTTTTTTCCATTCAGAAGCATGTTTGATAAGACTATGCTGGCTTTCAGCAATCAATTTATCCTGGGCAAACTCTAATTGATGAAATTCATCCCCCATTTCCACAAGTTTTTTACGCATCGCCTCCAAATCCTCTCTGGTCAAACCACCAGGCGATTCCTCATCTTTGGCCGTTTCACCGGACAGCAAATAATCAACAAACAATTTTTGTGCATAAACCTGATAATCATGGGCTTGCTGCAAGATAATCCCGTTAAATACGTTTTTCATGGGAACACGTAGCAAACGATGATAAAAATTATTGGGGTTTTTGACCGCAGCAAACAGATCTTCTTGCGGGAGTTTAATTTTACATTTTTCTAAAATTCGTTCTGCGGTTATTAAACCATAGGTTGAATACCACATTGACAAATCGCTTTCTGCTTGTTTTTCGCTCATTATTCATCCAACTTGATTTTGCAACAGACTGTGATATAACGCACTCTTATCAAATAGTATAATGTATATTTGTCATGCTAAGCTCACTTACCAATGAATTGCAAATTTTAATTGATTTTATTCGTACACCCACCCCTACTGCCTGGTTGGATGCTGCTGTATCAAACTTAACAACCTTACTGGTGGATCACGCACATTGTGAGCGAAAAGCAGCAGCCACAGCAATCAATTTCATTAGTAAATACCCGGAAAAGCAAGAGCTAGTCGCAGTTATGTCTCCTTTGGCGCGTGAAGAATTACTACATTTTGAAAAGGTAGTCAATTTGCTGAAGGCGCGGTCGATTAAATTTGGACCTCTTCATCCCTCTAATTATGCACAACAAATGCATCGTTTTGTACCCAAAGAAAATACCCGGGAGCGTTTACGTGATCAATTAATTATTGGTGCACTTATTGAAGCACGATCTTGTGAGCGCTTTAACGCTTTGATTCCTAGACTGGAAGATAACGAGTTAAGCAGATTTTATAGTTCGCTTGTGAAATCTGAAGCACGCCATTTTCAAGATTATTTGCATCTGGCAAAACTTTATGGCGGGGATATTAGCAAGCGGCTGGATTTTTTTATTACCGTCGAAAACGAACTAATTAATAATACTGATCAGGTATTCCGTTTTCACAGCGGAATACCTGTCTGAAACCAGGGTCAACAGACCCTATTATATGGTCATTCCAGAGCTTGGCTCTTGAGGTGGCTCATATTTCATATTGATATTATAGCGTCCTTCCATAAAGCTTTTTAAGCCGGTATTAGCCGGTTGGTCAGGCGCCCTGCCTTCACTAAGCTCTTTGAATTGTGCTGTAGTCATGATTGCGTTAGTGGGTGGCTGTCCTCCCAGGCTCTCTGTTTGTTTTAATACGACCTTGCCAGGATGATTAGGATCGGGTTGATTGGTATAGCCGTGTGTTTTTGCCCATGCAACCAATCCCGCATCAAAACGCATTTGCTCCGCTTCTCCAAAAGGCTCTCCATCTTTGGTCGCGCAAGAAACCAAATGCCCTTCGTCATCAACATTCACACTAAATTTAACATCAGGAACTCTTGTTCCTAAACCAAGTGCACTACCAACACGGGTGTTACCAACTTTATCGGAAACGAGCACGCCTACACCCTCAGCGAACTGCCCTATTTCCTTGTTATAAGGTACCAGTGAGACCAGCGGTTTTAGAACTAAATCATTGCCTGCTTCTGCTACAAATTTCAACATTCCCACTGCTGCATAGTCACTATCACCAATCGGATCCAGCGACATAGCCATAGCCAAGTCCATCATTGTGTTAACAATGGCGTTCATACCAGAAACCCAATCATTATAGCCTTTCATCCCATCGCCCATGAGAGTGTCAGCATTTTTATTAACTTTATCCCAGTAATCCTTCCCTTTAGCACGCCGTTTTTCCCTACCCATATTATTTAATTCTTCTTTCATCTGCTGCTGCTTCGCTCGTTGCTCATTTTGCAGCATACCTTGTAAAGCACCCTCGTCCTCCTTGGCTGCTAATGTCTTGATTTGTTCCTGTTTCGTTTCTTCAGGAGTTGGCATAGCGAGATACCTCTATTAATTCCAATTGATTAAAAAATATACCTATTGATTCATCATAACACAGAAGCACAGGGTTGTCATCCCAATCACTTAGTACATATTGACTATACATAATTTCATTATAACAATGATTTATTAAGCCTGGCTTATGTGTATGCCCATGAATTAAAGTAGCTACTTTATATTTCTGCATATGTTCTATCATATCCGATACAACGACATCCATTTTGCTATAGGGTTTACTTCGATTTGTTTGACTGTGTTGTCTGATCTTGCTAACTAATTGAGCCCGGACTTTATAGGGAAAACGTAAAAAAAAGTGGCTAAACCATCGATTTCGCGTTAAACGTCTAAACCATTGATGGCCTTTATCATTAGTACAGTATCGATCACCATGAACTAATAACATTCTCGTATCACCTAATTGGATAATGGCAGGCTCAGGAAGAATAATCATTCCCGCCAAATCAGCAAACGCTTTTCCTAGCAAAAAATCACGATTGCCGTGCATAAAATAGATAGTTACTTGTTGTTGCGATAACCAGAATAGACGTTTTGCGATCGATTTGGACCAGGAATCAATACTATCGTCACCAGCCCAGGCATGAAAAAAATCACCTAGAATATAAACAACCTTGGTATTTTGCGCTGCCCATTCGATAAAGCGATTAAAGCGTGCTGTAATTAAAGGCGCTTCGGGGTGTAAATGTAAATCCGAAATAAACACTGCAGCCAAACGATCGTCAGGCCTCTTTGTCATGGCCGTCATAATGGGTCGTTTTTCAATGTTTCGCACAGGCTGTTTAGACGAGTAAATGATACCAACATGATCCAAATTTAAACCATTTTTCTTAAATCGAACAAAGCGCAGCATACGTTCTATCATAGAGGCTCTATACAAATATGCTCATCTTGTAAATAGATCTGGCAAGGCCCGGAATGAGGCTCAATCGCATCACTTAAACGATAAAAACCCGCAATAGACACCAACTCAGCCTCTAAAGATTGGCAGAAAATTCTTGCTTGCGTATCCCCGGAGAGACCAGCCAATGCCCTACCACGCAAACTACCATAAACATGAATATTGCCATCTGCAAGCAGCTCCGCACCATGGCTGACTGAGGCTGTAATTACCAAATCACCGCCCTTACTCACTACTTGCTGTCCCGAGCGGACAGGCGTTGTTTGCAACTTGGTTTTGGACGATTCACTCACTGCCGTTGACTCACCGGAAGGCTCTTCAATCAACGGTTTATCGTGAGTAGATGAAGCATGCAAAACAGCTAATCCCTGGCATTGAGCAATCGTTGTCAGCAAAGGATTCGCACCCTGAATAGCGACCGGTAACAAATTGTACTCGCGCATACACTGACACAAGTCCTGCAGATCAACATCATTTTCCGCGAGAACACTGCAGTCCAAAACAATCGGTGTTCTATCAAAAAGGCGAGGTGCTTTGGCGACTATTTCATTTAGTTGCTGTTCAAATAATACTCTATTACTGGATAATAATTGTAAAACAGTAAAAGTATATAATCTGCCTTTAAGTTTAAATGCTTGTGATTTCAATAAATTATCTGCCATAACTCCGATATCCATCACCTTGTTTTTTGTTTATACTATCACGAGGGGATCAATAACAGAAGGACATCAACGTGGATAAAGTCTGGTTAGAACACTATCAAGCAGGCGTTCCTTATGAAATCGATAGCAGTAAGCACTCATCTATTGTTGCTTTATTTGAAGATTCATGCCGCCAGTATTCTGAACAAATAGCCTATGTCAACTTAGGTTGTGAGTTGAGTTACAGTGAACTAGAGCTTAAAACTCGTCAGTTTGCGATATACCTGCAACAACTTGGTTTAAAAAAAGGTGCACGCATTGCGCTCATGATGCCTAATTTATTGCAGTATCCTATTGCTTTGTTCGCAGCCTTAAGAGCAGGTTTCGTTGTTGTTAATACTAATCCTCTCTATACGTCGGATGAGGTAGCCCACCAGATGAATGACTCAGGGGCAGAAGTGATTATAGTGCTGGCTAATTTTGCTAAAACGGTGGAAAAGGCCTTGGCTCATATGACTACTGTTAAACATGTCGTTATTACGCAAATTGGCGATATTTTCCCGCTCTTTAAAAGGGTCATTGTCAATGCAGTTGTCAAATATATTAAAAAAATGGTTCCTAACTACAGCATCCCCCATGCAATTCGCTTCAATGACGCATTAGAACTAGGGAAACAGGGTCATTTACAAGAAGTAAAATTGAATCATGAAGACATTGCTTTTCTACAATACACTGGAGGTACTACCGGCGTTGCCAAGGGAGCTATCCTCACTCATGGCAATATGGTAGCCAATGTACTGCAAGCTTCCGCCTGGATATCCCCTTTAAAGGTTGATAGCCAAGATATCATTATTACCGCACTTCCCCTCTATCATATTTTTTCTCTTACTGCCAATTGCCTGACTTTTCTAAAAGCCGGCGCTAAGAACATCTTGATAACCAATCCACGTGATATTCCTCATTTTATTGCCGAGATAAAAAACAGCGGTTTTACAGCAATTACCGGTGTTAATACTTTATTTAATGCTCTTTTAAATCACCCTAATTTCAAAGACATTGATTTTTCAAAGCTCAAACTTGCCCTCTCAGGGGGGATGGCCTTACAAAAAAGCGTCTCGCTTAAATGGCGTGAAACCACTAAAACTCGTGTATTGGAAGCCTATGGCTTAACCGAGACCAGTCCTGCTGTAACTATCAACCCTATGTACCTGGAAGAATATAATGGCAGTATAGGCCTGCCTCTGCCGTCGACAGACATTTCCATTAGAGACGAAATGAATCATGAAGTCGATTTTGATAAAGCGGGTGAATTGTGTGTTAAGGGGCCGCAGGTTATGCGCGGTTATTGGCAACGTCCAGACGAAACAGCTTTGGTCTTTACTCCGGATGGTTTTTTAAAAACAGGGGATATTGCCCGCATTGATGAAAAAGGATTTATTTATTTAGTTGATCGTAAAAAAGATATGATCGTCGTGTCAGGTTTTAATGTCTACCCTAATGAAGTTGAGCAGGTTATTGGCATGCACCCAGGCGTTCTTGAAGTAGGCGTGGTGGGGGTTATAGACTCTGAATCAGGTGAACGGGTAAAAGCTTGTATTGTTAAACGAGACCCTGCACTGACTGAGGAAGCCATCATTGCTCATTGCCGCGAACATCTTACGGCTTACAAAGTGCCTAAAATTATTGAATTTTACAAGGAATTACCAAAAACAAATGTTGGTAAAATTTTACGCCGAGCCCTAAAGGATAAAGAAAATAAAGAAAACGAAGAAATCAGTATTGCTTAATACCTTATCTCTCCATTGCTCATTCCCTGTTTTTTAAAAGCAGGGATGATAACTTCTACTCCATCACTCGCTTTTTGCTTAACTGCATCATAATACGCGCTGTTGCACCCCAGACAAAATAAGTACTAGCCATATATTGATAGCTTTTAATATTTACTCCATAACGCTTCACAGTAACCTCTTGATAATTCGACAAATTACTAACTTCCGCAAGCGGTAGACTAAACACAGCTGACACCTCAGCTAAATTAGCTTTATAAGGTTCTATTGATTCAATAGTAACCAACCATGGTTGAATAATATAACCGGTTAAAGTACGCTCAAGAGCCATACTTCTTTGCAACTGTATGCGAGAGGAATCTATATCCAACTCCTCTCTTAACTCGCGTAAAGCAGTTGCATACAAATTATCATCACCTTCTTGCCAACGACCACCGGGAAAACAAATTTCGCCTGGATGTTCAGGCATCTCCGTGCTTCGTTGAGTTAACACTAAAGAGTCAGTGGTTAAATCGTGCATCACTATCACGCCAGCCTCTTTCGGAGTTTCTAATTTATTCACTTATTAATCCATTTACAATTGCGGCAATTTTTGTGAAACATTCACGATACTCATCTTCCCAGTTGGAATCAATCACGATGCCGCCACCTGCCGCTAAATGCAAAACGTCATGACAAGCGGTTACAGTCCGTATGGCAATATTACTATCAAAGCGGCCATGTCGAGAAAAATAACCTAAACTGCCACAATATACACCACGAGAATAAGGTTCTTGTTCCGCAATAACATGCATGGATTCTAATTTGGGTGCTCCTGTAATAGACCCTCCTGGAAAACAGGCTTCTATTGCTTGCCAGGAACTAATACCATCCTGACTTCGCGCTTCGATATGACTGACTAGATGATGCACCGACTGATAACTTTCCACTTCACATAAAGCATTTACCCGTACAGTTCCTGGCCGCGCAATTTTGCCTAAATCATTACGTAACAAATCAACGATCATAATATTCTCAGCACGATTTTTACTACTTGCTAACAACCGCTCCCGCAATAGTGCATCATCCCAATAATTGGCAGCTCGTCTTTCAGTTCCTTTTATAGGGGATGTTAATAAATACCCTTGATCGCCAGTTAGAAATCGTTCTGGTGAAAAACTAAGAAGATCCCCTGAGTTAGTACGCATAAAGGCACAATACGGTACGGGATTAGTTAATCTTACCCGTTTATACATTTCCCAAGAATCGCCCTGATAACAGGCATTAAAAGGCTGTGTATAATTCACCTGGTAACATCGACCTTGTTGCAAATCCTGATAAATGCTTTTAAATGCTTCTTGGTACTCTGCTTTGCTAAGTAGCGGTGCAAAGAAGCCACTCCAACTAAACGACTTACACTGTTGCGTTCTGCCCTGCCATAGCATTTTTATTTCTTCGACAATTGAAGCGGTGTCGGTGCAACTATTTGCTGCAAATAAACTGACTTTCTTTAACCTATGATCAGTAATAATAGCCCAATCATACAATCCCATATCCACCAGAGGCATATCAGTCAATGTAGGTTGTGTCGTCGAATTAATACCCGCCAGACTTGCAGCAAAATCATAAGAAAAATAACCAATTGCTCCACCTTGAAAAGGTAAATCGATATTGGAGGAAATTAAAGGAACTCGCTTTTGTAATTCCTTAAATGGATTACATAAATTAGTTAGGTGACGCTCGACTCTGAATTGTTCATAAGGATAGGCACTAAGAATATCATAACGCCCTCGAACTCTGTCACTACTCTCCAAGAGTACAAAGCCGGGCAATTGACTCATTTTTTGATAATTTCCTATGAGATTATCAGTATATTCTAAAGGGAAGATACTCAACAATAACACCCTGATTTCTAGGTTATAATTTGCAAAACTCTAAATGACTAGCAGCGCAATTATAACTTATTTTTTAACAGTCATAACCGGAATTAATCAGCTTTTTCACCAGCGTATTACAGAATTGTAAACATAATCTGGTTTTTGCAAAAAATTGTGAGTATTCTATGGCGGCGTTGTTAACAAGGAGACAAGCCGTGACAACAGTTGCTCGATTTGAAATACCTTTCACTCAAATTATTAATGAACAAGGTGAACCTTGCGTTACCCTGCCTTCTTTTGCTAGCGATAAAACGTTGTTACAAGAACTTTATCGCATCATGGTACGTACAAGAACCTTTGATAAAAAAGCAATTGCCTTGCAACGTACTGGTAAGATGGGGACTTATGCCCCCATTAACGGTCAAGAGGCCATTTCAACAGCGATAGGTCACGCTATGCGACCAGAAGATGTATTCGTTCCCTACTATCGTGATTATGCTGCCCAATTTCAACGCGGCGTAAAAATGTCAGAGATTCTAGCTTACTGGGGCGGTGATGAGCGGGGTAGTCAATTCGCTTGTGATTCAGAAGATTTGCCCATCTGCGTGCCTATTGCCTCACAATGCTTACATGCGGCTGGTGTTGCTTTTGCATTCAAATACCGTAAGCAAGCACGCGTTGCGGTGGTATGCCTTGGTGAAGGGGGTACCTCAGAGGGTGATTTCTACGAAGCAATGAATGTAGCAGGAACCTGGAAATTACCTGTGGTTTTTATTGTTAATAATAACCAATGGGCTATTTCAGTGCCACTTTCCAAACAAACAGCCAGTCAAACTGTTGCTCAAAAAGCCATTGCTGCGGGATTTGCTGGCACCCAAATAGATGGCAATGACATACTTGCTTGTCGTCAGGTTATCGGTGAAGCAATAGAAAAAGCACGTCTTGGCCAGGGGCCAACTTTAATTGAAGCGTTAACTTATAGGCTCTGCGATCATACAACAGCTGATGATGCTACTCGTTATCAACCACAAGAAGAAGTTGAGAAGGCAAAACTAAAAGAACCGATTGCACGCTTTAGGCACTTTTTAGAACAACAGAGCTTATGGGATAAAACGCAAGAAGAACAGCTTCTCAAAGAATGCGGTGAACTTGTTCAGCAGGCCGTAGACGAATACTTGGAACGTACCCCTCAACCTATTAGTAGTGCCTTTGATTACCATTATGCTGAACTACCAGATTATCTGGTTGAGCAACGAGCAATAGCAATGGAGGAAGCAGCTCATGCCTGATATAACCCTAGTTGAGGCAGTTACCCAAGCATTAGCTTATGAATTGGCTCATGATGAAAATGTCATTGTATTTGGCGAGGATGTAGGTAAAAACGGCGGTGTATTCCGTGCGACTGTTGGCTTACAAGATCGTTTTGGTGAACATCGTGTTTTTGATTCCCCACTTGCTGAATCGATGATAGCAGGACTTGCTGTAGGAATGTCTGTACAAGGTTTGAAACCTGTTGCCGAATTTCAATTTATGGGTTTCATTTATCCGGCAATGAATCAGATTATTTCCCATGCCGCTCGTATGCGAAACCGAACCCGCGGCCGCCTGCATTGTCCATTAGTATTTCGTGCTCCCTTTGGTGGGGGAATTCGTGCACCTGAGCACCACTCCGAGAGCACCGAAGCATTATTTGCTCATATTCCGGGATTGCAGGTCGTTATTCCCTCCTCACCTAGACGAGCTTATGGCTTACTATTAGCAGCTATCAGGAACCCTGATCCGGTTGTTTTTCTCGAGCCCAAACGAATTTATCGCCTGGTTAAGCAACCCGTGGAAGATAATGGTCAAGCTTTACCCCTGGGTAAGTGCTTTACCTTACAAGAAGGTGATGATGTAACATTAATCAGCTGGGGAGCCAGCATGCACGAGACTTTACAAGCGGCCAAACAGTTGAATGAAGAAGGTATCTCCTGTGAAGTAATCGATGTGGCTACTATCAAGCCACTGGATATAGAAACCATACTTGCATCCGTTGAAAAAACAGGGCGATGCGTCATTGTCCATGAAGGAGCAAAAACCTGTGGTGTTGGAGCAGAAATCTCGGCACAATTAATGGAAAACTTGCTGCCCGACTTACTGGCGCCGGTTCAGCGAGTAACTGGCTACGATGTAGTCATGCCCTATTTTCAACTAGAAAAACACTATCTACCAAGTGTTGCACGAATCAAAGACAGTGTCATGAGTATAATGGAGTGATAATGAATATTTTCAATTTGCCTGATTTGGGCGAAGGTTTGCCCGATGCTGAAATTCATGAATGGTTTGTCAAAGAAGGTGATACCGTAACTCTTGACCAACCTTTGGTATCAATGGAAACAGCCAAAGCAGTCGTCGATGTGCCCTGCCCGCAAGGTGGAACTATTGTGAAATTATTTGGCAAGCCTGGTGATGTTATTAAAACAGGTGAGCCCTTAGTCGCTTTTGCAGCCACAGATGCACCACGTGTTGATAAAGGAACAGTGGTTGGTAATCTTGAAGAAAGCACCGATATTTCAGATGACAATTTTACCATTGGAGCGGGACGCACCACGTCGCAACGAGCAAAAGCAACACCTGCGGTACGCTTGCTGGCTAAAAAATTGGGAGTCGCTCTTAATACATTAAGTGGTAGTGGTGAACATGGTGTTATTACCCGAGAGGATGTTCAAGCAGCGGCCAATAAAAAAGCTCAACTTCCAGAGGGCTTCGAAGCTTTACGGGGCGTACGTCGCGCTATGCTTAATAGCATGATGCAATCGCATCAGGAAGTTGTGCCTGTAAGCATTTTTGATGAAGCGGATATTCATAGTTGGCAGCCAGAGACTGACATTACTGTCCGACTGATTAGAGCAATAACTCACGCCTGCAAAGAAGAGCCTGCTCTTAATGCATGGTTCGATACCGCTCATAGCGCACGTAAATGTTTTAATGAAGTCCATTTAGGTTTGGCAATGGATAGTAGTGAAGGCTTATTTGTACCCGTAATCCATAACACAGCAAGCTGTTCAGACGAGCAATTACGTCAAATGATTAATGATTATAAACAAGCTGTACAGGATCGTGCTGTAGCACCTGAAAAGTTAAAAGGTGCAACCATTACTCTCTCGAATTTTGGCAAATTTGCCGGCCGCTTTGCCAGCCCAATTATAGTCCCCCCTATGGTTGCAATTCTGGCTGTGGGGCGTTTATATGAGGCTGTTGTAGCAACTAAAGGTAAAGCAGAAATCCATCGCCTCCTACCTTTGTCTTTAAGTTTTGATCACCGAGCAGTTACTGGCGGAGAAGCCACCAGATTTTTAGGGGCAGTGATCCAAGCCCTCCAAAAACCTTAAAGAAAGCCCGCTTCAGCGGGCTTTAAATTCAGGGTGCAACCGTTTTTTAGGCAGCTGGTGCTGCAATAGCAGCAGCCGCTTTCTCTACTGCACCAACTCGTTCCAATCCAACAGAGCGATCGTAGAAAAAGGCAAAACGACCAGTGGACCATTTTGAGGCAGCCAATTGCAAACCTACAACAATCCCCAAAGTAGTTACTGCAACAAACATATTAAACAACACAGGTCCCCACCAGGAAGCATGCTTACTCATTAACTCATCCTGAGTATGAGCCAAATGCATAAATTCGGTTTGAAAAGACTCAACTGCTTGTCTAGTGACTTCCCGCCCTTGATTGCTAATAATAAAAGTGTCTACCTTAGTTCTCAAAGACTGGGCTAACTCCAGAATAGTTTTTCTCTGCTCATCAGTTAAACCGCTCACCTTTAAGCCATACTGCTCTATTCCTTCAATTTCAGTATAAAGTTGCTCAATAGCTTTAACAAGTTGTTCTTTATTATTTCCAGCAGCGTCAAAAGTAGCAAGAGCAGCTAAAGCACGTTGATGTTCAATAATCAAAGCCTCCGATTTATTGTCATCATAATTTTTAGGAATTCTTTTGTCCTGCTCACTGAGTCCATGTAACAACCGACTCAGAATAGTTTGAAGATTGTAGCCAGCGAATTTTCCTCTTTGAGAGTTAATATAAGTAGAAAGGGGCTCACTGTTACCCGACTTGGTATAAGCATCTAGAGCGGATGTCACTTGCTCGACAAATTGTTTACGTGCAACACCATCAGTCCAAAGAACATAATCCTTAAGAGCATATTTGCCATTCCTTTGAACAAGATAACGATCTAAGGCCGCAGTAAAATCGACAGCAAAACTTTTTCTTGCCTCTATGCGAGCATTCAAAGCAGCATTAATAGATTGTTTTTGAGCCAGTAAATCTCGCAAGGCCTCAGGCGCTTTGCAGACAGCTTTGAGTTTATGCAGAACAGCTTCACTAGCAGGCTTTAAATTCTCTAAGGTACTCACTAACCCTACAAGCGTCGTTTGTGGGAACTTCCTTAAATAATTTTCTGTATCGGCAAAAATGCTCCGATTAGCTTGATAACACTCTGTTGTTTCACTAAATGCCACATTTACAGTTGTAGAGTGTGTTTGCAGATCTGATTCATAAGTCTTTAGAATTTCCTCTACCTGGTTTAAATAACTTACTAATGAATGCTCATTACTCAACGCCAACTGTTGTACATTATTATTAACCAAACTAAATTGTATCTTTAGATTTTCAGCATTTACTGCTTGTAAATCGCCTTGAATTGCGCCCTGGCATTTGGTGATTAAATCTCTTGCATCAGCATAATTGCTGTATTGTATTAATAGCGTATTTAACCGACTTAATTGAACAGCCAATGGGACTTCCTGCCCTGTAAATTGAGCCGCCAATTTTTTGCCTAAAACTACCATAGCTTCTTTATTAGCTTGAATTTTTGCCTGCAGATCATTAACTTTCCTGCCAAAAATACCGTCCTTAAATTTTAAAATTCTTTGTTCTGAACTCTGCAGTAAAGAGGTAATCGTCTCAATATTAGCTAAATAAGCTGTATTATCATTTAAGCTATTTACGCTCCTCGCTAGCTTCTCTAATAGCAGGTTCAACTTGCCCTGTTGACTAACTGCTCTTGCAATTCTTCCGTTTATAATTTCTTGATTTTGATAAAGTAAATCGGCAGAGCCGAATTCAGTGTCTGACGCTTCAACCTCAGCAACCAATTTATTGAGTGCTTGGCAGCCTCTTAATAAATCGACAACTTGCTGCAATATACTGACATCTTCAGTCAATGAAACCGCCGTTTCTTCCTCTTCAGCCAGACTAAGTTCTTCTTGTTCAATTGCAAGAAGCAAGTCACTACGTTTCTGTTCTCTATGCTTCCTTACCAATTCTTCAATATCATTGTTCAGAACTGGTAGAAGAATCATAAGATCCCTAATGAATAGAAGGCTATCTTGAGCATGCAGAAAATCTTTTTGTGCTTTTTCCAAGATTAAACGCCCCTGCATTTTACTCTGGTAACTCCATCTTTTTGACTCAATGAGTTTCAAGAGCTGCTCTCTTGCTTGCAACAACAGCTCTTTTGGAGGAGCAGACTTACTATAGGCAAGCCATAATTTCGTTGTGTTTGAATCATCAAGCAGACTCAATAAAGCCTCAAAACCGCTGTTTTTACCCGTGACAATGCCTTGCAGCGCTGGCAAAGAAGTTAACGTTTTAAAAGGAAATCTTTCCTTTGAGGAATCATTGATACAGTTATAAGCAGCGTTTAAAGCAGCGAGCATTTGGGGGTAATCTCGGCTCTCCTCAACATTCTCCAATCCCCTTTGATCTTCAAAGATTTTATTTAAGTAACGCTGAGCTGCATCGACTCCCGCCAAAGAATTTAATTTTTTTACATCAAAATAAGCAGCGAAACCTGGTTCTACTGCCAAAATTTGCTTTGAGTGGGCTGCTATTTCCGCCAGAATACTTTGTATAATCGAATTTCGTTTTTTTACCAACGTTGATAACGGTTCGACCTCTTCCAAGACTTCATCGTCTACTCCATAAGGGCTTTCTTCATCTTGTTGCAATTGCAATCGTTTTTTACTTAAGTCCTGAGTACGTTTTTCCTGCGTAACAAACAATTCTCGAAGCTGCTCCTGCTTGTCACTCAGTAGTATTTCAATATCTTCAGGATTTGATGAGCGCATTGCCTCAGCAAAGGCTTTAGCCGCTTGTATTTTGCGTAACTGCCCCTCTAGAGCTTCTTGCCTGCTTTCAAATAATTTGGCACTCTCACGCAGTTGCTGCCCACAAAGAGACATTTTTTTCTTACTTGCTGTATAACAGCCCTCTACTGCTTCAATGAGCCTATTATCATCCTGGCAAAGCCTTTCTGGACATGGGACAGGTTTATTGAGAGCTTCTTGCAAGATTTCTAGCTGGATCTCATACTTCTTCAATTTTTCTTGACACTGCGTCAAATCTTCTAATTCTTGAGAGAGTGATTGAATTTGTAGTTCAAAGTTGTCACCGTCATCTGGCATCTCTATTTCATCAAGACGTAAAGCGCCGCTCGCCTCTATACGAAAATGTTCTAAGCGCTCTAACCAACGCTCATTTTCCTTCTGATGTTGCTTAAGTACTGCTTCATGCCACTCGTGCAAGATCAGCTTATCCTGTTGGGCAAAGTCTAATTGTTGATCAGTTATTTGTTTCCGCAAGCGCGAAAGATCATTCAGAGTTGAGTACAATTTGGTTTGTAAAATTTGTTGAACAGGGATAGTCGTAAAACTTCTACCCTGATCTTCAGCAACAAGAATTGCTGGTAAAGCAGAAACGGCATAAGACACATCAAGCCCCAACGCTGCATCTGCCTCAAGTACACCCACCATGTTATGCATGACAAGCAAATCGGCAAACGTTTGTTGTTGATAATTTCTGCTATTAACTCCTTCAATCAATTGCTCGATATCACTCAACAGCTCATTCACAGCCACCATTTTTTGTTTGAGTAAATTAAGTTTATCCTCATAACCCATTTCAGCAGGGAGACTTTTATTCAACTCTTGATATCTTTCATTATATGGCTTGCTCTTATTTTGCAGCCAATGCGTTTCTTCCGTTATAAAATCTTGAATTAATTTGGCTTTGGCGCGTTCGCTTTTGACGTGAGAAGTCTCTCCATAAACAGCAAAATAATCGTTTAAAAGCGCATATAAAAAAACTCGACTTTGGGGAAGGGCTTCTCGATAATGCTCATCACCATTAAACGATATTGTTTCTTCACCTATAGATAAGTCATAGCAATAAGCACTAGAACTTTCCTCATTAGAAATGCTTGCCAACTGGAAAGGATTCAAACCTGCAGCAGAAAGTAATTTTGCAATAATTCCACTTCTCAAATTAAGATTCAAAGCTGTGGGACTTAGAAAAGGAATACAATCATCAAGTGATTCCGGAAGGGTATCAACGAGTAATAAAAATTCAACAAGGAGTTGATAAAGACCAGGGTCGGTTATTTTCAATTGGAAGGGCGGATTAAAATCCTTAAACTGATGATTCCAACCGATTAATTCTTTTTTTATATCAAAATTTAATTGAGTGATTAATTTTTTCTTATCAATATATTTTTCTTGATTAAACTGAGTAAAATTAAATTTCTCAATGACCCCATCAAGCTTGGCTAAAATTAAATCCAAATTGTTATTCGGTATTTTGTTGGCGGCCGCAAAACGAATTTCTTTTTGTTTTCTGATCTCTACCTTCAAAGCAGCTCTAAGATTATCTATATTTTCTGGAGTAAATAACTTAATTCTCTTTGTCTCTAACCAGGTTGTTAGCATACCCTCTAAATCTTTTTCGATTGCCTCATAGACGGCATATTCAGGCGTATAAAAAACGGGAAGAAGAGATAGTAAGCCTAATCCGGATGAGATCATGCCAGGCAGTGCTGTGCTAAATAGACTTGGACTATTACCAGCATCAAAAATAGGCAACGCCGTTTTTATCAAAAAATCAAAACCTTGTCCTATAGCAGCCAATTGTTGATCGGAATAAATTTTTTCAACCGGGTCGTCTGCGGTAGCAGGTCTGGACTCTCGAATTTGACTCAGTTTAGCTTGGAGTTTGGAAAGAAATTTCCCAAAAGGGCTATTTGCGAACGCTGGATAAGTCTTTTTTGAATCTTTTCCCATTTGTTACACCACTAACGTAAGTATCTGAATTTTATAGATTAGAACTTAAGTAAATATTAATGTTATTTATTTTTAGCCTCGTAATTGGCAGCCAGTGTATTGAGTACTGCAGCCAAACGACATCCAGCTATAGCAAGACGCTCTTCAGTTGTTGCTTTAACCATCCTTTGATAGCGTTTTTCAGGTTTTTGTCCTGCCTTTATTTGATAGGCTTTATGGATTGCCAATTGATGAGACTCTGTTGCCCAAACTTTTGGTTGAAGATTTACATTGGCTATACTGCAAGGCCAACGCTGCTCTATCCTGTATGCTAATCTGTTAACCTGGGCTTGCGAGTAATGTCTTTTTTTACTTAACATACCGCCTCCTTTATCCCAGTAGGAATGCAAATTAGAAGCAATTGGATTAGCGCCCAGGGGATAGAGATTACCGCCTTTATCACCCTGCGGGTAACGAACACTAAATTGGTTGACGGTGTGCATTGGTTGGTGGAGATCACCGACTACATGAAGTAAAACACGCAAACTAAAGCCCTTGGCAAGCTCACTTTTCTGCGGAGAATTGATAACCCTCATCGCTTCTTCAACAGCAGAAACAGCATTAACCCTGGCAGGCTGTATCAAGCGAGTACCATCCTTGGTAAAAGGAATATTGATGTAGTGCTTTGGTGCAAGCCAAAGTTGATTTTGATCATGTAAACGGTCTAGCCATGCAGCAGCATTAACCAGACTTGTAGGCCGATATTGTTTGTCTAAAGTATGATTGTAATGATTAAAAATTTGCTTGGCTTGCCTGGTTAAATGATGATAGGCGATTTGAGCCACCAAACGATGACCCAATGCATTCCAGCTGTAACTTTTGGTTATCACTAACAAAACACCGAGACAACAACAACCGAGTCTTTTACCCATGAATTTTTATCCCAGATAAGGTGACCAGGCTGGTTCCTGCACATCGCCTTCACGGGCCGGTAAGCGCAATTTAATACGGCCATCAAGTGACACCATGCCCAAGACACCCTTGTCATTGTAACGTGTTGCATAGAGAACCAAGCGTCCATTTGGTGCTATAGAAGGAGACTCATCTAACGAGGAGAAAGTTAGCTGGGTTATTCGACTACTGCTGGTATCCTGCACACCAATATTAAAATTCCTATCTTCACGGTGCAGCATTACTATATGCTTTTGATCAGGGGTATAAGACGCACGAGCATTGTAATTGCCATCATAGGTAATCCGGCTAACACTGCCATCAGCCAGTGATAAGCGATATACTTGTGGCGCTCCACCGCGTCCGGAAGTGAATAACAGCGAGCGACCATCGGGTGAATAACGTGGCTCCGTATCAATGGCATCACCAAACGTCAGTTGCTTCATATAACCACTGCTTAAATCCACACTATAAATTTTAGGCGAACCTCCTTTGGATAACACGACGGCAAGCTGACGCCCATCTACCGACCAGGCAGGTGCACCATTGATCCCGGTAAAATCAGTCACTAAACGCCGTCTACCAGTTGCTACATCAACAGTGAATATCTGCGCCTTCTTTTTTTCAAAGGATACATAGGCAATTTGTCTACCATCAGGCGACCATGCAGGAGACATAACAGGTTCAGAAGACACCAATAAACTTTGGGGATTATGACCATCTACATCAGCGACCTCAAGGAAGTACTTGGCGTTCTCTCCATTACGTTGCACCAGGATGTAAGCAATCCGGGTAGAAAAAATCCCACGTTCACCAGTTAATTTTTGATAAACTTCATCACTAATGTGATGAGCCAGTGCTCGTAATTCATTTCCACTGATTTGGTAGCTTTTTGATAAAAGTGTTCTGCCTTGTGCTACTGCATCAACCAACTCAAAACTGATGTCGTAACGATTATAGCCAATCTTGCTAACACGGCCTGACAACACACTATCTGCCCCAGCTTGACGCCAAAGACCAATTGCTACTTGCCCATTCTGCATACCTGGAGGAGGAGCGATAATGTTAAATTGGCCGGAAAAACTTAAATCATGGCGAACAACCTCTGTTAATTGCCGGCCGGCATCATCATAACCAAAAGAATTAATGGCAATCGGTAATGCTGAATTAATACCCTGTGTCAATTCGAGATCGAGGGAAAAAACTGCCCCTGAAATCAATAAAAAAAATGATGCTACTAAACGTTTAACTAACACTTTTATCCCCTCACATTTTCTGGACGTACCGTTAAACTGATATCACGAAACATATTAAAGGTATCTGGATCAGTTGGAACGGGTAACGGTGATGCTTTACGAATAGCCGTCTCGGCGGAGCGATCGAGCACCGGATCACCACTACCGCGTGTCAAACTAACATCCAACACAGCACCATCAGGTGCCAGGCGAATTCTAAATTGACTCGATAAGCCACTATTTACGTTCTCAGGCAGGATCCATTGTCGGCTTATTGCATTAACAATCATTGCCTTGTATTTATCAACTTCTCCAGCAATGTGCGCTTTTTTAGCCGCATCTTGCGCAGCTTGCTGCATTGCTGCCTGCCGTTGTTTTTCTGCTAATTCCGCTTTAGCTTTTTCTGCGCGTGCAAGTTCTTCTTTTGCTTTTTCAGCTTTTATTTTATCGCTTTTTATTTTTTCTTCTGCTTGCTTCTTTTTCAATTGCGCAAGTTTTTCAGCTTCTTGCTGTTGCTTTTTCTGCAGCAATTCTTGTTTATGTTTTAATTCCTCCAGTCGTTTGGCTTCTTGCTCTTTTTGCAAAGCTAATTGCTTCAAATGACGTTTTTCTTCTTCAATTTGTTTTTTTCTCGCAATCGCTACTTTCTCTGCCTCTTCTTTCAGTTTTGCTAATCGCTGTTGTTCCTGTAAACGTGCTTTACGAGCCATTTCAGCTTGTTTGGCCAAAGCCTGTTGCCTTGACTGTTCTGCTCTTAATTGATTAGCTCGTTCTTGTTTTAGACGATTCACTGTTTCCATCACTTCTTGGCTGTCTACACTCACTGCCTTCACGGCTTGTTCTTTGGGTTGATCAGCCAACTCTACCGGTAAAACTTTGCTTGGTTCATTTTTTGCGGCAAGTGTCATAACAGGTCGCTGATGAGTCGACTCCATCGTCAACAATAAAGCTAAAAAACAGTGCAACGCAATCGCGATGAAAAACGCTTTACGATAAGTCTGATCATTTATCATCCACGACTCCCCTGCTCTACATCAGTAGAATCAGTCAACAGACCTACTTGAGCAGCCCCTGCTTGCTTTAATAAACTCATAGCACCAACTACCTTGCCATAAGCAACACCCTGATCACCTTTAACCAAAACATTCAACGCTTGATTGGATTGGCGAGCCAATTCTAATTCTGCAGCCACTCTAACCATTAATGCCTGAGGTTCAATTGGGCTTTCAGGTGTAGAATGGATATTGAGAAAATAATCTCCTTGTTGATTGACTGAAACAATAATTGGTTCACGCTCGGAAGGTTTCAGTGCCTCACTCGCTGCTTTAGGTAAATCCACAGTCACACCTTGAGTTAGCATAGGGGCTGTAATCATAAAAATGACTAATAGAACTAACATCACGTCGATGTAAGGCACTACATTAATGTCTGCAATTGGGCGAGAAGTGGTCGTTTTTTTCCTCAACATAAGATTATCCCCTTACTGGCACGGAGGTTTGCTGCTCTATCAGTGAGACTAATTCATCCTGGAATAAGTCATAACGATCCAGCAAGCTATTAGCACGGGTGCTGTAACGGTTATAAGCAATAACGGCGGGAATAGCTGTAAATAATCCCAGGGCAGTTGCCACTAATGCTTCCGATATTCCCGGTGCCACCATAGCGATAGTTGCTTGAGAGGCTTGGCCAAGAGCCTGAAATGAGGTCATAATTCCCCATACAGTACCAAATAAACCAACGTAAGGAGCAATAGAACCTACTGAGGCAAAAAAAGGCAAATGCTGTTCTAATTGTGCCGCTTCCTTAGCATGTTTTATTTGCATCACTCGCTGAATCGGCTCAAGAACGACATTTCCTGTCTTGCGCGAACGCACATATTCTTTAAATCCGGCGTGAAAAATTGCAGCTAATCCTTCTCTATCATTATGATTGCTATCGAGGTCTGCGTATAACTTGCTTAAATCACTACTATCCCAAAAACGCCTGATAAAGCCTTCACACTGTTGTTTTTTACGATTGAAATACCAGGCTCGTTGCAAAATGAGAGTCCAGGATACCACAGAAGCAGCAAGCAAAATCATCATAACAGTCTTCACGACCAGACCTGCTTGCATAAAATAACCCAATACATTGGCATGGTTAACCACGTTTTATTCCTCCATTAGTCATCTTTGCTTCTTAAAGCTTTTTTTAAAATTGTTAATTCTTTAACGCTCAGAATAGATCGTCTGGTAAGCGTCTTGGTTTCAAATGGGTATTGACACAGACTACTTTAACCATTGCTTCGCAGAGCAATTTTTTATGCTGATTGTACATGAGCTGCTTAAATAATGCACTGCATGCTGTTCTACTATCAATTCTTGAAATGATTGTGAGTAAGTCATCCAAACGCGCAGGATTGAAATAATGCAACTGAACTTCATTGATCGCAAAATGGCAATCATACTTTGCCAGAGTGGTTAAAGACAAGCCAGATTTACGTATCATTTCAGTCCGCGCACGCTCAAAAAAGCAAAGATAATTTGCGTGGTAAACAATACCCATGAGATCAGTGTCTTCAGCATACACTCGGATATCAAATTGATGCTCTGGATGATTACTCTTATTCATGCACCGCTATACCAAAATGTTGATAAGCCAATTGAGAAGCAACCCTGCCTCTTGGCGTACGCATTAAAAAACCTTGTTGAATTAAATAAGGTTCAAGGACATCTTCGATAGTTCCCTTTTCTTCACCAATTGCAGCAGCAATACTATCAAGACCAACTGGACCACCAGCAAAGCGTTCGATCACAGCAAGCATTAATTTTCTATCCATCATGTCAAATCCATGTTGGTCAACATCCAACATTTCCAGGGCAAGTCTTGCCATTTCCAGGGTAATTGCACCACTCCCCTTCACTTCAGCATAATCTCGTACACGGCGTAAAAGTCGATTAGCAATTCTTGGTGTACCTCGCGAGCGCATCGCAATTTCTTTAGCGCCGGCTGCTTCCGTATTAACACCAAGCAATTTTGCCGAACGAGAGACAATATGGGTTAAAGATTCTACGGAGTAAAATTCTAAGCGCTGAACGATGCCAAAACGGTCGCGTAGCGGTGAGGTAAGAAGTCCTGCACGAGTTGTTGCTCCGATTAAAGTAAAAGGTGGTAATTCCAATTTAATGGAACGGGCAGCAGGTCCCTCGCCAATCATAATATCTAATTTGTAGTCTTCCATCGCTGGATAGAGAATTTCTTCAATTACCGGGCTTAAACGATGAATTTCATCAATAAACAACACATCGTTTTCTTGTAGATTAGTCAATATGGCAGCAATATCCCCGGCTCGTTCAAGAACAGGTCCTGACGTTTGCCGCAAATTAACGCCCATTTCATGGGCAATAATATTAGCGAGTGTTGTTTTACCAAGTCCTGGAGGACCAAAAATAAGCACATGATCAAGTGCATCCATACGATTTCTGGCTGCATCAATAAAAATACGCATTTGTGAACGGACAGCATCCTGGCCGATATATTCATTAAGACTCAAGGGTCGAATAGCTCGATCTAACGCTTCTTCCGATGTAGCTGAGCCAGCACTAATCAAACGGTCACTTTCCAACATAGGAGTCTAGGGTTTACCATGATTCCTGCATTCTAACACAGCTTTTGCTGCAAGCTCATCTCCTTTGCGGTTAATGCACTTTAAAATTTTATCTTTGCAAAGGGCTGATATGTTCAAGGAGCTTGTTAGAGCAATAGTTGTTATTGATGAGCATTGCAGCGCAATGCACATAGAAGTACATGAGCAGAACGTTTTTAAAAGAGGTTTATTTTTTAGCAGAATTAATTAACAAGCTCTGAAAGTATATTTCGTACTCGATGAATACGAGAGCGTACTGTTCCCAACGGACAGTCAAGATGTTTGGCAATATCTTCATAACTTAATCCCTTTACCACATATAAATTAAAGCAGTGCTGTAATTCATTTGACATGGCAGTAAAGAGCTTTTCTACCCGTTCAGCAAGCTGAAAACCGATTAAATAGGCTTCAGGTGAGTTATTTTCTTCACCTCGCAGAGCGAGTAAATTATTTGATTCAATATGGATTGCTCTAAAATGATTTTTAATAGTATTTTGGGTGATACGGTACAACCAGGTAGTAAAATTGGCCTGTTGCTTAAAACCTGAAAGATTACAAAAAATTTTTATACTGACTTCTTGCGTTAAATCATTAGCGATTGAATTGTCGGATATTTGTGATTTTATTTGGCCAAAAATTTTAGCCTGGTAACGGGCAATTAAATGGTTCATTGCCTTGGCTTCTCCCTTTAGCGCTGATTCAATTAATTGCCTCTCAGTCACTGACGCTGCATCCCGCATAATATGTCCATTTTTCAACCACCTACCTAAGGTGTCGACAAAAAAATGAACAGCTTTAATTTATTTTATTTTCCCTATAATATTCAATAACCTAAAATCATTTTTGCTAATCTGATCAGAAAAAATAACAACAAGCTTGCGTTGCTTTTCATGAGAGAATTCTACAAGAAAAAAAAGACCTGCGCTCATAACAACTCGCATTTTTGCGTATGTCCTCTGTTGTCCATGCACATCATGTAATTGCCAATTATTATTTGTATACACCAATAAAGAGCAAGAACCAGGTATGGAAGTAGCTTTAATGCGAAGAAAAAAGAATAACAATAGAAAAAATCCTGGTAATTTAAGGAAGCATGGCCAGGCAGAATAATAAAGAACGACCATTACTGAGAAATAAATGAGAGACGCTAATCTAACGTAAAGGGCCGATCTGTCCAGTTTTATCATGCAATTTGATAAATTCAACAATCTCTAGCAACTCCTTGTCTACAGGTTTTGCATGCCCCATTAACCAACTGAATAGCTCAGGATCAGTGCATCCAAGCAACTCATCAAAGGTATCTACCTGCTTCTCTGTCATAGTATCCAAGTAACTCTCAGCAAAGCGTATAAGAATTAAATCCAGCTCGAGCATTCCTCGCCTACAATGCCACATGAGCTTCGCTTTTCTTAATGGATTAATCATTGGGCTACCTGATTGTCAAACTGGGCGATGTTACACTAAAATCCCTCTTAATCGCAATCTCAAGTATTTAGAATGAGTTTTAAACAATATTTGCTCAATAGCCGTCCCTATACGGCCTTATCATCCCTGGAGGATGAATTTAATTTTCAAGCTGATAAAAATTATCTGTTTGACCTGGCTTACCTTACATCAATTGCTGTTATCGGTGAACGCAGCGCGGAGTTTCTGCAGGGTCAACTAAGTTGCGATATACGTAAAGTAACTACCGATAGAATGCAGCAAGGGGTTATGTGTAATTTAAAAGGCAGAATCCTAACTTTATTAGATGTCATTAACTGGCATCATTTGCAGTTAGTTCTTCCTGTTGATTTAATGACTGAAACAAAATCATCGCTCATGAAGACGGCTCTACTTTCGAGAGTTCAACTGGAACCAACGTCGTATCGAATGTATGGATTATATGTCAATAATCAATCCGATTTACTACCAGAAAATCTGCAATTACCTAACGAGTCTTTCGCTGTAACCCATTCAAACGAACTATGTTGCTATCAGCTAAGTGATAGTTTTTATTTAATTTTGGCTACTAAAGAAGCAACCTCATCGCTAAGTCAGCCTTTTATTAGAAAGCAACAGATGCGTGGTTCTCTCGCTTGGCATCAATTACAACTCCAACAGAAGCGCGTAGTTATTTACCCCGAGACCAGAGGGTTATTTTTACCACACCGTCTTGATTTACACTTATCCGGTTACTTAAGCTTTGATAAAGGTTGTTATAAGGGCCAAGAAATCATTGCTCGCACTCACTACAAAGCCAAACTCAAACATAGTTTACGCTTATTTAGCATTCATACTCCTGAACTTTTATTAGCGGGGAAAAAATTATTTACTCCTTCTGGTGAAACAGAAGTAGGTGAATTGATTGATTTTAGTCCTTTAGCAGACGGTCGCTATTTAATTGCCTCAAGCATCTTATTTGAGCATCCCAATGAAATACTCATTGAAGGCAATAAACATCCCGTAATACTCAGTAAAGCTTAATTACCATACAAAGGCAATACTACTGACTGCATTTTATGCGCACAATCTGGGCTGATACTCCACTGAAAATCGACTACGTGCATAAAGCACGGTAGTTTACCGCCGACGACCAGGAAGCATACGGCGCAAAACATCGTCCTTATCAATGAAATGATGCTTGATTGCACCAGCGGTATGTATGACAAGCAGCACGATGATGATCCAAGCAATCGTATTGTGAACCTGTTCCATCAACTCGGCCACCGCTTCATTTGGAACTACTCCCGGGAAAGGTACCTTAAACAGCGTAAAATATGAGGGAATTCTGTTAGCAGCCACTGACATTATCCAACCGGATAGAGGCATCAGAATTACAAAAAAATACAGGCTGTATTGCACCGAATGCGCAAGAAATTTTTGCCAAGCAGGTACTGAAGCAGGCAAAGCGGGTTTACCCCTATACGCAATCCAGAAGAGGCGGATAATCATTAAAAAAAGTATGGTGAGACCAAACGATTTATGTAGCATATAGGCCGAGGGTTGATAGTGTTCTGGTAAATCATCGAGAAAGAAACTGCCCGCAAGCATACAGATAACAATCAGAGCAACAAACCAATGGATGAACTTAGATCCGCTTGAATAATTGACAACCTGTCTTTTCACTGTCTGAACTCCTTGATTAAGCCTTTTGGCACTAATTCTGTCTCTTTTTTATGAAAAACAAAAATGATCCTAAAGAATAGTTGCCCTACTATACCTAATAAAAGTAGAGGGGGTAAAGCACTTCTTACTAGGCAAATCACTTTACTAATGCCTGCCACAAAAAAGAGTAGCCTTATTAACACGGGCTACTCTTTGATGACAATTTTCCGAAGAAACGAATGCTTCGTTTTAAACTACAACATCAACATTTTTTTCTGCCAGGATAGTCGTTTGAGTTAAAGCTAACAATTCTCTGATAGCAACAAAAAACATCGTATAGTTCAAGGTCGTACTCGCCTTTAAATCAGCAAGAATATGCCGCCATCGCTCAATCAAGACAATATTTTTATCTGACCAGGCAGTAAAACACTTCATGAAATCCTTTTTCTTACTATCGATACTGATAATGCCTGCTGTCAATTGTTTTTGCTGCCAATCCAAATCATCGCGCAAACCCTCTCTAGATAAAGATTCCCAATGATTATCTGTTGGATGGGCAAGGATCTGTGAACGAATCCATGACAGATCCAGGAACTCATCAATACCAAAATACACTTCCGCTACTTTTGCAACATCGAGCTTTGTTTGATGGCTAACTTCAATAATATCAATAGCAGAGAACAAAGCTCGCGTAATTGATAACTCATGTGCAAGACCTGTTGGAATCCCTAATTCTACGTATTCATTAAAATGCTCATCGTAGTTCGCACGATTGGCTTCGCCAAATACAGCAGGAAGCGCTTTCTTAAGCTCACAGACTCCTGACGCAAAGTGTTTTACAGCTTTATTAATATCCAGCCCCATGCGTGGAGTACGAAGGAACCAGCGTGTTACCCTTCTAAGCAATCTCAAATATAACATTGATAATTCAACTTGCTTCGCCGCTGTTATTTTTGTATTTAATGCACCTATTTCCTTCCATATCGTCTCAAGATCCAGTACCGATCTGGCAATCATATAAGCTCGTACGATAGATGAAACCGGAGCACCTGTTTCATCCTGGACGCGGTAGATGAAGGTGAATCCCATTTCATTGACAATAGTGTTGCTGAGTTTTGTTGCAATAATTTCACGTTTTAAAGGGTGACTTTGCATCTGCTTACTAAAACAATCTTGCAAGGGTTTAGGGAAACAACTAACCAAAACTGTTTTAAGGAAAGCATCTTCAGGGACATTAGAGTCCAGAATTTGTTCTTTCAACAAAGTCTTGCTGTAACACATCAGTACGGCAATATCAGGACGGGTTAGACTGGCTCCACTTAACTTACGCTCTAATAACGCTTTTTCATCCGGTAAAAACTCTATCGTTCTATCTAACTTACCACTTCGTTCCAATTCATTAATGTAACGACCATGCAACTCTATGGAACGCACTGCCTGCGCTGCAGCAATACCAATTGCACGCGGCTGAGCAAAATTATCACGTAAGACAAGGGCAGCAACTTCGTTAGTCATCTCACCTAATAGTTCATTGCGCTGTTTTTCAGTTAAATCACCGGCAGTTACGATACTATCCAAGAGAATTTTGATATTCACTTCTTTGTCAGAGCAATTAACTCCAGCCGAATTATCAATAAAATCAGTATAAATACGGCCATCATTGAGTGAATATTCCACACGCGCCAATTGAGTTAAACCAAGATTTCCACCCTCACCAACTACTTTGCAGCGTAATTGTTTAGCGTTAATTCGGGTTGCATCATTCGTTCTATCTCCCACATCAGCATGCGTTTCTGATTGTGCTTTAACGAAAGTACCAATACCTGCACTCCACAATAAATCAACCTTCGCACGTAAAATCACCCGAATTAATTCATTGGGTTCAATTGTTGCCTGCTTGATATTAAAAATATCCTTCATCTCTTTACTGACAGGAATCGATTTGGCACTGCGATTAAAAACACCTCCGCCTTTAGAGATCAATTTTTTGTCATAATCTGTCCAACTGGAACGCGGCAAATTAAATAATCGCTCTCTTTCTTGGAAACTGATCTCAGGATCGGGATCGGGATCAATAAAAATATGCACATGGTTAAAAGCAGCAAGCAATTTGATACGGCGTGATAACAACATGCCATTACCAAAAACATCCCCAGCCATATCACCAATACCAACAACCGTAAAATCATTATTTTCTATATCACGGTCTATTTCGTAGAAATGACGCTTAACTGATTCCCAAGCACCCCTAGCCGTAATTCCCATCTTTTTATGGTCATAACCAACGGAACCGCCTGAAGCGAAAGCATCACCTAACCAAAAACCATATTCCAGTGAAATTGCATTGGCAATATCCGAAAAAGTCGCTGTACCTTTATCAGCAGCCACAACCAGATAAGGATCATCCTCATCAAAACACATCACATTAGCAGGCTTAACAATGGCTCCCTCTTTGTAATTGTCGGTAATATCCAACAAGCCACGGATAAATAAACGATAACAACTAATACCTTCCGCTAAAATGTCTTCACGTGTACCATTAACAGGCAAATGTTTGGGAACAAAGCCACCTTTTGCTCCACTAGGTACAATCACCGCATTCTTTACCTGCTGCGCTTTCATTAATCCTAAAATTTCCGTACGGAAATCTTCTTTACGATCAGACCAGCGTAAGCCTCCTCGTGCAACCTTACCACCCCGAAGGTGAACACCTTCAAACCTAGGTGAATAAACAAAAATCTCAAACATTGGATAAGGTTTAGGTACACCAGGAATTTCTTTGCTATCAAGCTTAATAGAAATGTAATTTTTATAATTTCCTTTCTCATCAACCTGATAGTAATTAGTTCTTAATGTAGACATAATCACCTGTACATATTGCCGGATAATCTTGTCTTCATCGAGATTACTCACCTCATCCAAAGCTGCCAAAATCTTATTGACCAGATCCATGCATTTTTCAGCTCTGGTTTCATCAACGATTGGGTTAAAGCGAAGCTCAAATAGTTCTACTAATCTTTTAGCAATATGAGCATTGTTATTTAATGCTGTTTCAATGTATTCCTGGCTAAAAGTAAACCCAATTTGTTTGAAATATTTTGCATAAGTACGCATCACTGCGACTTGGCGCCAATTCAACTCAGCAGCAAGAACTAATTGATTAAATCCATCATTTTCTGCGTCGCCAAACCATACACTGGAAAAAGCATTTTGGAATAATTCTTTTATTTCATCAATTTCAAATTTAGCACCATGAGTATATTGAAGCGCGAAATCATTAATCCAGGTTTCTTTACCATCTTCCAATTTTAAAACGTAAGGCCTTTCACTGATTGCGCGCATCCCCAGTCGTTCAATGATTGGCAGCACATCAGACAAGGGAATCGTGTTATCATGCTGGTAAATTTTAAAACGGAAATTTTCCGGTGGTTCATCCATTAATTTATAGAAATTCATTACCAAAGGAGTTTCTTTAGAGAGTGCTTCCATATGTTTTATGTCATACACTGCTGTTCTTGGAGGGAAATTAGCGGTATAAGCAACTGGGAAAGCATTTTTATAACGCACATAGAGGCGATTAGCGCTTTCCTCACCGAAAGTATCAAAAAGGAAATGCTGTAAATCATCAGACCAGGTACGGCCAACATCAATCAATTTTTTCTCAACTTCTTTGAAATCCCATACTGTTTTATCCTGAGGATTAGTACGGATAATAAAATGAATACGCGCCAAAATTGATTCTTCGGAAAATCGGGTAGAAAAAGTAATTTCATCAGAATTAAAACTGTCTTTTAAGACTTTTTCCATCTCCTGCCTTAATTCAGTGTTGTACCGCTCTTTAGGAACATAGACTAGACAGGAAATAAAACGGCGATAGACATCTGTACGCGCAAACATACGAATTCTTCGACGCTCTTGCATATAAAAAATACCCATACCGATTTCTAATAATTCATCCTCTGATGCTTGTATCAAATCATCACGTGGCAAGGTTTCCAGGATATTTAATAGAATCTTACCAGCATGACCACGAGGATCAAGTTTGGAATTCTCCATAATCATGGCAACTTTATGACGCAAAAACGGAATGTGTTTAGGACTTGTGTTATAAGCGGCAGACGTGTACAGACCAATAATGCGACGCTCTCCAATCACCTGCCCTTTTTTATTAAAGCGCTTAATACCTATATAGTCTGTGTAAGCACGACGGTGGACAGTAGCCTCCGTATTTGTTTTGGACATAACCAGAACGCGTGAAGATAAGGTATGCTCACGTGCTTCCGGGGTCATCGCAGAAATACTACGCGCACTGGATTTACTTATGCTTTGGCGAAGTACACCTAACCCAGTTTCAGGCAGTGGCTGTAAAATAGTCTCCTGTCCCTTTTGAACAAGTTCATAATCGCGTACACCCAGAAACGTAAAATGATGATCTTCAATCCAATTTAGGAACGCTTTCGTTTCTGCGGCTTCATTGGCTTCTAAAATCCCGGATGCGTGGTCAAGTTCAGCAATGGCCTCACGAACTTTTTCACGCATAAGGATCCAATCCTTAACAACTGCGCGATTATCTTCTAACACACGTTCAAAATTACGATGCAAGTCTTCAAGAATAGAAGCATCTGTTTGCCTATCAATTTCAATAAAGATCGCAGCTTCTGTTAATTTGCCACTATTACTACCTAAACTACGTGGAAAAACTGCGGTAACCTGGTTGTTTTTATCCCGTTGTAAAGATAAACCGCCCATATGCATAATGAGATGTGAAACCAATCCTAAGCGATTGATAACCATCCGCAATGAATCGACCAGAAAAGGCATATCCTCAGTAATAATTTCTACAACCGTATGAGTTGTTTGCCAACCATGCCTTTCAAAGTCAGGGTTATAAATACGAATTTTTGTTTCATCCGGTGCTCGTTGTTGAATAAGCGACCAAAAATTAATTGCAGCCCCATACAGATCATCGATATCCCATTCACGTAAATCTTCCAAGGCAACCGTGCCATAAAATTGGCGAACAAATTGAGAGCAAAAATCAGCTTGCTCACCACTCATTTTTTGCTTTAATTTGTCCACTACAGCTTCAATAATTAAATCTTTGCCTTCTTCAAATTTGTAAGACATTCAATCACCTCATTAGGCATGAAAATAAATTGCGGCGCATTATATACTTCTACGCGATAAGTTACACCGCCAGTAATGCATTTTTTTGCTCCAGGAGCTATTCACATTCCACTAGCTTGAGTGATTATGGCTTGATTTTAAAGCATCGCAGCGGAGGCATACACACTAGCATGTGAGCATGCGAAGCACAGAAAATCAAGACATAACTGCAAGATAGCGGACATACCAACAATTCCATAACTTATTCAATACACACGCGTGTTCCCACAGCAACCCAATCAGCTAATTCGACTAAATCCGAATTTTGCATACGAATACAACCATGGGAAGCTGGTTTACCTAATTCGGATGTATCAGGCGTGCCATGAATATAAATAAAGCGCTGTAAGCTATCCACCTTACCGCCTTTATTGCGTCCTTCCTCTAAACCATCCAATTGAAGAATACGAGTTAATATCCAGTCTCGCTCGGGATAAAGAGCTGCTAACTCAGGCGTGTAAATTTCTCCTGTCCACTCACGAGATATAAAAACACTATTTATCGGGGCATCCAGGCCAATACGAGAGTATATTTGATGCCAGCCGCGAGGGGTACATCCACTGCCACTTAATTCACCTAAACCGTTTTTTCCCGTTGATATTAGGTAAGATTTATAAACATTATTATTGTCAAAACAATGCATCCTTTGTTCAGTTGCCGAAATAAAAATCAATTGATTATTTGTTATCATGGTCATGGATTGCAACCGTTTTTGTATTAACAAATTCTAAAATACCTTCCTTCGATAATTCTCTTCCATAACCAGAATGTTTAATTCCCCCAAACGGTACTCTTGGATCTGAGGCCACCAAAGCATTCACAAAACAGGCGCCAGCCTCTAATTCATAGCGAGCAATCCGCTCTCCACGAGTCAAATCCCTCGTAAATACTGCTGAGCCTAAGCCATATTCACTTTGATTAGCCAATTGTACAGCATCGATTTCATTGTCTGCATTAATAACGGCAATGACCGGACCAAACAACTCCTCATCAAAAGCGGGCATACCTTTTCGCACATCAAGTAATAAGGTTGGCGGGTAGTAAAAACCCTTGGTATTTGGTATTTCTCCACCCATGACCAATTTTGCTCCTAATTTTACACTTTTTAATACCTGTTGATGAAGTGTTTTTCGCAGATCATCACGAGCCATAGGACCTAAATGGGTCTTTTCATCTAGAGGGCTCCCCATTTGATAACCAATCATTTTCTCTTTTATTTTTTTAACCAATTGATCACAAATAGAATTTACTGCGATGATTCGTTTGGCAGCAATACAAACTTGGCCACTGTTATTCAATCGAGAAGTGACAATACAATTTGCAGCCAAATCAAGATCAGCGTCCTCAAGAATAATATAAGGATCATTACCTCCTAACTCTAGCACTGCTTTTTTTAAGTGGCTGCCTGCATTAGCAGCAATTATCTGGCCTGCTCGCTCACTTCCCGTTAAAGTGACGGCAACGATCTTTTTGTGCGCAATTACTTTGGCGGCCATTTCATTATCTAAAATAAAATGCTGAAACAAGTGTTCTGGAAAACCGGCTTCCAGAAATAAAGCAGCAATCGCCTCGCCAGTACCAGTTGAAATAGGTGCATGCTTTAAAATAGCTGCATTCCCAGCCATCAACGTTGGAGCAGCAAAACGAAAAACCTGCCAAAAAGGAAAATTCCAAGGCATGATAGCAAATACAATGCCTAGAGGCTGATAACAAACCATGGTTTTTTTCATTTCTGTTTGAATTATCCTTGGTTGTAAATAATCTTCAGCATGTTCAGCAAAATGCTCGCAGACCCAGGCACATTTTTCAATCTCAGCTTTTCCAGCACTAATAGGCTTACCCATTTCGTTTGCTATCAGCAAGGCAAAATCATTTTTCTTTTGCCGTAATAAACTTGCCATTTTCAACATGGCTTGTTTGCGCTGCAAAAAAGTTGTTTTTTTCCAGATATTGAAAGTTAAATGACCCGCATCAATCCAAGCATCCATTTGTTTTTCACTAAGCGTTGAATACTCCTGCAAAACAACTTCCGTCGCCGGATTGATAGTTTTTATAATCATTTGCATCAGCCTCTATTCTTATTTTTACCAGTGTAGCCGATGCCAATGAAGACGCAAACTAATTTAAATCATCCATTTCCTGTAAGCTCGCCTATATGCGATCCAGTAATGAGTTTACTACTTTTGACTAGATAGACTTTTACCAAAGAGTTCTGTTCTAAGGCAGTTCGTTGTATGTAATGGGCAAATCACTCATTCAACACATCAGTATTCTTGCACAGGGGTTTTGATTGTTGTTACTATTTTGCTAATTTCGTTGTATCGGCATTGTTAGCAATTAAGTAATCCGGCATAACAGCCTTATACAGTAGTATGACACTAACCTTAGGACACGCGATGACAAACAAAATTCTAGGCTACCATCCTGTTCACTACCTGGTTGCCTGGGCTGTGCATGCATTCACTGCGAGCGCAGCTTGTTTTGGTATTCTTACCCTCATCAAAATCTATCAACACGATTACGTGCAAGCTCTTTGGTTTATGGCTGTAGCTGTGGTCATAGATGCCGTGGATGGGACCTTAGCCAGATTAGTGCAAGTAAAATCAGTACTCCCCAATATGGATGGTGCTTTACTCGATAATATTGTCGATTATTTAAACTACGTGATAACACCTTGCTTTTTCCTTTTTGTAAAACCCGGCATGCTACCCTCTCATTTTTTGCTTTTTATCATTGTTGCAATTACACTGACCTCGTCTTATCAGTTCTGTCAGGCAGATGCAAAAACACCGGATCATTTCTTTAAAGGATTCCCCTGCTACTGGAACATTGCAGTATTTTACATGTTTATATTCGATACTTCGATGAATACAAATGCCTGGATCCTCTCAATATTATGTGTATTGATATTTGTACCAATTAAATATGTCTACCCATCTCGTCTTGATTACCTGACTGATTCCAGGTTTCTGAAAATAATTATGCACAGCTTCTCTTTGATTTATGGTGTCAGTTCAGCCTTTGTGCTATTAAATTACCCACGCATGGATTCGCTGTGGTTATCCTTATCCCTGGGCTATGTCATTATGTATCTGACTCTTAGTATGTACCGTACTTATTCACCCATGCTTAAAGTGAAAACTATCCTACGGAAAGATGAAAGAAGTTGATTCACTTTTAATGCGGTTATCATTAGAATATCCCGTTTCAATTTATTTAAGAGGATTTTCATGTCACTTTGTAGAATAATCATGTCAACATTTGTAATGACTGTTTTTTTCTGCAGCACGGTAGCCGCGGACAACTTTCCACATGGTTGTGAGGTATCAGGTTTCGGCTTTAGCCAAGATCGTCTGGTTGTCAATGATGATGGCCAACAAACTTTTTACTTAATTCAAAACCGCAGTAACGTACAAATCGAATTACAACGTTTTGAAACACGTGAAGTCTTCATGAGCCCTTCTCTAACTGTCAAGCTTGACCCATCTAATTGGGCCGCTTTTGCATCTGACATCGCCAATTTAAATTTCCAATGTTTTTCTCGTAAACAAGAAAATACACCGGAAAATGAGACTAATAATGAGGAGAATACGCCTAGTGCAACTCCAGTTGACTGCCGTACAGTATTAGATGTTTGCCAATATCCTCGTGTTAAATTTGCTTTAAGCAATATGGGTAATTATTGGGTTTCCACGAATAAGTCACAACAAGATGTTATTAATGAGGCAACTCGAAAAGGCATTTACCTACGCTGGTGATTAAGTGAATACAAAGACCCAAGATGAATTATTTCTGCTGATTGGAATTATTGGTTCAATAATATTATTGGTTGGTTTAACACAGACTCCAGCGCAAAGCTATTATGTGGTGGGCTCCCTACTATTATTGTTCACCTCTCTGCATTTCAAGCTGATTTATTTTATAGCCTTGGAAATGATTCTTATTGCTGGTCACGGTGCAATTCTTTTGGGGATTGGTACAGCGCTACAGATGGCTTTACCAATCCTTTTGTGTCTACAGCTTCTCTGCTTTTATTTGTTAAGCGGTCAAATAAATAATTTTTTCCTTTTAATTGGAGTTATTGGCATTGCTGTTTTATCTGTCGGTTTCGCTTATGAAAACCAATGGGTGTTCTTTGCAGGAAGCTTGTCTGTCGCAATTTATGCTTTTTACAGTGCCTATAAAGGTAAGCGAATCACTTTATTATGGGCTTTTCTTAATTCACTATTTGCCTTGATTGCAATCTTGAAATTAATCTTTTCATCAGGCGGGAGACTTTAATGGCTAAGACAGCTTCCAGTATGCTACCTCTCGGTACCACTGCCCCTCAATTTTCTTTGCTGGATGTAGTTAGTAATAAAAAGATAGGATTAGATAATTCCCATCAAGCCAGATCAACAGTAATTATGTTTATCTGCAATCATTGTCCCTATGTAAAACATGTTAATAAAGAGCTCACCAAACTTGCCAATGATTATTCAAGTAAAGGAGTCTACTTTTTAGCGATTAACTCCAATGATGTAGAAAAGTACCCTGACGACTCCCCGGATAATATGAAAAAAACTGCCCAGGCAGAGGCTTATCCCTTTCCCTATCTCTATGATGAAACACAAGAAGTTGCAAAAGCTTATCATGCAGCCTGCACCCCTGATTTTTATGTTTTTGACTCCAATCTGAATCTTGTCTACCGCGGACAGTTAGATGACTCTCGTCCAGGTAACCAAACTGAGGTCACTGGCAAGTCTGTTCGTGATGCTCTGGATTGCTTGCTTGCAAACCAACCTATCAACCCAGACCAAAAACCCAGTTTGGGGTGCAACATTAAATGGAAAAATTAGCCTCTCATTATAAAATAAATTTTTATGTGCCTGAAAGTCATCTGGAAATTGTTAAGCAGGCCTTGTTTGATGCCGGCGCAGGAAGGCAAGGTGACTATGATCAAGCCTGTTGGCAATGTCTTGGTCAAGGTCAATTTCGACCTTTGAAAGGCGCGAATCCAAGCATCGGCACTCTACAAAAACTGACCTTTGTTCCAGAATATAAAGTTGAGATGCTTTGTTCTGGTGCATTTCTTAACGCCGCAGTTCAAGCATTAAAAACCAGCCATCCCTACGAAGAACCAGCTTTTGATGTCATTCGTTTAGAAAACTAAAATTTGCATTTAAGAAACGTATTAATTCAATTCTTGTCTATTCATTCCATACTATAAAAGCTAATAAACTATACTTTGAGAAATGTACCAATTAGTCAGGTGAATAACATGGCCAGCCATCTAAGACCGCAAGGAACTGAACCAAGTGATGATGAGGCTTTTATTTTTTCCTTGATCGGAAAAATCCAAAAATATGATCAATATATTGCCAAAAACCTGGATCAAGATACTTTAGGCTCACTTAAGAATGAAGAAGGCCAGGTTTTCTTTGAAACCCAAGCCAGGTCAATGTATTTAGAAACAGCAAGAGCTTTAGCCAAACAGTGGGATCTTGAGATCCCGCAAACGGACAATTACGAAGAAATTTCTGCAACTTTGACCGCATTACGGGAAAAAACCTCTAAAAATCCGAATCAATATAAAGAAATTATGAACGGGGTAGCCGGTATTTTTTTTAATCAAACCAAACAATTGGATGAATTATATAAAGCATTTAAAAGTGACATCAGACAACAAAAAAGAGAAAAGACAATAGAAGCATTCCTGGCACCCTTTAAAAGTCTAAAGAATGGCATAAAGGATAAGGTGAGCAGTCTTTATCATTCAATAACCTTGAAGAAACAGCTCCGAGAAGGAAAAGACTTCCAAGATATTGCTCAAAGTACCCATTTGGATTCCGTTGAACGTTCTATTAAACGCTCTATGGATAAATTAGATGCACGACACCATGTTTTGTCACCATCCCAAAATGAACTGCTACAAAAGAAAACTTTACTTGATATTGAAAAATTCATTAAATCAACTGATTATTTAAATGCTGATGAAAAAACATACGCATTAAATACATTGCAAAGGGCTAAAACAGACCGAATTAAAGATGGCAAATCGGGTCGATCCATACTCGATTCTTTAACCACCATGTGGTTGGCAGCGAAAGATAAGGCTGCTTATCCAGCGAGCGATACTCATAACGAAGATACATTAGCAAGATGCAATCTGATTGCTAAAAACATGGCATTATCCGATAGAGAATATAATTTAGATAATAATGGTAAAGATCTAGGTGGTGAATCACGACATGCTTGCCGTGGAGGTACTATCAATAAAATTGTAGAGTCCTTGGAAGCTATTCATCCAGATGTTGTAATTATAAGAGGGACAGAAATACTCTCTGACTTGGCAAATAAAGAGTTTATAAATGCTGTTGAAAATCTAAGTGATGAAGAACAAGTCGAATTATACCAAGGTGACGAAGAGTTAATGCAATCCATTCAGGAAATAATACGTGGCAAAATAAATGAAATAGATAGAGACATTTTTGAGGGCTCTGTTGGCGCTAATAAAATAAACGAGTGGGTTGATGCCGTGCAGTATATAGAAATTCCTGAAACAAATGCTATTAAACAATTTAAAGAGCGACAAGCTCCTGCAGCTAATATCTCTAAAGAGCAAGCAGCTGGAAGTGAGTCCCCTCAGAAACTACTCTTTAAGGGCAATGAGATTACACCACGAGATATTGAAGCTTTTAACAACGCCTTTGCACAAACCCAACAACTCCCTACTGGATGGCCTGAAGAACAGATAAGCAAACGTGCAGTAAAAATTGTTTTCGGTGAAGAGATATGGGAACCCGAAGATAATCTTGAATCTTTAGCTGCTATGTTATTGACTATACGGAAAGATCCTCAAGCTATTAATCAATTTATAGGAGTGGCAAGCTCTGGGGATAAGACTCTGTCTGCCCAATCTTCTACAACTTTTAATCAAGAGAATATAACTTTTGCTGGGCAGGAGATTACAAAAGACCACATTAGCTCCTTTAATTTCTCATTCGAAAGTATAAGAAAATCTCCTATGGCTCAAAGCTGGACTGATAAGCAAATTGCCAGAGTATGTATAAAGGGTATTTTTCCAGAGTCTCTTTGGGAACCCGAAGGAAATATTGAGCAATTAACAACAATCATGCTAGATGCACGTAATAAAGAATTAGAAAAACATAACCCTGAAGTTACTCTGGCAGAAAACACAGAAGATACAGAAAGCGCAGAAGATAGAGAAAACACAGAGAATACAGAAAGTGATAAGTGGCAATACAGTATGTAAATGAGTATAAACAGCAAAATGCCAAGCTTGTTCTCATTCTGTAATTAAAAAACCTGCTATGCCCTAGCAGGTTTTTTAGCTTTAACTATTTTGCGGGAACGATTTGTACTTGCAGGTTGGCGATCACATCACTATGAACATGAATTTCAATTACATAGTCACCAATTGAATGGATAGGACCTTCAGGCATAACAATTTCACGCTTGCTAACTTCCATAGACTTAGCAATCAAAGCCTCTTTGACTTCATTAGGGCCTACAGAACCATACAGTTTACCTTCGTCACTAGCCATAGCAGCAATGACAATAGTCGTATCGTTCAGCAGCGCAGCACGTTGCTCTGCAGCAGCTAACGTTTTCTGTGCTTTTTTCTCAAGTTCAGCACGACGTTTTTCAAATGCTTCAATATTTTCCTCAGTAGCAAACACAGCTTTGCTTTGTGGAATTAGGAAATTACGGCCATAACCTGGTTTAACATCCACTTTATCACCCAAATTTCCCAAGTTTCTAACTTTTTCTAATAAAATAACTTCCATCTTATTACCCCTATTCTATTTTCCACCTACATTTTGCAAGCGTATTCTAAAATTAAACAAACTATCTAAAACACCAAAAATCACATAGACAGGCAACATAACAAAAGGCACGAGTACTAACGGTATTACTAATAAAAGTAAGGTACTAATTCCTCTGCCTTTAGCCAAAATAGTAAAGCTTAAACTAAGCCCTGCACATACATAATATAAAACAAGCACCGGCAAACAACTTAGAGCAATAGGGTTATACTGATATGCTCCAATAGCGACAAGGATTAATAATGCAACACCCCACCCGCTTGCACGGAAATTAAGCATTTCCTGTCTATAACCACCAGGATAAAATATCCTGGCCTGCACAGAACGAGCCAGCATTAGCGAAACGAGTGTCGATACCACAACACTCACAACCTGTATTCCCACTAAGTAATTGGAAAAAATTACTTGATTTTGATTATCTAACAGACTATTAACGGAGCTATCAGCTTCCAGTTGTTTAAGCATTACCTGAATATACTGGTATTGAGCAGTGATAAACTCAGGAGTTAACCAGTGGATCAGAATAATCCCCAGCAGTGCCTGTAAAACGATAAATCCCCCCGTTATTCGCCAACTGGCTGTTGCTCGCAGAACAACAGCCGCTAAATAACAGGGTAGAAATGCCATCATAGTGGTAACAAGGGCTCCAAATAAAGGCATGGACATCAATGATAAGATCAACAATGCGCTAATCCCGAGGGCTAACCCTCTAAACCCATCAAGCCAACCTTTACGCAAAGTCACTAATGCAACAATGGCCGCGGACAACCACGCTGTAAACGGTATTAATGCGCAAATTACAATATACAACAAGGCATAATAGTCATTTTCCAAAAGGAAATGACCTTGTTTACGTAGTAAGTCACCCAAACGAGTCATTATTATCTATGGCTATCACAATAAGGCAATAAACCCAGGAATCTCGCATGCTTAATGGCTTTAGCCAACTGGCGCTGGAAGCGGGTTTGCGTACCAGTAATACGGCTTGGTACAATTTTACCAGTTTCTGTTATGTAATCTTTTAACAAATTTATATCTTTATAGTCTATTTCAGATGAACCTTCGGCATTGAAACGACGCATTTTTTTTCTACGAAAATAAGCTGACATATTTAACTACTCCTTAGGCTGCTCGGTCGTCTTTTTCTTTCTTCATTAACACAGACTGAGTGGTAATCGCCTCTTTCTGATTGATGATTAAATTTCTCAAGATAGCGTCATTAAACTTGAACGCATTTTTCAGTTCGTCCAAAGCAACTTGATTACATTCAATATTCATCAGTATGTAGTGTGCCTTGTGTACTTCTTTGATTGGGTAAGCTAATTGTCTACGTCCCCAGTCTTCTTTACGGTGAATTTTACCGCCTTGTTTAGTGATGATCCCTTCATAGCGCTCGACCATTCCTGGTACTTGCTCGCTTTGGTCAGGGTGTACAAGAAACACTATTTCATAATGTCTCATAGTTTCTCCTTATGGGTTATAGCCTTCCTCATATGAGCTGAGGTAAGGCAAGGTTAAAAAAACGCACAATCTTAACTGATTTTCGTCTACGGAGCAAATCTTCCCGGTAAATTAAACAGCTTAAGAGTGAGTCCTTATACCTACAAAGACTAAATTATAGACAAATGCAGGCTGATTGATCGATGGCAACAACGAATTAGTAAAAATCTATTTTCTACTTTCAGAATTGCCTCAGCAGTTGTTATCTGTCGAAAAGCGTTGTTTTACGAGCATCTCATCCTGGTTTACATGCGAGTAAATGCAGCAACGCACTAAAAATTAACGCTTTTCGGCCAAGATAGTCGAAATGGCAACAGCCCCCAGTAAAATCGTTGCTTTTAAACTTTCCATACGATATAACGTACTAAAAACAAAAGAGGTTTTGCATGAATATTGTGACCATCCCATTTGAAGAACCATTGACTGTTCATGTGAATGGTACTGTTGTACAAATAGTCGCTTTTAAGACCTCAGAACACGGTAATATTAAATTCGGTGTGGAAGCTCCTCGATCAATCCAAGTCCATCGTGAAGAAATTTATCACGCTATCAAGCAGAAACAACAAAGTGGTGATGCCGAATAATCGCCTGGCTACGCCTATACAGGACTTTGCTAAATATTGTCCCCTAATTACGGCCTTTTTTATTTGTAGTTTGGCTATCGTAGCCTATGCGGTTAATTTTTTATTTTACCGCTTCCCAGGCAACAATTATTTCCCTCCCAGTACTTCCTTAATAGCTATAGTTTTGCTCCTGGCCATGATAGGCGGCTCTCTGCAATTTGGTAAACATGGCCGTTTTGTACGTACAGTCCGTGAAATTTTTTATTTTTTCCTGGTTTTGGTAGTGATTGCCTTTGCCACAAATGCGGTGCAATATACACCATTCCAACCCATAGATAAGCAACTAATAGCCATCGAAGCAACCATGGGGATCAACATGCAAGCAATCGTTGCATGGACAGCGAATCACCCACGCTTGCAATTATTACTGGCTTATATTTACGATAGCCTTCACCTCCAAATGAGTATTTTGCCATTAGCTGTCATTATTGCAGGAAAATTTTCTTATATTCGTGAACATTATTGCCTTTTGCTTGTTACTGTTTTAATTGGTTTTACCTTTTACTATTATCTGCCCACCATGGGACCGGCAAGTTTTATTCCAAGCCCTTACTTTATGGCTGAACAGCATGCAACTGGTATTAAATTTACTGAAATTCATCGTTACATCCAGCCCTCTACTATTGAGGGCGGTATGATTGCCATGCCCTCTTTCCATGCTATCTGGGCCTGGCTTTGCTTGTACCTGGTTCGCTGTTGGCGTATTGTATTTATTTTATTGCTGCCAATTAATGTCCTCTTACTGGCTTCCTGTATTTTGCTTGGCTGGCATTATCCAATTGACCTGTTTGGCAGTTTCCTGATTCTTCTTCCTGCTCATGGCTTGTATTTTTATTACAGGAAAAAAACTCAAAAAATTCGGTAGTCGGTAATAAATTAAGTGCTGATTTTTTTAAGAATACCACTCGGATTACTTAATTCTGAATTGACCACTGTCTTATTGACTTTATTTAGAGCAGACATTCTTTTTAATTGCTCATAAACCAATGCTTGCAAAGAATTATTTTTTTGCTCAGCAAGTAAAGGATGCGCTTGAATATAGAGTGTACCTTTGTCGAAACCAAATTTTACTGGCTCATTGAGCACACGTACTGGAGTACCTACACTAACAAAATCAAAGAGGTATTCAATGTCTTCCGGCATCATGCGTATACAACCAGCACTTACCCGTGCTCCGACACCATCCCGACGGTTAGTCCCATGAATAAGATAAGTTGGCCATCCTAATCTCAATACATGCCGCCCCAAAGGATTACCATCACCGGGTGGAAAAACATTCGGTATAGGTATGCCGTTTTTTGCAGCCTCGGCACGTACATTTGCGGTAGGACGCCAAATTGGATCACGTTCTTTGGTAGTGACTTTGGTTATACCGATTGGCGTTGTCCACCCTTCCCTACCAATTCCTACAGGCATGGTTATCACTACATTATCGTTTGGAGGATAATAGTAAAGACGATACTCAGCTAAATTAATAACCAGCCCCTCCCGTGGTACGGGTGGCAAAATAAATTGTGAGGGAATTAGCAAACGGGTATGTGGCGGCAAAGGTCTTGTAGAATCAACCTGTGGATTGGCTCTCATCATTTCGTAATAGCCGATATCGTAACGAATACCAACTTCACTCAGTGTTTCACCAACCTGGGGACGAGCATATTGCATCTCGCCAATAACATCACCCTCAGTAGGAAGTACAAAAGTAAGGGCAAACGAGATATCTGTCAGAGTAATCATTAATAGAAATATTAACAGCAGGCGCAAAGGACTTAATATAAACATGAATAATTACTCTAAATGAAATATGGCAAGGAAATGATACCTTGCCATAAAAAGGAGCACAAATACCTTATAAGCTAGTATCGGCTTTGAAACGCTCACCATACTGAGCTTCCAATTTAGCGAAAAGCTCATTTAATTTGTCATGGCCAAATTGCTTAGCATAATTCATCGGCCCGCCACGGAATGGAGCAAAACCAGTGGCGAAAATCATTCCTCCATCTAGTAAGTCACTGTCCGCAACAACCCCTTCACGCAGGCAAGATGCAGCCTCATTGACCATACGTAGAATCAAGCGATTAGCAATATCTTTTCCTTTAGCTGATTTTGCAGGCTTCACTCTTTGTTTGATGGCTTTGCCATTCTTATAACGGTAAAAGCCTTGACCTGATTTACGTCCAAGCTTGCCTTCTTTAACCATATCACGCAATTTTTGCGGTACTGAGCCCCCAAAATGCGCTGTCAAATTTTCAGCAACAGCCAAGCATACATCCATCCCAACCGTATCCGCTAACTCAACAGGCCCCATGACCATACCAAAATTTTTGGCTGCCTCATCAATTTCTTCACCACTATATCCCTCTTCCAACAACTGCACACACTCCATGAGGTAAGGCATTAAAACGCGATTTATCAAAAATCCTGGGCTCGATTTTACAGGTAATGGTAAGCGGCCAATCTGATTAACAAAGGAACAAGAACGTTTAGTGACCTCTTTGGCGGTCTTATTACTACTGACTACCTCCACCAAATCCATCTTTGCAACTGGATTAAAGAAATGGATACCAATTAACCGAGTAGGATTTTCCATGGCTTGGCTGATTTCATCGAGCGGAATACTTGATGTATTCGTGGCAATAATAGCCTCTTTACTGGCCTTTTGTTCGACTTCCTTCATAATTGTTTGTTTAACTGCAAGATTCTCAAACACAGCCTCAATAATCACATCTGCTTTAGTAATACCGTAACCATTTGGATCAGCAAGCAAACGATCCATGGCCGCTTGAATTAATCGTGGTTGGCGCAATTTCTTTTTGAAAAGTGCATGAGCTCGTACAAGCGCAGGCGCAATTTGCTGGTGAGACTTATCTTGCAGGGTCACTCGTAAACCGCGCAAAGCACACCAGGCAGCAATGTCTCCCCCCATAACACCGGCACCGATTACATGAACATGTTGAGCTTTAAAGTCACTGTCTTTAGCGAAGCTTTTCATGCGTTCCCGCAAATGGAAAGCACGTATTAGGTTTGTTGCCGTATCCCCTTGACTTACTAACTGCTCAACAGAATCGGCCTCTTTTAAATAAGCTCGTTCGCCTACTCCACCTTCCTTTTCCCACAAATCAATAATTGCATAAGGCGCAGGATAATGCTTTTTAAGTACGCGCTTGCTGACGTTATAACGAAGTATAGGGGCAAGGATAGCTCGTACTAACGAGTAGTTGCTTAATGATTGCATAAAGCTTGGCTTATGCTTGGCAGGTTTATTTTTAATGTAATAAACAGCGGCACGCTTTAATTGACGAACAGGTACTACATCATCAACAAATCCTAGTTGCTTGGCTTTGGCAGCAGCGATCGGCGCACCAGTCAAAATAACTTTAGATAACGCATCAAACCCACCTATCAAACGTGGCAAGCGTACTGTTCCACCCCAGCCAGGATGGATACCGAGCATAATTTCAGGCAAACCTAACCGGGTATCTTTATCATCAGTAGCAATCCGATAATCACAAGCAAGAGCTAACTCTAAACCACCTCCCATACAGAAACCATCAATCATAGCAACTGTAGGCATTGACAGAGCTTCCAGGCGTGAAAATACAGCTTGTCCCTGCCTTAAAAAATCAACTGCTTCTGCTGGTGTATCAAACTTCGAAAAAACATTTACATCCGCACCGGCAATAAAACCTTTGGGTTTGGCGGAGTAAATAACCAAGCCTATTACATCTGATTTCTGAGCGATCTCTTGCAAAAGACCATTTAATTCATCTAAAACATCACTATTGATAGCATTTACCGCCGTATCTTTGCGATTAATACCTAACCAAACAATATGGTCTGCATCTGTTTGTAATTCCCAATGTTTATAGTTACTCATGTCCTTTCACCTCTGTCACGCGTTCCAGATACATTGCCCCGCCTTGCCCTCCACCAATGCAAATGGCAGCCATTCCGCGAGTTCCATTACTGTGTTTCAATGATTGCAATACATGCAGCACGATACGAGCGCCACTAGCGCCAATTGGATGTCCAGCCGCAATCGCTCCGCCATCTTTATTCAGTTGCGCAAGAGATGGAGCCCCCATTGCCTGTTTCAATCCTAGTTGGGTACGGCAATAGTCTTCATCATCCCAGGCGGCTAGACAACCTAATACCTGAGCAGCAAAAGCCTCATTAATTTCCCAGCAATCAAAATCGGCGGGTTTCAAATTGTGACGCTGCATAATCGGTGTAGCCGCATGCACTGGCCCTAATCCCATTTGTGAAGGATCGAGAGCAGCCCATTGCGAATCGACAATACAACCAAGGACAGGAAGTTTATGCTTTTTAACAGCCTCTTCACTAGCCAATAATAACAAACAGGCGCCATCGGTAATTTGGGAGCTGTTACCTGCTGTTACCATGCCATATTTTTTATCAAAAAAAGGTTTTAATTTACCTAATTTTTCAACCGTAGAATCTGGACGAATACCATCATCTTGCGGATAGACACGACCTTTCGTGTCAATAATAGGAACAACTTCATCCATACGTCCTTCTATAAAGGCATGCGCTAAACGCTGATGACTCTCACTGGCAAAAGCATCCATCTGCTCTCGGCTAATATTAAAGCGATAAGCGACCTTCTCGGCGGTTTGTCCCATGTTCATGCCCACGATGGGATCAGTCAAACCGCGTAGTAAAGCAATTACCGGTGCCAAATAAGAAGGTCTAAATTGAGTTACCAAACCGAGGCGCTGACCAACACTTTTAGCGGCAAACCAATTAGCCAGCCAGGATGCCATCTTTTGATTAAATAGTAAGGGCGCATGGCTCATAGCCTCAGTACCACCCGCCAAGACCAGGTCACTACGACCATTGGCAATTTGCAACGCTGCATTATCAAGAGCCTGCATACCAGAGGCACAATTTCTCATCACAGTGAAGGCGGGAACTTTTTCTCCACAGCCCAAACGCAGAGCAACAACTCGCGCGATATTCGCCTCATCAGGACCCGGCATTGCAGAACCAATAATAACCTCATCCAAATCAGTGGGGCTAATAGATTGACGATTTAACAAGGGCATACCCGCAGCTACTGCTAAGTCTGACCCGGTAAAAGGACCAACTCCCTTTGCTTTTAAAAACGGTGTTCGACTACCATCTACTATATAGACCCGCCTACCGTTTAAATTCGACTTTTGTTTCATTACTCCTCCTGATACATGTCAATGCAGCTGACAAGCGCCAAATTTTTCATGTCAAAGATAACAGTAATCCTAAGTTTTTGGAATTTATCTAAATAAAATCATTTTTATTAACTGATAATGGTGTTGACGCCACATAAATACCTGATATACTTCGCCTCCATTGACTGGAGAGATGGCCGAGAGGTCGAAGGCGCTCCCCTGCTAAGGGAGTATGGGAGAAATCCCATCGAGGGTTCGAATCCCTCTCTCTCCGCCAGTACACGCGCCCGTAGCTCAGTTGGATAGAGTATCTGGCTACGAACCAGGGGGTCGGAGGTTCGAATCCTTCCGGGCGCGCCATTTTAGATAAACACACTGAAAGATAAATCACTCCGAAATCAAGGCCAATGCACGGATGTACTTGGCCCGGAAGTGTTCGAACCGAGAGGTTCGACAAAATGCGAAGCGAAGAACGCGAAGCGTGGTGCAGCATTTTGGACGCACTTCAGTGCGCCGCGTCGCGGTGAGGAGGAAACGTAGTGACCGACGAATCTATCCTTCTCCCTCAAATTGCAACAATCCACATAAAATACACCAAAAACAAACTCGCTCTGAAATAGCAAAAACCCTCGTTGCTTTCAAAGGTAATGCACCTGTTTGCAAGCAAACAGGCTACGCCCGGAAGTGTTCGAACCGAGAGGTTCGACAAAATGCGAAGCGAAGAACGTGAAGCGTGGCGCAGCATTTTGGACGCACTTCAGTGCGCCGCGTCGCGGTGAGGAGGAAACGTAGTGACCGACGAATCTATCCTTCTCCCTCAAATTGCAACAATCCACATAAAATACACCAAAAACAAACTCGCTCTGAAATAGCAAAAACCCTCGTTGCTTTCAAAGGTAATGCACCTGTTTGCAAGCAAACAGGCTACGCCCGGAAGTGTTTGAACTGAGAGGCTCGACAAAATGCGAAGCGTGATGCAGCATTTTGGACACGAGGCCAGGATCATAAATTTCATGAAGCATTTAATCCCAATTACATTAATAGCAAACTAATTATTACGATTTTAAATGAACAAGAAATAAATATGATCGCCATTTCTTGAATTAATAGCGTATTTCAGGATGGAGTATTTTTGGATTCAGGCGTCTCAATAATCGCAGTTGAAGGTTTGCATTGCGGGAAAAACTGATACTTTTTAGCTACTGTTCTTATAGGATTTAATTCAGATTGGTTCATCAGTGATAATTGTTGGGCTACCCAATCCTTGAATTTTTTCATTTTTTCTGAGTTATTTAAAAAAGTATCTTTGGGATCAATAAAGGTTTTTGCTATTTTATTAATTGCTTGCTTATCAATTGGAGAGCGTGAGTTAATTGCTGATAACAATTCATAGCTCTGGGAAATATAAGCTTGTGCAATGGCTTGTTCGGCAAGATTAAGCCCGTTGGAAAAGCCTCCATCTGAGTTCAAATTAGGATTTCTAGATAAGTTCTCCAGAACAACCTCTAGATTGGCTTGTTCTTTTTTTTGAAACTCTATTCTTAATATTTGTTGTGCTTCAAGTTGTGGCAGTTGGCTGTTGATCCAATCGCTCACTAGTTCTTGCCCTTGATTATCGAAACTTTCTGCTATTTTTTTTACATCGAGTGTTAAGTTATTTCTATTTAATTCAATGAATACTTTTTCAAGAATTTTTAAGTTTTTTTCTTTGAAAGCTTGGGCTACAGCTTGCTCAGCAAAAGTGAGTAGCACACCATTGGGCTTTTGGGAGACCATGGCAATTTTAACAGCAGTAATTGCAGTAGCCTTTGTGGGGTCTGACGTGGGTTCTTCAATCGGTACTACTGGAGGTTCGTATGTTTGATTCCAAATTTCTTTTCTTTGGGATAAGGCAGTAAGAATGACCCTTTCATTAATCTTTTGCCCCTGTATCCCCTTATTAAGTTCAAGTGTCATCCACTGTTGATAAATCCAATCACTAACTTCTTCCGTGTTTTCAAAAGTTACGGCTATTCTTTTAATTTTTTCAGGATTTAGTTTAGCCCCAGCTGAGTTGAAGAAAAAAACCAAAGTATCAGCGCTAATGGAATCCTTATTAATAAAAGCCTGAGCAATCACATGTTCGCCTAGGGTAAGACCACCACGAAGACCACTGTCTTTATCTAAATTGATTCCTAATTCCAAAATATTACGAACAGTAATTAGGTCTGCAGAAGATCCTTTTAAAAATTCATTTTTCAGGAGATGATGTAACTCAATTTTTTCAAGTTGCGTATTTACCCAATTTAAAAAATCAGAGGAGTTTTCGCCCATTTTTTTTGCAATTTCATCAACATCAATGGATAGTTTTTCTTTACGCAACTCTGTAAATACCATCTCTAGAAGTTTTGGATTTTTTGTGCGATAAGATTCAAACACAGCTTGCTCCGCAAGGGTAAGAGCACCATATTTTGCATCCCAAATGGTTTTTCCCTTAGAAAAAGCAGTAAAAATAATCCCTGTATCAAGCGTTTTTCCTTGGAGTACTTTGTTAAATTGATCTTTTACCAATTCTTGGTAAATCCAATCGGTGCACGTTGACTCGTCCAGGTAATCGCTTATTTTTTGGATCGTGTACTCATCTAAATGAGATTTTGCTAAGGTGAAGAAAAAATCTAAGAGAATAGGCGAAATAGAATCTCTACTGATAAATGCTTGGGCAACGAGATAAGCACCTAAAGTAAGATCTCCAAACCCACTACCTTCATTTAAGTTAATATTTTGTAATAAAATGCGCTCAATCAATCTTAGATTCGCTTCGGAACCTTTATTAAATTCAGATTTTATTAAAGCATAAGGGTCAGTTTTACTAAGATCTGGGAGGATAGGCTCTTGCTCTATAGGCTCTGGGATTGCAGACTCTTCTTCTTTGGATGTGCCAAGTGCAGATGACAATGGAGGAGCATTGGGTGTTGATTCGAGTGAATTGCTACTTATTTCGAATAAACGATCAATAATTTCCTTCTTAAGGAAAAATTCAGAACTCTCAAAGCTTAATGCCGCGCGAGCTAATTTTTTTTGCAGTTCCTGGTCTTTGATTTCATTGATTAGATCTAAAATAACATCACGATGGAAAAGATATATCTTTTTATTATTGATGATTTTATTACAAAGAGCCGTAACCAGATCAGGTTTATTCTCTTGATATGCGATACCAATAGGAGTTAACCCTAGATTATTTTTAATATCGAGTCTCGCTCCTCGCTCTAGAAACTGGAGAAAGAGGTGTTCTTCATAAAAAGCTTTTATTGCTAAATGAAGAGGGGTATCACCCTCCTTATTTTGCTGATTAATAGATTGATGGTCATAGTGCGGCAGAATACTTTCTATACGCCTTCTTTTATGGGTACAGTAGGGATTGTTTCTCTTATCAGGAGTAATACATTGATGCAGCAGAGTATTACCCTCATCATCGATAATATTTTGTAGATTTACTTTATTAGAAATGTTTCTAAATAACTTGGAATGAATGGGTTCAGCTTTTTTGGATTGGTATATAAATACCCTGCTTTCAGTTCCAAAAGCAGTGCTTATCAACTCTTCTTTTTTTTCGTCAGAGCCTTCTACCCTCCGTCTCTTATGATCGACATGTACGACACTTGATGTCAGCTGGTCTTCACTTATAGCGATATAATTAGAGGTTACAATGTGGCTTATATATACTGGCGGCGACGAAAGGTTTTTTAATAACTGTTCGGCATTTTTTATTGCAACCCCATTTTGATGATCCAAGCAGACATCAATGGCGTCAATAATGGGAGGAAAATTGACACCTTGGACGATAATGGCACTTTTGTACTGGTTTGGATCATTGCATTTCACTTTAGTATCTTTCAAGACTACGTCAGGAGAGTATTCATCGCTGGAGTAATCATCACCGCGAAATTCATAACAATTAGAGAGGGTATTATCTTTGGAATACCATGGATCGATGCCAGAACAGCTTTCTTTACTAAAATGATGAATAACGGGTTCCGAATCTTCAGTGTTTGGAGACTGAACATGCAAGACAGCATTGCGTAAGGTTCCATCGGGCCATAAAACTGGAATGCTGCTCAAAATTAAAACAATATTGGGAGGAAGGTGCTTAAGCGCGTCAGACGTTCGATTAATAAGTTCTTTATATTCTTCTATGCTCAAGGGAGTGTTTTTTGTATAAAAACTAAATTCATCGGTAATCAGCCGGGTTAATCTTGTAGGCTTAGAGTTTTTCTTTGCACATTCCGCAAGCCCTTTTATCTGCTCAACCATCCGCTCCACTCGCTGATTGTCAACAATTCCATCATTGAAAATAATCGGACGACCACTTTGCATTGAGTTTAGAGAGCTATGGTATTCGCCATTTTTGCCCTCCATATCACCAATAACAACTATATTCTTAATGAAGAAGCCCATGATATTTATCATTTGAGTAGATGTTATAAATTATATATTAGATATAAATTTATTCAATTTGATTATTTATTGTTTCTTTATGACGATGAACAATCGAACTTGTGCCAAGCTACCAGGAGCATGTATTTTAAAAATACAGAAAATAGAGGACGAGTTACCCATACCCTATCTTCTGTTTGCATTGAGACAAGTGTTGTCGCGAAATTAGCTAGGAACCTGGACTACAGGAACTTGAAAATCATCTAAGTCATAACCAATTGGCTGCCTATCCTGGTTTTGCAAAACAAGTCCTTCTTCAACAGCCGGTGCATTAGAAATATCCTTAAAGAATCCACAATGCATACGACCCACCGGTATTTCAACGATAACTTTAGGTTCATGAGCCTCTATTGCATCATACAGCTCTTGCATTAATTTAATGCCATCATAAGTAGGCTGAATATACTCTACCGTTTCGGGATCTTGCTCATTTTCGTACCCAATTACTGGAACTCCTCGAGGATGTTTAAGACCTTCCATAATTTTTGAAGTATATTTACTAATATTCCGGGCTTTAACCTTATGACAATTTTCCTTAACCAAATCATAAAGATCTAACGTAATATCCCCCGGATAAGTACGGTTAAATTCTTCTACTTCGTCTAACAATGCAAGCACTTTCCCATCTGGAGGCGAAATTTTAAGCTCACGGTTTTCTTGAAAACATCGGTCTAGGAGACGAACCAGATGTTCTGCATTTTGATCCTTATGAAATTCTTTAGCCACACCTGGATAGCCTAAACACTCATCATATTCTCGCAAGAGACAGGAATACTCAAACTGACACTGAGATAAATAAACCGTACTCATATAGTCATAATATTCTTGCGACCAAATAGAATTGTCGAACTGCAATTGATTAAGCAATCGATGCATTTCACGATCCAGTTTACGTAGTTTAGGCTCGATTTCTTTCAGTTTCTCTTGAGCCTGCGCAAGCCTATCATCATATACTTCCTTACAGTTAGCCTGAATCTGTATTAGGGGATTTAATGATGGAATTAAAACTTCTTTAAATTTTCTTCTCAACTCCTCATGTGCGATTAATGTAGTTACAGGGCTATTTATTCTATCAAGCTCAACATCACATTCTTGCCAAAGCAAGCGGCTCTTAGCGCTGATTCGTTTCATATCAACATAATTTCCAAGATTATGAGATCGTAGTCCGATCCATATGGCTGTAGCACTTGTCAAATCCCCTTTGCGGTAACAAGAATTCATTAATTGAATGAACATTTCATAATAAAAGGCGCGCTTAGTAGGATCCTCTTGTCCAGCAATTAAGGTAGTAACCATAAGTTGCAAGGTACCAGCATAATCACTCAATGGATCAAGACTGTAGGCTCCTTTACGTTTATCCTTTGATTTATAATAGATTACATCTTCTTCACGAACATTGTTAAATAATTGACGGCAATGACTTACAAGAGATTCACTGAACTTATCTAAAAAAGATTGAACAAGGAAAGTTGTATCCTGCCTATCTCTCTTATCGTGTTGATAGACCTGATAAAACAAGGTATCAAGTTCAACTTCCATATCTGCATAAGCGTTACTGTTTATAATTCTGGGCATAATTTTTCTCTAGAGTAAACGTTAATCTAATTTTTTCACGCTACCAATTATATGTTTCGTAATATTAAGATAATATTAATAATTCCGACAAAATGAATAATTAATGATCAGTTTTATGGGATTAAAGCATCGTCCTAAAACCATTTAATCTTCAATGAGTTGTAGGCATAAAGCTAAGCAGAAAAATCCTTTAAAAAGGAGTTGGCCGCCCATTGCGCTCGGGTTGATCATTATCCTATTTTATTGATGGATCAGAGTTGATCAAACATAGATTTTTTCCATCAAAGACCCAAAGGGGCAAGTTTATCAGCAAGCAACATTGTAGCTATCAAGGAGTTTTCTGTACTTTGGCAAAGACGCGAATACAAGAGGTTGTGTCAATAAAGGATATGATCTCTTCGAGTGTATGGAGAACTTACCCTCCGGGCGACGTTTGGGTTGTTTGGCGTTTAGATAGATTGGGTCGCTCAATGGTCCACTTAGTATCCCTAATCGAAACATTAAGAGAAAAAGATGTGGGTTCTAAATCATTATGTGATGGTGCAATCGACACAACTACTACATCAGTTGGATTGGTTTTTGATCTATTTTCTTCAATGGCTCAATTCGAACAACGATCAATCCCAGAACGTACTCATGGTGGTATAGTTGCAGTCGACGCCAAACTAAATGTATTAAAAATACAGACAGCATTTTGGATAACCTTTTCACCTTCCTCATCTACAAAATCCTGCGATAAGTAAGCTATTTGTACTTATCCTATTTATCCCATTTAGCTTGAGTACAGATTGGCAAATCGAGTTTGAGTACTCTAATCTTAAAATTGAGTAATAACAAGGCAGATCCAACGTGATAGAGCAAGTGGTTGTATTTTTGATCAACGAACACCAATTCGGTTTACCTTTAAAGAGCGTCGACCGAGTTGTTCAAGTAGTTGAAATTACTCCCTTGCCTAATCTACCACCTAATATACTCGGTATTATTAATTTGCAAGGGCAGATTATGCCCGTACTCAATATACGTCTCTATTTTTATCTGCCAGAACATCAAATTAATCTATCGGATAAGCTTATCATTATCACTCAAAACCAAAAATCTACTGCCTTTCTAGTTGATAAGGTAGTTGGTGTCATTGAGTATGATAAAAAGGATTTTATTGATTTAGAACCCATTTTTCCAGGAATAGAATATGTCAGGCAAGTTCTCAAGGGACAAGATGGATTGATATTGTTGTTGCATGATTTAGATAAGCTACTTCCCATAGACGAAGCTAAACCACTTCAAGAGGCGATTGCATATGCGGATAGAAAGTGAGGAATTTGATCCTGAAGACGAATTATGGGTACAACTCAGTGATTCCCTAAGAATCAATACAGGGTTAAATTTCACGAAAATACGAAGGTTAGATCTATATCGGGGTATTAAAGCAGCCGCCGATGCTTTTGGTATAAAAAGCCCTGAGGAGCTGGCCCACAAGTTAATTGCATCGCCATGGGAGCAAAAACAAATTGAAATTCTTGCCAAGTATTTGACTGTTGGTGAAACCTATTTTTTTCGTGATCGGCAAAGTTTTGAAATGCTTGAACAGCACGTTTTTCCTTCTTTGTTAAAAAAGCGTTTAGGGACTAACCAGCGTTTACGGATCTGGAGCGCGGGCTGCTGCACGGGTGAGGAACCCTATTCCATTGCCATAGCACTTGCAAAACAAATCCCCAATCGGCGCTCCTGGAACATTACAATTCTTGCTACCGATATTGTCATGGAATTTCTTCGCAAAGCCTGCGAAGGAGTCTATAGCGCCTGGTCATTCCGAGATGCGCCAGTTGGAATTCAGGAAACTTATTTTAGTAAAACAAATCAGGACCATTTTGCGATTTCACCTGAAATAAAAGCAATGGTGACATTTTCTTATCACAACCTAGCGGAAAATAGCTATCCTTCGATTGATAATGGCACCAATGCTATGGATATCATATTTTGCCGAAACGTTTTGATGTACTTCGAGCATTCTGAAATTAATCGAGTCCTGCACAAATTAACGCAGTCCTTAGTAGAGGGCGGATGGTTATTTCTTAGCCCAGTGGATATTCCATCAACTATGAATTTACCTAATCTTGTACTGATAGATAGCTGTCATTCGATGATTTACCAGAAAGTGAGTTCATATAAGGTAGAAGAACAAGGATATCGAGAACCTCCCCTCATTTTACCCTCTGCCATCAATTTAGCCTTGGCTTCTGCTGAGCCGCAACCCTCAGCCTTGCCCACAATCGAACTGTTAAATGTAAGCGGAGATAATCCAGTAGAAAAAGCTGCGGAATTATACCAACGCTCTTACCAGAAAGCTGAAAATTACTTTGTTCAAGGACATTATGAGCAGGCTATACGAATAGCAAAGCAAATTTTGGCAAAAAATCCCCAGGAACCGTCGACTATGCTCTTATTAGCTCGATGTTATTCTAATCAAGGTTTTTTAAAGGATGCGCATCAATGGTGTAAAAAGGCCTTAAAAATTGATAAATTAAATAAGGAATGGTGGTATTTGTATGGAATGATACTCCAGGAAGAAGGACTCCAGGAAGACGCATTGGATGCACTGAAACGCGCCCTATTCATTGATCAAAATAATGTTATTGTCCACATTGCTATCGGTAATCAATATCATCTGCAAGGTTGCATTCATGATGCTGAAAAACATTTTAGGAGTGCTTTAGAGATTTTGAGTCATTATCAAGAAGAACAAATTGTTCCAGAATCAGAAGGATTGAGTGCCCGTCAACTTACAGAACTTATTCAAGTAACGATGGTTAACGGAGGCAGTTATGAAATACGACTGGAAAACAATTCATGAACGTCTTCAAGCAAGCCAAAGGATTCTTGAACAAGGTTGGCACCCTTCTCCCGATGAAACTCAGAAAATTCTAAAGCATCGTGCTCTAAGATTGGCTAAAAAACCTCACGTTTTAGAAGAATCAACAGATACAATTTCAGTGATGGAATTTGAGTTAGGAGAAGAAACCTATGCCATTGAATTAAGTTATATTGATGAAGTCTGCCCTGCCAAAGAGATTACCCCGCTACCAGGTACACCCACTTATATGCTTGGGATCATGAATGTACGTGGAAAAATTATGTCCGTGCTGGATATCAAGACTTTCTTTGAAATTCCTAAGAAAGAGCTGACAAATCTGAGTCAAGTCATCATTCTTCACTCCGATTTGATGGAATTTGGGATTATTGCCGATCGTTCAATTGGACCAAGAATAATTCCTGTTAATTCGATTCAGTCTCCCCTTAACGTATTTTCTGGCGTCAGGAAAGACTACCTAAAAGGGGTAACCGAGAAGCAGATTGTTATTTTAGACGCGAACAAAATTTTAAGCGATCCAACGATTATCGTGAATGAAACATTTAATATAACCTAGAATTAAAGTACTGCATTGGTCTTGGTTCAACCAATTGCCCTGCCCCTACGAGAAGGGGTTATCCTACGATGAAACCAGGAGACTATTTATGACAGGGAAAACGACGTTCTCAATGCGGGGAAAACTAGGGAGTGGTTTCATCTTGATTATCACGCTCTTAATTCTTGTCTCGTTTTTCTCAATATGGGGAATGAATAGAATACTGGTATCACAAAAAGCATTATTTGAGCAAGAATTTGTGGATGCTTTGGCTATTAAAGATATGCGAAGCCAACAAAATGCCTCACGCGCCGATCTGCTGCAAATGAGTATCGTTTCTGAAAAAGCGGAACAAGAAGCTTTTTACCATGCTATTCAAGAACGATTAACAATAAATAATAAAAACATAGAAGATTTGATAACGCGTAATCAAAAGCGATCAGAACGATTTTCCAAATTGCAGCAATTTAACGAGCTTCGCAAAGAGTTTAATCGCCTCCGAGAAGAACAGATTGTTCCCTTGATTTATGCGGGGAAGATGGAAGAGGCCAGGAGATTAATGGTCAGTGCTCAATCTGATATTAATAAGAAAATGGACGTGTTAGCTAATGACATAGTCAATATGATGGAACAAAATGCCCGTACAATTTTGAGTGAGTCAGAGCAAAATGCCAAATTTACAATTTACGTCTTGGCACTTGCTAGTTTGGCAGCAATCAGCGTAAGTATCGTTATGGCCATTTGGTTGATGGGCTCATTGCGCAAAGCATCACGAAGGATCAATGAAGGAACTAACGTATTAGCTACCGCGGCGAATCAAATTACAGCGTCAACAACCCAACTAGCCTCAAGCTCGAGTGAGACAGCAGCAGCCGTTAGCCAAACATCATCCACTATTGAAGAGGTAAGGCAAACAAGTGAAATTTCTGCTCAGAAAGCCAAATATGTAGCAGAGATTGGCCAAAAAACAGCTCAGATTTCCCAAGAAGGCCAAAAATCTATGGCGGAATCGGTGGAAGCCATGAATCAAATTCAGGAGAAAATGGAAACCATGGCGGAAAGAATTGTAACGCTTTCTGAACAAAGCCGGGACATTGGAGAGATCATTAATACTGTCAATGACCTCGCTGAACAGTCAAATCTGCTGGCTGTCAATGCATCAATTGAGGCGGCAAAAGCCGGTAAACATGGGAAAGGCTTTTCCGTAGTAGCTCAGGAAGTCAAAACGATGGCCGAACAATCCAAGCGAGCGACCTCTCAAGTACGTATGATACTAGGCGATATTCACAAAGCCTTAAGTACTGCTGTATTGTCAGCAGAAGAAGGCAGTAAAGCGGTTGAAACAGGCGTAAAACTTTCAAACAGTGCAAGCGAAGCGATTCGCACACTAGCCAAAAGCATAGCGGAATCTGCCAATGCGGCAACCCAGATTATTGCTTCTTCCCAACAACAGTTGATAGGAATGGATCAGGTAGCACAAGCAATGCAAAATATCAATCAAGCCAGTGTACAAAACGTTGCGAGTACAAAGCAGGTCGAAATGTTGGCACATGAATTGTCCCAGTTGGGACAAAAACTTCAGGCATTAACGGAGGAGTTCAAAGCTTAATGAAGGAAGTACTATGGAAAACGCTAATCAAGAATTTCGCGAACGATTACTTCAAACTTTCAGGGAGGAAGCAGAGGAGCATATTAAAAATCTCTCCTCTGGGTTAATTGAGCTGGAAAAAGAGCAATCATCGAATAAAAGGAGAGAAATAGTTGAAACTATTTATCGCGCAGCCCATAGCCTAAAAGGAGCATCCAGAGCGGTAGATCTTACTAATATCGAATCTTTATGCCATACAGTTGAAAATGTTTTTTCAGCACTTAAACATAATCAGTTGATAATTAGCTCAGCATTATTAGATGCACTTCACGAAATTGTGAATACGATTAGTCATATATTAGCAAAAGAAAATAGTGACATGGGGAAAGAACTATATCCTGTCGCGACATTAATCACCCAGCTTGAAGATTTAATCAAGAAGGGTAGTATCCCTAAAGTACCAACAGAGCTGGAGACCCCCTTAAAAAGGAAAAAGAATAATCCCTCGACCCCACCCACCCATCATGAAACGCCTCCTACCGTAAAGCTAGCAGTAGCCAACACAGTAAGAATCGCAAAAACCAAATTGGATACCTTGCTCTTAGAAGTAGAAGAATTGTTAGCCATCAAATTGGCTACTTCTCAGAGGACTATTGATATTCGTGAAGCTGTTCTCGTTTTGGCAAAACTTATAAAAGCCCAGGCTAAATTAAAACTGATTCAAAAATCCTTATCGAATTCCGTGGAAAAACCAAATAAACATCCTCACTCTCAGATAGAAGAGCCGCAATTAAAAAGATTGCTTGAATTTGTATCCTGGGAGATAGATTTCGTTAAGTCCTTTAATTGTCAAATGGCAAAATTACTAAAGTCAGCTGAGCAGGATGAGCACTTGCTCAATGTAAAAGTTAACAGTTTGCTGGAAGATATGAAAAAAGTGGTAATGCAACCCATTTTCACCACACTCCAGATACTTCCCAAGTTAGTACGTGACCTTGCTAAAGAACAAGGGAAGAATGTGGAATTGATTATACAGGGTGCCGATACTGAAATTGATCGTCGAATTATTGAAGAAATGTTTGATCCACTTATTCATCTCGTTCGAAACTGTATTGATCATGGCATAGAGAAACCGGATGATCGCGACAGAGCTAATAAACCCGCCAAAGGAACTATTACTCTCAGTACGAAGGAACACGCAGGTGGCCACATTGAAATACTTGTTTCGGATGATGGAGCTGGTATCGATCTGAAGCAAATTTATGCAAAAGCCCAACAACTTGGCCTCATCAACCCGAGGGAAAATCAGTCTCCTAAAAAAGAAGATATTATCCCGCTCATTTTTCAATCCGGTTTAACCACAAGTCCAATGATCACGGATTTGTCGGGTAGAGGGCTTGGGCTTGCTATTGTCTGGGAAAAAACGGATAAACTGGGTGGTTTGGTTACCGTAGATACTCATAAAGGTAAAGGAACAACATTTCGGATTATCTTGCCATTAACACTTACAACCTTCCGCGGGGTCTATGTACGAGTTTTGAATCGGCAATTTCTTTTACCATCTGCCCAGATTATTCAATGCTTACGGATACCAAAAATGTCCATCAAATCCATTGAGAATCGACCTGTTATTGTTTGGCAAAAAGAAACCCTGGCATTTATAACTTTGGCAAATACCTTAGGTTTAGCTCAATCAGCGAGTAATGATTCGCCAAGAGAATATCAACTTATACTCATTTTAGAGGCCTCTGGTAAGCGCATCGCTTTTGGTGTTGATGAAATACTCAGCGAAGAAGATGTTTTAGTTAAAAATCTCAATAAACAAGCAGCCCATATCCGTAATATTGCTGGTGCTACCTTACGGAACAATGGTCAGGTGGTACCTATTTTAAATGTTGCCGACTTACTTCGTACAGCGTGCATATTATTAGCTAGCCCCAAACCTGTTCAAGAATATAAGCCTACTGCTGAACCAGTCAAAAAATCTATTCTGGTCGTTGAAGACTCTATTACTTCCCGCACCCTGTTAAAGGGTATTTTAGAATCAGCTGGTTATCAAGTTTCAACAGCAGTTGATGGTTTAGAAGCCTATACTTTATTGAGAACAAAAGCATTTGACTTAGTCATGTCTGATGTGGATATGCCCAAAATGAATGGTTTTGAATTAACAGAAAAAATTCGGGCAGATAAGGTATACGCACAATTACCTATTGTGTTAGTTACAGCGCTCGGTTCTCAAGAGGATCGAGAGCGAGGGATTGAGTCAGGAGCTAATGCCTATATGGCTAAGAGTAGTTTTGATCAAAGCAATTTGCTGGAGATCGTGCGGAGATTACTATGAGTCAAGTTGAAGAACCTCACAAAATTCGTGTGTTGGTAGTCGACGATTCTCCTGTCATTCGAGAACTAATTACAAGCATTATAGATGCTCAACCAGACATGACATTGATTGGCACGGCATCCAACGGTGAAGAGGCCATTGCTGCTGTGAAAGCAAAAAATCCTGATGTAGTTACGATGGATCTTCACATGCCCCACTTAGATGGCTTGGAGGCTACTCGTAAAATCATGGAGACACATCCAGTGGCGATCGTTATTGTATCAGCTAGCGTAAGTACCCAGGAAGCCATTGAAGATTTTCATGCACTTGATGCGGGAGCAGTATCTGTTATTGGCTCTTTAGTCGGTTCCCAGCACCCCGAGCACGAAACTCAAGCCCAGGAACTGATACAAACTATTAGAGCAATGTCCGAGATAAAAGTAATCCGGCGATGGCCCCAAAAAGATAGTCGCTTGTCTACTGAAACAACTGATTCGCAAGCTCAATTTAATCTTGGTGCAGTTAAAATCGTTGCAATTGGAGCGTCTACTGGAGGGCCGGTTGTGTTAAAGACTATTTTGTCCAATATTCCGAAAAATTTCCCGGCAAGTATCTTAATTGTTCAGCATATTGCAAATGGTTTTACCCAAGGTTTTGTAGATTGGCTGGAAAAAGCAACGGGTTTCCCGGTCAAAATAGCAGATGCTGGTGAAATTCTCCAACCAGGGTGTGCTTATGTCGCTCCTGAAGGATTTCAAATGAAAATAACGAAAACGGGAACAATCGCACTGAGTAAAGATCTTCCTATCAACGGTCATTGCCCCTCTGTCGGTGCGTTATTTCAATCAATTGTAAAACAAATGGGCAATCAGGCAGTAGGCATTTTATTAACGGGAATGGGAAAAGATGGAGCGGCTGAACTTAAACTGATGAAAAATCATGGGGCATTTACCATCGTTCAAGATAAAGAAACGTCTGTAGTTAATGGTATGCCTGGTGAAGCAATCAATATAGGTGCTGCTTCCGCTGTTTTATCGCCGGAGGACATTGCCAATTTTTTGACTAACATGGCAGGAACCATCATTCACTGGAGTAAAGCTCGTGAACAGTAACCAGGAAATAACCATTCTCATTGTTGAAGACAGTCCAACACAATGCGCAACGCTAAGTTATTTACTGGAAAAAAACGGGTATCAACATGTTGTAAAAACCAATGGTAGAGAAGCCTTACAAGCGGTAGAACAACAAAAGCCTAATCTTATCATCAGTGATGTTCTAATGCCGGAGATGGATGGTTTTGAGCTATGTAGAGCTATTAAGGATGATAAAAATTTAAAAGACATACCGATTATTTTAATGACGTCTCTGGAGGGAATTGAAGAAATTGGCAAAGGCCTGGAAGCCGGCGCTGATAATTTCATCTATAAACCTTATAAGCCAGAATTTTTGCTGCATCGCATTCAATTGATTTTAAAGAGAAAAAAACGGATTAGAGAGAAAAATAAAAAATCCGGGTACCGAATCAATCTGGATGATAAGGACTATTTTATCCCGTCAAGACCTGAGCAAATTCTCCACTTGCTGGCTTCTTCATTTGAAGATGTTGTCAGCATGAATAAAGAGCTAATGCGCCGTGAAATAGAGTTACAAGTGGCAAAAGAAGCCGCTGATTTGGCTAATATTAAAAAAAGTAAATTTCTTGCCACTATGAGTCACGAAATTCGCACTCCAATGATGGGAATTATCGGTTTATTGGAATTATTAGGTTTAAGCAGGCTGGATTCTGATCAACAAAGTACTCTCGCAACAATTTATGAATCCAGTAAATCGTTAATGCGCATTATCGATGATATTTTAGATTTTTCAAAGATTGAAGCAGGGAAAATGAAAATTTCTCCCAAAGCTGATTCTATTGCCGCGGTCATTAAAAAATTATATCAATTATATAGTGGAGCAGTTAGTCGAAAAGGAATCGTGTTAGAGGCTTATTGTGATCCATCGATTAGTCCTGCTTTAGTATTTGACTCAGCACGACTCCAACAAATAATTGGAAATTTTATAACCAATTCAATTAAATTTACATCGGAAGGAAAAATAATAATTCGGGTTGACCTACTAGAACGCCTTAATAAATCCGAGCGTTTACGATTTTTAGTAGAAGATACTGGGATTGGAATCCCTCCTGAGAGCTTGCAACAGCTCCTCAACCCATTTGCCGAGATTGAAAAACAGCATGCCCATGAGATATGTGGTGCAATTTTAGAATTTGCAATAAACAAAAGATTGGCCGAATTGATGAATGGTTCCATTGACATTAGCAGTGAGTTAAATCACGGGACTATGATGGTTCTAACAGTCACTTTTCCCATTGCAGATCAAAAGCAAATCGAAACTGACTTCACAGAACCCATCCATCAATTAGCAGAGACAATAGCTAATCGTCGGAGTGCTCCTAATGTTCCTGATGCAGAGAGAGAAAATTCCCTCGTATGTATAGTTGATGATTATCCAGTGAATCGTAAAGTTCTCATGCAACAGTTAAATTCTTTGGGTTATGCTGCGGAAGGAGTTAAAGGAGGAACCGAAGCCCTGGCGACACTGCAATCTAAAAAATATGCTTTAATTTTAACAGATTGCAACATGCCTATGATGAATGGTTATGAGTTGGCACAGAAAATACGTGAATATGAGCATGTAAATGCCCTAAAAAATACCCCGATTATTGCCTGCACGGCTGATGCTCAATTGGATGTAAAAAAAAATTGCCTGGCAGCAGGTATGAATGATGTTTTGGTAAAACCTGTGGCCTTGATAGATTTAATGCGCTGTATGGATCATTGGTTACCACTTCCTACAGCCCCCCCTATCGACCGCTCCCTATTGATTGAAATTGTAGGAGAAGATGAGAAAGCAATACAAGAGATTCTTAAGGATTTCAGGCGAACAAACAGTAAAAGTACTGCTTTACTTAATGACGCGATAGAAAAGAAGGAGCTCAACCAAATAATGAACTTAGCTCATCAGATCAAAGGGGCTTGCCAGCTGGTTGGAGCTCAACGACTTGCCATCATTTGTCAGAAAATTGAAGAAGCGAGTCGCAAAAATGATGATAAAACCGTTGAAAAATATCGAATTAAACTTGATGAAGAGGTGCAAAACTTGGAGAACTATTTAGATTCACTCTAATCTAGTCTTATTACGTTTCTGTTATGCAGAAGAACTTAAGACATTCAGTCAGGTGAATAAATGTATGAGCTTTAAAAATTTAACCATTCTAATTGTAGAAGATGAAGAATTTCAACGTAATATCCTAATCCGCCTCTTAAAAAATATGGGTGTAGAAAACCTATACGAAGCGACTGATGGCCGTACGGCACTCGAAATAATTAAAAAACATGCTAAATCCATTAATATTATAATCAGCGATATCAAAATGCCTGGCATGGATGGCATGGAACTACTTCGCCACCTTAGTGAAATTAAAACTAAAATAGCCACTATTATTTTTAGTGGATTGGAACGGCCACTGATCACATCTATCGAAACCATGGCATTGGCTTACGAGATTAATCTTCTCGGTGTCGTTGAAAAACCAGTTAGTAAGAATAAGTTAGAATTGTTACTTAACAAATATATGTCTGCCGTTAGAAACCACAAGGTAACAAAATCAAAACCTCCAACACGATCATTTACCAAAAAAGAATTGTTGAAAGGACTAAAAAACGAAGAGTTTGAACCTTTTTTCCAACCTAAAATTGAATTGACAACCAGGTTCATTAAAGGCGCTGAGGCACTTACTTCCTGGCGACACCCACGAGCAGGTATTATCACCCCCCAGGATTTTATTTCCGATATGGAGCATATGGAGATCATTGATGAATTGACCTGGGTAATTTTAAAAAAAGCAGCAAAATATTGCAGCTCATGGAGGCAAGCAGGACTTAATATAATGGTTTCAGTTAATCTGTCACTCATATCCTTAACAGATACAACATTGGCCGATCGAATCACGAATCTAGTTCTATCCCAAGGATTGGAGCCTCATCATATGATTTTAGAAATCACTGAATCCGCCACAACCTCTTGCCTTGGCAGTGTCCTGGAAAATCTATCCAGATTAAGAATGAAAGGTTTTGGTTTGTCTATTGATGATTATGGGACCGGATATTCAACTATGCAGCAACTTATGCGTATCGCCTATACGGAACTTAAAATCGATAAGTCGTTTGTAACCAATGCTGCCTTAAATGAATCGACGCGCATCATCGTAAGTTCCAGTCTGGAAATGGCTAAAAAATTAAAGCTCACCTCCGTTGCGGAAGGAGTAGAAACTGTCGAAGATTGGAATTATCTGCTCGAATTGGGGTGCGATCTGGCACAAGGCTATTTAATCGCAAAACCCATGCCCGCTGAGGAATTTTATAATTGGGCAATAAAATGGATGCATGGGGGGTTAACGGGTGTAACCAATCAAAACTTACGTTAGCGTCCCTGGTTTAGCGAATGTTTTTTTGAAAACAGACCGCTCATTAAAAACAGCTAGCTCATAGAATTCATATAATCCCCTCTTCCCAACGTGTTGTGAGCAAACTTATTGACAATAATTTTTGTCTGGTTCAATCAAGTAGCCATACCAGGCGAATGGGTGTGCTTATCGGCAAACTCTAGAATTTTCTCAATTGGAATAAGAATTTTTTTAACTCCAGTTTCTTTATCTAAATTGAGATCCATTATTATCAGATAACATTCTTTACTATTTCCATTGATGAGCTCAATTTTCTTCATTAAAAAATTATCTTCTAATTGATCTAGCTCTGCTATGCCCAAAGCCCCTCTTTTGTCTCTAATGTAATGCAAAGCATCATCCATCTTGACTGGATCAATTAGCGAAGGTGAAACCGCCCACATTGATACGGCCTTATTAGCAGAGAAGGAGTGGGAAGACTCCATTTGAAGTTGTTTTTGGGCTTGCTGGTACAATTTATAACTTTTAAGAATAGTAAATACATTGGCGATATGTCGGTTAAAACCAGCTCCACATCCTGAGTTATAAATCTTATTGAGATCATCGATAAAATTCATTCCTCGCGCATCCGGTTCGGAATATCGGCCCACAGGCCCGCCTTGGCTGGTAAGGTAAATCAGGGCATTCTTTTCTGTTCTTTTAATCGTTTTAAGATGTTCAGAAAGTGCATGAAGTGGTGTAGATAATACGAGCCCCAATCGCGCTTCATTCGCACTTTCACCACCACTCTCAAGAATTTGCGATTTTTTAGCCACTGCACCAATAAGCTCTAATGTTGTTTCACTAATACCATCTGCCAGATCTTTTAACCCACTAACCAGTGGACTTTTTTCATAAGCACTAACGATTTCTCTATGTTTCAGTAATTCTGCGATATCACGTTCAGTGAATAAATGAATTGGTAAAGCCTCTTTTATTTCTTCAGATTCGCGTTCCTTATTTTTGAAGTCACGGAAGGTCCCTTGCAATTCCTCCCTATTTTTATACTCATTGAAATCCCAATCATCACTGTTAATAAAATCGGCTATCATATCAATGCTATATGCATAACCACTTTCCGAGATAAACAGTTTTTCTTTAGGAATATCGAAAAGATCACCAGGATTTTTTATCCCCATCATTACTCCTGCACATTGATGTTTTTAATTATAGTTCGCTGCCGATGCTCATACCATCAAAAAGCGAGGTAGCTGCCAATAATCAGATCTATAGCAAGATTTAACTAAGCAATTAAATAAATTTCAGAAAATATCAAGTGATTTAGACACTCACCTGTTATATTTAACAAATCAACAAAATTAGGATGTTTTATGTTAAAAAGGATTTTAATCATAATTTTTCTCATTTTTAGTCAAACGCTTCAAGCCGAAAAGGACAGAATTGCTCGCTATAAAGTTATTATTATCGGAGCAGGAATCGCAGGATTAGAAGCTGGTCACTATTTACAAAAGCATGGCGTAAATAATTATATTATTCTCGAAGCACGCAATCGTATAGGTGGGAGAGTCAGTACTATTATGCCATGGAAAGAGGTGCCTATAGAGCTGGGAGCAGGAATAATTCATGGCGGCGATCAAAGCAATCCCTTAATGAAATTAGCTAAAAAATGGCATCTGGCTACCGCTTCCCTAGATAGTCATTCTTCCTCATTTTATAATTCGAAAGGTAAAGAAATTTCAGATGCCATTGATACATCCTATGAAGAACTTTATTTGGATTTTGAAAAGCTAGTCGAAAAAAAACGTAGAGATAATAAAAAGAATGCAAAATTATCCGTGTCAGATGTTGTTCTTGAATTAATTAACCAGAAACATCTTAATAAAAAATCACAACATGGCTTGTTGTATGAAATCTCAGACAAAATTGAACAAGAATATGCAGCTGATATTCACGATTTATCTGCCCTTTGGTATGACAATGAAGATAATTTTCCAGGGAAAGAAAAACTCCTCCTTCATGGTTATAAAGATCTGGTTAATGGTCTTGCTAAAAACATAAAGACCCATATTCTTTTGAATCATGTAGTAATCAAAGTAAATTATCAAAACAGCGAGGCAATCGTAGTCAGTACAAACAATAACAAAAATTTTATTGGCGAATATGTTATTTGTACATTGCCCTTGGGCGTTTTAAAAACTGGCCGTGTTAAATTTATACCCCAATTACCCAGGAATAAAATTATTGCAATGGAACACCTCAATATGGGAATCATGAATAAAATTATCATGCTTTTTCCAAAAGTCTTTTGGGACTCTGAGCAATTTATTAGTTACATTTCTCCTGCCTATTGGTCAGGTACAAATTGGGTAAATAAAGGAGAGTGGATTGAATTTGATAACCTCAATTATTTCTTTCACCAACCCATTTTATCTGCCATTGTTTCTGCTGATTTTGCTAAAAATCTTGAAAATAAAAAGGACACTGAAATTATTCAATCTGTGATGAAAACATTAAAAACTATCTATGGTGAAAAAATTCCAGCTCCAACATCCTATGTCATCACTCGCTGGGGTAAAGACCCCTATAGTGAAGGTTCTTATTCAAGCTTGCGTCCAGAAGCTTTAGAGGATGGAAAAGATTATTTAAATATGGCAAGAACAGTTGCTGGACATCTTCTATTTGCCGGAGAAGCAACTACAAATCTCTATCCCGCCACTGTGTATGGTGCTTATCTTAGTGGTGAGCGCGTTGCAAAAGAAATAATAAATAAGAACGCAAATTATGCAATCACGTCTAGCGGCACTGTTCCGGGCAAAAGCTAATATGGACGATGTTAGTTTCCAATCAAATCGATGTAATTAGAGATTTAAACAGATAAGAATAAAGAATAATTACTCTGTGGATTGCCTAAGCTTTTTTAAATAACCTCTACGTTTTTTATTATCAAGTCGATTTTTAATCGACAGTTTGGAGGGCTTGGTTTTTATCCGCGAAACAGGTACAAACAACGCCTTTTTAATGAGTGCAACTAATCTTAGCAAGGCATCATCTCTATTTTTATCCTGGCTTCTATAACGCTGCGCTTTGATGACAATCATACCATCCCGGGTAATGCGGTAATCTCTTAGCTGAACTAATCTAGTTTTTAATTCTGGCGGTAAACTGGATTGTTCTATATTAAAGCGAAGATGCATTGCCGTAGATACTTTATTGATATGCTGGCCACCAGCACCTTGAGCTCGAATTGCTGTTAATTCAATTTCTGACATAGAAACACATAACGTATTAGTAATTTTTAGCATTCCAGCTCTCAACACTCAATAACAGGTCAGTTGTTGCTTGTATTTGAAGGTATAACATAGAAAATCCCCCCTTACTCGAGATACTCATCCCTTTTTAACTTATACAGAATGTCGCACCTCTCTTTTGTTTCACTACGATCTCTTTTCAGTTCAATAAGGGTACCCCTTCCCAACCAATCAATGGTCATTGCCCGGTCGTGAGGTTATCAACCTATTTACGACATAACAGACGCTGCATTTCTTCATCCCAATAAAAGAGAGGTGTTGGATCCAAATGCATTGACTTGCTTGCTTTATCCGCTTCTGGAATAACTGCAAGAATTAACTAGGGATCACGCATTATACCAGAGTAACCAGTATAAAAATGGCATCCACCGATTGTTGCAGTGTTTGCTCATGTATTTGACGACAGAAAGAGAGGTATTTTACGACAAGAAAGGTTTCCTCCTACTTATCGCGTGTCTACTTTATTGCTGGCCTGAATAGGACAATTTTGCCATTGATAATAGGATTCATGATAACCAAATCATTCTGGCAGGTAACAGAATTTACCTCTAAATTATCACTACTTACATCATTATGGGAATGTATAGGCAGTTGACTCCTCATTAGATGGCGTAGAATCTGCAGTTGCTTTTTGTGCCATGCTCGTTAAGAAATTTAAGCTAAATAAATCAATTTGTGGAGTTGCAGGGGTTACAGCGACTTCATTAGCTACCTGAGATTCAACTTTATTTTCATTTTGTCTATCATTCCTCATCATTTCCTTAGGATCATTTTCTTTCTTCTGCAATAACACGGATACATCGTGCTGCGTAGGAAGCCTTGTTAAATGAAGCCCAAAAAAATGGCTTTTACCATATTTTTTTATACTATTTTCAATATATTGCACCAAACCAGTACTATAATCAGGCATAGTCATTTCAAATTCAACAAACTGCAATATCATCTGCTTATCTTCATACAAACTAGGATGTTGTAGTTTCATCAGTGGAAATTTCTTGTCGATCTCCCTATCCAGGGCGTCAGTATTTTCTAACTGAATATTTTTAGCGACATGTTTACTTAATTTTATTCTGCAATTTACAGTATCGACGGGAATGATAGTGACATCCTTATAAAGATTAACTACCTCAGCATATAAAAAAGTGGGAACAATAATGGCTTGGATTGCACCACGGCCAATACACCCCTCCAGTTCCTGCTCAGAAACATCGCCTGAGTATTGGGACCTTCTGGTCTTTAATTGTTCACCCACAACAATAAACAAAATACTGTTTAGCAGACGAGGAGACAGGATAGGCGTCAATTCAGTTATATCTTTAGCGTTGATTGTATAATTCCGCTCCAGGGTTATTCCAATCATTCCACAGTGGGGATCCTGAATCGCATAATCACAAATCTTTGAAAAACTATTAGCTTTACATTTTTCTAATTGTACTAAATTATAAGAAATTTTTGAGGAAATATGTCCATCAGCTGATAATAAAAGATGGCTATTGCTGTCGGTTGTAGGTGGAGTTAGACCATTCTGTGCAATACTGGCCAAGATTGTTTTTCTTGCATTTCTTTGACTATTAACGCACTCGACCAAGCTATCTTCTACAATTTCAACTTTCTGCAGCATGATATATTTTCCGATAAAATTTTTTAATTTTTGGCATTCTAATGTAAAAATATTAATAAAATATTAATAGTTAATTTCTTACATAAATTTTATTATTTAAATTCATATCAATTTTTGAAATCAACAACTAAATTACCCCTGGAACAGTTGTTACTCAAATAGTTTTATTTGACACAGTTTAAAATCTTTTGTTTAATGCAAAAAAATTACTAACTTATGGAGCGAATTGATGATTAAATACTTAATCACAACCTGCTTTTTACTCTTTATTTCTCCCATTTTTGCTTCTGATAATTGTTACCCACAAACGGACAAATATTATGAAAAAAATATTATTGGGAAAAGAAAAGAAAGTATGGAGGTTAAACTGCTAGGCAGATCCTACGTAGATATTTTAATTTTTAATAAAGATCACACGCTGATAGGAAAAATTGCTGATAAAACTGATATCAAGCACGCAGCAAAAGCACTAGTAGGGAAATGGAAAATAAAAAACAGTAAACTCTATATAACCGTCAAAAAATCTTCTGTCCTTATTCCTATACCCAACAGTGTTGAAAAGATAGTTTGCATGAACAAAAAAATGTATAAAGCAATACATTCAGATAAAACCACTTATACTAGTATTAGAATTTAAGATCCCACGCAATAGTAGGAATTATTGTTATCTTTAAATACCAAACCAGACTTCTGGGTTGGTATTATTGCATCAGTTCATATAGTGTATACTTAAGCAGTTAACTCTATCTTTTGGCAATGTTATATCGATGAAATCTGATCATACTCTTGATTGGGCCCATTCACTTGTCAGGGACTGGTTCATCACCAATGTTGGGGAGCCAACGGAACCACAGCGTCAAGGCTGGCCTCACATTCTTGCCGGTAAGACAACCTTAATTTCAGCGCCTACTGGTTCAGGAAAAACATTTGCTGCCTTTTTAGCCTGCATTGATCAACTGGTTAGAAAATCGCTCGACGGTATTCTTGGTGACGAAACAGAAGTGCTGTATGTCTCCCCTTTAAAAGCATTGGGTAATGACATCCAAAAAAACCTGATGAGTCCCCTTGCTGGCATTATGGAACTTGCAAAAGCAGAAGACTTTTGCATGTCAGAGATAAAGGTTGCTGTAAGAACCGGTGATACATCGCCTAAAGAACGGCTGGCCATGTCTAAAAAACCGCCTCATATTTTAGTAACCACCCCAGAGTCCCTTTATATATTATTAACAACCGAGAAAAGTAGAGAACTACTGCGGACAGTTAAAACAGTCATTGTCGATGAGATCCATGCGTTGGCTGATGATAAACGCGGTTCCCACCTGTCATTATCTCTAGAGCGTCTTGAGGCTATTACTCATCAGTCTCCCATACGCATTGGCCTTTCAGCAACACAAAAACCCCTTGAGTTAGTTGCAAACTTTTTAACAGGTAACCGGCGAGCTTTACCGCAAATTGTTAACATTGGACATGCCAAACAGTTAGAACTGGCTGTAGAGGTCCCATCCAGTGAATTAGGGGCGGTGGCATCAAATAGTATGTGGGATGAAATTTATGATCGGCTTGCAGAACTCGCCAAGCAAAATCGTTCCACCTTAATTTTTGCCAATACACGCCGAGTAGCCGAAAGAGTTGCTCATCATCTGGCAGAGAGGCTAGGCCAAGAGCAAGTTGCCGCCCACCATGGAAGCCTGTCTAGAAAATTACGACTAACTGCTGAAACCAAATTAAAAAACGGACAGCTAAAGGCGCTTGTCGCCACAGCCTCTTTGGAGTTAGGAATTGATATTGGTACAGTCGATTTGGTATGCCAATTGGGTTCGCCGCGTTCAATTGCAGTCATGCTACAACGCGTTGGGCGTGCGGGTCATTGGCATGGTGCGATTTCGAAAGGTCGAATTTTCGCCACTACACGCGATGAGTTATTAGAGTGTGCAGCCCTGGTCAATGCTATCAAAGATGGCGACCTTGATCGGTTGATTATTCCTAAGGAACCCCTGGATATTTTAGCGCAACAAATTGTTGCAAGTTGCGCTACCGACGAGTGGCCGGAAAATGATTTATTTGCGTTGGTAAAACACGCTTTTCCCTATAAATTTTTAGAACGCGAAACGTTTAATAATATTCTTGAAATGCTCTCTGAAGGCATTGCGGGATCGCGCGGTCGTTATAGTGCATACCTCTTTCGTGATCGCGTTAATGGCCTGGTTAAAGGCCGGCGTGGCAGCCGTTTGACTGCCATTACTAACGGAGGGGCAATTCCTGAAACTGGTTTATTTACCGTGTTCGCAGAACCAACCAGTGTGATGGTCGGTACATTGGATGAGGATTTTGCAGTAGAAAGTAACCGTGGAGATATCATCTTACTAGGTAGTACTTCATGGAAAATCAGACATATTGAAAGTGCTACAGGTCGTGTATTGGTAGAAGATGCTCATGGTGCACCTCCAACCGTCCCTTTTTGGCGCGGCGAAGCGCCTGGGAGAACGGTTGAACTATCATTACGTGTTTCCAATCTACGTCAACTGATCAGCGACAAATTACCAATCATTTGTTCCTCCATTGAAACAGCTAAAAACCAGGCGCTTATTCAACCAGTAATTGCCTGGTTAAAAGAAAATTGCGGAGTTGATAACGCCGGGGCAGAGCAAATTATTGACTATATTTTGCAAGGAAGAGCTTTATTGGGAGCAGTTCCTACACAACAAAAAGTTATTGCTGAACGATTTTTTGATGAATCAGGCGGCATGCAATTGATTATTCATGCTCCTTTCGGCGCCCGTATTAATAAAGCCTGGGGCTTAGCGCTAAGAAAATGTTTTTGCCGCTCTTTCAATTTTGAACTGCAAGCTTCTGCAACTGATGACGGCATTAATATTGCCCTGGCTGAACAGCATAGTTTTCCTTTAGCTGATGTTTTTGCTTTTTTAAATCCGAAAACCATTACGAAAGTACTCACTCAGGCTGTTTTGCAATCCCCTCTATTTGCTACCCGTTGGCGTTGGGATGCAGCCCGAGCATTGGCAGTAGTTCGTTTTCGTAATGGAAAAAAAGTACCACCCAATATTATCCGGATGCTGTCCGATGACCTACTGGCAGCCGTTTTTCCCGATGCAGCAGCCTGCCAAGACAATCTCGCTGGGCGCGACATTGAATTACCAGACCACCCTCTGATTAATGAAGCATTAAAAGATTCGCTAACAGAAGCACTCGATCTGGATGGTTTGATTGATATTTTAAAGAAAATAAAAAAGGGTGAAATCCAGTATCTTGCTGTAGATACGCCAAGCCCCTCACAATTTGCCCACGAAATATTAAATGCAAATCCTTATGCCTTTTTGGATGATGCACCTTTGGAAGAGAGGAGAGCACGTGCAGTTGCCATGCGGCGTGTCTTGCCTGACTCACTTATACAAGAAATAGGTAAACTGGATTTAAACATTATTGAGGAGGTTCAACAGCAAGTTTGGCCTGATGTCAGGAATGCTGATGAGCTTCAAGATGCCCTACAAACCTTTATTGCTTTTCCCGCTCTGTATTTCAAGCAAGAAACCACTCGTTTACTGTGGCAAAACTTCCTAACTGAACTCATTGCTGGCGGACGAGCGGCTACAGCCCTGGTAGGTGACAAACTTTTCTGGTTTGCTATAGAAAAAGCCAAAACTTTTTCGAATATCTACCCACACGCAATTATTCAGCATCCCTTAAAAGCCATTGAGGGAAAACCTTTGTCTCAAGAGGAAGGTATCGTTGAATTAATCCGTGGCTGGATGTTCTCCCTAGGCCCAACAACCAGTCAAGAATTAAGTCAGTTATTAAATCTGGATTTATCCTCTATAGAGCATGCCTTACTTCGATTAGAGGCAAGCGGACTAATTTTGCGAGGCACCTTTAAAGAAGCTAATCAGCTGGAGTGGTGCGAGCGGCGCCTGCTAGCCCGGATTCATCAACTAACTTTAGGAAAATTGCGTAAAGAAATCGAACCTGTCAGCGCGATGAAATTTGTGCAATGGCTATTATCTTGGCAACATTTAGCCCCAGGCACTCAATTAAGAGATGAACAAGGCCTGCTGGAGATAATCAGCCAGTTACAAGGATTTGAAATGCCTGCAAAAGCCTGGGAACCAGAAATTTTAGCCAAAAGAGTTAATAATTATGATCCGGCGATGCTCGATAGACTTTGCCTCACGGGGATTATCGGTTGGGGACGACTTTCCTCTTTAAAGAATGAGACAATATTAGAAAATAAACGTGTGATACCAACAAGTATTGCTCCGATTACTTTCTTCGTGCGAGATACAGCAGCATGGATGCCGGAAGTGCAACATTTCACTCATGAAGAAGATTTACCCGCTTTAAGTCATATTGCAAAAAGCATCTATAGTTATTTACAAAAAAATGGGGCTTCCTTTTTTACTGATATTGCTCTGGGTGTAAACCATCTTAAATCAGAGATAGAGATGGGTCTCTGGGAGCTGGTTACTGCCGGTTTAACAACTGCTGATGGTTTCGATAATTTACGCTCGTTAATTGATCCCCGTCGTCGCTTAAACAAAAAAAGACGCCACCCTCTTCGTCATCAATACAGTACGGGTAGGTGGTCCTTATTAAAAACTCATACCCACAAAGATTCTACTGCACAAATTGAAGCGATTTGCTGGTTATTATTGAAACGATATGGTGTTGTTTTTCGTGATCTTTTAGCCAGAGAAAAAGTAATTCCACGTTGGCGGGAATTGTTAATCGCTTTTCGTCGCCTGGAAGCACGCGGGGAAATTCGTGGGGGGCGTTTTGTCAGTGGTTTTTTAGGTGAACAATTCGCTTTACCTTATGCTGTAGATTCTTTACGGGCAACTAAAAATAAGGAACCCAATAAAGAAATACTTTCCATTTCAGCCGTCGATCCGCTCAATGTGATAGGTTTTATTTTACCTGGTAATCGTATTTCGGCGATTTCAGGAAAAAAGATCATTTTTAAAGAAAACGCTTATTATGAAGACAATCTATCTTCCACGATAAACTTGACTTAATTAGATGATACCCAGTAAGCCAGAAAATCTTTTCTATCGAAATATCGCCAAAGGAATATTACACGAACAATATACTCATTCTGCAACGGCGTAGTGTAAGTCACGAACCATAATTTTTTATTATCAAACAAGAAATTACCCTTATCCTTGATTAATCTAAACTTAATTCAAATTTATTCATTAACCCCTGTTAAGTTAGCTATTTAAATAATAAATTAATTGTTCAAAAATACTTAATACTGTTTAAAAATTATTAATATTTCCTTAATAATTTATGGTTAACATTTGAGCTCTTGCCAATTTACCAGGCAATTTAAGGGAAAAAAGAGGAGGGACTAATCAAATTTATTTATTATTTGAGGGCAGATAATTATGTTAACAGAAGATAGCGTACGTTCACTTGTTGAGCAGGATAAAGTAGTCGCTACACCAACTATTCCCCCAGTACCCCCCCTAGTAACCCCAAGCGAAGATCCCTCTGTAGTAACTACAGTAGTATCTACCAAGCCCAAAACTCAACCAAAAACATTTCAAGATGTTTTTCATGGTGGAAGCACTAACAAGCTATCGCGAAAATTATTTAGCTTTTTGAATGAGGGCGATAGAGCTCGTTTAGCAATGACCTGTGTAGATGCGCGCAGACTAGATAGCGTTGATAGAGCACTAACCAACGTCGGATTTAAAATTACTCTCATGACTGCAATTTTAGAGGTTTTAGAAAATCCAGTTTATGCAGAACATTTAACAGTAAGCAGAAACCCATCCGGATTTTTACGTTTAAATAATGATCTCATTAGTGCAATCAAAGATCCTCGAATTTTAAAAGTCATTCCTGATGCTGCAGAGTTACGACTCAATTTTTGGCCAGGCGATCTTTATGAAAGTTTAGGTGCTCGCCTAGAACCAGAAACCAGACACTCACACCCTCGTGGTTTTTGCAGTTTCATAGTACATGGCGGTTATAAACACAATATTTATCACAGCTCCAGTAATCCTAAAGAGCCTGGTTTTACTGAGGTAGTAGGTATCGTTCAACCAGTATCAAAAGCAAAATCCTTCAAAAAGAAAGAAACTCCGCAACACTTATCCCATGTTTTAAAAGAAGATGTTACCGCCACACCTGAAGGCTATGCTTATTTTCCTGTCAGAATGATCCATGAAGTTGCCAGTAGGACAAAAGCGTCAGTCCGTAGAGATGATCATGGGACTTTGAGCATTAATGTCGTATTTAAAACTCATAAGAGCGCGCCCATAGCTACCTACAGCATTTTTATGGAAAGGGAAGAAAGTCTTGTTGAAGTTTACGATCAATTACCAACCAAGCTTGCTCAACAAGCCTTAGAAATTGTAAGGAATTTGCTCAAAGGACAAATTCGTTTCTTCACGGCGTCTATGGATAGAGTTAAACCATCTTCTACTCCAGCCAGTTTTTTTGGTGGTTCCCGTACATTTACTGCGACTGTAGAGGAGTTAAGGGAAGAAGATACCCATGTGAAATTACCGACGCTCTCTTCGACTCCTGAAAAGACGCCCACAACGAAAAAGAGCGCTGAAGAAGAGGCTGTGGCAAGTATAGTAAGTATACTAAGCTAATACATTAAAGCTCTTTATTAGGCCTGCAATTATATTTCTATTGTTGAATAGAAAGCAGGCTTATTTTTTACCCTACCTTTTACCTTATAGTTCAGTTTAATCGAGCATCAATTTCAAGAGCTAGTCATCAATAACTCTTTTTCAAAATGGGCCTTGAAATGCGCTATCCAGAATGCTTGAATATAATTTAGAATAAGCATGATTTTCCTGCCTATTACGTCAGCCAAACGTCCGACAAATAATGGTCCAAAATACTGCACCAAGTAGAGATGCAGTCTGGTCTATCATAAGAGAAGAGCGGTGATATGAGGTAATGTATAATCATAACCATCAATAATTAGATCCAAGGTGCAAACTATCCATATAGGAATAACTAATTGTCTATTTTCGTCCATGAAAATCTGAATTAGCGCGTCCTTTTTAAGCTGATTTCGCTCCTGTTAGCTGACAATTTTCAACATCATCAATTCAAAACAAATTACTACTATCAATCTAACGAATTAGCAATTCAAGAAAGCCTATTGTCTGGGCAAATTATATAACAAGATTTGCTCCTTCATCTTTTACGATATCCATGGCTTCAACATCACTTAATTGATAGCCTCCCGAATGAAAAAAAGGAATATGTTGTTGTTTTGCAGAGTAATTTTGGTGATACCGTAAATCAGTTCGCCCCTTTTTATCCCAGCGCTGAGAATGCCCCCCTCCCACATAGTCTTGACTGATTTTAAAAGCAGAATCCCGTGCTGCCAAATGATAAGTTATATAGTTAAACATGGCTAATCTATCGCTTTTATTCTTATTTAATTGTTCACTTACCGAAAAATTAACATTTCCCCAAGGATCACAAATCACGGCATCAGGCCCCCAAGTCGATGGATCTCTAAGATCAGAATTTTTTCTACGTCCAATTACAACAAAGCAATGATCACCCGGGGACGTGATATTGATTTTTTCAACTCGAACAGGTTGGCTTTTTGTGTATTTTGAGGGGCATTCGAGTAATAAAAGATACGCTATACCACTTAACTCATCACAGTTTCCTACACCATGTTTAACACTATTTTTAGCATTATTTTCAATATCATGTAAAACTGTACGATAAGTACCGTCACGATGATAACCACTAGCCTTTTTATCTCGGGCGTCTTTTAACCAACTGTGAAAATTCAACAAAGTATCAACATGTTCTTTGCCAAAACCATCATAAAAGGATATTTGTCTATTACTATGATCTTCACTATTATCAGCAGGATTGGGGCTAAGAGACCAGCTTGCTATTTGCTCCCGCATTATTTTTGGATGTTTTTTGCGAACCATCGTTAATAACAGTGTTTGCTCAATGGTTTTTTGACCACCTGAATTGGTACTAAAAGGCACTAGTAATTGTGTTTTATTTTTTGCCCATTCACCTAGTCTCAAATTGGTTGAAAGCCCCATAAATCCTCCTGTAAATTCAAAATTTTTATGCTTTTAACCATAGGAATTTAAGGTTAATTTATATATAAAAATTAAATAAAATGTAAAAATTTTGAATTATACCCGGGTAAAATTAATGAATTATTAATATAATTAAATAAGCCTGAAATTTAGATGCAGAGGTTCCAATATTGATAATTAATAATTATCAATATCGTTAAAAATTCGCTATTCAATTGAAGGAATATAAATGGAGTAAAATGCATGTGGTAATCTAGTGACTTAGAACTCTATTCTCCTCTTCTTTATCCATTTCTTGTAACGCTATATCAGTCGCTGAACCGCGTTGCTCCAAGGCGAAGGCAACTGCTTTTTCACGGGTTATTCGCTGACCAGTACTCTCACAGTATCGTCCTACACGCCCCCCTCTTAGACCAGGTCTATAATGGCTAAAAAAGCGACTGTGGAAATCTTGCTGCAGTATTGTTCTTATTACCTCGCTAATCTGGTAAGTCCCATGAGAACGCTTTGCAACCTGACTACCTCCGAGCAGAAAAATCCAAGGATTTTTACTATCCTGCAATACAACTCGGCCAAAGCAGTCTTCTGGCATAGACCAGGAAAGATTGCCAGGATTTCGGCCAATGCCGCTTGTATTAGCCTCAATAATCGTATTTATAAAGAATCGATGACTCGACAGTTGTTCGGCAATGCCGTTCGCTGCAGCCGCTATGCAGCACTCCAGTGATAAGAGTAGTGGTCCTTTTTTAAGCCCTGCTTGCTGTAATCTTTTTATACATTGCTCGGCTGTTTCTCCTTGAATATAAAAACCCGTATCCTCCTGTTGGGCGATATCTTCTGCTAACTCACACTCCATCCCCTTTGGGGATCTAACCAATAATGACATAGCGTCTATATCTGCTTCTACTTCTAACTTTGGAGAAAATGAATGACCAACAATCGATAAATGATCTCGAGTACTAACCTTATTTAATTCTTTTTCTTTTAAAACAATATAACCATGTTTTTCTGCATTGCGCATCTGCCCTACCACGGTCGTTTTGGCAGTCTCTGCAATATAAAGAGGATGGAACCAGATATATTGTTTCATACGCTTGTCCTTTTTGCCCGTAGTACCTTCAACCATTGTTGCATGCTTTAATTAACAGCACAAATAAAAAAAATTAGACCAATGGAAAGTTGTAAATACAATTTGCTATTTCAGTAGTCAATAAAAATTATTAATCTAGAATTAGACAAAAATCTAAAATTAGACAATAATAAAGTATATTTAAAGAAAAGGTTCTTATGAAAACTTCAGCGCAAGTGTCATTAGCAGTACCTAATGAAGTCATATGGAAAGCCCTTAAAAATCTGGTAGAAAGGTTTAATTTTAGTAAAGAAGAAGCACTGAAATTGATGGGCGATATGCCTGCCTCCTCTTACTATAAAGGAATCAAAAGCTATAATGGGAACCTAAGTCGTGATGAAAAAGAACGTATTTCTTTACTATTAGGGATCTATAAAGATCTGCGAATTTTATTTATTGACAGTAGCCAAGCTTTATCCTGGATTAATAGGGAAAATACCTTGCCGCCTTTTAATGGCATTACTCCAAAAACTTATATGATGGAAGGAAGCCTCATGAGACTTGCAGAGGTACGTAGATTTTTAGATTTTTGGCGAGGGTATTAATAAGGAATGTTTAACTATATAGATTTTAAGGATAAAACACATCGCCTTGTTCCATCCAGATATCCACCAGTAAGCTTTTTCGATTGGGCCGAATCGCCAGAAGAGCTGGAGCAGATTGCCTATCTGGAAGGGCTTACTAATGATCGTTTAACAACAGAATACGGTTATATTTCACTGGTAGCCAAAGAAGATTGGGTCGGTGGGTCTGGATCTACTCCACTAATGGCGGCTTTTACCCATTTCGGCATTTCGCGCTTCAGTGATGGCACCTCTTATGGCATTTATTACGCTGGGGACTCAACCAGAACAGCGATTGCCGAAACTAAATTTCATCGCGAAGTTTTTTTAGCCGCATCAAAGGAGCCACCGTGTATAGTCCAAATGAGAGAATATACTGCCCATGTGACTAAAAGCCTAGTCGATCTCTGCCACAATCGCTATCAAGACTATCTAGTAGCAGATATTAAGTCTTATGGAAAAAGCCAGGAATTGGGTCGTGAAATAAAACAACGCAATGAATGGGGTTTAATCTACCCTAGCGTAAGAACTGAGAATGCTAAATGTCTGGCAATCTTTAGGCCACCAGCCTTAACCATTCCCGTCCAGGCAGGACACTATGACTATATCTGGGATGGCAACGCAATTATTGAGGTACGGAAATCAATAAGATATTGATCTACTTAAAGGCTGTTGATATTTGATTTAATTTGAGTCGAAAAGCGCTGATTTACCGGCAGCGAAACGCAGGAAATCAGCGCTTTTGGCCTGGATTAGGAATCAAGCCCGAGTAATTGGATCATAATAAACCTAACTCATCATGATTAATTCTCATGTATTGAAAATATTCTACCGGTTCGGCACACTGCAGGCTTTTATAAAATTCCTTCCCTTCTTTATTGTCCGTTAATAATACCCAATCGATACGAGAGCATTGTCTTTCCTTTGCTATTTTTTTTAATTGATTTATCAAAGCAGTAGCAATACCCATTCGTCTATAGCGTTCATTTACAAATAAATCATGTAAATAAATGCCCGGACCGTTGAATAACATAAAATTACGGTTAGTCATTGAAAATAAGGCTAATCCAACAGGATTATTTCTGGCTTGACCAATTAAAACCTCAACAGCAGAATCGTTTAAAAAAATCATTCTAAACAGAGAGTTTTTTGTTTGCGAAAATCGCTTCTCTAAGCGAGCTTCCTTTACTAATTCAATTAAGGAATCATAAATAAAATCAATATCTTGCGGGGTTGCAAAACGCACTTTAACGGGTTCTCGCATTTTTATTTCCCTACTTTATTTTACGCTAAACCATCTCGCTAACTCTCGCATTATAGATTCTCATTTCAAGTAAATAAAGTAGGCAAAAAAACTGCTAGCAATTTCTCTATTTATTTTTTCTCGGACAATGAACAATTAGTTTCGTTGGCAAAGATAAGTTTTCTTGACTATCATTTAGAATTAGACGCACTTGTAATTGTCTTAGTCATACAGGAGGGTTACGTAATGAAATTTCCTGTTCGTGTAATATTTCGCAATATGGATCCATCCCCCGCTGTTGAAAATAAAGTTAACCAACTGGCCGAGAAACTAGAGCGCTATTTTGATCATATCATCAGTTGTAGTGTGACGATTGAAGCGCCTCACCGCCATCATCACAAAGGCACGCTTTATCATATTCGTATTGATCTTAGCGTACCCAATGCCGAACTTGTAGCTAGTCGAGAACCCATGCAAAATCATGCTCACGAAGATGTTTATGTAGCAATTCGAGACGCTTTTAATGCTATCAAAAGACAATTACAAAGCCATATCAGTAAACAGCGTGGTGAGATTAAACACCATGAACCGGTATCTTATGGACGTGTTAATGAAATCGCTCCACCTGCTGACTACGGCTATATAGAAACAACCGATGGCCGCCAGATCCGTTTCACCAGTCACAGCGTAATAGATTATGATTTTGAAAAACTGGAAGTGGGAGACAGAGTACGTTTTGTTGAATTGGAAAATGAGCAAGGCCTGGTCGCTACCACAGTGTATATGGAAACCAAGCATCATTCTATCGAGCGTAACCGGGAAAGATAAACAAGCTAGACTTCATAAAGATGAAATTATTTTATAAATTGCGATACTGCCCTTAATAACCCATTATTAGCAGCTAAAAATTTTTCTTTAATCTTGATTCCCTCAAGATTGTAAATGATGCTTTTTCCTGAGGAGAGAAGAACCCCACCCCCTGCTTCCTGAAGTATGATTTCGGGTGCACAAAGATCCCATAAATGGCAGTAGCCTGAAAAATTAAAATAGAGATCCGCCCTCCCTTCAGCGATGACTCCTAGCTTTAACCCGACCGAGCCTTGTCTAAGTGTTTTTCTGATCCCTAATTGCGCAATTAGCTGTTCTGTTTTTTTATTATGGGAGTTATGAGACTGAATTAAAACAGCCTGGGTTGGCTCTGAGGTGCCACTTACTTTGAGGCGCTTCGTTCCTTGCGGTTTTACCAGGAAAGCACCATTTCCTTTTGTAGCATAATAGAGGCGATCTAAATCAGGTTGATAGACTACCCCTAAACAAGAATGGCCATGAATAGCCAAACCTATCATGACTGCCCAATCCCCGTTATTAGCAATGAATTCTTTCGTTCCATCAATGGGATCGATAAACCATGTACGCCTTAGTGGATTGGCTTTAGAAGGTAAAGGGGCTTCTTCTGAAATAAGGAGGTCATGCGGAAATATTTGTCTAATTTCTTCCAACAATAAATCGCTGGCTGCTTGATCTGCTTCTGTAACAGGCCCCTGTTGTTCCTCTTTTTCCTGAATCTTATAACCCTTTGTGCGGATGTCTCTTATAACTTGCCCAGCTTTTCTTGCAAGAGCAATAGCCAATGCCAGTTCATCATCCAGGGAATAGTTCAAATTACTCTTTTGAAAAACATTCTTCATAGGCTTACTCACTTGCCTTTATTCTAGAGGGTGTAAGCTAAAATAATGAATTATTTTATTGAAAATTGCATTCTAATATAACGCAATTTTTCATAAAACTTAACTTGGATAAAAACGGATATTATTTATTATAGGTTTTACCTAAAAAAATTAGGTCGAATAAATAAAAAATGGAAATGACACTTTAATCAGCAACATTGGCATTGCCATAGAGAGTCATTATAATTTTATGACTAAATTTTCAGTGAAAAACAAAGAAAAATATGATACGGAATTAGGTTATGAGACACATCAATACTTCGTCTTTGTTCTCATTATTTATTCATGGTAATGGAGGATAGACAAGAAAATACCCACTCTAGAACCCCAAGTTAGTCTCCATAAATCTCCTGGTTGCCAGTTGAACGAACCTAAGCAACCGATGATTAAATTATTAACCCATTAGCTCAACCCATGGTCTAAATTCGAATATATATTTTCTTACGGTAAAGAATAGTAAGAATCACTAACCAGAAAAAAGTATAACTTAAGGCATATAACAGGGAAGCATCAGGAGGAGATGCCCAACCAAATAGATGTTCGGTAATAAAAGAACGTAAATTTCCAGGGAAACCGTCTTGATTAGGCAGTGTAATCATTAGTTGTATTTTTAAAAAAAATATATGGAGAATATACGCTGCCATCGCATTAACACCAAAAATTTCAAGTGGTTTGCACCATCTTTTCCATCCTTTAATATCAATTGTCCAGTAACAAAACGCCAAGACCAAGAGCGCCAAGCCGCCAGTCCATAAAACATAAGAACTAGTCCAAAGAGCCTTATTAATTGGAAACCATAATCCCCATAACCAACCAATAAGTAACGCGCTAATACCGGCCATACTCATCCCGACCAATTTTTCCTGCTGACTGGCGGTCGTTAATAATCCTATACCGGTAAGATTACCCAATAAAACAGTAGTAATCGCAGGTACCGTACTTAACAAGCCTTCCGGATCATAGACCTTGCCATATAAATGAGCTGAAGAAAAAAGCAAGCGATCGACATAAGCGGCGAGATTAGCTTGTGGAGTCAAATTATTAGCCCCATAACCCGGTACTGGCCAAAAAGCCATGAACAACCAATAACCCAACAATAAGATAAACATTACAATCAGTTGCGTTCGGGGCTGTGTGGTTAAAAATAAAAATGCAGACAAGAAATAACAAATGGCAATACGCTGTAGAACACCAAATACACGAATTGTGGCAAAATCAAAATGATAAGGAAACGCATTAAGAAACAAGCCAATTAAAAAAATCAGAATAGTCCGCTTAATAATTTTAGGCAGTAATTGCTGTAAAGAACCGCCCTGCGCACGTGATTTGGATAAACTAAATACGGAGGCAACACCGACAATAAAAACGAAAAAAGGAAAAACCAGATCTGCCAAGGTACAACCATCCCAAGCAGAATGTTCAAGCCAGTTATAAGTGCTGTCATTGCCGGGACAATTAACCACAATCATTAAAGCAATGGTAATTCCACGAAATACATCCAGGGATAATAATCGAGGAAATTTTTTTTCTTGCTCAATCATCTTTGTCAGATACCTATCAACTATTGAAAACCATTCCTGCAAGTGCCAGTTAACTTTGTAAAAAATTGAATAGAAGTCTAATCAACCGCCTATTATAACATCTCATACCCAAGAATAGAGCCCCATTGAACTCCCGCCATAATTTACTATGCCAATTATACATTCACTGAACTATACTTTAGGAAAGGCAAAACAAACCCGAGTCCAGTTAAAAACCTGCGTTGGGGAAAGCAATGAAAATTTCACGTGCTGTTTTGAACAAAGCTGTCGAAGCAAAAATAATTAATAATAAACAAGCTGATGCCTTATTAGATTTTATCAAAAATCAACCTGAACAGAATCCAAGTTTTAATTTCACGAATGTTTTGTATTATCTGGGTGGTTTAATTGCTATCGGAGCCATGACTTTATTTATGAACTTGGGTTGGGAAACCTTTGGCGGTTGGGGAATTTTTTATCTCTCCTTACTGTATGCGATAGCTGGTTTATATCTGTCTTCTTTCTTCGAAACTAAAGGTTACCGTATTCCAGCTGGCATTTGCGCAACATTTGTGGTCTGCCTAACACCATTAGCTATTTATGGCTTGCAAATAGGTATGGGTTGGTGGCCCGATGATACCGTTTATCGCGCTTATCATAGCTACATTAAATGGCATTGGATTTTTATGGAGTTAGGCACTCTCATGGTAGGAATTATTTTAGCCTGGATATACCGCTATCCTTTTATAGTTATGCCGATAGCAGTAACACTTTGGTATATGTCCATGGATCTCGCAGCCATGATTGCAGGAGAAAATGCCAGTTTTACCCTAAGCGCAAATGTTTCAATGTATTTCGGACTTTTCACTATTCTCATCGCATTTTGGGTGGATTTGGAATCACGCTATTCTGCTGACTATGCATTCTGGCTATACATTTTTGGGGTTATGGCTTTTTGGGGAGGAATGACCTGCCAAAGCTCTGAAAGCGAATTCTCTAAGTTCATCTATTTATGCATCAATCTCATCATGATTGGTATAGGCGTTATTTTAGTAAGAAAAGTTTTTGTTATCTTTGGTGCCATAGGCTGCGGTTTCTACCTGGGTCATCTGGCCTCAGAAGTCTTTAAAGACAGTGTTCTTTTCCCAGCAGCCCTTACTTTAATTGGCTTGGTCATTATTTACTTAGGTACTTTATGGCAAAAACATGAAGCCTTACTGACTAAAAAAGCACAATCCATTCTTCCTAAACAAATCCAGGAATTATTGCAGTCTCGTAATGAGTCTAACTAACGCACATTCCATATAAAAAAAAAGATTGCCAAATCAATGCTAACTATTTTCTGTAACATTGTAACAAGGCCTGATAATCATAATACAAACTACCAGGTGCAATGGGACAACATTCCGTTTTAAAAGCACTCTGTTCTTCATTATATAATTGACGAATAATAACGTGATTTTTGTCATTTTTATAGACATCCCACTGAATATTCGCCGTGAAAGGTGATACGAATTCACCACGCCAAGGATTATTTGCATAGGTATAAATTTCTTCTGGTTCAACTGCCTGGCAACAGCCTGGAATTTGCATGAGAGCAACCCAGGGAATAATCGTTTCAGCATGAGCAAAACGCAATTTAGCAACTTTATTGCTACTCCCCGAAATCACCTCATCCACCTGAGTAAAAAAATCATCTTGAAGAATTTTGGCTATTTGATAAGTCATTGTTTGATTCTTAAAGCCAGGCCCCTTGCGATAAAAATCCTGGGCATCTTTAAGATAAGCAAACCAAAGGGCTTCAGAATCATGAACATAGCGCTCAAAATGCCATTTCCCTTCTTCTTGCATAGCAGGTGCAATACAATAAAGATTATAAAGAGCTATGGCAGCATCGATTACATTGGGACGACGTATTTTTCCTGTTTCACTACTTTGAAATGAATACCTCGTTTTTGCCAATCGATCAACAAAGCTTTTTGTATACAGGCGCTCTAAAACGGCCTGGGCAACCTCATGGCTTTTGCGTTGATTTTTAATTTTATCCAGGGTTTTCAAGAGCGTTGGATCATTATGGATATAATTTTGATAAGCACTGTTTTCATCAGTTTTATGAAAATATAACCGTTTGCTGTCCTGATGTAACGGATTGAATAAAGTGCGGAGAGATGGTGAAACAGTTAGCATGCCCTGCATAAAATAATCAGCGCTCATTTCCGCGCGCGCCTTGCCTGAGGTTGCTATCTCAATACGCTGATTTTTAGTTTGAGCCAAGCTAAATAGGCGTTCTTGTCGTATTACCAACCGCTTACCTAACGCTTCCTGCTCCAGTTTACCCAATTGACTTAAATTGCCATAACCCATGTTTAAAGCTGTTTTGGCTATCTTTTCGATATCCAGAGCCAATAACTGTCCAAGTTTAGTCAGACACTTTTCTCTTCTCGCCTGCTGCCAAATCTGCAATGTAAGCTCATTGTATTTATTACTGGATAAGACCCGTGCGCCATGACGAGCCAACAATTGTGTAAAGATCGGGTAGTAGCCTTCGGGCACGGGCTGGCAATTGACTGCTTCTTTTCGAGCGTGATATGGCGTCTTACTGGCGTAGTTAAAATTAGTTTCCATAAAACAATCACCACAAATGAGGTAACATCGCTTTTAATATAATTATCTAATATTCTAGCATGTAGTATGGTATATCCTTAGCTATAAGGATCTATCAAAAACTCATTGAGCAGGGAGCAAAATGGCCAACTACAACGCATCTTTTTTTTATTTTAATGCCAAAAAGGAGCTAACAAAGGCAACCGAGTTACTCGGACTTGAATATGAAACAGCAATTCAACCTTACTACACGGTTGGTTATCATGCTACCGCAGTTTTTTATCCCTTTGTTAATGCTTTCAAGTGTTTTATGGGCGTTGGACGCATAATAGTCGGTACGTTGTTATTTTTTGAAGCTATTTTTAATAACCCCACTAAAGCAATACCGCGAGTTCTTGGCGGTCTCGTGTTTGAAGTTGGTGCTTTGATTATCAATACTATCAATACAGCGGTTACAATAATTACCCTGCTCTCAAGAACGATGGAAACCATTTTCAATTCGGGTTATTTATCCAGAAACCTGCTACAAACTGCAGCTGGCGTTCTTACTGGTGGAGTCAATAGCGGACGACAGCTAGTGGAAGCGATCAGTTCAGAAGATGCTAATTCAAAAGCCCAGCAACAAGAAGATAGTCTTTACCAGGCAAGCATGTCCTTCTAAGCCGTACCAAGCGATTTACTACTAACCTGAGAATGTATTTGCTTTAAAAATACCTTGCAATAAATTGTAGCGTCCACTTAATTTATTGCACAGATTAATATCGCTAGAATAAATGGCAGTTTATAATCGCAACCATTTGATCACTTAACGATTTGTAGAATGATATTATTTAAACCCTTTAGAGCAAGTGATGTTCCAATTGTACACGGTTGGCTCCAACTACCCCATATTCGTGAATTTTGGGATGATGGGCATCGCAAGCAGAAACAAGTTAAACAACATTATTTGAAAAATGATACTGTTATGCGTTTTATCATCCAGATTGATGGACAACAAATAGGTTACATACAGCGCTACACCATTAATAGTAAACACCCCTTTTGGAAATACATCACGAGCTCACCCTGTGTTGGTGTTGATATGTTTATTGGCGACCCCAATTTTTTAGAGCAAGGGTGGTCAACACCAATCTTGACTCAATTCATTAATCAATATTGCCCCTCAGCGACTGAAATTATTGTAGACCCTGAAACAGACAATTACAAAGCCATTCATTGTTATAAAAAACTTGGCTTTCAAGTCCGCACAACCATTAGACTGCTCAAGAAAGAATACCAATTAATGGGATTAGAGCGCCAAACCAATTTGCCTAACCGTATTATGCTCCTTGGTCGACCAGGCAGCGGTAAAGCGAGTTTTGCTAAAACATTGAAAACTCGATTGGGTATTTCTCTTTATTATTTTGATAAATTTTTTTCACTCGCTAGTTGGACTGAGAGAGATTATCAAGAGTTTTTAGCTCTGCAAGAAGAACTGTTAACAGAAGAGCAGAATGCTATTTGTTTATACTTTAATTTTCCTCGCCATCGTTGTTATTGGCAGGTTTTAAAAAATTTGTTTAATAAACAAATGATTATCGATGACCCTGTCCTTGGTCGGCAAAAAAAAGCAAGTTGGTCATTGTTAAAATCCATGTGGAGTTATGAAAAACGAGTTCATTCACTTTTAGACACCTTAAGAACAAAATACCCGCATGCAAATTTTATTGAATTAAAGTCTGAAAAAGAATTGGAGCGCTTTGGGAAAGACATATTAATGCTGGATTAAAGGCTTTTTAGAAATGCACAATAACAACTAAAATATGCCTTATTGTGCCTCCTCATTGATGTACCATTTATGCGTTTCCGATCGTGGCAAGGCCTCCACACCATGAGCCTCAATAAAGGCCACAATAGCCCATCGCGCATAAGGCTTACCGATCAGTGTTTCATCCAATTGAACTACATCATGCCATCCTGCTGAAAACTCATTAGTATCCATAAGTTGCCTGAAATTACTTGCCAACATAAACACTGCATGCTCATCTTTATGCTCTACCAGTTTCAAATCATCAGGACAGCTACCAATTCTCAGACCAGGAGAGCTTTCTGCAATTGCCAACGTAAAAGAGCCCGCATCAAAATGAGGTTTGGCCAGATACTTTCCCGATTCTTGCCAATTATAGCGGAGGAAACGCAGTAGGACATGAACATCATCCGTAGCAAAAACTTTATCCACAATCCCAGGAAATTGCTTCTCAAAAACCTGCAGGATATCATGTACTGTTTTGTAAACTAGTTCCCAAATGGGTTTCGCCTTCCTTACAAAATCCAGAACTACGGGATGGGTTTGTAAAAAAACCCCATAACGTTCAAATAAGGCAGGGTGGAAATGAAAAAAATCCTTGCAGTCATTATAAAGATGATCATTAGGATCACGATGTTTAAAACCTACATCCCCTCTACGATGTAGTGGCGCGATAGTAAAATCAATATAATTTTTAACTGAGTCTGGTTCTTCTAAAAATTTGAAAAAAGCAATAACAGCCTCTTCCAAAACATCCTGTTTTATTGCAAAAGGGATCTGGATGTACTTTTGCTTCTGCAGAAGCTGAATTGTTTCATCTCTTATCAACATGGAAGTCTCTTGAAAGTACTTTCAATAAATCTTTAATATAACTACAACAGCAAAACCTTTATATATCTGGCAATAATCACAAAAATAAAGCGTCTGTTAAAAGCTTAGATCAAAAATTTTAAAATAAATGCGAGTATACTCTCCCTTTTTTGTGCTTAACAACAGACTTCCTCTATAGCCCTGGCAGTGATTTTCTCTCACTCTCAAGATGACGAAAAATTCTACGTCTTGATTTATCTAATACCTTTAGATAACATGGTAGGGTTTTTGTATAAAAAAAACACATATTATATTGGAAAGATACTTAACCGGGCCATGAACTACTTTAATTCATAGCAATAGACGAGGATGTTTTTATGTCTCTAAATGACATCTCTGTGGTCATACCAGAAACAGAAAGCCGATTTTCGGCATGGCAAAAACAAGATACAGTATGGATGCTAAGTCTTTATGGTACGGCAATTGGTGCCGGAACCCTTTTTCTTCCCATCGATGCCGGATTAAATGGTATCTGGCCGCTGCTCATCATGGCGTTACTTGCATTTCCAATGACTTATTTTTCTCACCAAGCCCTATGCCGTTTTGTGCTTTCTGGTTCCTCAGCAAAAACTGATATCACCACAGTGGTTGATGAACATTTTGGTCGTGCTGCGGGGCAGGTGCTTACCTTGCTTTATTTCTTTGCTATCTATCCAATTTTGCTCATGTATAGTGTGGCTATTACCAATACCACTTCAAGTTTTATCGTCAATCAATTGGGCATGAACGCGCCGCCACGCGCACTTTTAGCAATTATTCTCATTTTAGGCTTGATGGCAATTGTTCGTTTTGGACAACAAATAATTGTAAAATCAATGAGTTTGTTAGTTTATCCTTTTGTGAGTATTTTGCTTTTACTCTCTATTTATCTAATTCCCCACTGGAACGACTCTATCCTGCAACACAGTGTGCCCAATGGTGAATCGCATAGTTCACTGATGACCCTATGGCTCATCATTCCAGTAATGGTATTTTCTTTTAACCACTCCCCTATCATTTCTTCTTTTGCTGTTGCTCAAAAACAACGATATGGGGAACAAGCAGATGAGAAAAGTTCGTGGATTCTGAAATATAGCCATATCATGATGGTAACTACAGTCATGTTTTTTGTATTTAGCTGTGTCTTCAGTTTGTCACCACAGGATTTAGCCTTGGCAAAACAACAAAACATTTCTATTTTGTCTTATTTGGCTAACCATTTTCATACGCCAGTTATTGCCTATATTGCTCCAATGATAGCGTTTATTGCGATAGCCAAATCATTCCTGGGGCACTATCTTGGTGCGAGTGAAGGATTACATGGTTTAATTGTCAAATCCCTGCGTGTGCGCCACATCAGTGTTTGCAGCAAAAAGGTACACCGATTGATTGAAATATTTATCATCGTTACATGCTGGGCCGTTGCTACGATTAACCCAAGTATCCTGGGTATGATTGAGACTCTTGGTGGGCCAGTCATTGCAATCATACTTTTCCTAATGCCCATGTATGCCATTGCTAAAGTACCAGCAATGAAAAAATACCGACAACCCTTTCAGAATGCCTTTATTACTATCCTTGGACTAATAGCTATCTCCGCTATTCTCTACGGCTTTTTTCAGCTATAAATAGTAATTCCCTCATAAGCTCTGCGCACTCTAAAGCGCGGAGCCCCTTCTACTTGATTACAATGTCAAAATGGTTTGAATCGCCGGATTATAATATTCTGCCTGGCCTGTTTTAACCATTAGATTGTGGCGAGGTTGATAGTTAGTTTCACTATGGATATGTCCACACAATACCAAAAAATCAAGCTGAGGGTATTCCTCGGCCATTGCGATTAATACCTCACCAGTTGCTTTTGATGTATAAAAAGGCAGGAAATCAATAGTATTTCTTTTTTCACCAAGCAAGGTGTTTTCTTGAAAAGGAGGCACATGAGTTACAACAATCATACGCTCAGCATGCTCGGTAATTGCCGCTCTAAGATTTTCCTTTAATTGCTGCGCGTCATTATCAGCCAATTCTTGCATTTTTTCTAAAAGTTCAGTTTTACCCAGGCAGTTTTTCCGAAATAAATCCTCAATCATTCTGCTGTCATTCATTATGATTGAGCTGTTGTAATAATCGCCAAATCGTCCATCCGCCCACCCATCTTGTCCCAACAGATAAATGTTTTTTTCCAGTAAAATTGGCCCAGCCGTTGCCAACCAAACCAGCAATGGTTCCTGATGTGTCAATTGTTGGATTTGTTCTCGAACGTTATCAACACGCCCGTGATAATAATCGTGATTTCCAAGGACAAAATAAATGGGTTTGGCATACGCCTCACACATCTCTAGCAAAAAAATACCAACAGTCGGTGCTTCAGCAATATCACCACTAATAATAATTCGATCAGCACGACTATGAATTAGCGCTTTATAGAATAGATGACGAGCCTTACTATCTAAAAAATTTAAATGAATGTCTGTAAGCCAGGCAATGTTCATAACGCCTCTCATACAACAACTTTACCCTGATTAATCACCGATTAATCCATGTTTTCTATTATGTGTTTTCACTGTTTCATCCAAACTTGCGGCTTCTGTCAAAGCAGCCACATTTTCTTTAGTAAAAAAGCCATCAAAACCATGACAACGCTCAACATATTCAGTAATCAAGATTGAATATTTGGAGTGCTTAGAAAATATTTGTTTTAAATCAGGCTCTTCTTTACATGCTCCAAAAATCTTAGCTAAAAACTCAATATTGGCCTCGTCCCGCAAGGTCTCAATGACATAATCGATATTCTTTTTACCAGTACTGTGATCGCCATCTGTTACCTCGATAGCAATATGATGCATGCGGCGCCCATAGTTTCTGACAAAATTCTCAGTAGGCATGGGGAGGCCTTCAAAAGAATTCACCATAAAAGGGGTATTGTTGGCAGTAAACACCTTGGCAGGCGATTTAATATCCTGGCCATGAGAGACACGATTCACATTCGTTGATGAATTCATATCACTAATGTTGTAAGCACCCCAGAAATAGTAATTAGACAAGCAAAGAAACTCTAAAATTGAATCCTCCCGCTCGCCAGCTAAAATTCGTGTTGCCATATGATCAATCCCTTTAAGCAAAGGTTTAATGCCTTTATCAATACTGAATTGTTCTGCTTTATCTAAAAGTTTCTTTTCCTGCTTGGTTAAATAAAATCGCTGCCCCAAATTCAGGCTATCAAAATCAAAAATATCACTGTCGGTATAACCTGTACTATTGAAGCAATAATCTGATAAACGAGTAAAATAAAAATGTTCATTACAATAAAATTTATTCTCAGTCATATCAGCATCATGAAAATGGAAATCCTGAGATCTTAAAATCTTACGAGTCTCGTCTTTGTCTTTTGTTTTGAATATTTCTCCGACATAACGAGCATTGAACTTTTCTCTTCCATTGGGATACATTTTATTAATACGAGTGATATCATCTTTGAAATTTGGATCTAAGGGCTCCAGTACAATAAAAATAGGACTATTTGGGGTGTTAACAAGAAAATAAATTTTGTGTGTTGCACTAATATAACTGACAGCATAACGATATGGTGTCATGATATATAGTTCATTTAGATAGCTAATAGCGTCACCTGTTTGTACCTGCACCACGATTCCACAAATATCCCCATAAAGATCCTTCAAGCCAACACCTTGTCGCCGCTCATATATTTTCATGCGATACTCGTTAAAATAATCTGTGTTTTTTTTATCCCCTTTGGGCTGATATTCAAATGGATTAATCATTGCACTCTCCCATCTAGCCAAAAGCGTGTTAGAAGCAACCTAAAATTAAGTATATACCTGATTAAACGATTTTTTATTTCTTCAACAAGAAAGCTTGGAGAAAGTCTGATAAAAACTACGTATTGCCAATCCCGTTCTTTTTTTAATAACTTTATTCCTCTGAATTTCCAGTTGGATAACTTAGATAATTAATAATTTTCCATTCACCTTTGCTGTTTTTTTCTAAAATATCCAGACCTTCATCCTGAACGTGAATTACACCACCATTTTTATTGGCTATTTCTAAATACCAGGTAATTCGTACTGCTGCCAGAAATTCAGACCGATAAATTTCATGCAATTTAAAACTGTAATGATATTTGCGTATGTCATCAGCAAAAATTTTTTTAAAACCATTACATATATTTGTATAATTTTTCCTACTTATCCCTCGATAATCTGCAACAATGTGAACAGAAAATAAATTACAAGATTTAGCCAATTCACGGTTATTAAACGCAGTAGTCCAATTGGTAAATAATTTTTTAAAAAACACTCTATCTTCGCTTATTGCGCCGAAAGCAACTTGAGAGCACAACATAGCCAACGATACTAGAAGAGTGACATATTCTTTTTTAAATTGATTAACTCTCATAAAAAATCCTATATAAATTTTCATCTTTATCTCTAAAATCGATTATTTTGTAATAGTAATAACAGATAATTTTACATCTGCTAAAATTAAAGCATAAGATTTACATTAAAAGCCAAAAAATGAAGCACAAATATACGGCAAAAATCTATTTCGAGGATGGAAAAACAGTTAAAAACCATGGAGATAATATTGAAAAATTAGTTATTTGGATGCGCAACCAAGCACGAGAAAATTTCAGCGATATCAATGGTGAAATAATTGATAACAAACTACATAGAATCATCAAAAATATCCAATACAGCCCCCTAGACACTTAATAAGAATAGTGCTTGGAAAATGGAGTAATTCACTATGGATAAATTTAGTGATCGATACGAGGCGGGGAAAGTTATAGCAACCCAGCTGAAAGATTATGCCAATAAACCGGATGTGATTGTCTTAGCCTTACCCCGTGGAGGAGTTCCCGTTGGTTATGAAATTGCAAAAGCCTTAGCACTTCCCCTTGATGTTTTTATTGTACGTAAACTGGGTGTACCCGGGCATGAAGAATTGGCTATGGGGGCCATTGCAACAGGAGGAACAACCATTTTTAATGAGGAGATTATCGATGATCTCCATATATCTCCATCAGCTATTGAGCTTATTTTACAAACTGAACAAGGCGAGTTAAAACGTCGTGAAATAAGCTACCGTGATAATAGACCTCTTCCGAAGCTGGAAGGGAAAACAGTTATTCTTGTTGATGATGGTATTGCCACAGGAGCAACCATGCGAGCGGCAATTAAAGCAATCCTTCAACATAAACCTGCAAGTATTATCTTGGCAGTGCCGGTAATAGCTCTGAGTACTTATAACGAAATGAGCGCTCTAGTTGATAAAATTATCTGTTCCATGAAACCACTCAATTTTTATGCTGTTGGCTTATGGTATGACGATTTTTCACAAACCACAGATAGCGAAGTATCTGATTTATTAAAAGCAAGCAAAAAAAACGAGGAGCATACCCCTTCTATTGCAACAGGAGTCCATCATGAGTGACTTCATGGTAGATATGGAACATCCTGTAATTATTCCCAGTGCGGAAATTTATCTTGAGGGTCTTTTATATATACCTAAGGAGGCCGAAGGTCTTGTGTTATTTGCTCATGGTAGCGGGTCTAATCTGCATAGTGTGCGTAACTTATATGTTGCAGATGTTTTACATAAGGGCAAGATTGCTACCTTGTTATTTAATTTGCTAACTCCTGATGAAGATGCGATTGATGTAGCAACTAGGGAGTTTCGCTTTGATATCCTTCTCTTGGCCGAGCGCTTGGTTGACGCAACCAATTGGTGTTTAAAAAATCTTTCTGTTTATCACCTGTCTATTGGTTATTTTGGAGCCAGTACAGGAGGGGGCGCAGCTATTGTTGCTGCCGCAAGCGCACCAGGCAATATAAAAGCCGTTGTCTCACGTGGTGGAAGACCCGATTTGGCTAAAGAAGCATTAAGTCTTATCAAAGCACCTACATTACTCATTGTAGGTAGTAATGATGAAATTGTTATTGATCTGAATCAGCGTGCTATGTCCAAAATGAACTGCCTAAAAAAATTGCAATTAATTCCCGGGGCTACTCATCTATTCGAAGAGCCAGGTACACTCGCTGAAGTAGCCCAATTAGCTAAAGCCTGGTTTATTAAGTATTTGGTTGCTTGAGCGACAATAAATTCATAAATTCAATTTCATTTTTATGATACCGTCTCAGGATCATTACTTACATTAATGATTATCTTTCCCACAGCCCGTTGACTTTCACTGCGTTGATGAGCCAAACCAACATCTTGCAAATTAAACTCACTGTCTATATGGGTTTTTAATTTATTCTCTTCGATAAATTGCGTAAGACTGTCTAAGTCTTTTTTATTTTTTCGCAGTAAAATAATCTTTGCTTTTGTCCGGGTAAATTTGCTGATCAAACTATTAAAAATCAATGAAGGACTGGGCAAGGTAGCAATATAAATACCATGCTTGGTTAAACATTTCTTAGACTGAGAATAACTATAAGCTGCTACGCAATCAAAAATCACATCGTATTTTTCATCGCTGACAAAAGGAGGGCTCTCTTTATAATCAATGACTTTATCAGCTCCCCATAATTGCACAAAAGCCACATTCGCAGTGCTACAAACCGCAGTAACTTGAGCTCCCAGCAATTTGGCTATTTGCACTGCAAACATGCCAACACCACCAGAAGCCCCTAAAATTAATACCCGATAATTAGCTTTAACAGCACCTTTATCTCTCAAGGCCTGTAACGCAGTCATTGCAGCTAAGGGAATACTCGCCGCTTGTTTAAAATCTATATTCTTTGGCTTCAAAGACAGGCTTGCTTCGCTCACAGCAATTAATTGAGCATAGGCCTGCCCTTCTTTCTTAATGGAACAGCTATAAACTTCATCCCCAATTTGAAAAGTCTTAACACCCGCACCGACACCTTCTACGACCCCAGAAAAATCAAAGCCTAAAATTGCCGGTAACTTAATTGGATAAACATAACGCAAGGCACCAGAACGAATTTTCCAATCAATAGGGTTGACACTACAGGCTTGAACGCGGACTAAAACCTCATTCTTATGAACAACAGGATCAGGTAGGTCTTTGATGGTTAATTGATTAAAATCACCATATTTTTCAATAATCGCGGCTTTCATAAAGTTTAAATCATCCCTACTATTTAACTTAGTTATAAACTCGAAAGCGCCCCCTCGTCAATGACTATAAGCACGACCTACAAAATCATTACTTATTCGGAGTAATGACTTGATTTTAATCTACATTGTGAGCAGATTCGGTACATCATCCTTCGGTGGTTGATTGATTAAGCCGGCTCCTTGTTTCCATTGTTTAGGAAATTTGTCTTGTAGATGAGCTTCAACCAAGTGCATACGCAAATCAAACTGTTCTTGAGCAGCATAATAATCTGGTGAACTCGCACAAAGTTTAATAACTTCACGAAAAAAATCAGCCAATCTGTACTCGTTTTTCCCTATACGAAGTATCGTGTCCTGCTCCAAACAAGCCTCAAAGTGAACCCTATCATAAAGAAGATGGGATATAGAACTATCGAAAAGTAATCCCGGATCAGAAATAAATTTACTCACCAAATCATTTAAGCTCGTTATGCCTTTTTCAACAACCACATAACTATTTGGCGCGTCTTCTTTTATCTGACAAATATTACGGAATCCCCGAACACATTGGGATCTGATATGCGCCGCTTCAAAGCCTGGAACAAAAACCAGATCATCACCCTTGCTATCGCGTTTTATGAGCCCGATTACCATTTCAATCTGAGCAAATCGTCTGCCAAGTGGTAGAAAAGAACTGTCATTTTCCTGATGCTGATATTTCGTTGCATTGGGATTTAAACCAAACAACCTACTCGCGTTAAGAAGGTTTTCGATAATTCTCCTGGTATTTTCTCTAAACGATTTTTTTTGTTCATCGTATTCTTTGGGGCCATATCTTTTCTCGTTATTAGGAAGATGCTCAATAACATGAAGTCCATCTTTAAATCCAAACAATAGCGCATCCGCTAAACTAATATAGGTATCGTTCTCTTTTTCATCTCTTCTGATTGCTATACTATCCTCAGGGCTTAATTTACCTTGTTTTTTTAATTGTTGATGCTCATCAAATATCAAAGCCATGGTTTCTGGTGTTAATAAATCGGCTATCTCCTTATCCAGGAGAATTTTTCTATTTAATGCCGCATTACCATAATAGACTTTATCGCTGTATCTATCGGCACAGATAGTTTTTATTTTTTGTATATTCGCCACAGCATCCGTTGTCTCTTCAATTCGAGCACGAACTTTCTTATCGAGTTTTTTCATATCAGCTAAAAGCCTCGCTGGCTCCACGCGTTCACTGAAGCGTTTATTTGCCCATTGAATTTGCTCTTCTACCTGTTGATTGACATCCCTCATGGCGAGCACAACAGTCTGTATGTGTTTATTCGATTCAGAAGGATTAATTTTGCTGACTTTTATCAGCTCTTCACTTATTAATTTTTTTACTTCCTGTAATTTTTTCAAATAACTTGCTTGATCGAGTGGGTTACTCACTGCTAAAAAATCAATTAGCCCATCAATTTTTTGCAAAATTTTCTTACTGGAAATAAAATGTATTTTTGAAAAAAAGCCTGTTTTCGCCGGTTTTCTTTCCCGTTGATAAGTATCGAGGGCTTGAGCAAGCTCTTCATGCAATTTTATAAGCTCATCACGTATAGCAATATTTTTTGCCGAATACCGAAGTGACTCAGCGGCTGTATCAAGAGAGCGAACTGGAATAGCAGCGAAATAGTGATGTTTTTCCTTGTTACGGTATTCATAAAATTTTAATTGTGTTCCAGGGGTGAAAAGAACCTCTCTTTCTTTTTTTAGATCAGCCAGTAACTCGACTCTTTTCCCCAGGGGATTTTTTCCAAAGGGCTGATAAATAGTAACGTAAGTATCATATCGGCTGAAATTAATATCATCTTTCAATGAAGAGCTGATAAAGGCTTCTTGTTTTTTTTCTTTTCTTTTCTTTTTAACAGCGTTAACTCGTTCTTGGAATACAGCCTCCATATCACTCTTTTTTTCAAAGCGATTTAACTTCTCCAACTTTACTGATTCATCACCGCCTTCGGGAGATTGTAGATCAATTTTATTAAGCCCTTGAGCTGCAATACAACAGACTAAAATAGTTTCTTGCACTTGTTGAGCCAATTCCCGTAGCGGTAATTTTCTTAGATTTTCACTTTTTCCACGAGTTCTCAAGAATGCATTGATAAGGTGATAGGCAGGGGTTGTATAAATATTAACGGCCAATTTTTCAGCATAAGATAAATCGTCATAAATACCTTCGGGATCGCGAGTTTGGAAATCTTTCCGAGTAGGAAAACCATCTTTTTTTTGCCCGCTTTCTTTCTCTGCAACCCCCACCTCATCAAGCTCCAGGTCCGCAAGCTCCACGTATGTCAGTTCAGTCAGATCCTCCGTCATATCATCTATGAGTTCTTCGATAAGATCCTCTGTAGCCTCTTCAGTCATTTTCTCTGTAGGGTTCTCTATAAACTCGACTGTCTTTGTAGGCTCGGCCGACTGCATCAGCTGATCCAAATCATCTTCACGATCCTCATCCAAATGAGGTCTATACCTATTCGTCTTTTTTCTAAGAAAGGTAACATAACCATCAAGAGCATTATCGGCAAATTCCAAGTGTTCGAAATCAGCATGCTCTAGGATTTTTGTAAGATTATAAGTATGATCATCAATTTGAACTTCCAGTTCTTGCCGTCCATTATAAAAGACTGTAATCATATGATCTGATTCGTTTAAAAATGCTAATGCTATTTTTTCAAGATCGTAAGTAGCTTCACTTTTGTTTCTTGGACCTTTCTCTAAATGGTATGTTTGCTCTGCATAAACATCTTTCATCATTACAACCGTTTCTCTGCGCTTTCTTTAATTATAGATTCACAGAGAGGCAAATTGGCAAATAAATACACTCAATGATCAATTAATATACTCAAGCATAACTATTTGAATGTTAGCGGTTTGATAAGAGGCTGTTGTAAGAGATTCCCGCTTATTTCTGCTATTTTTTAAATGAGGTAAAACGCACTAGAAGCCATGTACTATAGTTAAAAACTAAAATAAGCTCATTTTGAACTTAATAAATACCACAGGAAGGAAGGAGTGAAATGAAGCAAAATAATTTTCTTTCCATGTCGAAAGAAGGCTTTCATCGAATTGCTTATACTGAATGGGGTATCCCCTCTTCATCACGCGCTTCTATTATTTGTGTCCATGGCTTAACTCGCAATGGCCGTGATTTTGACGCACTTGCCAGGTATTTAAGCCTGCAAGGTCATCACGTCTTTTGTCCAGACATTGTTGGCCGAGGCGATAGTAGTTGGCTCAAGGATTCCCATCACTATACTTATGAACAATACATTCTCGATATGAATGCGCTGATTGCTCGTACCGCAACAACAGAAATCGATTGGATTGGCACCTCGATGGGCGGTCTAATCGGCATGATGATCGCTGCCCTGCCTAACTCACCTATTCGCCGTCTAATTATGAATGATGTTGGCCCACAGATACCTGTTCATGCTCTTTGGCGATTATCTAAATATGCGGGTAAAGATCCTGAGTTCTTGAGTAAGGAACAAGCTAAAGAATATTTCAAAACTATCTATGCTACCTTCGGTGCATTGAGCGAAGAGCAATGGGAAGAATTTACTGAGCATAGTATTGAAGAGCGCTCACCTGGCATTTATGTTGTTAAATTGGATCCCGGCATTAAAGATGTTAAATGGCATGGTCATTTCTTAAAAGAATTCCTATCCAATCCTCACAAAGCATTAGAAGGCATTTTATTTGATATTGATCTTTGGTCTATCTGGCGAGAAATTAAATGTCCAGTAATGGTGATCCATGGTCGCCATTCAGATCTTCTGCTTCCCGAACACATAAAAAAGATGCGCCGAATTCACCCTGATATTGAGGTTTTGGAAGTAGAGGATGCCGGACATGCTCCCGCTCTCCTGGATTTGGCACAGCATGAAATAATATCCAGTTGGCTGGCACAGTAAAATGGCTCACACTAAATCTTAACAGTCGAAGAGAATTCCCAAATTTTTACGGCCAACCTCTGGCGTATAAAACACAGGAGGTAGGCCGTAGGAAGTATAAAATAATAGATTATTATTTTGTGCCTCTCTGCGCACGACCCGCGATAATCGAAATTAAACTTAATAGACTTCACAGCAGGCTTGTGTCATCTCCTCATTAAGCATGTAATTGATATATTGTAAATTTCTGGTCGCTTCAATGGATGTTGGTCTTACTATTTTCGTGAGGTCAAAATCATACTCTGCAAGAAAATGAACAAGTTTAATCGCACCGTCTTCCATTCTATTTTCTTTAAAGGAAGCTTCAATTTGTCGTTTGAAGACCTGTATATCTGCATCACCGACCGGAGCAAACCCCCACCTGCCTTTCACTCTGCCAATCCCAATATGGGTATATTGCCGCTTTTTTTGATCAAAATAGGAAACCACTAACAAGTCAGGTATTGAACTTTCTCGAATTAGCCATACTGCTTTACTAACTTTCACTCTCGCCTGGTTGGCGTCCAATTTATTTTCCACCAGTACCGTATCGAGCTCGGTGAAAATAATAGGACGGGCTTCCATTCCCTTAGTTAACTCCTCTTTTGACCACATCGCTTTCTCCTTTAGGTGTAATCGAATTTGGATAGAAGAAAATTAACACTATTCCCGAAATAATATTTTTCGTTTAGATCGCCAAACTTTAAGATAGCGCTATCTCAAGTTCAGCACAAGAATTTGCTAATAAAGAGGACATTCTCTTTAAACCTGCCGCGTAATCGAATACGATCATTAATCCAGGATTTAGAACATTGTAAGTAAACTAACATCAATAAATTTTGTGAATAAACCGCAATTTCATGGTAAAAAAACTAAAAAAATTAAATAATGAAAGAATAATAAGTACTAGCGCTGTTTACATTTCGCTAGCTTGAGTTTATACCCTACCTAATAGTGGAAATGAAAATAGCTCCTAGAATGGTAATAGGAATCTTGACATGAGTAATCCTAGAAGTATTAGTAACGGCATACTTGCGGGTCTTGTCGCAGGGCTTTTTTTTGCTTTCTTTCTACTCATGAACGGGATGACCGAAGATCTTGGAAGTATCATTGGCATGCCTACCAGGCTTGGTGGTTTTTTTGTGCACCTTTGCATCAGTTTAATCGCTGGTATCGCTTTCGTCCTCCTGTTAGACCGCTTAATAAATTCATGGCTGAGCGCAACTCTTTGGGGATCTGTATTCGGTATTAGTATGTGGGTACTGGGCCCCATGACTTTACAGCCCTATTTGTCAACTGATATTCCATTATTGGCACAGTGGAGTTTTTCCGGTTTTGACAACAATAAACTTTCTTTAGTCGGACATCTTATCTACGGTTTGGTTCTAGGCCCCATTTATTATGTTTTAAAAAGTACTTACTACAAAACTTAAGATTTATCTACACCTTGATAGATCAGTTCGCCAACCAATGAAAGAAGCAAAACTCGTCTGTTTATGGGCAAATTCAACTACGTCTATCTCATCTGATCTCGCACTGACTCCCGCCATGCCATTGAAATGATACTTTTAGTGGCTCCGCAACCTAAGGTTGATGGAAAATAAATTTCCTATTTTGATCAAATTACATTCCATAAAGAATTATACTTATACAGATAGGGCAGAGTGAATCCAGATATAGGAAGCGCGCTTATCATGACCACTAATCCTAAAACGATTAATCTTGCGCTACAAGGAGGCGGAGCTTATGGTGCTCTGGCCTGGGGGGTTTTAGATAAATTCCTGGAAGACGGCCGTATAAATTTTGGTTCAATTTCAGCCAGTAGTGTAGGTGCATTGAATGCAGCAGCGCTTGTCTATGGCTTAATTGAAGGGGGTAATGATGAAGCTCGTGAAACTTTATATAAACTTTGGAAAATGATTAGCAATGCAGGGCAGTTGTATAATCCAATAAAAATTACCCCAATAGAAGAATTATTTGCCATAGACCTTGAACACTCTTTGTCCTTTACTGCATTTGACTTGATGAGCAAAATGTTCTCACCTTATCAGTTAAACCCCTTTAATTTTAATCCCCTAAGGGAAATCTTAAAAACGATATTAAACATTGATCAAATCAAAATTGCTCATACACCAAAACTATTTATCACCGCAACCAATGTAAAAACAGGCAAGGTTAAACTTTTTAATAATGAGCATCTTTCCATAGATGCTATTATGGCCTCGACTTGTGTCCCCTTTATGTTTCAAGCTGTTCAAATCGATGACGATTATTTCTGGGATGGCGGTTATATAGGGAGTCCAGCACTATCCCCTCTTCTTTCTCATTCACCTAATAATGACATTTTAATTCTTCATACAAATCCAATTGCTCGAGAGCAAGTACCCGAATCAGCAACCGATATTTTAAATCGGGTTAATGAAATTAGCTTTAACTCTTCGTTAATACGAGAAATAAAGGATCTGGTTTTTGTTAATGAATTACTGGACAAAGATTGTATTAAGGAAAAATATAAAAAAAATATGAAGCAGGTTTATTTGCATAGCCTGCGAGCTGACAAAGTCATGCAAGCTTATCCAGTAGCCAATAAATTATATTTTGATTGGACGTTTCTTTGTCAATTATTCGAGGAAGGACGTAGAGAGGCTGCGGATTGGCTAGAAAAAAATCTTCGCCATCTTGGTAAACGCTCCACTATAAATCTGAATGAATATTTTTAGAAAACTCTCTATCCAACAGAAACGTTCTGCTAATCTTCGCTATTTTGTCTATATTTTAATCATGGATGACTAAAAGGACTTATCATGAATGAAGTCGATATTTTGCTGCTGTTTTATGAAGAAATGAAGGCTCAAGGAAAAAGCCGAGATGCTATTTTTATGAATATTGACGAATCAATTGCTAGTGTACTTGCCCAAAAATTTAAACGTGATGTGACGCTTGAAGAGGTTCACAAACTTGCTGATATCTGTATTGCCAATGAATGGTTAGAACGTACAACCATTGATCCAGGCTATAACTTCCTCTCACTTACAGCTGCAGGCTTACAAGTTGTCCTGGCGCATGAATATGCCAAAGGCGTTTAGAACAATGTTGTCGTCTGTGCCAACCTCCTTTTCATGTCAGAATTATCTATACTAAAGAAAAATAATTTAAGATCTCACTATGAAAACAATAAATTGTGATTGTCTTATCATTGGTGGTGGTATTCAGGGTCTAATGCTTTTAAACCTTCTTCAAGAAGCCGGTGTACAATCTCTTGCCCTTGTAACTGATCAGCCCTTAGGTGAGGGGGAGTCAAATCATACTCACGGCTATTATAATAGAGGCTATTTTAACAGTTTAATCTCCACCGTTGAAAGCAGTCATTGGTGGGATCATTTTTTCAAGCAACATCATGATAAATGCGGAAAAAAAGATAACGCTTATGTGATAACCAATGAATCCGATGCTCAACATCTAAAATCCATTTGGCAGGCCAAATCACTACCCTATCAATCTCTAGAAAAAATTCCAGCGAGTTTACAAAGTCTTGGTTGTGAATTAAAACCCCAACAACAACTTTTCTCTGTACAAGAAGGAACAATTAATGGCTGCGCCATTATAACTGTTTTAGCACAGCCATACAGAAAACAAATTGTCGATGCTCGTGTACAAAAACTCATTTATAGTGAAGAGCAAAATACAATTATGCAGGCCGAGATAAACACTTCCAAAGGAACTTTCTTAATTAAATCAAAACATTATTTCCTTTGTGCGGGTCGAAATAATCAATTACTCACTACTATGTTAACCCAAGCCCATCACTTAAGAAAAAACCTTGTCCCCAATACCGTTCGTTTTATTCCAATGCTACTCTTGAAAGGGAAAAGCCCTGACTTAACCGGTGTTTATTTGTCATATGGTTTAACAATGGCCACTACCTACGATGAGGAAAAACAGCCTGTCACTATTATTAGTTATATTAAAGGCCTAAGCAGTACTCATGAGCTTGTTGCTTTAGGAGAGAAAATAACGGACGATGCTCAATTGGTCTATCAATGTGTAACCCAATTTAAAAAATTATTTCCTCAGTTCAAATTTGATAATAATGATTACCAATTGGCTTATTTTACCGGGCCTAAAATAGACAGTCCTGCAGATAATAATGAAATTATGAATAATGATTGTTACATGGATGACTTAGGCATTAATAATTTTGATTTTATTTGGCCTGGCTTATTTACCAACAGTTACTATGCAGCCACAGAATTAATAAAAAAATATCGCACAGCTGGCGCCTCCTGGCTAGTCACACCTGCAAAAACACTATTTAACGCAGCTGACGAACAATTGCCTCTACAGCAAGAAATTGCCAAAGAATATCGCTCGCCAGGAAAGTTAGAATGGTACAGCTGGAACGATTTCTGTAAAAAATATCCCATCCTCTTAGCCAAATAAGTTTTACCAAGCCTAATCTACTGAGTCAATTCGCCGCTGTAATGATTGGCTGCCTGTAAACCAAGGCTCGCACCCAATTTTTGCGCTGCAGATATAAAACTACAGAAAGCAAGTAACTCAACCAATTCCTGATCAGAGAAATATTCTTTTAAGCGCGCAATTTCCTCTTGATCAATTGATAAATGGTCCAAAGCAAATTTATTAGCCAGACGCAGTGCTTCTGCCAATCTTAACGAGTCAGGATTTTCGTCCGCTGGCCCTGCTTTGGCCATACAATACTGACAAACATGATTAAACGCTAAGACACGTCTGATTTGCTCAAGAAAGTCAGCATCAAACGTATTACTTTGGAAAAAAGCCATTTCAAGTTGCTGCCATTGGACAGAAATTTCAGGTAAGTGACCTAAAAGTTTTTCAAAGGGTGTAACCCCTTGTTTTGATAACTTAATATGTGCCATGCTTATTCTATTCCTTAAATAAATGTTGCATTTAATCTCTTTTAGTGTAAAATTTATCCAGTTATGAAACAAAAATTCTTATACACAACACTTTTTGTTAGCTTACTTGCACTGCGCCTTTTTGCCGGATGGTGGTTTTGGCCTCAGCAAGAACAACCAGCCGTTGTTTTAAAACAAATTCCTTTTACCCAATTACCCGGTTGGGAAACAACGAATGTCAGGAAGTCACTGCTAACCTTTCAGGTTTCCTGCCGCACCTTTTTAAAGCAAGATCCTGAGCAATCAGTTGGTAGTCAACAGATCGAGCTAAAAGCAGGAGATTGGCACCCCGCTTGTCAAGAAGCATTGTCGATTACCTCTACCTCAAAGACAAGAGCACAAAAATTTTTCCAAAAATGGTTTAAAGTCGTTGAATTTTCCAATAACGAGCCAGTAAGAGGTTTATTTACCGGCTACTATATGCCCTTACTCCATGGAAGTTTAACTAAAACCAAGAAATACAATGTCCCTATTTATAGTTTACCTTCCGATCTAATTACAATTAACTTAGCTCCTTTTGATCCAAGCTTAAAAAATCGCCGGGTTATTGGGCGTTTAGAAAAAAATACCGTAGTACCTTACTACACACGTAAAGAAATCAATAAAGGCGCCATCGCTAATAAAGCGGAAGTTTTAGTTTGGATTGATAATCCCATTGACAGAGTTTTTTTAGAAATTCAAGGTTCGGGCATTGTCCAGCTGCCTGACGGAAAACGCATGTACGTTGGTTACGCAGGCCAGAATGGCGCCCCCTATACGTCGATAGCACGGGTATTAATTGATAAGGGAGTTATGACGAAAGATAATGCTTCGATGCAAAGAATCAAGCGCTATCTTAAAGCACATCCTGAAGAGATTGACGCTGTTTTAAATCAAAATAAATCCTTTGTTTTCTTCCAGGACTTAAAACAAAATGCTGCTTATGGTGCGCAAGGTGTTGCCTTGACTGCCGGTTACTCTCTAGCCATTGATCGCAAATATATCCCGTTAGGTGCCCCGATCTGGCTAAATACCACCAGACCCGATAAGCATCATGACGATAAAAAAATATTTCAACGCCTAATGATCGCCCAGGATACTGGTGGTGCAATTCGCGGAATGGTGCGTGGTGACGTTTATTGGGGAGCAGGTAAACAAGCGACTTTCATTGCGGGCCATATGAAGAATGCTGGCCATTACTGGTTGCTTTTACCACGCCATACCATTACTCAACTCGAGAAAAAGGAATTGTCCTAATAAAGACAATTCCTTTTCTCAACAAGCAATCAAGATTTATAGTTCTGAAATAGGCTATTAAGAACACTGTCTTGAAAAATCATTTCAAAAGCCTCCTCATTTCGTGCTTCTGCTGGGGTGATAAGCGTAGGGGCAGTACCCTCCAATGCGTCAGCTAAACTTATAAAGCGATACCCATGTTGCTGATATAAATCAATGATATCTCCTAAACAATAGCTGTTAATCAAATTGGCGTGAATTAACAATATTTGCTTAACTGGCTTATCTCCATTAAATTTTTTTGCTTTATTTTCTGCTCTGACTGTTTGACTCCAAATATAGGCAAGATACCTTTGTTTAAGGCGGTTTAAATTTTGTTCCCGTAAACGATAGGGAATAGCAAATAACTGACTATTAAATAGAAAATCCTTACTATCAATTGTTACAGGCGCAATAATATATTGATGTTCAGTAAGGTAATCATAGACCTTCTGTTTTTTATCCCCTTTGCTTTCGGCCAGGTAGGGATAACGGAAATATTTCTGTGTTGTCATTAAAGGCGTTAAAATTTTATCTGCCTTATCGACATCCTCGATGTATTTTTCAGCACTGACGCTATTTAAACTTCGATGAGAATAAGTATGATTCCCTAAAATAAAACCGGCTTGCTGGAATTGCTCTAAAAGTTCCCATTGCCCCTTTTCAATTGAACCAGCAATCACAAAGCCAGTAGCTGGAACATTCTTATCACGCAATGTTTGCAGGATTTTCATAAAGCGATCATGTTCTCGCTGTAAATTGGAAGCCTTACCATTTGCTGAACCGACAAAAGGTAAATCATCAATGGTGATGGCTATTTCTCGGACTTCAGAAAAACTTGGATTACTAAGCATCCCCCCCAGTATGGCAAAACACAAAAGAGATCTCTTGCGAAACACGCTCCGGTATTTTTTCCACATTGCCAATCCCTCAACCCTTGTTTATGGATACTCCTAACCTGCAAAGTCTATACCACAATTTACCCGCTATTAACCGTATGAAATCACTAAAAATCGCTTGATGACTGTAGCTAGTCAATCAGTTCTAGCCACTGCAATTGGCATAATTTAAATAAAAAGGCCAGATCCTGTTCCCGATTGCGGAAAGGCAAGAGCGCAGTATTAGTTAATAAACGATGGTTACAAACCAATTTGATTAAAGCAGGCGAAACATCATTGTCAGGCCATTCATCTCCATTAATAAATAAATTAAGGCGGGACTCTTCTTGAGAGTTTACCTGGTAAGCAAAGCGGCAAGATGCATTACGAATCATCCCCTCGCTTTTAGTAAGCTGCCGGGTAAAAAGACCGATATCAATCATTTCCTCATCCGCCAAAGGGATCGGTAATAAAGTTTCGGCCTGTTGATCCAATTGGGTCACAAAGCTGCCAAACCAATGTTGCAAATGGCTTTCATCGTCGATAACTGTTTGCAATAATTTTTTTGCATTTAACCAGGCTTGCTTTGGTATTTCCGCTGAACCTTGATTAACAGTCCAATCAGGATCTTGATATAAAAGACCAGTCGGTTTTTTTTCTGCTAAATAGTCTGCAAAACTATCTAACAACTCTTGCCCCTGATAACTACGGTATCCAAAAGAATAAGTCATGCAATCATTGCCAATAGCTATGCCATAATGTCCAACATGGGGAGGAAGATAGAGCATATCCCCTTCTTCAAGAATATATTCCTCCTCCGTTAGAAACTGTTGCATAATACGTAATTCGACGCCGGGTAAATAATTATCTGTCCGACAATGTTTGGTCGTTAACGACCATTTCCGCTTTCCTTGTGCCTGATACAAAAAAACATCATAGTTGTCGTAATGAGGTCCCACACTGCCATGCTCAACGGCATAACTAATCATGACATCATCCACCCGCCACTGAGGAATGAAATTAAAATAATCAAGCATTTGTGTTACCTCTGGAATGAAGCGGTCTACACCCTGGACGAGTAAGGTCCAATGCGTTTCAGGTAACGTTTTAAAATCTTTCGCAACGAAGGGCCCGCGTTTTAAATGCCAATGAGGCGCTTTTTCTGGTGTTTCAAAAACAAGGCGGCTTTCTATCTCTTCTTCCATTGATAAACCAGCTAACTCATCAGCTGTAAGTGCATTAACAAAATCAGGTAATGCCTGGCGAATTAGCAATGGTTTTTTTTGCCAATATTCAGTTAGAAATTTGTTTACATCGATCTCATGAAAATACACCATTATTAAACACTCTTTGATTTCATCTCGCTGTTGCGCAAAGAATATCATTTTTTAAGATTTTTCATCAGACCTATTCATCTGCTGCAAATCTTACACTAAAGGGTTATAGTTTAAAAAAACTGTCAAATGAATGAATATGAAAAATAATAAAACCTGCTTATCCCTCCTCCTCCTCAGCTGTTTTATGATGAACGCTGTGGCAAGCAATAGCAGCCTTTGCCAGGCAGAGGAAACGATTTTATTTTCCTGTATGACAAAACAAAACAAAATAATTTCTTTGTGTGCTTCTAAGGAATTATCTGCTACAAATGGTTATATTCAATATCGATTCGGGAATAAAAAAGCAGTTGAATTGACTTATCCGGCGAATCAGACTGTCCCCGCTAGCAAAGCTTTTCAGGGTCGTTCCCAAATGTTTAGCGGTGGCGGGGGAATCTATTTACGCTTCAAAAACAAGGCTTATGATTATCTAATCTATGAAGGTATCGGTAAAGGCTGGACTGTCAGCGGCCTGGTTCTATTGAAAAATTCTAAATTTTTAACTTATTTTGCCTGTACGAATAAAGCAATTGTTGAAATTACTCCTGACCTGTTAAGCCAGATTAATATCCCGCAAGATAGCGATGAAACTGAATTTTTCCCTGCTGATATACCGGGACTAAGTTAAAAACTCCATAGCCATAATAAGAACTGTTCACGGTCGCTAGTTTAATGGTTAGGGCTTATTCGAATCGCGCGGCCTATGTGTGTGCGAAGCGCAAACACAAGATAGGAGACCTGTTACAGGTCTCTAGACATAGTGTATCTTTAAAAGTACTGACTCCAAAGTCAATCCCGGCCCAAAAGCACAACTAAAGATCGACTTATTGTTATCCTTCCCCCCTAAGCTATCCCATATGCTTTTTAAAACAAATAAAACGGTAGCAGAAGACATGTTGCCATATTTCCGTAAGACCTCATAAGAATAGCGGTTGTCATCTGCGCTAATCGTTAAAGCAGATTCACAGGCTTGCAGAATTTTAAGGCCACCAGGATGAATAGCATAATAGTCAATCTCCTTAGCAGACCAACTCGAATGGCTGAGTAATTTCTCCATAAAACTGGCAATTCCAGATTTTATAACCTCTGGTACGTAGGCGCTGAGAATGATATCAAAACCATGATCAGCAATATGCCATGCCATTTCCTGCTCAGTCTGTGGAATTAAATCACAATAAAAAGATTCCAGGCTCAGGCAGTTCTGATTTTGTGGTTTGGTTTCAACTAAGATTGCGGCAGCACCATCGGCAAAAATAGCATTTGAAATGATATTTTTCGTAGCAAGATCTTTTTGAAAATGAATTGAACACAACTCAATACAAACCACTAATACCTTTGCATCGGGTTGCGCACGACAAATTGCATCCGCTGCCTTCATTCCATTAAAAGCACCATAGCATCCCATAAAATTAATGGCCATACGGTTAGTAGACGAATTTAACCCCAACTGTTGTACAATTTCGATATCAATGCCCGGCGCATACATACCAGTACAGCTCACAGTAATTAAATGAGTAATTTCCTTTTTAACGCAATTGGTTGCCCTACCTAAACAATTTTGAATCGCATGCAGTGCAAGCGTCAAAGCATGGTGTTTGTAGATAGCCATCCGTTGTGCAGTCGTAGGAAATGCTGCTGTAGGCTCATTTGGAAAAAAAACAAACTCACCCGGCATCTTACAATAATCACTCAATACACTATAACGTTCGTCGATTCCGGATGATTTGTAAATAGCCTTTAATAGTCTTCTTTTAACGGGATTAAGTTTTAGGCTAATACCAATGATTTCAGCAATTTCTTTCTGGCTGCGCTTATAAGGTGGATTGGCAGTTCCTATTGCTGTAATTGCAGATTGCATAATTAAATCCCTTTATTAACAATAATTATCTGGCATTAGCCGTTTTTAAACAGTCGTAAACGTTTGTTCTTGGCACGGAGTCTTCCTAATGTCCTTTTTACGCGATGCAAATAAGCTATACTACAAGAAATCTAATTGACAAGAGTGTAACATGAGCCTGGTACAACGTCTTAAAAACTCTTGGGATTTCTTAATCTGCTGTATTCAGTTTTTGAAAAAAAATCCGGATTTGATTGTCTTACCCGTACTTAGCTTAGTTGCAATATTAGTGGTTGTTGCTTCGCTCGCGGGAGCCTCATTTTTAGAGATAGATGTACTACTCCAATATTACCAAACCAATATAGCCATTCTGATTATTGGTTTATTGCTTTTTTATTTTTTATTGTCCTTTGTGATTCTTTACTTTAACGCCTCACTTATTACTTGTGTCATCGAACGCATGCAAGGAAATAAAATAACTGTTTTCCAGGCTCTATTTAGTACTTTAAAAAGAACAGGCCCTCTCTTGCAATGGACCTTCATTAGCGCCACCGTATGTATTCTCATTAATGCACTGGAACGAACACATGACATTGTTGGGGAGATTCTTTCAGCTATTTTTGGCTTTTCCTGGGCGATTACCACTTATTTCGTTTTGCCGATTATGATAGTAGAAGACATAGGGCCAATTACAGCATTCAAACATTCAATTACACTCATTGGTAAAGGCTGGCGAAAATTGCTCTCTGCAAATTTCATCTTGTTTTTGTTTGTTGCAGTAATGATTGGCGTTTTCTACTTGGTTGCCTATCTTTTTAACGAAACGAATCAATCATTACCAGTCAATATACCAATCATTCTGGGTTTTCTTGTTTTAGGGGTTATTATTAGTAAAGCGTTTAATACTATTTTTAATTGTGCACTGTACCTAACTATTAGTGGCAAACCCCTGCAGGGTTTTGACAAGACCTTACTATCTGAATTAGTCGTAAAGAAATAGGCTGAATCTCTAACTAGACGCTATGGACAAAAAAAAAATTTTTGATCGGGTGTTCCCACTAAAGCATCTCATTGCAATTTTTTGCAGTTTAATAGCTATTTTCATCATTAAACAAATTACACTGTTTTTATATATTAAACCCTACCAGGACCTCGATCTCCTTACCCTCTGCCATATTCTCTGGCATTCAAATGATCTTTTTTTACGGCTAATTCTAATTTTCAATTTTCTTATCAAACCACTTTTTATTTATTGGGTTATTATTTATTTATTTTTAATCTGCAAAGTAAAAGTAACACCTCCAAAAAGTTGAACAATTCCTTTATCACTCAGTTCTTATTCAATTCAAGGTGAGCCAAAGGGATATAATTAGAGTGTTCCTTACCAGGCCTGCTTTCAAATAAATGAATCTCATCAATCCAAATCCTGGGAATAAGTGGCATTTTAATTTTTTCCAGGGAAAAAGACTGATGAACACGACGTAAACGCCCCAGTGTTAGATGCCCCCGGAAAGCACGGGTTTCAACAGGATAATTACTTGCTTTAATTCCTTGGCCAATCACGGTGGACAATTGAGTTAAACAATCACTTGGACCTACAGCCAAAGAAATAATTCGTGGATGCGTTGGTGTCGGAAAAAATTCCATGCCCTTCAATTCCAAATAAAACGAAGACAGATTCGTTAAACTACTGCGAACATTTTCAATAAGTTGTGGCAGATCATTAATATGAACCTCTGGCATAAATTGCAGGGTGATATGTAAATTTTCCTTAGGCACCCAATGTACTTCAGCAGCAGGAATGTATCTCTGTGCTGAAGCCAGGATTTCTGCCAATAATCGCTGTGTCGATTGGGGCATGGCAAGTGCAAAAAAAACTCGTATTGGTTTCATTGTTTAATAAGCCACTGAGTTTACAGTAATTGTTAAAGCCCCCGTTATATCACCAACAAGGAAGCGAAAAGCATCAAAGGTATTGGGTACAGTACCAAAGGTCACAGAAAAAGGTGCTGTAACTATTCTATCAGTACGCAACAACATCCATGTTCCATTTAAAGCATAAGTTCGCACATAGAACTGTGTTCCATCCGCAATTTCCCCTATTTTACCTGCCGAATTAGCACTACCCGTGGATTTTTGAAATCCAACAACCTCATATTCGTTGGAGCTGTTTAATATAACATTTAAATAACCATTAGAGCCTGTGGGGCTAACCTCTTTAACTGGAATTAAAAAAGTATCCTCCCCAGCAACGCTTGGATTGGTATCATTAGGAATAAAAAGAACCGGCTCCGTATTTAAGGAAGGCCAACTAGCAAGATTTTGTGCTTTATTAAAGCTAACATCAAACGTGGTACCTACACTGGGAGTGCTATTAATATTTGAATACTGTATGGAGGTATAACAGGGAACCGCACCAATATTGTTGTTGTTATTGTCAAACACATTGTTACAGCTATCATTCCCCACTGCAGCAAATAACTCATCAAAATCATTGGTCACTGTTGCTGTATAATTAGTACCATCGAAATTTAAATTAATTATATTGGCCACTAAACCGGCAGTATTCGCTGTATAAAAATTATTGTAGGCAGTCACTAAATTGATGTAATTACTTGAAAAAAACTGATTTCCATTCAGTGATGTATTGTTAGGATAGTCTGTTTTATAAGAGGCTAAAATGGAAGGGAAATAGACCGTCAAACCAAAAGAAGCTTCCCTATTAGGACTGTTTTTAAAATATTTCACTGCGTTTTGTGTGGCGTCAGCCAGGGCTGTTGATGCTGCACGCAAATCTAAATCAACAGGAAACTGGTCAAATACCCGACTGGCAAACTCCACCAAATCGACCAGATCATAGCTCTCATTGTCCCATACTGAAGTAGAATAATCTGGTGCTTTGAACCTGCTCCGTGCAATATTTTTCCAATTGGCGATACTATTGGTATAAGGTTGTAAAGCAACTGCAAAATGATCTACTGCAGATAGTAAATCAGGTATAGCAGCCGAGTCGACCACTGATAAAGTAGTCGAATCATTTTTATTTTGATTGGTATAACCATTAACAATCTCAGTGCCCACGGCCAAACCATCCGCTGTAGGATGTGTGTTCACATAACTCAGAAAAGTATTGTATTGCCACCCCTCGCCAGGCTCTAAATCTTCCGACCCCACGTAATAGTTTGTATAAGGATACAAACCGGCAATTGTTTCAGCACTGCCAAAAAGACAGGCATCAAAACCAATAATCTCAAAACGTTTTCCGGTATTATTGGAAGCGGCCATCGTGGCGGCCACGATTTGATTCATAGGTGTTATGGCAGGAGGATTCACTTCATCAAAACCGAAACCACCATTGGGTCCCCCACCATGATCCCAATAGACGATAATGTATTTATCCGCAGGATAGTTGGTCACACCCCATTCAAGAAAATCCTGCACAGTACTGGTAGCACCCATGCTAATAGAACCTAAATCCTGAAGTAAAAGCAAACTGCCGGGTAATACCAGTTTCCGCTGCACCGTAAGCCAACCTGCTTTTTGTGCCCCGCCGGTTTCTATCACAACATTCATATTTTTAGTAGAGCCAACTTGCATCATTTGGTTGATATTATCTGTTGCAGCACCACTTTTTGACTCTAAATCCGAACCTACTATGTATACCAGAATGGTATATTTAGCCTGTTCTACATTCATCATGATACTGCTGAGCAAAGGAGCCCTACCACCGTAGTCAATGCTTAAAAACCGTGCCAGAGCCCCCTGATGAAGATTAGAAACCACTACAGTAATTGAACAGGATTGATTTGGGGCAAGAGAAGAACCGCAAGTAGTACTCAAAGTAGTCGCTGCAGGAGCCTGTACGTCAGCACCATTGTTAACAATTGCGATTCTTCTGAGCGGTAAGCGCTGTGTTTTTACATTATTACGAATCGTATAAGTCAATATCTGTGTTTGGCCAACCGCCATTTGATTGGCTACAGGCTGAACTGTAAAAGAAAGAGGGAGAATGCCTGCCCAACTGGCAGATAACCCCAAAGACAAGAAAGCGAATAAATAAAAACAACGGCGAAAGTATTTGTGCATTCTATCAACCTTCATCAAATGAAATTACACTTTTACATGCACGCCAAATAAAATGGCTTGTGTGTGAAAAGAAAATTGCATGGGGTTAATTGCTATAGGGGTATTAAAATCAATAATCCCCTGACTACCTGTCTTGATAGTACCGTAATCGGTATAGAGGTAGGCCAAAGAAAATCTAAATTGTTTGTTGCAGTCATAAGCTAAACCAGCCCCAGCTTCGCCAACAGCCCCATGTTTCGTTCTGCTATTTAAAGATAGAGAACCAGGGCTCGGCCGATCCTGGTAGTCTACCTGTGTCCAACCCGCCCCTACCCCACCCAATAAAAACACAGAAAATTGTTCCAGTGAAGCGACTGTCAGAGCCAGATCAATCATCACCCGCGTGCTTGCAAGTGACAAATCATAGGTATAATTGTTCATGCTGGAATCCTGGAATAGATCAACTTCCCCATAAACATCCTGACCGATAATTGCTTGATCCATATAACGGATATTCAAAGCTGTTCTTAACTCAGGAAACCAGATTAAATTTCCCCTGGCAGACGTATTCAAAGGAAAAAGGTAAGCAATTCCTAAACCCAGCTCTCCAGCAAGCGGGGTACGGGTCTGACGCAAACGGTCAGTCTCAAACTCACTGATCACCACAGTGGAGTTACCAGTCTGTAACCAGGATAAGCCTGCATTAGCTGACCACTCAAACTGGCCTTGTTGGGAAAAAATGGGAAAAGCGGCACTCACTGAAAAAGAGAAACTTAAAAGACCAGTAAAAAAACTTATCTTGCTGAATTGCTTTGTATTATTTAGAAATCCTTTCAATCTATCACTCCCTCCTGTGATCACAGTTAATGATACTTATTTTTAAAAAGGACGCAATTTTTTATGCCATAAATACAATCCTTTTTTTTACAAGAAGACAGTTAAATCAAATCAAGATAAAATTGTTAGCATGAAAATAGTTGGTTTGTTTATTATGTTTTTACAAAATCTCAACACAGAATTTTTTAAAAAAACAATCATTATTTTTTGGGCTATTTGGTGGCTAATAGCGCTCTGGACCGATAGCGTGGGCTTGCTGGCGCACGTTGGCTTATTACAAAAAAGCTGGGCACCAGATACCAACTATCTTTTTCTCGTCGAATCATTAAAGATGTACAATCCCCCTTTTTGGATCCCTCCACTTTGCTTTGCGGGAATTCTATTCTGGTCGCTACTCTCTACCTTAGCCTTCGGCTGGGCATGCGCCAGCCTAAACCAGCCTACTCCATGTTGGAGACAACGAGCTGATATAGCCTTCATTATCTCACTGAGCTATTGGCTGGCTTTTTTTCTTGCTGATCAGCTGGTTATGAAATTCGATTTGGAAGAAAATCACATGGTACAAGGCGGGTTTCAATTATTAACTTATTTAGCACTGTATATACTTCCGACAAAATCAGGGAATAATTTATCAAAACCCTGAATTTTTAACTGACTCTTTCGTAAACAGCTTTGGCAATCTGTAGATCTTGAACTGCCAGGCCGGTTAAATCAGCAATAGTAATTTGCTTATCATTACTACGCCCTCTTTCCAGGCCAGCAATTATTGCTCCTAACTCAATTAATTGGGTTTTAGCAATAATTTTTTTACGTAATGCATGCGCTACATCACCGCGCTCAATACTCTGCGAAATGCTGTCAGTAATAATTAGTTCTGCTTCAGCAAAGATGTTTTCATCCAATTCTTGTTTTAACGGCGTATCAGCACCCACCGCTGTAATATGAGTACCTTTTCTAATTTGATTTGCAAAAAGGATTGGCACAGAAGACGGTGTTGTTGTAACAATGAGATTACAACTATCGGTTAATACGTCCATCGATTGGGTGATCTTGATTCGACAAGTTTCATTTTGCATCTGATTTTGGAAAGCTAATAACTTAGTCTGATCTCTTCCCCATACAAGGATATCTTTACAGGAGACAATTTGTTGCAAAAAATAAAGCTGCAACCTGGCTTGTGTCCCTGTACCAACGATTCCGACTCTATCAACAATACGTGGGGCAAGGTATTTGGCTGCAATTGCACCTGCCACTGCTGTTCGCACATCCGTCAAATACCCTTCATCAAGGAGAATAGCCTGCAAAACCCCCGTTTTTTGGCTAAAAAGCAACATGAGGCCATGGCTGGAGGGAAGGTTTAATTCAGGATTTTCATAAAATCCTGACGCTATTTTTACTACATAAAATTCATCACCCTTGATATAGCCGTATTTAATATGTACATCGCCAGGAGGATTAGTAAAACATAACTCCCCGACAGGCGGCATTACAGTGTTTCCCATTGAATAAGCAACAAAACCTTCCTCCAGTTTGGGAATCAGGTTTACTGCATGAAGTAATTCTTTTATCTCCGCCAAAGCAATAATTTTCATTGGTATTAATCAAGTAATTTCTTTAAGGTCTCTAGGCTGATATTTCCACCACTAAGAATAACCACTACATTTTTAGCATGAAATTGTTCAGCGCTTTTTATAAGGGCGGCCAGTGCAACAGCTGCTGCGCCCTCAATTAAAAGATGCTGTGTTTTGATGAGAGTACGAATTGCGTCTTTAATTTCTTCTTCAGATACCAGAATGTAATCATCAACCCATTGTTCACAAAGCTCAAAGGTGATGGCATCTGGTTCAATCCCACCCGATGTTGCATCAGAAAGGGTTGCCCTTGTTTCCAGATCTATAATTTGTCCTGCCTTTATGGATTCAGCCATAACAGGGGAGTTTTTTGGTAAACAACCATAAATTTTTGTTTTTGCAGAAACAGCTTTCAGATAACCTGCAATCCCAGCTATTAGCCCACCACCACCAATAGGGACCAAAACCACATCAATCGGATCCAATTGCCGAACTAATTCCGCAGCAATTGTCCCTTGACCAGCGATGATTTGCGCATCATTGTAGGGCGAAATATAAATCATGTTATGCTGCTCGGCATAATGCCGAGCATACATTTCTGTTTGCATGCAGTCAGTAGCATAAAACTCCAGGGCAGCATCATAATTACGAATGTTCTCTATCTTTGTTGAAGAAATATTTTCTGGAACAAAAACCATACCGGGAAGATGTAGTTTTTTAAGACCAAAAGCAACCGCAGCCCCATGATTTCCAGACGAAGCAGTAACCACCCCTTGCTGTTGTTGTGATGACTTTAAAGAAAGCAATTTATTGAATGCCCCACGTATTTTGAAAGAACCAGTGTATTGTAGATTTTCGCACTTTAAGTAAGTATTGGTATTGGTTATTCTGCTCAATGCAACAGAATAATCCAGTGGTGTTTCACGTACATGAGCTTGTATTCTCTTTTCTGCCTGTAGTACTTCATTTTTAATATCGAACATAACGAATCCTTACCCCTTAGTGATCAGATAAATAGTTATAAACGGTAGCCCTTGAAATATGGAGAATTTGGGCGATGTAGGTTGCAGCATGTTTGGCAGTAAAAGCACCGACTTGCTGCAGATGCTCAATGAGTTCTTTTTTTTCTTGCCGTCTTAACATTTCAAGAGTTAAATGATGTTCTGCCAGATAATTATGGATATAGTGATTAATACGCGCTTGCCAGTCTTCTTTAAATAAAGGAATTGGTTGCGGTATTAATTGCTCGCAACCAAGAAACTCTCCCATAACCGCCTGCATTTTTTCTAATTTGGAAATATCAAGATTAATACATAACATACCAACAGCTTGATTTTTTTCATCACGAATAATACTGCTTACTGATTTAAGCTTCCGTCTATCCCAATTTATTTTTTCATAAGGTCCAATACAGTCTGACAAGGTTGCCATTTCTTCCTCTTCACTTAACAAGGAAGAATCCCCCACTCTTCTTTTAGAAAAAGGATGATAAATTGCCACAATTCGATTCTCTTTTATATCGTGGATAACTACCTCCGCATAGGGATATAAGAGTCGTTGAATTGCTTCGGCGGTGGGTAAGAATGCTTTAATTGCTTTTTTCATAGACTAATTTTAATAATCAAAAAAGATATTTTAGTCTAATTTAGACTTAATTGTCAAAAAAGACAACCATTCTGATAAATTACTAGGGATATTTGACGCGCAATCATTGATCTTTGTTATAGTAGTTATATTCGTCAATGCTTGATTACCTGATATTTCAGGAGCTTAACCATGAAACGCCTTTTTTTTTCCTCTTTTTTGATATTTTTTTTCAGTAATGCGGCTTTTTCAAGCTATAGCATTAATGAGGTAAAGAATTACTATCAAATCAGCGGCAACACAGAACAAACCTTACGCGAGCAAATGGGTGAGTTAGGCCCAGTCATTAAAGGCCATCACTACGATGCACAAACCATTTGGTATGTTACCTGGAATTATAACTGGCATTATAATCATCCCTCACAAAATCCCTGTTATGTGAAAAATGTTACAGTCTCAGTCAATGTAACAAGCATTCTTCCGGCGTGGAGCAATCAAAACACCAGCACCCCTTATTTACAAAACAAATGGAATACTTATCTGAACAATTTAATCAAACATGAAGAAGGCCATGGGAATAATGGCAAACGAGCAGCTATGGAAATTGAGCAGGCCTTGCTTAATACGCCAGCGATGCCGAATTGTAATGCTTTGAAAGCAGAGCTTAACATGAAGGCAAAAGAGATCATCAGTAAACATAATACCTGGGATACCCAGTATGATATGGATACCAATCATGGTAAAAATCAAGGTGCTATTTTCCCCTAGCCATGTACGGACCTCTTGCCCTGCCAGGCTCGCTATGACTCATGCGAAGCGCCCTTACTTAATCTATACTAAAGATTAGATTTAGCTGTACAGAATGGATATCCATGAAACAAACAGGGATAGTACTGCAAGGCGGCGGTGCATTAGGAGCTTATGAATTTGGTGCTTTAAAACGCCTCTACGAGAATCCTCAATTCACACCAGACATTATTTCAGGGGTTTCTATTGGTGCCATAAATGCCATAGCATTGGTCGGTGCGAGAGAGGAACCAATTTCGACCCTTGAAGCAATGTGGGAAGAACTCACTGTTTTTTCTTTTCCCTTCAGTGAAAAACTAAGCTCTTATCTGGCCTTGTTTGGTAATCAATCCTTTTTCCGTCTACGCACTGACTATTGGAACCTGACTAAGTGGACGAGTTTTTATTTCACCCAGCCTTTACAGCACTTACTAAACAAATACATTGATTTTAAAAAGGTCAATAATAGCACTATTCGGCTAATTCTTACTGCAACGGATGTTGCAACAGGAAAAGTAAAAACGTTCACTAATCTAGGCAAGGGGTCTACAAAAATAACGCCTTTACATGTGTTGGCCAGCGGCAGCTTACCTCCCGGTTTTCCAATGACAACTATCAAAAACAAGTATTATTGGGACGGTGGTTTATTTGAAAACACACCGTTATCCCCAGTTTTGGACTGCCTGGATCCAAACCCGGAAGTAGAAAAACAAATTATTGTCATCAATCTTTTTCCCAGCCAAGGCAAAATACCAGACAATATGATTGATGTTTTTGACAGAATTTTTGAAATTCAATTTTCTAATAAAGTGAGGTTTAACAAAGAATTAACTGAAAAAATCAATGAATACATTGAAGCAATGGATGAAATTGAAAAAATCATCCCTGCTAATAGCCCTATTAAACAACTACCAGGTTATCAACGTCTTATAAACTACAAATATATTGAGAATATCCTTTATATTGAAAATGTAGATCCAGAAACTGTAAGTGCTCCGTTTGATTTTTCTCCAAACACAATCCAAAAGCGAATCGCCGCAGGTTATCGCGATGCTGACAAAGCGTTATTGGCCATGAATTCTTAAGCCTTATGAGAACTGGCTACCGGCGGCGGTGCTTCTTCTTTTTTAACCGCCGATCTATTAACCATGTTTGAAAAATTGGTAATCTTAGCCGGTAGGAAAAAAAGCAGTTTACTTGCGACAGTTTCCTCGGCTTGTTTAGGAGCAGGATTCGCCATACTCTCAGAACTAATCATCACCGTTAAATGCGTTGTGTCGCCCGTTTCTGAAGATGAATTGGATTCCTCATCCAACTCATCCAGACTCCCATCAACACTGTACCGTTGCTGCCACTCTTTAAATTCCAGTTGAATTTTGGTTAAGGTAGGAGCAAGTTCTATTTGCAACGATTCAGGCAGTTTTTCGAAAAGCCAGAAGATTTTATTAACAACGACCCCCTTTGTATCAAAGGTAGTTATTAGTGCTAACTCTCTGATTAAGGTCGTGAGCAACCTATAATCTTCATGGAATTGGCGCAACCTGACAATTTCATGCACAGCCTTATCCTGACCAAACTCTTCACCCCCTTCATCAAACGCTAAATTCATTCGCATCCATAGCGCCTGATTTTTAAGTACAAGTCCAATTAACAAACTTGTACTGGCAAAATCCGCTTCCTCCAAACAACATTTAACAAGTTGTTTACCCGTCATAGACAATAGTGTTTCTTGGAGCTCCTGCACTAAACCTTGATACGCGATACCAAACGACTCTAAAGCATCTTTTAGAGCCCCAAAAAGGAAATGAATAGCCGATGCTTTGGCGAGTTCAGTTGAATTTTGGGTATTTTGCAGTACCTTGATGAGAACAATCGTATTAAAACTGTACGTTAACGCCATTTCAACAGCCTGCCAATAAGGTTGTATATCGGAGCTGCGCTTTTCTGTGTAGGAGGTGAAGTGAGGGGTTAAATCGTCTTCCATAGTAAATAAACAACGGAGAAAATGACCAGGCTGAGAACCCTCTCCATGAGCAGTTGATAATGCCCCGGTTAATGTTTCAGCTTGCCGTAATAACCGGCTAGTAAACGCATTGAACTGTCTTACTAATTTGGCTAACTCTACGGTATTAAAGTCAAAAATACTTTTTTCATCAGAGGCAGAAAGGATACTAAACCAAATTTTCATCTGTTCAGCAAAAGGAGTAACCAGATTAACCGGCAAAGCAACTGCTTTTGGTGTACTTTCCACAAACATAATTTGCGACAAGCTTGATTCAGCGGAGGCAACAGCAAAATCCCGCAAGCCTGTCATTTTTGTTAATCGTGTATGTAATATTTCCGCTAAGTCACGAGAAAATTGTTGAGAATTACCTTCTTTGCCCAAAATGACCGCATTAAAGGATTCTATACAAAGATACGCGGTCAGCTCTGTTTGAGTCTCATGATCCACCAAATCAACAGGCATTTGTTGCAATACACAGCCAACCATATCGGCAAATATTGCTTCATCGACTCGAGCCAGAAAGCTTTTTGCCTGTTCGGCGATAGCTGGAAATAACCCTTTGATTTTCTTGTAATTTAAAAAATAACCCTTTGTATAGCCTTTAGGATTGAACCAGCCCTGATATTCAAACGGGTTTAGAAGATCCTCATTATTTTTTTTGTGTCCAAAATAACGAAAGGCAGCCCCCCAATCAATCCGTGCAAATTGTATAAAATCAATCGCGAGAGCAGCAATCACTTCCAAACAAACGACATTACCACTATGAACACTGTTATCCCCTAAAAGCAAAGAAAACATCAGAATGACAGCCAGGCCAAAATGCTGTCTTAATTGCGTGAGTAATAAATAATACTGAGGCCCGCAAAACATTTCCCACAAAGGATCCCGATCTGAACCATCACGATAGCCGGTACCAATGATTTTAAACAATTCTTTGAATACAATTTTTGGCTGAATAAGGCCATAACTCCCATCGTCAAGTTTAATAAAGTCGGCACAAATAAACGAATCATGATAAATTTCATCAATCAATTCGCGCCTTATGAATTCTTTTAGCAACAAGCCAGCGAATAACTCTGTAAATAACTCTTTACGATCTTTGGGTTTTTTAATGAAAAATTCATTCCCATCCGGATCACGATAAAAACCGTCTACCTCAACGTGGTTTTTACCGCCTTTCTTATTCTTGAACTTGGTCAACAGCTTATCATTATAATAGATTGGCATGGTTGGCTCTAATAAGATTCCTTAATCATTTTTATCGCTTCTTGTAGAAATTAGCAACAAATTAACGATAGTTTCTTATCTTTCTATTTTGTTGACTGCGAATAGAGGATTGACATTCAGAATTTCACTTCATCCACACGTCAAAACCCTTTGTGAATAGGTTGTTTACCTTGATATTCTTTTGATTGCACATGATTGTACTCATAGTGAATATCATTCTCAGTACCAGTGTGATCTACCGGTGTAGTGTCAAAACTCCCGCCATGATTACTAATAGTATACAAATCGCTACCCGTCCCTGGATTATAAGATTGTGGTAAACTGGCACCTGGTGGTTGTATTGGTGGTGAGGAAGCCCATCCACTCGCGGAATTTATCAATAGCAAGACTGTCAACAACCCCAAATTTGTCAATATCCTCCTGGCCATTAGATTCTCCCTGAAAAAATGCCACCTCTAAATAAACTATAGCTGGAAATTATCGCTTCGTTTGACTACCTATCTTTCAAAAGGACCTGATTTGGCCATCAAAGAGAAAAAGAAATATGCTGTTAAAGAGATCTGACTGCCTATTCTATTTTCAAAAATTACAGTACACTGCAACCTCCTGAATTGATCACGGTAATTCACTCAACAGCGAACGATTTAGCATGAATAAATTAAAAGAAAATATTAGCCGTCTAATTTTTGTGGGACGCTGGCTGCAAACTCCTTTGTATTTTGGCCTCATGCTTATTTTAATCGCCTATGTTTATCGTTTTATTAAAGAACTATTTCATTTAATTCTCCATATCAACGGCTTTAATGATATTCAAATCATGTTGGGCGTACTGGATTTAATTGATGTGGTTATGATCGCTAATTTACTGATTATGGTTGTTATGGGCGGTTACGAAACCTTCGTATCCAAATTGAATCTACATAATCATCCTGATCAACCCGAATGGCTTGACGAGTTAGATGCGGGTGCCATGAAAATTAAACTGGCACTCGCACTGATTGGGATTTCCTCGATCCATTTGTTGCGTACCTTTATCGATCCCACCAAGCAAACTAGTAATACCGTTATGTGGCAAGTAGTTATTCATCTGACTTTAGTTTTTTCAGCTTTAGCGATCGCATACATTAACCGCTTATTGGCCAAAAGCCATGGTTGATATTTAATTTTAATTTTAATTTTGACTTAAGATAAGCTTGCTATACTTTGGCAAAACAAATAAAACAGAATCAAAGACAACAATGGGTACTTACTGGAAATACAAACATTTAGGTATTTTTGCCTATGCAGAAGAAGAGAATACCGCCGCCCCCACAAATGATATGGAACAGGCACGTAGAGATTGGAACCGATGGGCACGAGGTGGCGAAAAATGCCCAATCCTAATCAATGGTCTATCGCTCCCTCAAGTACTAATAAATGCCAAAATTGAAATTAAAGACCCGGATACCTTTGCCAATAATGAAGAACTCATTAATTTTTTTAAAAAATTTTTATTCGCTAATTATCCTTCTGCAGATCAAGATGAATTAGTGCTGCAAGCACTGATGCATTTCCACCAAGCTGGTTTTCCCTTTGCCACTAATTATTGTGTCAGTAATGTGAACAGTGGTCTAATACGAGCTTGCGAACCACAAACCACCATTGATTTTGTTCCTACAGGAAATGGTTTGCAGGTTAAAGAGGAACAGATTTATAAAAAATTATCTACCAGTCAAGGAATAGATGAAATCAGTGGGAATGGGTATCATGCCAAGACAACCACAACCTCTTTGTTTAACCCTCAAGGAATCACGTTGCTTGATCTCGAGATTGATTGCCCCAGCAGCAGTGCTGCAACTATCTTCGATAAAAGAAAACTGTGGGATCAAATCTGTCAATATGTAAAAAATATATTGATTGATTATAAATTTCTCCAGGATAGTCCTGCAGAGGTACTCGAGGGAAGAGAACCCATTGTCAGATTTAATAGATAACAGCCAGTTTATCTTTTTAATTCACTCTTTATTTCTTTAAGTAAGCTATAACCATATGAATTGGTTAGTGTCCTATTTTTTAAAATAGTTAATTTTCTCATTTAAAAAATATTTTTAAAGCGTATTATTCTAATATAAAAAATAATATTAATATCAATGAATGAATATTTGCTTTTTGGATTAATTGGCTTTGGAGCCCAATTGATTGATGGCGGCCTTGGCATGGGTTACGGACTCATCAGTATGACCGCACTGATGGCCTTTGGCGTAGCGCCTTCGATGGCAAGTGCTGGCGTTCACACTGCAGAAATAGTTACAACCGCTGTTTCTGGCCTCTCACACATGATGTTTAAAAACATCGATCATAACCTATTTCGCAGGCTTGTTATCCCAGGCATCCTGGGAGGTATTGCAGGCGCCCATCTACTAACAAAAGCTCCGGAACAACTTATTAAACCTTTTCTGATGATTTATCTGTTTGTTATGGGTATTTACATCATCTACAAAGCCTTTCAGCAAAGTAGTTTATCAGAAAGAATAAGGAACTATATCCTCTATAAATTACTGCGGCGTGAAAAACCAGCGCAAAAAATTCACCGTCTTATCCCACTAGGCTTTGCCGGCGGCTTCCTGGACGCAGCAGGTGGCGGTGGTTGGGGCTCGATTGTCAACTCAGCCTTACTCGCTCAAGGTGAACCACCCCGTTATACAATCGGTTCGGTTAATTTAGCTGAATTCCTGGTAACAACCAGTATCTCCGCCACTTTTTTTTCTACTATTGGACTTAAACACTGGCCAGTTATTATTGGTCTAATTTTAGGTGGTGCTCTTGCAGCTCCTATTTCCGCTTATATGATTCGTATTATACCAGCGAAGATACTGATGATTACTGTTGGTACCCTCATTATTCTCTTAAGTTTAAGAACTTTTTTCATGCTGTTATTAGGCTAAATGATTAAACGTTTCTATCGCATTTTTTGAGGTAAATTTGAGCCCTCACTTAGGTTAAATTTTATGAAAAGAATAAGCCAATTATTTTACAACTAATTGATTTTATAATTATTCTTTCTTGTGTAATTCGATAATGCTTTGTAGAATGAATCGTCAATCGGATAGATGATTACAGGAGTATTTATGAAGTTAAACAACAGTAAATTGAGTGTAGTGTTAATACTCTGTACAAGACTGGGAATGCAAGAAGTTCACGCAACTAATAATATACCTCTCTTTAACAATCTGTCCTCTACTATTTATTCATCTTTTGTTGCAAGTTTAAGTAGCGGCCCTGTATGGGAAAATGGTGGAAGAACACAAACTTTTTTTCTCGCGCCACAGATTGAAAAATCCTATGTAAAAAATGAGACAACAAATGCATTAGCAGAAGGTGAACTTTTTGTAGGAATACAAAAAACACTGCATGGGAATCAACTCCAAAGCCAAATGGGCCTTGCTGTAGTCACTACAGGTAATGCAAAATTATCAGGCTATGTATGGGATGATGCGGACCCCCAATTTAATAATTATAGTTACAACTACCGCTTAAAACATTCTCATATCGCTCTAAAAGGCAAGATTTTGCTCGATAGCGGTTATGTTGTTATCCCCTGGATTAGCGGCAGTATAGGCATTGGATTTAACGAAGCTTACCGTTTTACTAACATGCCAACAATTTTTGAAGCACTGCCCACACCCGATTTTGCATCTCATACCAAAACAGCATTCACTTATAATCTTGGAGCTGGCGTACAAAAAGTATTAACCTCAAATTGGCAAATTGGCATTGGCTACGAATTTGCGGATTGGGGGAAAAGTCAACTTAGTCGAGCGCCTGGACAAACGATGAGTACTGGCTTGACCTTAGCTCATCTATATACCAATGGATTTCTGGTGAATATTACTTATCTCGCTTAGTGAATAGCGAAAAACTACTGCTCTTGGAAACAAGTTACTTTTTTAGGGATAAAGCCTTTCTCACTCATCATCGTTTGATCAAATGTTACTTCACAACGGTTAATGTTTGCAGGTAAGGCTTGGGTAAGTTGTATAGCAGTCTGATTATAGCCGCACACAATATAAATATTATCATTGGGTGAGAAAGACCATTTAGCCACTCCCTTGTTGGCAAAATCGGGTTTGAGATTCGCTAAATCCTTAGGGTCACCTGCGTAAAAAGCAATGCTGTTAAGGTAATAACTCCCTTTACTCACAACCTGACTCCAACCTGGATAAGCATTCATCAAGGTTTCCATTATATCGATTTCTTTTGGGCAGACAGGTGAAAAAACCGTGGCTGCGAACGCCATTGGCATACCAGCAATAAGACTTAAAATTGCTAAATGAAAGGTATAGTTTCTATCAATCAATTTGACCACCTATTAATAACACGAAAACGATGAATTAACTCTTCTCTGAGTTTAAAACAGCAATTGGTTAAAATTTGCCAATCTGTCTATAATTTAAAATAGCCCTAACAAACTAAGGACAGTAAACATGAACAGCCATTCTGTTAAAAACATTGGCTTGTTGCCTACACTTACAATCTCTGCTTTATTGTTTTTAACTACCGCTTATACGTCCAATTCTCATGCAGCTTCAATCCAAAATCCAACACCAAGCGCAACTAAGAACATGGAATTAGCCTATTTCCAAGTTTATCGCAACTACCCCAGGTATTACTACTATGGTCCCAGCTATTATCGTCCCGGTTATTACTATCGCCCAGGACCCATTTACTGGCGTGGCCGGGGACCTTATTATGGTGTACGTTGCCAAAAAAACTGTTATGTTAATCGCTATGGGGCTGTTGTTCGTTGTGTAAGAAGTTGTTATTAATTTCCTACCAATAGTATTCGAGCTCAAAAAGCTGCGGGGGAACTGGTAAGAACTGTCCCTTCCCCCAAGGCAGGTTTTTCCTCTGGAACTACCGACTGCCAAAAGCAGGGGTTACCTTTAGTATTGGATGTTAATAAATCAACAACGTCTCTCTCTCTCTTTAAAGCGGGGCGTTCTTCATCCTCTCCTACGGCGGCTGGATTACAAACAACGTTATCTTTTTTTCCTACAATTTTTTCATAAACCTCTCGTAAGGCATTAGGAAACCAGGGTAATGGTCTTGTCTGAGTATTTAAAATACCTTGTATCAATTTTTGCTTGGCAGCAAGTTGTTGAAAAGAGGAATGCTTGGGTCCAATTTCACTCTGATTCTCTCCTAGCACTTCACTAAACCCGGTGAGATCTCTAATCAACATTAAGATACAGGGTAGATCGTGATAGGGTTTTTGCCCTTTCGCAAGCTCCTTACGTAGAACTTGGAATGCTTTTAAAGGTGCAATGAGTGTTTCTAGTTCTAAAAATTGATTTCGGTAAATGTCTGTTAAATGAGCCACCAGTTTTAATTTAATATCCGATTGTATCAACACACCAACAACGACGTTAACTCCTTCATAACAGCCTTGTTGACGCAACATCTCTGCTATTGTAAGCCATCGTTGAAAAGCCTGAAGCTGTGTCGCTTGGCTGGGATGCTGGAAGATATTTTGACGAATGAAATCCTCTAATTTAGTCCTTACCTTAAAAAAATTAACAACCTCTGGGCTTGCTTTTTTAGGTTGCGCAAAACCAGAGGGATTTTCAAAGTCAGAAGCCTGAAATTTTTTAAAGGCTTCCGTTAAGATATAGTCGACCAGCCTTGCATGTTGCAAGATGATTTTATTATCCAGATAACTGTATATTGCGCGCGCTTTTTTATTGTTTTCAACCGCTTTTTTTACAGCATGTTCGCTTGCCTTCTGATCCCATTCTTTTGTAGTCAGCTTCTTATCAAGAAAATTACCATTCTGTTGGAACCAATCAAGAAAATAATTTTTAGATCCACTAGAAACTGACATGCTTAAACCCCCCGTTAAAATGTGATTATTTAAAGAATGATTTTTTAAGCAAAATAGTCAATAAGGCTTTTACTGACTCTACCTGTTAATGACGTAGTGGCAAGTGCTTGTTCATCGTTGATTTCATGATCAACCCGTCTTTCTTCATCGTACTGCGGGGATTGTTGTCTCTGATTATTATTTGACTCAATATTGACCTGCGACAAATTGATACCTTGTTCAGCCATCATATCTCGCAATCGCGGGAGGGCTTGTTCAATTAAATCCCTCACCGGTGCCGAGTGAGTCGTAATATTGACAGTAGCAACTTCTTTAACCACTTTAATGCTGACCTCCAATGGACCTAGCTCCTGCGGATTTAATTTTATAGTCGCACTTTTAATTTTTTGTTGGCCAATCCAAATTATCTGCTGATTAAATTCGTCCCCCCACTCGGGATTCACGACGCTCTGTGACAACTCAATCACCTTGGCTGGAACTGTTGCCGTAGTCGAAGTCTGCGTATTTGGATGATTAGTCAAGACAGGCATTATAGCTGCCAGATTTTTGTCACTTCGTTGTTCTATCGCGAACATTTCACTGTCTTCTGAGCCCGATTCTAATAAATCCTTCTCGGAGGTTACTGATGGAATACTACTTTCTGAATTCCTAATTTGCTCAAAGAGAGTCTGCTCATGAGTCGTATCACTTGAATAATCACTAACTGGCTTTACAAGCGACAACTCTTGTGTGATTGGCTTATCCAATTTAACTGCCGTGGATTGCTCTGCTACCTCGTTGACTCTTTCAGGTATTATTACGGCAGGCTGTTCTATTTCCTGTCCCGTCAAGGCTTTTTGGTTGCTCGGTATAAGCTGATTAACAGAGACAGCTACTTCTTCCTGGGAAAGTTCCAAACTCACCCCAGGTGCTTCAAAAGAAGAGGCATTAAACCAAGCTAATTGTGGGTTATCAACGATTATCAAATCGAGTTCGTCTTTGTGGTCGTTTATTTTATTTGCTGTTTCAATTGATTTTTCTTCGTCAATGGTTTGATTCTTATAACCATTTTCACAAAATTCTACTATATTACACAATTCAATTTGCTCAGGAGATTCAGTACTCGCTTTTTCTTGTTGTTTAATATTTTTTCCTCGACCTATCACACTTGATTCATTAACTTCATCAAGCAATAAGGGTTCTAAAATAGCCATAAATGCCGTACTATCTTGCACGCTTTTATCACCCTCTATTGCATCATTTTCACAGGCCAACTGAAGTTCTTTGGCAGCTGGTTGTATAGAGGCTAACTGGATTAAATCAACCATGGGCAAACTCCCTGTAATCTTACATTAGTTAGCAAAATGCATACCAGTTTTTCAAATAGTAACTTTCTTTTCCGCCCCACCTCGAACGTCAAGGACTAGTTAAAAGTTATTACCTGGCTGTAAATTATGCTAATAGCTCATTTTGACTATTGTTTGAACATGCTAATCTGCTTGAGTTAAAATTCATTGCGAGATACTCATGGGATATTTTTTTAGAGCAAGACCACAAAAAACTGAAGACGATGCGCAAAAGCTTTTAGTTGAGGCCTTCCAAAAATTGCAGGCTTATCAATACGTTATAAATTGGCAACCTGTCATTAACCAGCTCAAGGAAAAGCAACTTGTTATCCGACAACAAATTGCACAGGCCGACAACCAAACAACAAAAGAAAAATTGATTTGCTCTTACTTTCTTTTTGCCGAGACATTGACAGGCTGTATCGATACCCCAGCTGAGCAGCAAACCCTGGTAAGGAATTACCATAAATCACCCAATTATTACCACATTGGTGGCGAGAAAGGACAATATTCTTACACTTTTATGGACAATGTGATGACTAAGCTAACCCAAATGAGTACTACGATGCTTGTCTGCAGTTTAATTGCCCTGCCCTTTGATCTAACGGCCGGCCTCATTCTGCTAGGCATTGCTATTTTCATTTTAGCCCCTGCTCTCTTTTATGTTATTGCGGAAACAAACGCGAATAAACTTGAAGTTCAACAGGAAGAACGAGCCTTGTTTGCCACAGTGACTGCTTTAGTCCATCCTGTACCAACAGGAGATAAAGTCTCTGCTGATGGACAGCAAGCAAGCATGCCATTCATGGGCTAACACAGAGCTATGCTCAAGCATGTCTTGTTACCGTATGAAAAATTAGCCTTGGAACGAAAAGTGGCACGATTTGGTCAGTGCCATTTTTTACGTATAAAGAAAAGTTAATTAGCCCCCTTAGCCTCATGAAACTTTGCTGAATTTCAGCTATCATTACTGTTTTGAACTCAACGGAGTCAGTATATGCAAGTGGGTCAAGATAGCCTCTCGACTGAGAGCCAATTACAAGTAGATGGCAAAACTTATCACTACTATAGCCTGAAAGAAGCAGAAAAAAAGCATTTTAAAGGGATTAACCGCTTACCCTACTCTCTTAAAGTATTATTTGAAAATTTACTGCGTTTTGAAGACGGCCATACAGTAACCACAGACGACATTAAAGCAATCGCCGACTGGTTACATAAAAAATCATCTCACCATGAAATTGCTTATCGGCCTGCCAGAGTGTTAATGCAAGACTTTACCGGTGTTCCAGCTGTCGTTGATCTTGCCGCTATGCGTGATGCTTTGGAAAAAATGGGTGGTGATGCCAAGAAAATTTCTCCGCTTTCTCCCGTTGATCTAGTTATTGACCATTCTGTAATGGTGGATAAGTTTGCCAGCGCAGATTCACTTAAGGTCAATACAGAAATTGAAATTCATCGTAATAAGGAACGCTATGAATTTTTGCGCTGGGGTCAAAAGGCCTTTGCTAACTTTCAGGTGGTTCCTCCTGGCACCGGTATCTGCCATCAAGTTAACTTAGAATATCTAGGTAAAACAGTATGGTCTAGCAAGCATGACGGCACTCTATATGCCTATCCTGATACACTCGTTGGTACTGACTCTCACACCACGATGATTAATGGCTTGGGCGTATTAGGTTGGGGAGTTGGTGGTATCGAAGCAGAAGCCGCCATGCTGGGGCAGCCCGTCTCTATGCTGATTCCTGAAGTGATTGGTTTTAAATTAACTGGTAAGCTTCAAGAAGGTATTACAGCGACTGATTTAGTACTGACTGTCACGCAAATGCTGCGTAAAAAAGGCGTTGTAGGAAAATTTGTTGAGTTCTATGGTCCAGGCCTGGCTGATCTACCTCTCGCTGACCGTGCAACGATCTCTAATATGGCGCCAGAATATGGCGCCACCTGTGGCTTTTTCCCAGTGGATAAAGAAACCATACGTTATTTGCAGTTAACTGGACGAGATGCCCATACAATTGCTTTAGTCGAAAGCTACAGTAAAGCCCAAGGCTTATGGTATGACAGTCAAGCAGAAGATCCCATTTTTACGGATACCCTTCACCTTGATTTAACAAGTGTCGAACCATCCTTAGCTGGCCCTAAGCGTCCACAAGATAAGGTTAATTTAAAAACCTTGGCTCATGAGTTTGATATCTTTTTGGAAGAAGTGGGTAAAGCTAAAGAAAAAGAAAAAGCATTTCCCGTAAAAAATCAAGACTTTAAAATGCATCATGGGCATGTTGTTATTGCCGCTATAACCAGTTGTACTAATACCTCTAACCCTAGTGTATTAATGGCAGCAGGGCTGGTGGCTAAAAAAGCGGTTGAAAAAGGTTTAACTCGCAAACCATGGGTCAAATCATCGTTAGCTCCTGGCTCCAAAGTAGTTACCGATTATTTACAACATGCTGGTTTACAAACTTATTTAGATAAACTTGGTTTCAACCTAGTGGGTTATGGTTGTACGACCTGTATTGGTAATTCAGGTCCTTTGCCTGATGACATTGCGCATTGTGTGACTGATAACGATCTGGTGGTCTGCTCCGTTCTTTCTGGCAATCGTAACTTTGAAGGCAGAGTCCATCCGCAGGTACGAGCAAACTGGCTGGCATCACCTCCACTAGTTGTCGCTTATGCGTTAAGTGGAACCACTTGCATTGATCTCAGCAAAGATCCTCTTGGCAAAGATACTCAAGGTAACAATGTATTTCTCAAAGACATCTGGCCAACCAATGTTGAAGTTGCTATAGAGGTTGCTAAAGTAACGGGTAGTATGTTCCGCAAGGAATATGCTGAAGTATTTCAAGGTGATGAGCACTGGCAAGCGATTAAAACAAGTAGTGGATCTACTTATAATTGGGATGCCAATTCTACCTATATCCAGCATCCGCCCTTTTTTGAAAATCTTTCAGCCAAACCACAGGCAATTAAGCCAGTAACTAAAGCTTATGTCTTGGCGCTTTTAGGCGACTCGATTACTACTGATCATATTTCGCCTGCCGGCTCAATTAAAGCAAACTCCCCTGCCGGCTTATACCTGAAATCCAAAGGGGTTAGTGAGGCTGACTTTAATTCTTATGGCTCACGCCGCGGCAATCATGAGGTCATGATGCGAGGCACTTTCGCCAATATCCGCATTCGCAATGAAATGACCCCTGAGGTTGAAGGCGGTGTTACTCGCCACATCCCTTCAGACAAAATCATGTCAATCTATGATGCCTCCATGCTGTATCAAAAAGAACATCAACAGCTTGTAGTTATCGCTGGGAAAGAATACGGTACAGGCTCATCACGGGATTGGGCAGCAAAAGGGACAAACCTCCTGGGTGTCAAAGCAGTAATTGCTGAGAGCTTCGAACGCATCCACCGTTCCAACCTGATTGGTATGGGTGTGCTGCCCCTGCAATTCCAAGGGGATACAACAAGAAAGACTTTACAACTTAATGGTTCCGAGCGAATCAGCATTGCTGTTGATGACTCACTAAAACCTGGAGAAAAACTAACCATGGTTATCGCACGACAAGATGGTAGTGAAAACAAAGTAGAGGTGCTCTGTCGTATCGATACAGCCAATGAATTGGAGTACTACCGTCATGGTGGAATCTTGCAGTATGTGTTACGCAATTTAATCTGATCTTTCAGGGACTGTGGAGCCTGATAAATTCCGCAGTCCCAAAGCCCTTTTATGGGTTTCCAAAGGCTGTGCAGATTGATTTTATAAAGGTAAACTGCTAAATTTCCCCGCTTACAAATTTTACCTATTTATTCTGCATGATCAGACACCGCCAATTGTCTTAAGCTGCATCCACTAAGGACCCCGCATGCGTTCTTCTAAAAAAGTTTTGTCGGTTTTTTCTCTAGTTATGATTAATGTGATTGCAGTTGATAGTTTGCGCACGCTTCCTATCAGTGCAAAATTAGGCCTGCCTTTAGTCACTTATTATTTAGTTGCGGCAATCACTTTTTTTATTCCTATTGCTCTGGTTGCCGCTGAATTAGCAACAGCTTATCCCAATACAGGCGGCCTTTATGTTTGGGTACGTGAAGCATTTGGTCGTCGTGCTGGCTTTATTACCATTTGGCTGCAATGGATTTATAATGTGGTCTGGTATCCAACCATTCTCGCTTTTATAGCAGCGACCTTATCCTACCTTTTTGCACCTCAGCTTGCTAATAATAAAGCCTATCTTCTTATTACTGTGTTGAGCCTTTTTTGGCTTTTTACCTTACTTAATTGTTTTGGTATGAGACTATCCAGTATCGTTAGTATTATTGGTGCTAGTCTTGGTACGATTTTGCCTATGGTGGGTATCAGCCTTTTAGGAGCTATTTGGTTTTTTCAAGGCCGCCCGCTTACTACAGATATGCCCTCATCCTGGATCCCGGATTTCAGTTCGATAGGAAATTTATCTCTTTTTTCAGCTGTATTATTTGGCCTACTCGGGATGGAAATGTCTGCTGTACATGCAGAAGAAGTTAAAAACCCCCAACGCGATTACCCTCGCGCCATTTTGTATTCAGCTATTCTTATTTTCGCCACCCTCGTAGGTGGCTCCCTGGCTATTGTTCTTGTAGTACCTAATCATCAATTAAGTGTGGTTTCCGGCTTGATTGATGCCTATGCCATATTCTTTGATTCTTACCATATGCCCTGGATGACTCCGTTGATTGCTGTGTTCATTATTCTCGGTGGCTTAAGTGGTGTATCAGCATGGATTATTGGTCCAACTAAAGGGTTACTGGTCTCTGCACTCGATGGTTCTCTACCGCAACTATTTGCCAAGGTTAACCGCTATGGAGCTCCTGTCGCTATTTTAATTACCCAGGGTATTATTTTTACTCTTTTAAGCTCTGTATTCATCTTACTGGATTCAATTAATGCCGCTTATTGGCTACTGAGCGATCTCAGTGCCCAAATGGCTTTATTAGTGTATATTTTCATGTTCGCTGCAGCAATAAAATTGCGTTACAGCAAACCAGATCAACCACGCAGCTATAAAATACCCGGAGGAAACCTGGTGATGTGGTTAGTCGCTGGTATTGGGCTTATTTGTTGCCTTGCTGCAATGGTTATAGGTTTTGTACCACCTACACAAATTCCAATTAATAATATTTTCTTTTTTGAAATGTTTTTATGTGGCGGTTTATTTGTCTTTGTGGCACTGCCCTGGTGGTTTGCTAAAAAACACGATGAGGCGTTTGATAAAACCCATCCCAACCATTATATTGACTAGCGATGACCGTCATTTCTGCGCCTTGCTGCACGGACATCAAACCGCCGTAGCCTGTTTACAAGCAAACAGACTACCTGGCTCTTTTGTAAGGTGGATTCCCGCCTATGCGGGAATGACATTATTTTTATGAGTATAAAAAGCTAAATCCCTTCAGGAATCGACATCAAACTGGCGTTACCTCCTGCTGCAGTGGTATCTACTGTGTAAGTTCGCTCATGACATAAACGCAATAAATAATGTGGCCCCCCTGCCTTAGGTCCCGTACCGGAAAGGCCTTCACCACCAAAAGGTTGCAAACCAACCACAGCACCGATCATATTACGGTTAACATAACAGTTCCCAACTTGCACTCGTTGTCGGATATATTCAACCGTTTGACTGATTCTGCTATGTATTCCCAAAGTTAAACCATAGCCAGTACTATTAATCTGTTCGATAACATTGTCTAACGCTTTACGCTTATAACTAATGACATGGAGCACTGGTCCAAAAACTTCCTTTTTAAGAGCAGCTATATTATCAATAGCAATCGCCGTAGGCGGCATGAAATAACCTGTTTCGCATTCTTCCGGCAGCTTGCATTGATAAATAATCTCATAATTTTGTTGCATAGCGACCACATGGGCTTTTAATCCAGCCAAAGCTTCACTATCAATTACAGGTCCTACATCCGTAGCAAGCCAACGTGGATCACCAACTTGCAGTTCAGCCATCGCCCCTTTGAGCAGTTCGAGTATACGTGGATAGACTTCTTCTTGCACATATAAAACCCGTAAAGCCGAACAACGCTGTCCCGCACTACCAAAAGCTGACGCAATTGTGTCAACAACCACTTGTTCTAACAAAGCAGACGAATCAACAATCATAGCATTTTGACCACCTGTCTCAGCAATCAAAGGAATAATTTCTCCACCACGAACCGCTAAAATTTTATTAATACTTTCTGCTGTTTGTGTTGAGCCAGTAAAAATTACCCCTTTTATACGGCGATCCGCCACCAGGGGAGCTCCCACTGCTTCACCATTACCTGGTAATAATTGTACAACATCAACTGGAATACCGGCTTGGTGCATCAGTTTCACTGCGAAAGCAGCAATTAAGGATGTTTGCTCAGCTGGTTTGGCAATCACACAATTCCCGGTTACCAAGGCGGCAACAACTTGGCCGGTAAAGATAGCTAAAGGAAAATTCCATGGACTAATGCATAAAACAACACCTCGACCATGTAGGCTGAGCTCGTTTAATTCTCCTGTATAGCCATGAAGGCGTACAGGTTTAGCCATTAGTTTTTCAGCCATCATGGCATAGTAACGACAAAAATCTACTGCCTCACGCACTTCCGCTACACCATCACTCCAGGTCTTACCTGCCTCTAAACAAGCCATAGCAAGCAATTCTGGCATATTTTCTTCTAAAAGATTGGCAAAGCGCTCAAGACAAGCGGCTCGTTCACTAACCGGTCTATTACTCCACGCCGGGAAAGCCCGTTCTCCCTGGGATAAAGCCCAATCGATATCCTGTAACGTAGCATCACTTACCCTACCAATCAATTGTCCTGGGTTTTGTGGTGACGTTACACTTCTATCAACTTCACCACCCTGCCTACCTGCTATAATAGGGTTGGCCTGCCAATGGGCCAGATCCATATTCATATAGAGCTGTTGTAAGGCGGCTACTGATTCCCGATCAGAAAAATCAAAACCGGCGGAATTTTTTCTTTCCGGTAAGAAAATGGACGCTGGTAAAGGAATATTTTGGTTTATCTTACTCAGTAAGTGATTAGCCTTACTTACCGGATCTTCAACCAAAGTACTGATTGGCGCTTTTTCATCAACAATACGATTTACAAAAGAAGAATTTGCTCCATTTTCCAGTAAACGACGAACCAGATAGGGTAATAAATCTTCGTGACTCCCAACTGGCGCATAGATTCGGCATGGTATACCAAGACGATTTGCTGGAACAACCTGCTCATAAAGTTCGTTACCCATACCGTGCAGGCATTGAAATTCAAAATCACGGTAATCACCCACCAGATTTAAAATCATGGCAACAGAATAGGCGTTATGGGTAGCAAATTGCGGATAAATAGCATCTGTCATTGTCAATAATTTTTTAGCACAGGCTTGAAACGACACATCGGTAAATACTTTGCGGGTAAATACGGGATATTCGGAAAAGCCTTGCATTTGTGTTTTCTTAATCTCACTGTCCCAATAAGCCCCCTTAATCAAACGAACCATCATTCGTCGCTGATTGCTTCTTGCCAGAGCAGCCACCCAATCCAACAAATAAAAGGCTCGTTTCTGATAGGATTGCACCGCCATTCCAAACCCATGCCAGCCATACAAGCTATCATCACTAAAAACACGTTCAATAACATCAAGGGATAAATCAAGTCGCTCTGACTCTTCAGCATCAATCGTTAGCGCAATATCATATTGTTTGGCCAATTGAGCAAGCGCCAAGAGCTTCGGAGATAACTCATCCATAACTCGCGCACGCTTTGCTTCTTGATAACGCGGATGTAACGCAGAAAGTTTTATTGAAATGCCTGCGCGCTGATAAACATTCGTACGCTCATCCACGCTATTCCCTATTGCTTCAATAGCTTCTTTATAAGCAGTGAAATAGCGATCCGCATCGACAGCAGTGAGTGCTGCTTCGCCTAACATATCATAGGAATAGCGGTACCCTATCGCTTCTTTTTTCTTTGCTCGAGACAATGCTTCCTTGATCGTTCGACCGGTTACAAATTGTTTACTCATAATACGCATTGCTTTATCAACAGCCTTACGCACAACCCCTTCACCGCTGCGGTTAATTAATTTGAATACAGCCTTACTTAACACGGAGTCAGCGCGCTCCGGGGTTAAAACCTTCCCAGTTAGCATCAAAGCCCAGGTTGTTGCATTAACAAAAAAGGAATCACTTTGGCCTCGGTGTGCCTTCCAGTCAGCTGTTGTGAGCTTGTCTTTTATTAAACTGTCGATAGTGGCATTGTCGGGCACACGTAATAACGCTTCCGCCAAACACATCAGTGCAATCCCTTCATCGCTGCTAAGAGAATACTGTGTCAAAAAGGAATCAATCCCTGTACTTTTCTTACGCTCCGAACGAACCTGTTCAACTAAATGGGTTGCCGTATTGCGAATAGCAACAACTTGCTCACTACTTAATGCTGCTTTCTCGATAAGCTCGGTCATTAATGTTAATTCGTCAATCCGATACGCTTTGTTAATCTGCGCACGTGTACCTTGCGGAAATTGTGCTGAGTAGCGTTCAAGCATATTGCCTCCAATCCAACGGGTCAAAAAATATCAAGCGATAATAATGCAGAATATTTCTAATTGAAATCCATCTGTTGCAATCACAACAATAAAACAGACTAAATCGCAGCCCAAATGGGGCAAAAATGGCTTGCTCAACAAGCAAAAACAGATCTAATTACGCACTAATTGACCTAATTTAGAACCGCAAGGCGGGCGAAAATTCGCATACTTAGTTTACATTTTGAACTATTTAATGTACTATTAGCCAATTAATTTAGTCTAATCATTTGTTAACCCTCTGAATTGATTAATATTTATCCCTAATGCGCAAGGATACCCCTTGTGATTTTACATTTGTATTAGTTGTAAATATAATCACCACCTTTCTGTAGACCTTGTTTCAAGGCGAGTTAACAAGAAAAAAGGAGTAATATGAGTACTATATTAAGCATACTTTCTGCGGCTTTCTTTTCCACTACCGCTACTACGGGGACTACACCCCATGGAATAAAAACTGGCTTTGATGTCAACAAACATGTTCAACATCTAAGTCAAAAAGCCCCTAAACTTAACAGAAGAGTTCTTAAGCTTGCTCTGACTGCTTATAAAAAAGCCGCCGACAAAGGCGCAGTTAAAAAACCAGTTTTAACTGTTATTGATTATTCCTTACCATCTAACAAACAACGGATGTGGATTTTTGATCTCAGCAAAGAACGACTTTTATACAATACTTACGTAGCACATGGTAAGAATTCGGGAATGGATACTCCACATCATTTTTCTAACAAAGTTTCCAGTAAAGAAACCAGCCTAGGTACCTATGTTACTCGTAATACTTACATGGGCTCCAAGGGTTATTCTTTGAACCTCCAGGGTCTAGAAAGAGGTTTTAATGACAATGCTTTTAACAGACGAGTGGTAATCCATGGCGCATGGTATGTAGAACCGGATTTCATTAAGAAGGCTGGACGAGCAGGACGAAGCTGGGGATGCCCTTCTATTGCTAAAACCCTGGCGAAACCAGTAATTAACACAATTAAAGGGGGTTCAGTGGTGTTTGCTTACTATCCTGATAGCTACTATCTCTCTCATTCAGGTTACGCATCAGTATAAATAACAAAGCCAGGGTTTTAGGCCCTGGCTTTTTGCAATCATCCTTTCAGGACATCCTATCCTGAAAAAAATCATCCCTGATCATCATTTCCTTATGATTACAATTCCTTTTGGACGACCCCAAATCCGTTGAAGTCATGCTTAAAATTTAGCAATTAGCTTTCTGTTGTGCAAGACAACCAATTATCATTCAAATGAAGCATTTTCTTTCCTAAATAAAATTAAATAGTTACTATTCATAAAGTTACATTTAAATGAAGAGTAATTTCATTTGATTAAGCACCGTTTTCTTACTATAGATTGAGAAATGTCTTGGAGCAATGCAAGACAAACTAGTGATAAAAGATAACTGATAGTACCTCAAATTGACTCCTATTTCTGCCTAATTAGTTTACTCCTTAGTAGCAAAAAACTGACTTTTTACTGATTAAATCGCGAAAGCGCCTTGCTAAAGCTACTATTTATGGTAGTTTAATCGGGATTTAATTGCTTCAGAGTGTGTGAGTATGAATAGGCAAAACGAAAGCGTTAAAAAAGATAAATTGCAAATCATTGATTGGTTAATAGAACATTTCCCCAATGCCTTTTTTAAAAAGGGAAATCAGGTCAAACCACTGCAAATTGGTATCTTCGACGACATTATCGATTTTTACGAACGTTTGGATACACCCACTTTTAGTAAGAAAGCCTTACGCGAAGCCCTTAGCTATTACAGTTCATCCCCTGCTTACTTAAACTGCCAAAAAGCCAACACAGCCCGTGTCGACTTATTTGGTAATGAGGTGGATATTGTTACAGAGGAGCAGGCTAAATATGCCCATCAACGTTACCAACAGCGTTACGGGGATAAAAAAGCTCAAGGCTTGAAGCAAGACACTAAATAGTTAACATCAACGGCCTCTTTTAATCCTGCTATGCGGCTTAATGGATTATACGACAAGCCACTCATACCAATAAATTCAAGACCCGCTGTTCTTAACATGGCCACCATTTCGCTAGGTTTAATAAATTTATCAAAATCATGTGTTTGTTTAGGCAATAACCCTAATAGATATTCTGCTGCCAAAATCACTGTGGTATACGCTTTAAATGTTCTATTGATAGTAGATAAAAAAAGATAGCCTCCCGGCTTTAGCAAACGAGCACAATGCTCTATCACTAACTGTGGCTCTTGTACATGCTCCAGCATTTCCATGCAGGTCACTACATCAAACAGTGGGCTCTCATAGTCTTCGATAGGACAACAACTATAATCAATGACCAAGTTGCTTTCTTTGGCATGCGCTTTAGCAGCTTCAATTGCCTCTGTTTCAACATCCAGACCTGTTACATTAGCACCCTGTACAGCCATTCCTTCACATAAAATACCGCCACCGCAACCAACATCGAGAATTGTACTTTGGTTGAGCTCACAATAGTCATTTATGAACTCAAGGCGTGCAGGATTTATATCATGTAACGTTTTTAGCGGCCCATTTTTATCCCACCAGCGTGCAGCATGCTGAGCAAATTTGGCAATTTCTTGCGAATCTATCGTCGATTTACTATTCATGGCAACTCAGTAAGTCCAAAGGTTTAAAAAACTCCAATACCATCGGATTGGAAATGAAACTCAAATTGTAAGGATGCTCTGCGATTAAGCAAGAAAAAAAACTGGCCTCTGGTATTTCTTCAGCAATACGACCGAATAAAATTAACTGCAACGTTTGATTGTATTGAGCCAGTTGCGTTAGCAAACTGTGCATGAAAGGACGCCAGTGCTTTGCATGAAACCTTACCTTATCTTCACTATACACCAAAGACGCATTTAAAAGTAAAAAACCCTTATTAATCAGAGATCTAAAAAATTGTTCTGCCGTTTGCCAATAATGCGATTTATCAAGCGTCGCAATTGCTGCCTGTGAGCGATCCTGTTGCAAATCACCCCTGGCAACCAATAACATTTTTATCCAGTTACGCAGAGAAGTTGCACGATTCACTTCTTTGCTAAGTCCTGTTTGGCTCCACAAATTATGAACCGAATTATCCCAAAAAGCATAACCATTCGCTGATTCGGGACGAGGATAAGGTGATTCACCCAATAAAATATACTTCGTATCACAGAGAGGGAGGCTAAAAGCAGCAAACAAAGCATTGATGCCCGGCAACCAATGGCTACTATTTTGTAATTGTAAAAGATACTCTTTATCAACCTGTTCCAGGGCCTGAGCCACTATCTTGTGCCATTGCGGATGCACTTTTTCCAATAAACAGTACACGATTTCTCCAACAAAATCAGCATTATACAAAGTTCAATCCCCTCTTCCTATTCTTAGCGCATTCTTCTTCCACTTAGGTTAGGAAGTAACTATTCATCTGCTGTAATACTCCCCCATGAAGTGACCGGCTATATTGCGGAGCATGAGAATTTCCGCTAATGTCATAAGCTTTGTGTATGAGTGAATGTAATGGATCGAGCAACAAAGGAATTGGTTCACGCTTTGAGTGGCCGTAAGCAGGCCATGATAGAGCAATTACATCAATTCTGCACCATCAACTCCGGTACAGAAAATTTACAAGGCTTGGCACAGATGCATCAGTTGTTAAGCAATGCATTCATGCCTATCGCGGATAAAATACAAACGCCTAAACCACCTGTTACAACCACCATCAACATGACGGGCGACACGATAGTCCAGCATTGCGGAGATATCCTTTTCATTCGTAAACGACCTGAATTAAAACGTCGTGTTCTACTGTGTGGGCATATGGATACAGTCTATGCAGCAAATCACCCTTTTCAAAACCTAACCTACTTGAATGATAATGAAATAAACGGCCCTGGCGTTGCCGATATGAAAGGGGGCATTATCGTCATGTTACATGCCTTGGCTGCTTTTGAAGAAAGTTCTACAGCTTCCGGGCTCGGTTGGGATGTAATGATTAATGCCGATGAAGAAATTGGCTCCCCTACTTCAAGCCCTTTTCTGGCAGAAATTGCTGCTAACTATCAGGCTGCCTTGATTTACGAACCGGCCATGAATACCAAGGGTACATTGGCTAAAAATCGTCGCGGCAGTGGCAAATTGACCCTCGTTGCTACCGGTCGATCAGCACATGTTGGTCGTGCTTTTTTTGAGGGGCGCAACGCTATTTGCTATCTTGCTGAAGCAATTACCGCTATCCATGCCCTAAATGGACAACGGGATGGTGTTACTATTAATGTGGGTAAAATTGCTGGTGGCGAAGCATTGAATGTTGTGCCTGATAAAGCAGTTACCAAATTGGATGTTCGTATCAATCAGCCAGACGACGAAGTATGGGTACGACAGCAACTCACTACGCTTATTAATAAAATGAAACGTGACGATTATTCATTAACACTTCATGGCGACTTCGGCCGGCCAGTTAAACGAATTAGCGAGGGGACTGAACGGCTATTTAACCGCATCAAACAGGTTGGACGAGCACTCGGTTTATCGATAGACTGGCAAGATAGTGGCGGCTGTTGTGATGGCAACAATCTTGCGCAGCATGGTTTAGCGGTTATTGATACCTTAGGTGTTCGTGGAGGCAATATTCATAGTCCCAATGAATTTGTGTTACTGGATAGTCTTGTTGAACGTGCTTCACTTAGCACCCTGTTACTTCTTGATTTGGCAAATGGTGGGCTTGAGGAATTAATAAGATGATGCTATTTCGCCGTGCGCGAGAAACTGATCTGGATGCTATTTTTCATCTTGCTGAACATTGCGGTATTGGCATGACCACACTGCCAAAAGATAAAGAACTTCTCCACAAGCGCCTTGCCTGGTCTTGTGCTTCCTTTGAAAAAACGGTTCACAAGCCAAGAAGTGAGTACTATTTATTTGTATTGGAAGAACCAGAAAAAGGGCAAGTTATTGGAACTTCGGCGATTGAAGCAGCGACTGGACATGAACTCCCTTTCTACTCCTACAAGTTATCTAAGCGCACCCGAATCTGCCATTCTCTTAATATTCGCAGTGATTATGAAGTACTAAGCCTGGTTAATGACAATCAAGGACGCAGTGAAATATGTACTTTGTTTCTAGAGCCTGCTTACAGACAGAGTAGTAATGGTTTGCTTCTTTCACGAGCCCGTTTTCTCTTTATTGCCCACTATCCCAATCGCTTTGCCTCTACCATCATTGCCGAAATGCGCGGTATCTCCGACGAATGGGGGCACTCCCCTTTCTGGGATAATGTAGGAAGGCATTTTTTTCATATGCCTTTTGCTGATGCTGATCGCTTAACAATCTCGACGAACAAGCAATTTATTGCGGATTTAATGCCAAGAAACCCGCTATATGTCAAATTACTTGCACCAGAAGCACAAGCAGTGATTGGCAAACCACATCAATCCACTGTCCCAGCAATGAATATCTTGTTACATGAAGGCTTTCGCTACCACTGTTATGTCGATATTTTCGATGCAGGCCCCACAATTGAGGCTCCACGGAACCAGATACGCACGCTTGCAGCCAGTCGCATTATGACTATTAAAAGTATTAGTGATGAGGTTGGTAGCAAACGTTTTTTACTTGCAAATACGAAACTTGATTTTCGCGCCACTGTTAGTCAAGCTATTTTTAATACTCAGCAGGCCTCTTGTATTATTAGCAAGGAAACCGCTCGACTCTTGGAAGTCAAACGGGGTGATTGTATACGGATCGCCCCTTTACAGATTGAAGAACCAACTATTTATAGTGAGCAGAAAAAATGAATTTAGGCCAACAAAATAACAGCGCAGCAAATCATTATTTTGGAGGCCATTGGGTACAAGGAGAAGGAAAACTGTTTGTCTCCAGGAATCCCGCAGATAATTCAGTAATTTGGCAAGGTACTAGCGCAACGCCTGCAGAAATAGCAAAAGCCTGTGAGGCAGCCCATCTTGCTTTGCCTTATTGGTCTTCCCTGGATGTTGCTACGAGAGCCAACTATTTGCAGCTTTTTGCCAAGGAAGTGGAAACAAAACGTAATGAGCTTACCTACCTAATTTCCTTGGAAACAGGAAAACCTTTATGGGAATCATTAACCGAAGTTAATGCGGTTATCGCTAAAATTAATTTATCGATTCAAGCCTATCAAGAGCGTAATGCCGAAAAACAAACCACACTGCCGGATGGAAACGCCTGCCTGCGTTATAAGCCACATGGCGTTGTTGCTGTTCTGGGTGCCTTTAATTTTCCTGCCCATTTAAGTAATGGCCATATTGTACCCGCCCTATTAGCAGGAAATACGGTTATCTATAAACCAAGTGAGCTGACTCCAGCAGTTGCACAATTCATTGTTCACTGCTGGCACGAAAGCGGTTTGCCGCAAGGTGTTATTAATTGTGTGCAAGGTAATGCTGATTGCGGCAAAGAGCTCCTCGCAGCCGACATCCAGGGCGTTTACTTTACAGGCAGCTATCGTACAGGCCAGCAGATTCACCAACATTTTAGTGACAAACCAGAGGTTATCTTGGCACTGGAGATGGGAGGCAATAATCCACTCATCATTGATGAGGTTAGTGATGTGAATGCTGCTATTTATCATACGCTGGTTTCCACAATGATCACTGCCGGCCAACGGTGTAGTTGTGCGAGACGACTATTTATTGCAGATAACCAATTGGGTGATCAAATCCTTGCACGTTTTATAAACGCTTGTGAAAAAATGCGTATTGGCGCATTTACCGAGAAGCCAGAGCCTTTCCTAGGACCCGTTATTAGTCACGAGCATGCCCTACAGCATCTACAGGCACAGAAAAAACTGCTTCAAAATGGCGGTGTTGCCTTGTTAACCATGTCTTTACTTACCGAGAATACAGGCTTGCTTTCCCCCGGCATCATTGAGATGACCAAAGCTCATACAATTGTTGATGAAGAAATTTTTGCTCCCTTGGTTCAGGTTTATCGTTATCAGAATTTTGAAGACGCTTTGGCACTTGCCAATCAAACACGTTATGGCTTGGTAGCAGGCTTGTTAAGCGACAATCCTGAACACTATCAGCGATTCTACCATACGGTACGTGCAGGTCTAATCAATTGGAATAGGCCAACCACTGGTGCTGCAAGCAGCCTTCCATTTGGTGGTATAGGTCGTAGTGGTAACCATCGTCCCAGCGCTTATTTTGCTACAGATTATTGCGCTTATCCTATTGCCAGTATGGAGCAACCTCATTTAACCACGCCAGCGCAACTATTGCCCGGCATCGACTTGAGCTAAGTTTATGCAAACCTATGAATTAAATCTGGATGGTCTGGTTGGTCCAACACACAATTATGCAGGCCTTGCTGCGGGTAACCTTGCTTCGGCATCAAATGCGTTGAGTGTCTCCAATCCTCAGGCAGCTGCGCTTCAGGGGCTTGCTAAAATGCGCTTATTGCATCAATCTGGCATCAAGCAGGCTTTGTTGCCACCGCACCAACGTCCTAATCTACATTTATTGTATCAATTGGGGTTTAGTGGTACAGCTGCACAACAGATTGAAAAAGCCTATCGCGGCGCTCCTGAGTTGTTGAATGCCTGCTATTCTGCTTCCAGCATGTGGACTGCTAACGCCGCAACTGTCTCAGCAAGCGTTGATACCGCTGATAAGCGAGTTCATTTTACAGCAGCCAATTTAATTAGTAATTTACATCGTTATCAGGAAGCCGATTTTTCGAGTTATTTGTTGCAAACGCTTTTTCACGATAAAACTTACTTTAATCATCACCCTGTACTACCGAGAAGTGCCATTACAGGCGATGAAGGTGCAGCCAATCATAATCGTCTATGCACTAAGCATAATGCAGCCGCTATAAATTTATTTGTTTACGGTAAACAGGCGTTAGCAAAAAATTCTGGCTCACCGAACAGTCCCTTAAAATACCCCGCACGGCAAACACTTGAAGCCTCCCAGGCAATTGCCCGATCGCATTTGTTAAATCCCAATCAAGTTATTTTTGCCTGCCAAAATCCACTGGCAATTGATCAGGGTGTTTTTCATAATGACGTCATCGCTGTCGCCAATGAATCGGTGCTATTCATTCATGAGGATGCTTTTTGGTGTCAAACGGAGCTTCTGAATGAGTTGCAAACTAAAGCTAACTTTCAAATTCAGATCCTGAAAGTTAACCGTAATCGCCTCAGTGTCGCCGAAGCAGTGGGCTCTTATCTCTTTAACTCACAACTGATTACCCTGCCTAATGCTGCAGAAAATAGCAGGATGATTTTGATTGCTCCTGGTGAATGCCAGGAAAATACTGTGGTTAAGGCACTGATTGATGAGTTACTAGCTGATAATACAAATCCTATCGCTGCTGTGCACTATCTTGATCTTAGGCAAAGTATGCGTAATGGAGGGGGTCCCGCTTGCCTGCGATTACGTGTTCCTTTAACCGAATTAGAGCTACAAGCAATGCACCAGGGTGTTTTAGTCAATGATACGCTATTAGACCGTCTTGAGGTTTGGGTTAAACGCCATTACCGTACTCAATTACAAGCGAACGACTTGCGTGATCCCTTACTTATTGATGAGTGTTTATCAGCCTTAGATGAGTTAAGCAGTCTCTTAAACCTGGGGGCACTTTATCCTTTTCAACGCGAAAAAACTGGGTAAGGGTATGTGGAAAACTTTCGCAGGACGATGTATTTATCGCTCATCAACAAGAGTCAGAGTTTTTCAAAATTTTTTCTTTCGCTGGTTAAAGTTTGATGGTACTGCATTACAAACTGTTTTAAACAGATATTTTCCCCACCGACCAGCATTACGGTATATCAAATCGCTTATTTTGACGGTGCAATTACAACCAGCTAATTGCTGTATGCTAGGTCTTGGAGGCGGCGGAGCGGCTCATGCGTTATCTTCCCTATTGGTAGACTCCCAACTGACAGTGGTAGAAAACAATAGTGAGGTGATTGATATTGCGAAACGATTTTTTATGATTAATAATCTTAAAAACGTACATATTGTACATCAGGATGCCAGTCTATTTTTGCAACAAACTACCCTGCAATTTCAACATCTACTTGTTGACTTATTCAGTGCTGAAGCCTTCCCACCCCAATGTAATACGGAACAATTTTTTGTTAATTGTAAGCATTCACTGTTACCTGGCGGTATTCTCGCGGTAAATTTAGCCAACAGACATGAACAATGGCCAATTTTTCAACTTATCCGACAACAGTTTTTATCTGCTACAGTTGCTTTACCCGTTAAAAATTGTCCCAACATGATCATACTAGCCTGCAAAAGCGAGACTGTAGCTTCTTTACTGGATCTTCTTAAGCAAAGTAAAAAAATTAAACATTTGACTTGGGATAGTAAATGGGGTTGTGTAGCGGAGATAAAAAACTAGGTGCAATTGACATTTCACTAGCTTGAGTGATTGTGCCTTGATTATCGAGCATCGCAGCGGAGCACAGAAAATCAAGGCACAATCGTCAAGATAGTTGAAATGTCATTAAATTTCCATTAAATCTTTTTCTTTTTCAACAAGCGTTGCATCAACATCAGCGATGTATTTATCAGTAAGCTTCTGAATAACTTCTCCAGCTCGACGCTCATCATCTTCAGAAATTTCTTTCTCTTTGACAAGCTCTTTAAGGTGGGTATTTGCATCACGGCGTATATTTCGAATCGCTACCCGACCTTGCTCACCCTCAGCTCTGACAACACGAATCAATTCTTTACGACGCTCCTCAGTCAAAGGAGGCATCGGTACGCGGATCGCACTACCTGCTGTTGCTGGGTTTAAGCCTAAATCAGAGGTCAAAATCGCTTTCTCAATAGCTGCGACCATCGCTTTTTCCCAGGGTGTTACCAATAAAGTCCGGGAATCACTACTCGTAATATTGGCTACTTGATTTAAAGGAGTTAGTGTACCGTAGTAATCAACCTGCACATGATCCAATAAACCGGCGTTAGCACGACCAGTTCGAATCTTAGTCAAATCATGTTGCAAAGTCTCAACGGTTTTTTTCATCCGCTTTTCAGCGTCTTGTTTAATATCATTGATCATGGTTTGCTCCTACTATGGTACCAACACGTTCACCAAGGACAATTTTCTTTAGCGCATTTGGAGCCGTCAGCTTAAATACTTGTAAAGGCATACCGTGATCCTGGCATAAGCAAATGGCAGTAGAATCCATTACCTGCAATCCGTCACTCAATACTTTTTTGTAGGTTAAGTAATCATAACGGGTCGCCTGAGGATTTTTAATCGGATCATCCGAATAAATACCATCTACCTTTGTCGCTTTTAAAACGACATCCGCTCCAACTTCAATGGCACGTAAACAGGCAGCAGAATCTGTCGTAAAAAACGGATTTCCAGTACCCGCAGCAAAAATAACGACATGCCCATTGCGTAAATGGGTAATAGCTTTACGGCGGTGGTAAGGGTCAACCATTCCCATCATAGGAATGGCCGACATTATCCGCGCTGGTAAATCAATACGCTCCAACGCATCTCTCAAGGCCAAGGCGTTCATGACAGTTGCAAGCATACCCATATGATCGCCGGTAACTCGGCCTAAGCCAGCCTCAGACAAGGCTTTACCACGAAATAAATTGCCACCGCCAATCACCAAGCCGACTTCAACCCCCATGTGAATAAGCTCAGCCACTTCATTGGCAATACGGTCAAGAACAGACGGGTCAATACCAAATTGGGCTTGTCCCATTAACGCTTCACCACTGTACTTAAGTAAAATGCGTTTATATTTTAATTGCGGATGCTGATTACCATTCATAATTAATCACGAACCTGAGCCATTACTTCTTCTACGAAATTATCTTCTTTCTTCTCGATACCTTCACCTACTTCGAAGCGAATGAAAGAGATTACTTCAGCATTTTTTTCTTTTAGTAATTGCCCCACTTTCTTGTTGGGATCCTTCACAAAAGGCTGACCTAAGAGACTGACTTCATCAATAAACTTGTTGATACGCCCTTCAATCATTTTGTCAATGATGTCTTGTGGCTTACCACTCTCGCGTGCTTGTGCTGTGAAAATATCACGCTCGTTTTCGATCGCTTCTGCAGGAACCTGATCACGATTAACTACCAGCGGACGGCTAGCAGCAATATGCATAGCAATATCTTTTGCAAGCGCTTCATCACCATTCTTAAGAGCAACCATAACACCAATGCGAGTACCATGGAGGTAGAAACCAATAACGCCATCACACTGCATTCTCTCCATGCGACGCAACTTAATATTCTCACCGATTTTAGCAACGAGTTCTTGTCGTGCTTGTTCAATCGTATTATTAGCACTGATTAAAGTTTCATTTGCTAAAGCAGTCACGTCGTTGGCTGCGCTTCTTAATGCTGTTTCCGCAACTTTACCAGCAAACCCAGTGAAATTCTCATCACGAGCTACAAAGTCAGTTTCACTATTAATTTCTAACATAACAGCAGAGCGGCCATCAGCTGCTCGAGCAACAACGATAACCCCTTCTGCGGCAACCCTATCTGCTTTCTTATCCGCTTTAGCCTGTCCAGCTTTACGCATTTCAGAAATTGCCAGTTCAATATCACCGTTAGTAGCAATCAAGAATTTCTTGCATTCCATCATTCCAGCGCCAGTACGCTCACGTAATTGCATGACTAATGCAGCACTAATCGACATATTTCAATCCTCCACATAGCAAAAAGGGGGCACGTTAACGACGCAACGCCCCCCCTTTATATTCAAAATTAATTACTCATCCGCTTTGTCTGATTCTTTATCAGCAACAGCAATCTCCACAAACTCAGCATCGGAGGGTACACCACCAACTGTGTTACCACGCTTAGCATCGAGGATGGCATCTGCAATACAACGAACATAGATATCAACTGCTCGCATAGAATCATCATTACCGGGAATAACGTAATCGATGTTATCAGGGGAGTTATTAGTATCAACAATACCGATAACAGGAATTTTTAAACGTCGAGCTTCTTCAACAGCAATGTGCTCAAAACCAACGTCAACAACAAACAACGCGTCAGGCAATCCACCCATATCTTCGATACCGCCTAAGCCTCGCTCTAATTTTTCAAGCTCTCTGGTTAGCATCAAGGCTTCTTTCTTGATCATTGATTCAAAGATGCCCTTATCACGCATTTCTTTCAACTCTTTCAAGCGGAAAATAGATTGACGAACTGTTTTGTAGTTAGTCAACATACCACCCAACCAACGGTGATCAACATAAGGCATCCCACAACGCTTTGCATGCTCACGAATACTGTCTTGAGCCGCTCTTTTAGTGCCCACAAACAGAATTTTGGCTTTATTCGAAGCTAAACGACCAACATAGTTGGTAACATCATTTAGCATTGGCAGCGTTTTTTCCAGGTTGATGATATGGATCTTGTTTCGCGAACCAAAAATGAATTCCGCCATTTTAGGGTTCCAAAAACGGGTTCTATGCCCAAAGTGAGCGCCCGCTTCGAGTAATTCACGCATACTAACATTCATTAATAAATCTCCAGGGTTAGGCCTCCACGCCCCCCATACGGTACCCTTGCATTGGGACCCAACCGTATGTGACGAAACGTGTGTGTCGTTAAAAGCGCGATATTTATACCACAAGCTGGGGTTATCAGCAAATGTAATTGACTTTATTTAATAATTAATTTTAGCGAGAAACACGCAAAAATAATCGGCTACGTCTATACTGCTTGCTGTAACTCATAAAAATTAGCTAAGGATAGTATCATGACTAGAAGAATATTAACTGCAGTAACGCTGGCCTTTTCATTATTTGCGGCTCAAACCTTAGTGGCTTCTACCTCAACACAAATAACGCAAGGCTGTAATTGCTGTGTTGGCGGCATGGGGAAAATTCTTAAGGCTTTGAATCTTAATGCGGAGCAACAAGCGAAAATAAAAGCAATCAAAGATCAACTCAAATCAGACACAAAAGATACCTGGGCTCAGCTCGACGATATTCGTGGACAAATCCATGCCCTCATGCAGTCTGACAAGGTCGATGAAGCCCAACTGGATAGTTTGGTTGATAAAAAAATAGAACTTCTCGGTAAGGGAATAAAAGCTAAAATTAAAGCTAGAAACCAAATGTACAATGTCCTTAGTGTGGAGCAAAAAACCCAATTTCAATCGTTATTGAAACAACAAATGGAAAAACGCAAACAACTTTTTAAAAATTGTCACTAAGTTGATATACCCCCGCCTCGCGGGGGTGTTTTATACTGCTTATTACAGTGTGTGGTGGAAAAACTATGCTTGACTCTCATATCCCTCTCATTACTATTTTAGTCTCTGGTTTTGGTTTAGCTTTTTTATTTGGTTATGTGGCTTATCGTTTACGTATCTCTCCTATTGTTGGTTATCTTCTAGCTGGTGTTGCTATTGGTCCATCAACGCCTGGCTATACTGCAAATTATGCGCTTGCTTCAGAGCTCGCTGAAATTGGCGTTATTCTCCTGATGTTTGGAGTTGGACTTCATTTTTCTGTCAAAGATCTCCAATCCGTCAAAAAAATAGCTATTCCTGGCGCCATTGTACAAATGGTCATTGCAACGTTATTAGGAACTGCATTTTCTTGCCTCCTGGGATGGCCGCTCGTAGCAGGATTCGTGTTTGGTCTAGCCTTATCCGTTGCAAGTACTGTGGTGTTATTGCGAGCTTTAGAAGAATGGAATTTGCTGAAAACAATTTATGGACGCATAGCCGTCGGTTGGTTAATTGTTGAAGACCTGGCCGTTGTAATTATCCTTGTGTTTATCCCGCCGATGGCTGCGCTATCCAGTTATGAGACAGGCGCTAGCCCGTCATCTTACTTTAACCATGAAATAGCAATGGCCTTCTTAATAACTTTACTTAAAGCAGCCAGCTTTATTGTGCTTATGTTAATTTTTGGTCAGCGCTATATCCCTCGTTTGTTACACGGGGTTGCCCGAAAAGGGTCAAACGAACTATTTCGCTTGGCTGTGCTTTCTGTAGCCTTGGTTGTTGCCTTTGCGGCAGCTAAATTATTCGGCGTTTCTTTTGCCTTAGGTGCTTTTTTTGCCGGTATGTTTCTTGGTGAATCCACCTTAAGCCATCGCGCCGCACAGGAAACACTCCCTTTACGCGATGCCTTTGCTGTCTTGTTTTTTGTGTCGGTAGGCATGTTATTACGCCCTGACATTTTAGTTGAACACCCCTTTCTGGTGCTTATAACTGCCTTGATAATTATTTTAGGGAAATCGATTGCCGCCTTTGTCATTGTTATTTTGTTTCGTTATCCTTTTTATACGGCCCTTACCATTTCAGTAAGCCTCGCCCAAATTGGTGAATTTTCATTTATTCTTGCTGAATTGGGTTACAAACTGGGGATCCTTTCACAGCAGGCCAAAGACCTGATCCTTGTCGGTGCCTTTATTTCTATTGTAGTGAATCCGTTTCTGTTCAAAATGGTTAATCCATTCATCCCCAGAAAAATGGATCGCCAATCTTAATTTTCCCTTTATAATTAGATAGGCCTCTTTCGAAATTCGCTGTGGTGAGTGTTGATAAAGATAAGCTTATGCTACTATTAAATTTTTTGCGGATTAAACAATGGCAGTAACAATTAAGACTCCTGAGGAAATTGAAAAAATGCGCGTGGCTGGCAAACTCGCCGGTGAAGTATTGGAAATGATAGGGCCGCACGTGCAGGAAGGAATTACTACTGATGAACTCAACTCAATCTGTCATGATTATATTGTCAATGAGCAGAGAGCCATTCCTGCACCATTGAATTATAATGGATTTCCAAAATCAATTTGTACTTCAATTAACCATGTAGTCTGTCATGGCATCCCTGGCAAAAAGGCGCTAAAAGACGGTGATATTATCAATATCGATATTACTGTTATTAAAGATGGTTATCACGGTGACACCAGTAAAATGTTTTTTATTGGTAATCCTTCCGTCAAAGCCAAGCATGTCGTTGCTGTTGCTCATGAGTGCCTGTTTATTGGTATTAACATGGTAAAACCCGGCGCCCGTCTGGGTGATATTGGCCATGCGATTCAACAACACGCTGAAAAAAATCGATGCTCAGTCGTTCGAGAATACTGCGGGCATGGTATTGGGCGCATTTTTCATGAAGACCCACAGGTTCTCCACTATGGTACACCAGGAACTGGTGAAATTTTACGCCCAGGAATGACATTTACTATTGAGCCGATGGTGAATATTGGGAAACATCATACTCGATTGCTACCTGATAACTGGACTGTGGTTACCAAAGATCACAGCTTATCTGCCCAATGGGAGCATACCTTGCTAGTTACTGACGACGGGGTTGAAATTCTCACTTTACGTAATGAAGAAAGATAATCGCGTTTTAAAACAATCCATCAAACAGCTCAAGGATGAACTGTGTGAGGAATTTTGCCAAAAAGGAAGTATTAGTACCATCACACGCAAATTAGTCACCTTTATTGATAAAGTTCTTTTTACTCTTTTCCAAAAAAATCGCTTGCACCTTGGTAATAAATTTTGTCTTTTGGCTTTAGGCAGTTATGGACGTCGTGAGTTACAACTTTATTCTGATGTTGATTTCCTGTTACTTCATACGGAAAAAATTACCAAAACCCATTCACAACGTGCCCAGGCGTTCATTCAGGATTGCTGGGATGTTGGTTTGGATATTAGCCATCAGATAACTACTGTCGCAGCTTGTGCTGAACTAGCCAGTAAAGATTTAAGTGTGATATCCAGTATTCTTGATATGTACTTAATTTGCGGCCGTGGTGCATTAATGGAAGAATTACTCTATCAAACCCATCCTCTACATATGTGGTCAAGCCACGACTATTTTTTTGCCAAACAACAAGAGCAGCAACAGCGTTATGCGAAATACGGTGAAACTGCCTATAACCTGGAGCCCAATGTCAAATATGGTTCGGGTGGCTTACGTGATTTACATACTTTATTAAGTATTGGCAAACGCCATTTTGGCATCAAGAAATTGGCAGATGGGATTAATAGTGGTTTTATTACCGATAAAGAATACGAAGAACTAATCTACTGCCAACATTTTTTATGGCGGGTCCGTTTCGCTTTGCATATGATGGCTGAAAAACGTGAAGAGCGCTTACTATTTGATTATCAAGTTAAATTAGCAACAGTTTTTGGCTTCAAGGACAATACAAGCTCACTAGCCATTGAACAATTTATGAAAGCCTATTTCAAAATTATAAAGCGTAACCGTGAGCTTAATGAAATGTTGGTACAATGGTTTTCTGAAGCAATTGTCCATCATCAAAAACAACTAATTACTCGTTTAGACAGCGCTTTTCAACTCTCAAACAACCATATTGAAGTAAGACACCCTAAAGTCTTTGCCCAAAAACCCCAAGCCTTACTTGAATTATTCTTATGGATGGCCAAACGCCCTGACATTGAGGGTGTTCGAGCAAGCACTATTCGGCTAATTCGCCAACATCTTTATTTAATGAATAAACAATTTCGCGCTTCCAAAGCAGCGACGCAATGTTTTATTGCCATTTTCAATACGGCACAAAATCCTTATGAAGCGTTACATCACATGAATCGATATGGGATCCTGGGGCATTATCTGGATTGTTTTGCTGCAGTAACGGGACAGATGCAATATGATTTATTTCACATCTATACTGTTGATCAACATACGCTTTTCGTCATTCGAAATTTAGCGCGTTTTCTGAAAATCGACTATAACAAACAATTTCCTCTAGCCGCACAATTAATGGCTACGATTAAAAAACGTGGTATTTTATATTTATCTGCCCTCTTTCATGATATTGCCAAAGGACGTGGCGGTGATCACTCCGAATTAGGAGCCGAAGAAGCGCAGCAATTTGCTCTACGCCATAAATTAAGTGAGGAAGATAAAGACTTACTCGTTTGGTTAGTACGCAATCATTTATTAATGTCACAAACAGCACAACGACAGGATATTTATGATCCGAAAACCATTCGCCAGTTTTGTAGTTGCCTCCCCAAAGCAGATTATCTTGAATACCTTTATCTCCTCACTGTAGCCGATATCTGCGCCACTAACCAAAAACTGTGGAATGCCTGGAAAGATTCTTTATTGCGAGAATTATACTGGGCAGCCCATCAAGCCATGCAACAAGAGCAAGCCCTGCTGGATGAAACGGTTCTTATCAACCAACGCAAGCAAGAAGCCCTTGCTATTTTGGTAAGCGAAGCTGTCTCACCGGCAGCGATTGAAGAATTATGGTCCCATTTTAAAGGCAGGTATTTTCTCCATGAGCCACCCGAGGTTATCGCCAGACACTCTGTCGCTATTCTTAACTGCCAGCAATTTCCTCTTGTACTTATTATGCCGCATCATAGCGAAGGGGGAACGGAAGTATTCATCTATATGCCACATCGCGATGACCGCTTTACTATCACGACAACCGTACTAAGTAATCATTATGCAACGATTCAGGAAGCGGCTATTTTAACTTGCGAAAATAATTACGATCTCGATACTTACATTATTCTTGATGAACATCATCAAGCTTTTTTCGATGAACGTAGAACTGCCGATATTCAACAAGCATTAATGCGTCAATTAGCTGATAAAACCCAACTCCCTACTATCTCTCACCGCAGGATTTCGCGCACACAAGCCCACTTTAATCTAAAACCACAAATTACCTTTAGTGACGATAATCAACATCAACAAACACGTTTATTTTTAGTCACCGCTGATCGGCCTGGTCTATTAGCCAATATCAGTCGCGTATTCCTAAAACTACGTATCTATTTGCACAATGCAAAAATTGCTACTGCGGGTGAACGAGCAGAAGATATGTTCTTTATATCCAGTGAGGCAGGCCATCCCTTGAATAAAGAAGAAAAAGACTTACTTAAACAAATACTGATGGCAGCTCTAACTAACGACGGTTTTTGAAAAAATCAGCCAATAGCGTGGCACAAGGTTGTTGCATAATCCCTTCATCAATTTGAACCTGATGATTCAGTGGGTACCCTTGTAATAAATTATAAACGGAACCTGCTGCACCGGCCTTAAAATCACGCGTGGCAAAGACCAGACGCGCAATACGGGCATGAATCAAAGCACCAGCACACATAGAACAAGGTTCCAGGGTAACATAGAGCGTCGTGTTTAAGAGTCGGTAGTTATGAAGACGAGTTGCTGCGGCCCGAATAGCCATTAACTCGGCGTGAGCGCAAGGATCATTCGTTTGAATGACCTGATTCCATCCTTGTCCTAACAAAGTAACATTATCGTCAGCCACTAAAACTGCTCCGACAGGGACCTCACCCTGCTCTTTGGCTTTAAGCGCAAACTCATAGGCCTGCGCCATCCAAAAGGCATCATTTATTCCCATTCAATCGTCGCGGGTGGTTTACCAGAAATATCATAAGTTACACGTGACACACCAACAACTTCATTGATAATACGGTTGGATACCTGCGCTAAAAAATCCCAAGGTAATTGAGCCCAGTGCGCAGTCATGAAATCAATGGTTTCAACAGCGCGCAAACAAATCACATAATCATAGCGACGACCATCCCCCATCACACCAACGCTTTTCACTGGTAAAAAGACAGCGAAAGCTTGACTGACTTTGTGGTATAAATCAGCAGCATGTAACTCTTCAAGGTATATGGCATCCGCCTGGCGTAAAATATCCGCATACTCTTTTTTAACTTGACCTAAAATTCGAACGCCAAGTCCAGGTCCAGGAAATGGATGTCGGTAAACCATTTCGTAGGGTAACCCTAATTCCAACCCAATTTTGCGCACTTCATCTTTAAACAATTCGCGGATCGGTTCCAATAACTGTAAATTTAACGTTTCTGGTAACCCACCCACATTATGATGAGACTTAATCACGACCGCTGCACCATTCGTTTTCGTGGCAGCTGATTCAATAACATCAGGATAAATAGTGCCTTGAGCTAACCACTTCACTTCAGGTATACGTTGTGCCTCTTCATCAAAAACTTCAATAAAAGTATGTCCAATAATTTTTCGTTTTTTCTCAGGACAATCAACTCCCTCTAGGGCTTTTAAAAATCTTTTTTCTGCATTGACGGCAATAACCCGTATTCCCATATGTTGGCCAAACATAGCCATAACTTGCTCAGCTTCATTTAATCGTAGCAAGCCAGTATCAACAAAAACACAGACTAATTGCTTGCCGATAGCTCGATGCAATAAAGCAGCAACTACCGATGAATCCACACCGCCGGAAAGCCCTAATAAAACGTGCTGATCACCAACTTGTTGCCGCACAGTCGTTATGGCTTGCTCAATAATATTATCAGCGGTCCAATTGGTTTCAGCCTTACAAATATCGACTACAAAACGCTGCAAAATACGCAAGCCTTGTAAAGTGTGTGTCACTTCAGGATGAAATTGCAAACCATACCAATGCTTTTCTTCATTCGCCATACCAGCAATTGGTGCATTCCGTGTTTCACAAATAACTTTAAAACCCGGAGGAATAACAGTCACCTTGTCCCCATGACTCATCCAAACATCCAACAAAGCATCACCTTCTGAGGTCGCTCGATCTTCAATATTATCCAGTAATTGGCTATGTCCATGCAGGCGCAATTCAGCGTAACCAAACTCACGAATAGTCGAAGATTGCACTTCGCCACCTAGTTGCACTGCCATTGTTTGCATGCCGTAACAAATACCCAACAAGGGTAACCCGGACGTAAATAACCAGTCAGGGGCTCTCGGGTTCGTATGAAGAGTCACTGTAGAAGGACCGCCAGAAAGAATAATACCGCAAGGCTCCAAAGCCTGCAGTGTACTCTTTTCAACATCGAAAGGATGAATTTCACAATACACACCTATTTCACGCACACGTCGTGCTATCAACTGCGTATACTGAGAACCAAAATCAAGAATAACCAGCGGACGCTTTTTTATATTTTTCATCATAATCAATTATCAACCTGATAATTAGGTGCCTGTTTAGTAATGCTTACATCATGTACATGTGACTCACGCATACCCGCATTAGTCACTTGAACAAATTCAGCTTTTTCATGCAACTCAGCAATTGTGTTGCAACCTGTATACCCCATGCATGAACGTAACCCACCGATCATTTGATGAATAATGGTTTGTACAGGACCTTTATAAGCAACGCGTCCTTCAATACCTTCAGGTACCAATTTTTCAGCCCCTTGGCTAATATCCTGGAAATAGCGATCACTTGATCCCTGTGCCTGAGCCATAGCCCCGATAGATCCCATACCACGATAATTTTTATAAGTACGGCCTTGATAAAGCTCAATCTCACCAGGAGATTCTTCTGTACCAGCAAACATTCCTCCCAACATTACAGTGTAAGCACCGGCTGCCAAGGCTTTACAGATATCACCGGAAAAGCGGATACCACCGTCTGCTATAAGCGGCACTTTTCCTTTAAGTCCTGCTGCAACATTCGCTATAGCAGTAATTTGTGGCACACCAACTCCTGTAACAATCCGGGTAGTGCATATAGACCCAGGACCAATGCCCACTTTAACCGCATCCACACCAGCAGCGACCAGATCAAGAGCAGCAGAGGCAGTAGCTATATTTCCACCAATAACCTGAACTTGGGGAAAGTGCTTCTTTATCCATTTCACACGATTTAAAACACCTTGGGAATGCCCATGGGCTGTATCAACAATAAGAACATCAACCCCTGCGTCAACCAGGGCAGCCACCCGATCATCCGTCCCTTCACCCACACCCACTGCAGCCCCTACCCGCAATTGTTCGGAACTATCTTTGCAAGCAAAAGGATTCTCTTTTGCCTTTTGAATATCTTTTACGGTAATCAGGCCACGTAAATTAAACGCATCATTGACAACCAGTAGTTTCTCAATTCGGTGTTTGTGCAACAAAGTGCGTACTTCCTCACGTCCAGCGCCCTCTTTCACTGTGACTAGACGCTCGCGTGGTGTCATGACGGCCGATACTGGTAAACCCAAATTAGTTTCAAATCGAATATCTCTCGAAGTGACAATGCCCACCAATAAATCGCCCTCTACAACAGGAACGCCGGAAAAATTATGCTTGGTCATTACCTCTAGCAACTCACCAACCGTCACTGAAGGTGTGACGGAGACGGGATCCTTGACCATCCCGCTTTCAAATTTCTTTACTTTGCGTACTTCCTCGGCCTGATCAGCAATACTCATATTTTTGTGAATAATCCCTATCCCCCCTTCCTGGGCGATAGCAATCGCCAATCGGGCTTCCGTCACAGTATCCATAGCAGCTGATATTAGAGGGATATTTAATTCAATTTCGCGAGTAAGGAAGGTTTTGAGAGCAACCTCTTTTGGCAGAACTGTTGAGTGGGCGGGAATCAATAATACATCATCGAAAGTCAGTGCTTGTTGCGCAATAGAAAGAGACATACCACACTCCAACAATTAAATTAACCGGACATTATACAAGCATTCTGGAAAATGATAAATAACTGCCCATAAAATAATGGGCCAATTCACGGTATATATCAACAAAAAGAGCAATTTGTTAAATATAAAAACAATGCTTATACTTACTTATATCCAAACTAGCAAGGACGCATCATGAAAAAAATGTTAATCCTAGTAGCGGTAGTCGCCTCATTTGTTTTACTATCTGGCTGTGGGTGCGGTACTTTCAGCTGTACAACCAGTTGCCCCTGCGAATATACATCAACTTGTTGTGGCTCTAACGGTTGGTATTAATAGCTGATTCAAGAGTATCTAGTTAGCAGCTTAAAAGATTAAGAATGGCTGCCTTGTCTCATGAATGAAAAGCAGCCAACTTGCTTGTACATGATTGGTACAAGTCTATTATCCCTAACTCAATTTCCTTTATAAACAAGGATAGAGTTTAATTTCGCTTATCTCGAACATGACACTTTCAAACCCGTCCTGACTGTTTGTATAAATTAATTTTCTCTAAGCCATCATTGAGCTTGAACTGAACAATCAATAACGTGTAAACTGGGCTAAATTATTTAACTGGTCGACTAACAGGAAGGGTTCAGCGTTGGCTAAAATTATTGTTGTCACATCAGGTAAAGGTGGTGTAGGTAAAACGACTACTTCCGCAGCTTTGTCTTCCGGTCTTGCCATGCGAGGCCATAAAACAGTAGTTATCGATTTTGATATAGGATTGCGAAATCTTGATATTATCATGGGCTGCGAACGACGTGTTGTCTATGATTTTATTAATGTTATTAATGGTGAAGCAAGTCTGAACCAGGCATTGATAAAAGATAAGCGTCTACCGCATTTATCTATTTTGCCCGCATCACAAACTCGCGATAAAGACGCATTAACACTGGAAGGTGTTGAAAAAGTTTTAAACGATTTGGCCAAAGAATTTGATTATATCATTTGTGATTCTCCAGCGGGTATCGAAACAGGCGCTCATATGGCAATGTATTTTGCTGATCATGCCATCGTTGTGACAAATCCTGAAGTATCATCGGTACGTGACTCCGATCGAATTTTGGGTATTTTAGCCAGTAAAACCAAACGTGCAGTTGAAAATAGTACACCAATTCAGGAACATTTGTTGTTGACTCGTTATGATCCTGAACGTGTCGAAAAAGGTGATATGTTATCTGTTGATGACGTTAAAGAGATTCTCGCGATTCCTCTCATTGGTGTTATTCCTGAATCAAAAGCTGTTCTTAAAGCCTCTAATACGGGTACACCGGTTATTCTTGATGAAGCCAGTGACGCTGGTCTTGCCTACCAGGATGCCATAGCCCGCTTTCTGGGGGAAACCAGACCTATGCGTTTTGTTCAAAATGAGCGGAAAGGCCTATTGCGCCGCTTGTTCGGTAAAAACAAGGAGGACGTACCAGCATGAGCCTATTTAACTATCTGAGAAAACGTAACAGTACTGCTTCAGTCGCCAAAGAGCGTCTGCAAATTATCATTTCGCATGAGCGTTCTCAGCGTAATACACCTGATTATTTGCCCAAACTGCAGGAAGAAATTCTGGCAGTCATTGCCAAATATATTCGTATCAACCGGGATCAGGTCAGTGTGAATTTAGAACGTATGGGTGATAATTCAGTGCTTGAATTAAATGTTACTATGCCTGATGAGGCCGTAGAAAACGCTTAGACTACTCTTTGGCTGCCTGCTTATTTCCCCCTTCCCTGTGACAACGTTCATGGTCTGCTCCTTTATCAGTAAGGGGCACGAAAAGTTCCTCAATTCTACCTTCCTAATCCTGAATAATGAAAGTGCGATAACTCTTTGACTAAGGCGAATGTTAAGGTTTCTTTCCCTTAATTAGGACAGCAGCAACGTTTTCTACTTTCGACGGATTCTTGCTTGGTTCATACAGTTTCAGATATCCTTTAATTTATTTAATTATATTTAGTTGAGTAAAAGGATGGCTGTTACTGCCAGGACTAAGGGAATAATTTATATAGCTATTAGCTATATAATCTTCAGTGCTGATGAACCAGTAATTGCCAAGCTTATTCAGCTTGGTCAAAATAACACAATACATGGCCATAACCCGATCTCATTTTGTAATTTATTATTTGCAGGAAGTTTAATTGGTGCAATAACACTCTTCATCCTGCAGTATAAAAATTTTAAAGCGTTTAATTTCAAAAAATTGACAAGTATAGAATGGCTATGGATTCTTGTAAGCGCTCTTCTGATTGGTTTTTTTACACCAACTTTTTTCTTCTTTGGCATTATGTATACAAACGTAATTAATGTTATCCTTCTTTCGACCCTTCAACCCCCCTTGACCTTGTTTGCTGGATGGCTTTTTTTTCGCGAAAAACCAACCATTCGATTGGTTATCGCTTCAGTAATTACAATGACAGGGAGTGCTGCGATTGTCTTACTTCAACCATGGCTCTCTATCACAAATCCAGTCTCACAGGCATCCACGCCTCACCTTGGGGAAATTTATGTGATACTTGGCGTTGTCTCAAGTACCTTCTCCACGTTAATCAGTTTTCATGCAATTAGAGCACTTCCTGGGGGAATTTTTAATACTCTACGGATGGGACTAGGGGCTGTTTTTTTCTTTTTAATTGCCGTCATGATGTTTGGGTGGTCCCATTTCGCTGATCTTTTCTCTCCCTTTCTCTGGAAGTGGATGCTATTTTATGGCAATGTCATTGTGGCACTGGGAATGCTCTTTAATTATTTAGGAATGCAAAGAATTAAAGTAGTGGATGATGTTATCGCTGCATCCTTTGTCCCCGTCTCATCAATTTTCTTTTCTTATTTGATCTTAGGGATAGCACCCGGAATCGCGCAACTTATTGGAGGTATTATAATTTTAACCGGTATAATACTTGCAGTTAGAGAGCAGATTGTCACTCTTTAAGGCTTTGTTGCTTCCCCCCGCAGGAGGAAGACCTGAAATAAAATACGCTGCTATTCTGGAGGCGGCATCCCAAAAAACGAGAGGGATGCACGGCAATGAGTATCTAATCAAACTACTTCAGTCGCTAAACCATCCTGAGTAGGGATTTTTTTCTTAGATTGATTAAATAGATTATCTATTGGCTGTCGACGCAATTCGTCATCGCTGAAATCGTCAACCGCAATAATTTGCTGTCTGGCTTGCTCAGCCTCTCTAAGTTGTGCTGCCTGCTTGACATCCAAAATACCGGCATGCTCAGCTTCATCAATTTGTTCAAGTAATGTTAACGACGTCAGTGTACCTTCTTTAACTGCCTTGCCAACTTTTCTCTCAAGCTCTTCAACAGCGCATATTTTATGGAACGTTTCTTCCAAACGTCCTAAAGGACAGTTATCCAGCGGCTCAACAAATACAAATCGGGTTAACCGTGTACGCGCTTCATTGGGTTCAGTGAGTAAGTGTGCCAATTTTTTCCCCAATTTGTCAGAAGGTCTGTGCCGTTGACTGCCCAAAGGTTGCAGCAACAATTTCAACACAATACGAGCCCAACGCGCTGGGAAATTCGCTATTACACCGTGAATTGCCAATTCACACTCATGAAGTAACTGTTGACAACTCCACTCCACCAAAGGGATATCAGCCTCAGGCTCACCATCATCATGAAAGCGCTTTAATACCGCAGAAATTAAATATAAATTGCTAAGTACATCACCTAAACGCGCTGAAATTTTTTCTTTACGCTTTAATTCCCCGCCCATCACTACCATTGAAAAATCAGCCAGGAAAGCTAAATTAGTGCTGTAGCGATGTACTAGTTGATAATACCGCGCTACTGAACTTCTTGGTGTAGCAGTAAAACGCGCATCAGTGAATGCAAAAATCAGCGATTTGGTTAAATTAGCCAGTACAAATCCTGCATGTCCCCAAAAAGCACTATCAAAAGCAGCAAGATTGTGTTCCCGTACACTTTCCAATTCGCGAAATACATAAGGATGACAGCGAATAGCCCCCTGTCCAAAGATAATGAGACTACGCGTTAAAATATTGGCTCCTTCAACGGTAATACTGATAGGTGCATTTTGGTAACCACGGCCGAGGTAATTATTAGGTCCAAGACAAATCCCCTTTCCGCCATGAATATCCATGGCGTCCATCACTAATTGGCGGGCTCTCTCTGTCGTATTGTATTTCAAGATAGCGCCAGCAACGGAAGGTTTAGCACCATGATCTATCGCTGCTGCAGTCATGGTTAACCCGGCATCAATAAGATAAGTATTAGCAGCAATACGGGCTAACGGCTCTTCTATGCCTTCAAAATTAGCAATTGCCTGGTTAAATTGCTTACGTACTCTAGCGTAGGCACCACTTACCAATGCCCCCGCTTGTGATCCGCCCGCAGCACTTGAAGGCAAAGAAATCGCTCTGCCAGCACTTAAACACTCCATTAACATCCGCCAGCCAGCACCAGCCATTTCAGCACCGCCAATGAGGCAATCAATCGGTACAAAAACATCTTTTCCCTGTGTCGGTCCATTCAAGAAACCGGTGTTTAATGGGAAATGACGACGTCCTTTTATAACGCCGGGTGTATTGGCAGGAATTAAAGCACAAGTAATACCAACATCAGTTCCTTTACCCAGTAAATTATCTGGGTCAAAGAGACGGAATGCCAAACCAATCACCGTTGCTACCGGACAAAGCGTTATGTACCGTTTACTCCAGGTTAAACGTACGCCTAACACCTCTTGGCCATTAACTTCCTGACGGCAAACGATACCCTTGTCGGGGATAGATGCAGCATCAGAACCTGCATTTGGACCTGTCAACGCAAAACAGGGAATTTCCCGGCCGTCTGCTAAACGTGGCAAATAAAATTCTTTTTGCTCCTGAGTACCATATTTCAATAATAGTTCTGCAGGACCTAATGAGTTAGGTACTGAAATAGTACTGCCAACAGTCACGGAACGGCCATAGATTCTGGCTAAAATGGACATCTGTGCCGTTGCAGAGAAATCAAGGCCACCAAAATTTTTGGGTATAATCATCCCCAGGAAACCTTTGTCTTTAATAAATTGCCACATTTCAGGAGGCATATCTGTTCTTACATGGGTAATATCCCAATCATCAATCATGCGGCATAATTCATTGACCGGACCATCGATAAAAGACTGTTCTTCCGCTGTTAATTTAACAACTGGTGCCCGAAGCAAGGCATCAAAATCAGGTGAACCGCTAAATAAATCCCCCTCCCAACTCACTGTACCAGCTTCTAAGGCCTCGCGTTCAGTGGAAGACATGGCTGGCATTGCTTTACTGACGACAGCAAATAGGCGGCGAGATAACAAGGTCCTCCGTAATGGTTTGATTGCGCAAAGAACAAATGTTGCTAAAACAGCCCATAGAAAGAACTGTGCTACAAAACCGGGGGAACCATAGCGCACAAGCAATAATGCAAACAAAGCATAACTTATAGCCCATACAGCAAGGGAAGCCTGCCTGGCCAGTAATAAAAGAGCGCCACTCACCACCGCCAGAACAATCAGACTATGCAACACTGTTTTCTCCTTTCAGTAAACAATCCTTGAATTCAATTGAAATTACAACAACACGATAATGTGCAGCAAAAAACGGAGTAAGGCAATATTTGCCAATACCTTATTTGTGCAATAAATACCGTCATTTCAGTATAGCATTAAGTAACGTGGAAATTTGCGTTGCCAGTTGAGTTGGATGCTCCATAGGCAACATATGTGTCCCCTCTACCTTACAACATAAAATATGGTAATGTTTTTTCATATAGCGCACATCAAGTCTGTCTACTACAGTACTTTTATTTCCATAAATCAAAGCGACAGGAACTTTCGCCTTTCCAGCGTAAGCAGGCAAGATATGCGGGATCGTACGATAAATCAAATATTCAATGTGGCGATCAAAACGGAGTACATATCCTTGGTCTGTTTGTTGTAAGCCATAATCAATATAGTCTTGCAAACAAGCGTCCGTAAAAGTTTGAAACAATTCCCGACCCTTCAAATAAGCCAACAATTGCTCTCTATTTTGCCAATGCTCCCTACGGCCACGCGTACGGCCAGCCGGGGTTATCCTGTCAATTACCCCAAGTGCTTTAGCAAGACGTACCATGCTTGATTTAAAATGCCCCAGAAGCGGTGAATCCACCATAATAACTGCTTTAAATAACTGGGGCTCCTCAATCGCTGCCAAGAGATTCAATACACCGCCAAGAGAATGTCCAAGGCCAATCACGGGTTGACTGGCCTGTTTTTTGATGCTGGCAATGACTTCTTCAACCAGAAAATGCCAATTCTCGGTGACAGGGAATTGAGGGTTATGGCCAATCCTATCGATGTAACAACAATCATATTGCTCTTCTAACTTATCCAGTAATTGCTTATAACAAAGCGCAGGAAATCCATTACCATGAGCAAAATGAATCAATTCTTTCACGAAACCACCAGTTTATGGCTTTCTCGCTTCAATGAAATAATCGCATAAGTAAAATAAATCGATAAAACGATAAGCAAGACTATACCAAACCAATTAAACAACCACCCCATTGTTAACATAAATAACAACAATACAATCTGAGGTGTTGAACTGACTATCAATAATCGACTGGCTTGTTTATAGCCAAGGGATAATTTAAGAAAGAGCTTCGCTACAAATTGTCCCATGAGAGCAAAGGCCAGAAAAAAAACGAGGTACATAGCGAAGAAAATCAATGCCACCATAGGATAGATAATCGCAGCAGAAAGATATTTAACACGGTCAATCCCGGAAGATTTCACCCAACGCTTACCATCGAAAACCTCGTTCACTTGTTCACTAATTGTTTGGACAAAAAGACTGCTCTCAGAAGCAACTGGCCCTTTGGAAAAAAAGAATTGCGGAGAAGGAAAACGGTACATAAATTTATTTTTGGTAATGAGGGTCGTCAAATGCGGATAAGTATTATCAATAGTCTGTACCTTACCTGTCGTATCAACAATCAAAACAACCTGACCAGATTTATTCTTTACCATATAGGGCATTGGCTTATCGAATGACACTTTACCATTTTGAATGTAAATTGAAGGTAGCTGTTCAAGTGGTTGAATCATCTCTTCGTTAATAAAACGATTAAAATCAGATGTAACACGCATGGCAAAGGGAATAGAAACAATAAACATCAGCAGTAAAAGATAAAGAAGGCCAAACCCCTTCCATCGTTTCCCCACGTCGACATAAAGACGGCTACTAAAAAAAGAAAGATAGAGAGCCTGCCAGTAATTATAAAAAGGAGTATCAATTTCGCGTAATGTCTTCGTTTGCTCAGTCATGCCAGCCTCCCAATCGCAATCCGGTTTTTTGATGAAATAGATTAGCTTTATTTACAAGAACTTCCAAGGCAAGTTGCTCCTCAACTATCTCAGTATCAGCAGTAATTTTTACTGAAAAGCGGGCTTTTCCACAATAACTCATCACTTGCATGAGTTTGTCAGCGCCCATATCATCAATAAATTCTATTTTTACTGGAATTGCCCCAGGTTTATTCCTGACAGTAAGATTTAAATGCTCAGGCCTTATTCCCACTACTACCCCCGTCCCACAAGTCAGAGATTCCTTCAATACAGGTAAGGATAGCTCAATCCCCATTTCTGTGACTACTTTCTGTTTCGCCAGATCGATCTTTGCAGGTAAAAAATTAATTGGATAATGCCCAGTGAAGCCAGCCACAAACAGTGAAGCCGGCTGTTGGTATAACATCTGTGGAGAACCGATCTGCTCAACCTGCCCTTTATTTAAAACCAATACCCGTGACGCCATTGTCATTGCTTCAGTCTGATCATGCGTTACGTATAAACAAGTAGTACGGAGTTGTTGATGCAGTTTTTTAATTTCATAGCGCATTTCTGCCCGTAATTTTGCATCCAGGTTAGAAAGAGGTTCATCAAATAAAAACACAGCAGGTGAACGAACAATAGCACGTCCCATTGCTACTCGTTGGCGTTGCCCTCCGGAAAGTGCCTGTGGTTTACGCAGTAAATAATCCGAGAGCTGCAACATTGCAGCAACCTCGTGCACTCTTTGCTGGATCTGATTCTTCTTCATCCCACGCATTTTCAAGCCATAGGCCATATTATCGTAAACCGTCATATGCGGATAAAGCGCATAGTTTTGAAAAACCATTGCCATATCACGCTTGGAAGCAGGAATTTTGTTAACACATTGATTATTAATCAGAATACTGCCATTACTGACGGTATCCAAACCTGCAACAAGACGCAGCAAGGTTGATTTGCCGCAACCAGAAGGCCCAACAACAGCGACAAACTCACCTTTCTCAATACTTAAACTGACTTTATTGAGAATAGGCTGTTGGCCATAGAATTTGCTCACATCCACTAAGTTTACTGTTGCCATTAATGCGTTAACCCCTTTTCAAACCAACGTTGCATGGTAAGTACTACCAAGCAAGGTGGTAACAAAGCAATCAAGGCAACCATCATAATGTAATGCCATTGAGGGATTTGATCAGCTACTCCCGCTAAATAACGAATACCCATCACTATCGTTGCCATATTAGTATCTGTGGTAATTACCAATGGCCAAAGATACTGGTTCCAACCATATACAAAAAGAATAATAAACAAAGCAGCAATCTGTGTCTTGGATAAAGGCAAAAGAATATCTAAAAAAAATCTCAAGGGCCCCGCGCCGTCAAGTTTAGCTGCGTCAATAAGTTCTTTAGGAATCGTTTTAAAAAACTGTCTAAACAAAAAAGTAGCGGTAGCAGAAGCCATTAGCGGTAAAGTTAAACCGGCAAAGGTATTCAACCAGGCAAAAGAAGCGATGACTTGAAAAGTTGGTACTATTCTTACTTCGACAGGTAGCATCATGGTGGAGAAAATTAATGCGAAGCAGAGCTTTTTAAAAGGGAATTCGAAATATACCAGCGCAAAGGCTGAGCCGAGAGCCAAAATAATTTTTCCTCCAGCAATTAAAATTGCCATTAACAAACTATTAAGCAACATCTGCCAGACTGGTTGACCACCTGTTACTACCAAGCCCTCCGTGAGCACCGCTTTCAGGTTGTGAAAAAAAGCAGTACCAGGCCAGATAGGCAAGGGCGCCTGCATCATAGCAGTTCCCTCATGACTAGCCGCTACCAAGGCCAGATATAAAGGTATGAATAAAACAGCGATAGCTAAACACAATAACCCGTGAATAAGGAGACGATTTAATGTTTTCATTCGTAATGCACCTTTTTTTCAAGGTAACGGAATTGGATTAGCGTGAGGGCGACAACCATAAACATGAGCATCACCGATTGAGCTGACGAGCTACCTGGATCCATACCGACAAAACCATCTTTGTAGACTTTATAAATTAAGGTTGTGGTACTGCTACCCGGCCCGCCATTAGTCATTACATCAATAATGCCAAAGGTGTCAAAGAAAGCATAGATCAAATTCATGACCAGCAGGAAAAAAGTGGTTGGCGATAATAAAGGAAAAACAATTTGCCAAAATCGCCGCCAGGCTGAAGCACCATCAATGATAGCCGCTTCAATCAAAGCGGTGGGAATCGCCCTAAGCGCCGCAAAGAAAAAAAGAAAATTATAACTAAATTGTTGCCAACTTGCTGTCAATACCACAACGAGCAAAGCCTGTTTGGCGTTAATCAAATAATTAAAATTAATCCCTAACGCTTGTAACGCATGCGCCAACCAGCCAATCGTAGGTTGACACAAAAAACGCCATAATATAGCCGCTACCGCAGGCGCAACAGCATAAGGCCAAAGAAATAAGGTTTTATAGAGGCGCTGACTCTTTTTCCGGCTCTGTACAAGGACCGCCAACAACAGCCCTGAACTCATTGTCAGTAGCGTTACAAAGACAGCAATGACTATAGTTACCAGAACTGCTTTGCCATAGCCAGGGTCTTTAAATAAATCAAAAAAATTAGCGAGGCCAGCAAAACGATTATGCAAGCCGAAAGCATCACTAAAAAAAACTGATTGAATCAGCGCGCTGCAGGCAGGCCAGATAAAAAATAACAAAGTAATGAGCAGTTGAGGTAGTATAAACATCAACGCTACTTTCTTATGCTGCGTGTATTTTGCCATCAGCCACCAAATTACTAGCTAATCCGCAAGTATATAACGAAGACTTTTCATTTTGCGAGTCTTAATAAGTCAAGAAATTGTAAGTACCAGGGTTTGTTAACATTTCCCTAGCTTGAGTCGTAACGCATTGATTTACGAGCAGCGAAGCGCAGGAAATCAATGCTTTTCGGCCTGGATAGTAGAAATGTTAACAGCCCCTAGAATCTGTTTTTGAGAAGCTTTATAGTACTGTTTCTACTAGCCAATAAGAAAGTCCCTTATGCGCTGCGTAATCATAGAGAATCCAGGCCCTGAAAGCCGCTTACTTATCAAAGAAGAAGCAAAGCCAATCTACGACAAAGAACAGATTTTAATACAGGTAAAAGCGACCGCTTTAAACCGTGCTGATTTACTGCAACGTCGTGGCAAATACCCACCTCCACCTGGTGAATCAACCATTCCCGGGTTGGAAGTTGCAGGTGAGGTGGTTGAGGTCGGTTCTGCTGTGAAAAAATTTAAAACAGGGGACCGCGTTTATGGTTTAGTAGCTGGTGGAGGTTATGCCGACTATTGTTCTGTGCATCAAAATCTTGCTGCAATTATTCCAGAGCCCTGGGATTTTAGTTATGCAGCAGCCCTCCCCGAATCGTTAATGACGGCACATGCCACTATTTTTGTAATTGGACAACTAAAGCAAGGACAGACCCTATTGATCCATGCAGCCAGCAGCGGTATTTCTTCAATTGCAATTCAAATGGCCAGCCATTTGGGTGCCAAGGTCATTAGTACCATCAGTAGCCAAGAAAAAATGGACAAAGCCCTACACTTAGGCGCATCGACTCTTATTAATTATAATCAAGAAGATTTTGAAGCAGTCCTTGGCTCTGAGTCAGTCGATGTCATTGTTGATTTTATAGGCGGAAGCTATTTTCCCAAGCACTTAAGACTCTTGAAGCCACAAGGAAAATTAATCCAGATTTCCTGCATGGATGGCCATAAGGCCGAATGTGATTTAGCACTTCTCATGAGAAAACGGCTAGCGATTCATGGTTTTGTTTTACGTTCCCAATCCCTTTATGAAAAGGCCATGTTATGGAGAGCTGTACAGCAACAATGGCCTACAGCACTACTTAATAAGCATATCGTTCCCGTAATCGATTCTGAATTCAAGTTTGAAGACATCGAAGCGGCCCATGCCCGCATGTTAAATAACGCCCACTTTGGCAAGATCATTGTGCGTCTTGATTGAGGCGAGGCTAACATCCAAGATAAGCGGTAGAACTCCCTGATTACAGCCTTCGGCTTTCATCAAGGCTACCCAATAAGCCAGAGCTCGCCTGACCCAAGATCCCCAAAACAGCCAAGCTATGTTGGTTTCTTTAATAGGAGCAGCGAAGTACAGAAAATTAAACGATAATATGCCAGGAATAAGGACGGATTACTAGTTCGCTAGCTTGTGTGCCATAAGCGCCAAGATAGTAGAAATATTACCCGTCCTTACGTTGCATCCTTAAAGTGCGTTGTAGCAACTGCGTATAAATAGGTTCATTACCAGCCAATTGCACTACCGTTGTTGAAGTCAGACAACAAACCATTAATGGTAATATCAATAAATAATTTTGCGTCATTTCTACCACGAGAATAATACCGGTAATCGGTGCACGGACGGCTGCAGAAAATAACGCACCCATTCCAGCTACAGCAAACATCCCTGGATGGATAGTCGCATCATGGCTGAATGCTTCAAACAGGTAGGATGCAGCAACACCAAGTAAGGTCCCCAAGGCAAGCATAGGAGCAAAAATGCCCCCTGGCACGCTCGATGAATAGCAAAGCATGGTGGTAAAAAACCTAATAACAAATAATATTAACAAGGCTGAGAACGGTGGTGATAAGGTTAGAGAACGTTCAATAATATCGTAGCCGCCACCTACTGTTTGCGGGTAAGCATAAGCAAGATAACCGACAAACAATCCTATGAACAGCACGTAAACAACCCGTGTGTTAAATGTTAATCTATCGGTTAAAGACAACGTCTTCATCAATACTATATTAAATAGTAAGCCGACAAAGCCCACAACGATACCAAAAATAAAAAAGAACCATAATGATTGCAGGCTGGGTAAGGTAAAAATATCCATCGCGATTGCTGGTTGCGAACCAATAATACAATGCAAGGTTATAGTGGCTATCACACAACAAATAGCTACTGTTTTAAAATTGGTAAACGAAAAATTAAATTGACTGCGCATTTCTTCCAGCACAAAAAGTACACCAGCCAGGGGGGCATTAAAAGCAGTTGCCAACCCTGCTGCAGCACCAGCTGCAATTAATGTATCACAGCGTTCACGGGAAAGGCGCAAATAATCTCCCAACATAGCGCCAAGATTCCCGCCCATTTGGATAGTTGGCCCTTCGCGACCCACAACCATTTTTGCACAAATTGCCATCACTCCACCAATGAATTTCACCGGCAATAATCGGCGCCAAAAAATTTCACGCTCATGCAATAAAGTTCCTTCGATTTCCTGCACGCCACTGCCGGATGCTTCTGGTGCAAAACCTCTTACTAAAAACCAGGCAACAAAAACCAACATCATGGAAACCAGTGCCGAAACGATCCAAACTGGCCAGCCTTGAGCCGAAGTGACACGGAAGAACGCTTCAAGTAACTGATTGCCATAAGAAATCGCTATTTGAAAAAAAGAGCCAGCCAGACCTGTCAGAATTCCTAATAAGATCGCTGTTGCATAAATGACTAAAACTTTATCGCGCATTGCCCCTCACCATGTTCATTAAATTCCCTATAATGCGTAAGCCAGCTTGATTAGGCATAGACAGAATGGTTTCCGGATGAAACTGCACAGCATGCACAGGGAGTGTTTTATGAGACACTGCCATAACAATACCGTCACGACTCAAGGCTGTTACCCGCAATTCTTCCGGGACTTGCTCAAGTATTGCGTAGAGTGAATGATATCTCCCTGCAGTAAAAGAAGTACCTAAGCCCGCAAATAATCCGGTTTCATCTTTAACATCAATTTCAGAGGCCTTGCCATGCATCGGGTAAGTCAAAATACCCAGTTTACCACCAAAATATTCCACGATGCCTTGTAACCCCAAACAGACGCCAAACAAAGGGATCTGACGTTCAAGTACTGCTGTAATAGTCTGGTCTAACTTAAAATCGACCGGCTTTCCAGGACCAGGAGAAAGAAGAACCAGATCAAAATTTTGTTTTTGCAAATAATCCTGAGCATATTCGCTGCGAACAGTCAAAACTTCCGCCCCAGTCTGACGAACATAATTAGCCAGGGTATGAACAAAAGAATCTTGATGATCAATCAGTAATACGCGTTTACCAACCCCATTTTGCGGTATTGAACTAGTCAGTCCGACCTTAGCATGAGGCTTTTGCAAAATATCCAAGAACGCAGAGGCTTTTAATCTTGTTTCCTGTTCTTCAGCCTTTGGTTCTGAATCATAAAGTAAAGTTGCTCCTACACGAATTTCAGCTATTCCCTGTTGAATACGCATCGTTCTTAATACAAGTCCTGTATTTAAATTCCCATTAAAACCCAACCAACCTACAGCACCGGCATACCATCTACGTGGTGATTTCTCGTATTGCTCAATGAAATTCATTGCCCATAGTTTGGGAGCCCCAGTCACAGTCACTACCCACATATGTGTTAAAAAAGCATCCACAGCATCAAAATCCGGCCGCAAAATTCCTTCCACATGATCAACCGTATGAATCAAACGGGAATACATTTCGATTTGACGACGTCCTACAACACGAACACTCCCTGCTTCGCAAATTCTTGACTTATCATTTCTATCAACATCAGTGCACATTGTCAGTTCGGATGCTTCTTTCTCTGAATCCAGCAAAAGCTGGATATTGTGAGCATCCTCTATCGCGTCAGCCCCGCGCTTGATAGTGCCTGAAATCGGACAGGTTTCGACACGTCTGCCTTGTACGCGCACATACATTTCAGGGGAAGCACCAACTAAATATTCATCCTTACCTAAATTAAGGAAAAAACCATAAGGCGATGGATTAATGCGACGCATACGGGTAAAAATCGCCGAAGGTTGTTCCGAACAATGGGCATAAAAAGTTTGACTGGGAACCACTTCAAAAAGATCACCACGAGCAAAACGTTCCTTGGCGATCTCCACCAGTTTCGCGTATTCACCAGGCGCATGATCACACTCTTTTTCCGGTTTAAACTTAGGCTCATAAGACTTAAACTCGCCTTCTCGCGGCAGAGACTGAGTAGACTTTCCCTGGTATTGAAAATCATAACGGCGAATAAAAGCAATTTCTTTGCGATGATTAACTACATAAATTTCATCAGGAAGATACAAAACCATTTCCCGCTGTTCGGGCGAACGTTCTTTATGCTGCTCCAATTTTTCAAATTGAAAAATCAAATCATAACCAAAAGCACCATACAAACCTAAATAAGGTTCATCCGATTTAAAAAAAGCGATTAGCTGACGCAATACTGTGAATATGGAAGGCTGATGACTCCGCTCTTCCTCACTAAAAATTTGTTGCGTTCCTTGCACCTTGAGTATGCAACATTGCAGGGATTGCTCAGAAATTATTAATTCCTTGCTTGCTTGCAGTAAAGGTAAAATCATCGCCAATAAAATTTCACCGCGCTTGTTCAAAGCCTCCAAACAAATTTCGTCTACTTTACATGTGACTGCCAGGGGCGGGTTATAAAAACCGATATCCCAACAGGTATAACGTCCGGGGTATTCAAAACTCGAGGCAAATAATGCCCCTCGATGCGTATCAAGCCGCTCGAGAAGTGGCTCAATAGCATTTTCATAGGCCAAAGTATGCTCTTCATACTCGATATGAATTCCACCCGTGGTTTTTACCTGTTGTAACATCGCTAATACACTCAATCAAAAAAACAATAATAGGTTCCATCCATTCTACTTTAAAACCCAGCCTCTGCAAGAAATAACGAGGAATCCAACTCATCAGGCAGCTTCACGGCTTCCAAAGAAAAGCAGCCTGTATTCAGGGGTAAAAGTCGACACCTCTAACCAAGTAAATCGGCGGTTATCACTGGAAGCTGGTACCAAGCATTTGTTACAGGAAAAACTCCGTAGGAAGGGGATTGTATCTTGTGAGCAGCAGGGTATAATTTTTTTTCACTCTTGCGGGAAAAATGATGTTTAAAAAAACTGATTTAGAAAATATTGCACAACTTGCTTACCTCGATCCGGAGGCTGGTGAGGACACACAACTCGCTGAAGAAGTTGGTGCGATTATGGATTTTGTCGAACAGTTACGCCAAATCCAAACAACGGGCATAGCGCCCCTTTTTCACCCTTTTGATTTACACCAGCGACTGAGAGAGGATGCAATCAGTGAGGAAGATTGCCGTCAGCAATTGGCAGAAATTGCACCACTGTTTGAGGATGATTTGTATCTCGTTCCCAAAGTAATCGACTCAGGACAATAAGCTTATGCACAAGCATTCTTTACGTGAATTAATTCTTGGTTTACAACGACGTGAATTCTCAAGCACTGAGTTAACCCAACATTATTTGAATCGGATTCGACAACACCAAGAACTCAATAGTTTTATTAGTATTGACGAAGAAGCTGCTCTTAACTGTGCAGCTAAAGCGGATAAACAATTACAAGCTGGGAAAGCCAAGTTACTGACTGGCATCCCTATAGCACATAAAGATATCTTCTGTACGCAATCATTGCCCACTACCTGCGGATCAAAGATGCTGGCCAATTTCCATGCCCCCTATCAGGCTACCATTGTTTCAAAACTGGAAGCCGAAGGTGTTGTTGTTTTAGGTAAAACCAATATGGATGAGTTTGCCATGGGGTCTACCAATGAAAACAGTTATTTTGGTGCAGTAAAAAATCCCTGGGATCTTGAACGAGTACCTGGCGGCTCTTCGGGTGGTTCTGCAGCGGCTGTTGCGGCACGCCTTATCCCCTTTGCAACCGGCTCTGATACTGGTGGCTCTATCAGGCAACCTGCTGCTTTTTGTGGTATTTCGGGGATTAAACCGACCTATGGCCTAGTCTCCCGGTTCGGTATGGTAGCTTATGCCTCAAGCCTAGATCAGGCAGGGCCAATGGCTAACAGTGCGGAAGAATTAGCCTTGGTTTTACAAGCAATGGCAGGTTTCGATGCGAATGATTCCACTTCAGTCTCCTGCAAGATTCCTGATTTTTCTGCAGCCTTGAACCAACCTATAAAAGGATTACGCATAGGTTTACCCTCCTGTTTTTTCCAGAAAGAAGTTGAAGCTGATATTCAACAAGCCATACGTGATGCCGTCAAACTATTGCAATATGCAGGCGCAGAAATTGTGCAACTTGATTTAACACTGCAACCTTTATGGGTGCCTTGCTATTATGTCATTGCCTGCGCAGAAGCATCCTCGAATCTGTCACGCTATGATGGTATACGCTTTGGCTACCGTAGCAGTAAAGGCAATAGCTTAAAAGAGTTAATTACGAACTCTCGAAGTGAAGGATTTGGTAGGGAAGTTAAACGCCGTATCCTTACGGGTACCCATGTCTTATCCTCAGGCTATTTTGACGATTATTACCTGCAGGCTCTAAAAATCAGGCGTTTAATTCAAAATGAATTACAAGACGTTTTACGCCAGGTTGATGTCATACTTGGCCCTACCACACCGACTTGCGCTTTTAAGCTAGGTGAAAAAACTGATCCGATACAAAACTATCTGGCCGATGTATTTACGGTAGCAGTGAATTTGGCTGGTCTCCCCGCCCTTTCTATTCCTGCAGGGTTCAGCAGGGGTTTACCTATTGGTATGCAATTAATCGGCAACCATTTTAGCGAGGCACAATTACTCAATCTTGCTTATTTTTATCAACAAGACACCAACTGGCACCAAGCCAGACCAACCTATAAAGGGTGATATTTATGGCATGGGATACTGTTATTGGTCTTGAGGTTCATGCGCAATTAAAAACGCAATCGAAACTTTTTTCAGGTGCGGCAACCCGTTTTGGCGCGCAACCTAATTCACAAACCTGTTTTATTGATGCTGGTTTACCTGGCATTTTACCTGTGCTGAATCAGAAAGCAGTGGAAATGGCTATTCAGTTCGGCTTGGCTATTAATGCTGAAATCAATGATCACTCCTATTTTGAACGAAAGAATTATTTTTATCCGGATTTACCCAAAGGTTATCAAATAAGCCAATTCCAACGCCCTATTGTTAGTAATGGTTCTCTGCTTGTCGAAATGAATGATGGAAGTACGAAAAAAGTGACTATAGTCAGGGCTCATCTGGAGGAAGATGCGGGTAAATCACTGCACGACGCTCACCTGCAGTATACCGGGATCGATCTGAATCGCGCGGGTATCCCGCTGTTGGAAATTGTAACCACTCCCTGTCTTTTCTCTGCGGAAGAAGCAGTGAATTACCTTAAAGCCCTGCATCAGTTAGTTCGCTTTCTAGGAATTTGTGACGGCAATATGCAGGAAGGTTCTTTTCGCTGCGATGTGAATATTTCTCTCAAACCTGCTGGTTCAAACAAGCTTGGTACCCGCACAGAACTAAAAAATCTTAATTCTTTCCGCTTCATCGAGAAAGCAATTGCCTACGAACAAGCCAGGCATCAGGATTTACTCGAGAGTGGGCAAGCAGTTCAACAAGAAACAAGACTTTATTGTCCAACCACAGAGACTACGCAAGTTTTAAGATCAAAAGAAAATGAAAACGATTATCGTTATTTCCCTGATCCCGATTTATTGCCAATTCATATAACAGCTAAAAATCTGGCGGAAATGAAGCAAAGAATGCCCCCTTTGCCTGAACAAATTAAACAAACGCTAAGACAAAATAAATCACTACATCCGGATGATATTTATTTTTTACTATCCACCCCAACCACCTACCATTTTTTCCACACGGTAAAACAACTCTGTCATGCAGATGAAAAAACCATTATTAATTGGCTTAAAGGTAATTATGCAGCCGCACTTAATGAAACAAATCTTGATTTTGATAATCCACCCGTTTCTGCACAGTCCCTGGCTTCTTTGCTAAATCATCTTCATGAGCAAAAAATATCAGGCAAAATAGCCAAGGAAATTTTTGCCAAATTATGGGCGGGCGAAGGCAGTGTTGAAGACATCATTAAGAAAGAAGGTTACGAGCAAGTTGGTAACAACCAGCTTGAAGCACTTGTTCAGACAATCGTTCAGCAATATCCTCAACAAGCAGCAGATTACCGTGCTGGTAAAGAAAAATTACTGGCGTTTTTTGTTGGTCAAGTGATGAAACAAACTAAAGGACAGGCTAGTCCTGAGCAAATTAATCGTTTGCTAAAAACTTACCTGTCGCAAGATAACTAAACGACAACCCGCTTTTAAAGCGGGTTGTATTACTTTGATCAATAGGGCTTCACAATCACGGTTGAACCAACATCCATAAACTCCTGATTCAACCATTTTGCAGCGCCTGGTAAAACTCTTATGCAACCATGGCTGGCATTATAGTTAGGCACTTCATAAGCAGCATGAATAGAATAACCGCCATTGAAATGCATACAATAAGGCATTCTCGCACCACCGCCCGTTTCAATTGGGTAAATGCTGGAAGTACACTCCTCTCCTTTCTTGGAATAAACCCTGAAAGTTCCAGTGACTGTACGGCATCCTCGCCCAACGTCTTCACAATAGTCTTTACCCCCAGAGGCACTTCCTGTTTTAACGCGATTACCTTGCGCATCATAGGCAGCCCAAGCGGTCGCTTTCGGGTCAAAAATAAAGACTTTTCTACCCGTCGCTGGTCGTTTTTCCGGGAAATAGCTTGATCCTTTTGAATCTGACAGGTAACTTATGGTGTAATGCGTATAACCCGCATCATCCACAATTGAATCACGCCCCCCCATCGTGGAACAGGCGGCCGTCAACACACACAACGGTCCAATGATTAGTTGTTTTTTCATTGGTGAACCCTCCCTCTTTTTTTTATGTTATCGGGAGAATTTTGAATAAATTTAGGCTTTTTTATAAAAATTTTTAACTAATTGTTTTTTTTATAAACTTTTCGATCAATTAAAAGCTTTTTTGCAAACTCATCAGGAAGCATCGCCAAGATAGCTAAAGTGAGTTGTTTATCACTGCATTCAAAACAACCACCCCGAGGAGGCATGGCATTAAATCCGTTTTCGGTATGTTCTACCAGTTGCTTTAGCCCACCTTTAATACGAGCCTCCCAGTCCGCTTTCTGTTTCATTCCAGGGGCACCAAGAGGGATCAAAGGCTTTACTGCATGACAATTGCTACAAAAATGCTGTACGATTTGCTCACCTTCATTCTTACTGCCTTTGATGGAGTTTAGAAAGGCTTGCGGATGATGGCTTTCTGCACACGAAAACGTCGTTGTAAACCATCCACACAATACAATCATTATCAGTTTATAATGCAAACTCACCATTCCCCCTGAAAGTTGGCCCGTAATTTGCTTAAAAGCAGAATTCCTCTAAATGAGAACAATTTATGCTAAAACGCAGTATCCTAGTTTTTTTACTAATTTTTGCAAGCCCTTTATTACAAGCAGAAGCCATCCAATCATTAACCATCATTGAAGAGCGCATCACCCAGCATATACTTAATGCCTTAAACGCTTCAGAGCATAAAGATGTCCATATCTCAACCGGTAAAATCGACGCAAGATTAAAATTGCGTGCTTGTGATACCGATAAACTTGAAGTCTTTAACCCCTATCAAACGTCAATATTAAATGCCACCACCATGGGAATTAGGTGTCAAGAACCTGACAAACACTGGACACTCTATGTACCAATAAAAATAAGTGTACAAAAAACCATCCTGGTCGCTAAACGTCCTTTACTTAAAGGAGCCCAAATTGGTAAAGATGACATTGAAATCGCTACTGTGGATGTCAGTCAGCTAAAACAGGGCTATTTTACTAAAATGGAAGATATTATTGGTCTTGTTTGTAAACAAAATCTAATTCAGGGCAGTGCTTTTAATCCTGCAATTTTGCAAACAGCAGTAATAATTCACAAAGGCGAGCAAGTGAGCATCCAGGCAGTGGGTGAAATGCTTAGTGTAAGTATGGAAGGAATAGCCCTAAATGATGGTAGTTTAGGGGACATTATTAAAGTGAAAAATCTGTCTTCCAAACGAATTATTGAGGCCCAGATTCAGGCTAAAAAACAGGTTAGGGTTGCCATTTAAAAATGTTATTAAAATCATAGTGACTTCTGTTTAAAAATATGGTATAGGTTAAAAATTAAACGAAAATTACTAAAGATTTCACTACAGGAGCCGATAACAATCATGAGTGCAATTGAGAGTAATGTTATGGTCAACCCAATTAATGAGTCAGGCAATTTCAAACGATTAGAGGCAGACTCTCGTCCGCAGCGTACACAGCCCGCTGCTCAAGAAAGCCATGCCGAAGAAACTAATCTTGTTAGTCGGAGTGATACCTTAAAACAAATAGATGCACTCAAAGAATTTATTCGCGATGCCCAAGAGATCGATCAAGAGCGAGTAGCCTTTTTTAAAGAAGAACTTGCAGCAGGACAATACCACATCCGCAGCGACAATATTGCTCAAAAAATAATTGCTGATCTTGAAGTAAATTGATCAACACTGCGCCTGATTGAATAGTAGGCAACAACCTTCTATGTAAATCTTGCCTAATATGAATTATAAGGACGTAAAAATGACTCAATCCAAAGCCGCCCAATTAGTTGATTTACTCCAGCAAGAACTGACATGGCTTGATTCACTGATTGCTCTGTTATCTGAAGAAAAAAACGTCCTCATCCAGCGTCAATTCGATGCCTTAGAGTCATTAGCGGAACAAAAACAAGCGCTTTCCGAGCAGCTTGAACAAAGCGCCAAGCAACGTATTGAATTGCTCGCAATGAATCTGCATGACAATCAACCCAAATTAGCTTTACAAGCCCTTTTGCGAGCATGCTCAGTCGAAGAAGCCAATCAAATTCAACAATTAAATAACCAACTTGCAGAAAAGTTGCTTTCCTGCCGTGAATTGAATGCTGTTAATGGGCAAGTCATTACAAGTAATCTCAACACTAGGCAAGAAATCCTTGGTGCCTTAACAGGAAAAAATCAGGTCAATGCAACCAACCTTTACACAGCTAATGGCGATGTACAAAGCACCACAGCGACAAGCAGACATCAAGAAGCGTAAATTTTATTCAGAACAATAATAATTTATAATAATTGTCTGTAATTGATCATTTTTCCCTTAAAATATATAATCTGTTCTTTTTTTATCACGGAAAAACTGATTATGGCAAAAAATGTGCTTTTTAACTTCGTTGATTTTTATCTTGCAGCCTCCGAAGCTCCTCTCCCTAATTGCCAGTCTGTCAAGTTGGATTCCACTAAAGAAGAGCGCCTGTATTACCGCTTTGAGTTAGAACATACCCACCCGGTTGTACTGCAAGACGGCGAGTATCTTTTACTCGATCACCATGTCAGTGTTTACCAAACCGAAAACCAGGCAAACCCTTTCCTTAGTCAATATCACTACACGGCCTATTTCAAAGGGCGAGATGGAACAAGATATCAATTACATGTCTATTATAATGATCAAAACGACATGACAGTAAAACCTGTGTTTTCCATCCAGAATGAAACTGACGGCAGTTTCACGCCCTTCGAAAGCGAGCAGTTACAGGAAGACTTTATTAATTTGGCTCGTGCTTATGCTAAACCTCTGATTAAAAACATTAGGAAGCAACTGACTGATACGGTTAAAGCGTTAGAAACACAATATAGTGAATGGGACCGAGAGGCGTCTCTATTAGCCACCTCGATAGCTCATAATCATGAAAATTATCTGGCTACACTAAGGGAAGGTGCTGAAATAGCAAAACGCTTGGCACGATTAGTCAAGCATGATCATTATCAAAATGTTTATCGATATACACAGCGCATGATCACGGCGGTTACAGAGCGATATAAACTCTTGGAGACCGCCACAGAAACACACTCTTCATCTCTTGTAGTGGGTGAAAAAACCAGCAAAGAAACAGTGAGCCATTCTGGCGAAGTAAAACCATCCACCCCGAGTAAACAAGGAAATGCCAAGAAGGGACCAGTGAAAGTTAAACCCTCTCCCTTTGATAAAAAAGTTCAGCGGATTACTACAGAATTTAACAAACTGGCTAAAGAGAGTGATGAGATCTACGCCACTCAACTTGCTGATTTATTGGCAAGAATTAATGAACTCTCTTTAACATTAGAGGATAGCGAAACCCTTGTCTCTCTAAACTCATTAACCAAATTAAAAAATATACAGCAACAAGTGCAGAACGAAGGACAAAAATTATTTACGCGACTCGTGATAAAAGGTGAATTTAAAGTAGCGGAGCAAATGCCTTCTTTTTATTATCTTTTAGAAAATTACCTGGAGATGGCATTACTGACCAGAAATCATCGGTTATTAGATTTTATTTTGCAACATGGTGACGTTAATATTAATAACCAGGAAGTTACTGTCAAAGGGATCGTTTATCCTTCTGCCGTTCATTACTGTCTAAGCTGTGATATCAGGGAAAATCCAATCGCTGATTGTTTATCGGTATTGATAAGGCATGGTGCTTCCCTTTTTGGAAGCGATGAGAGCGGTTTGCCAATTGCTCATACTATCTTATCAACAGAAAACCACCCACTTAAAAAAGCGCTCACTGCCAATCGCGACAAAACGATAGAGTCAATTGCTTTCTATAAGCAATTAATATCAACCCTTAAACGCTATTTAGCGGAGCACCCCTCTTCCAGCACAGACGCCTCTATTGAAAAAGCAATCGAATACTACCAAACCAACATCGAAAGACTCCGACGTGTAGTACTTCCCACTAACTCCGGCGAAAGGAGGTTAAAAAGTCAATTGGATGCTTTTACGGATAAACATGATACAGACGTTATGGAAAGAGTTCGTCAAGATAAAGACGTGATCGCTTTACAAAAAAAAGTGCAAACCGCAGCAAATGCCTTCCACAAGAAGTTGGACTATAGACAACGCATGGCATTTGCTAAAGCAGGTTCACAAAACTTGACCAATATCGATAAAGCCCTAGAGTACTTCGGAGTTAAGTTTGATAACTTTGAGGAATTGAAACAGTTGACCATGGAATTTCTTCAGCATTCTTTAGTACTGATTGCAAAACAATCGGAATTAGCTGAATTACAAAAAAAGATTCGCGGTTTTCCTCTCAAATCAGGCAGGGCTCCCTCCAGCTATAGTCGAATGCTAAATGAACAGAGGCTATTACTCGACGAAATAGCAGAAATGGAAAATAAATATGCCGTAAAAGACATAGAGGAAATAAAAAATTTGGATGTTGAGCTTCAAAGTCTGACCAGGCTCTCTAACCAACTTAATAAAATTACAGATTCTTTGAAAGCGTTGAGCCAACTAACTTCTTTAGTTCCGAGTGACTTCAACCCTACTTCTGAAGTCGATGATGAAGGAGTTCAAGAAGAAGGCTTGCCAGGGATTAGCAACGTAAACACTATTTTTAATATGTTTGCACCGCTTCTCCAAGGCGTTGGCAGGGAGGCCAATACAGCAAATGGAATAACCGAAATAAACAACCCCTTTGCCAGCAATTCCTAAGGCCAAAGACCAGGCTAATCGACTTCAGTAAGCCTCTAAGAGGCTTACTGGCTTTCTCTTGCCAAAAACAGATTACGTCATCATAAAACCCTGCGTACTTAGCAATGCTGCATTCGCCTATGCTCATCTCTCCTCATCGCGCTAACAGCCACTGAGAATAAATTTTAATTGGATTTTTTATAGCAGCTGACACCGAAGTGATCTCGCAAGAGGCTTTGACAAACTTAATCGCTTAACGGGCTTGCATCCGTAAAGCACCATCGAAGCGAATGACTTCACCGTTGATAAAACTATTTTCAATAATATGTAGCACAAGTGCTGCAAATTCCTCTGGCTTGCCTAACCGTTTAGGGAACGTTACCGTAGCGGCCAAGCTGTCTTGTACTTCCTGCGGCATGTTGAGTAGCATTGGTGTCGCAATTAAACCGGGTGCTATCGTATTCACGCGAATGGCATGTTGCGCCAGTTCTCGCGCCGCAGGCAAGGTCATCGCGACAACGCCGCCTTTGGAAGCACTATAAGCAGTCTGGCCAATTTGCCCTTCAAAAGCAGCAATAGAGGCCGTATTAATAATGACCCCCCGCTCTTGCGAACCCGGTTCAAGTTCCAACGTGGCCATCGCAGTAGCTGCTACTCGCATGACATTGAAGGTTCCTACCAGATTAATATCAATAACCTGCTTAAAAGCAGCTAAAGGCATCGCACCTTCTTTACCTACCATCCGTTTAGCAGGTGCTATCCCAGCACAATTGATGCAAATTCTTGGTACACCGATTTGTACAATCGTTTTTTGCAGTGCCTGCTCAATTTCGTCGGCAGAACTCACATCACAAGTCACAGCAAAAGCAAATTCTTTGGCAGTACTAGCCGCTATCTGTTTATCCCAGATAACAACCCTTACCCCACGTGCAGTTAATGCTTGTGCACAGGCGTTGCCCATTCCTGAAGCACCACCGGTAATAACAGCGATTTGATTATCTAAATTCATTGTTTATCCTTTTGTTGTAAATAGGCTTTGCTTAATGCTTTGAATTGCGGTGTACCAGCCTGGCCAACCCATTCAAAAAATACCATTTCTGAAGTCACTAAATGAATACCAGCTTGCTCCATACGTCTAAGGCCATAACTATAATCAAGTTGACTTCTGCTGCTTACCGCATCAACTACGAGATAGACTTCGTAACCCGCTGTCTTCATCTCTATTGCTGATTGTAAAACGCACACATGGGCTTCGATACCGATTAAAACAAGTTGCTTTTTATTGAGCGCTTTTAAGCTCTGCTTAAAGGCGGGTTGTCGAAAACAGGAAAAGTGTACTTTTTCAAAACATTCACCTTGCGCAATCAGGGAATGTAAGGGCTCGACAGTGGCACCCAAGCCACTAGGGTATTGCTCACTGACTAACAAAGGGATTCCCAATTCTTTCGCCAGGTGGATGACCCATTGGCATCTCGCTACCAAGGCATCTGCTTCCTGGACAAAGGGGGTTAATTTTTCTTGCACATCAATCAATACAACACAGGACGTTTCTTTCTCTAACAGCATTCCTTTCTCCCACAGAAAAACAACATCTCAACGCAAACCCAGAGTGCTGTCAAATTTATTTGACAGCGTAGAGTGGAATCAATACAATGTAACAATGTTATATTACGTTAATACATTATCATGAAAGCACATCATAGCAACAAACAACATGCTACTCATCAACTCATGCATGCGATTAGTCTGCTAAACAATGCGGATGAAGCCTTGGCCTTCTTTACGGATTTATGCACACCCGCTGAACTTGAAGCCATGGTGGATCGCTGGGAAGTTGTTCCTATGTTGCAGCAAGGGATCCCCTACCGCAGCATTCATGAGCAGACAGGAGTCAGTGTCACAACGATAACTCGTGTCGCCCGTTGCCTGAGTTTTGGTAGCGGCGGCTATTCCTTAATTGCTGAACGCTTGGAGCAGTCGTGAAAAAACGTTTACGTATAGCCTTGCAGAAAAAAGGGCGCTTAGCGCAAGAATCCCTAAGTTTGTTGCAGAAGTGTGGTTTGAAATTTCGTATTAAAGAGAATGGTCTCCTTGCCCACGTTGATAACTTTCCCATTGATCTGCTTTTTGTTCGTGATGATGATATCCCAACCCTCATTTTTGATGGCCTCTGTGATGGCGGCATTGTTGGCGAGAATGTCTTGTTGGAAGCTGCTCTGAGTGCAACAACTAAATCCTATCAAACCATTTTAACCTTAGGAAATTGCCGTTGCCGTTTATCCATTGCAGTACCCGAAACGTTTGACTATCGTGGTCCAGGCAGTTTGGATGGTAAACGTATTGCTACCAGTTATCCCCTGCTGTTAGCACAATATTTAGCGAAAGAACAGATCTGTGCCGAAAGTCTTGTTTTGTCAGGTTCAGTTGAAGTAGCCCCCCGTATGGGAATGGCCGATGTCATTTGTGACTTGGTCTCCTCCGGTCAAACCCTGGAAGATAACAAATTAGTTGAAGTTGAAATCGTGCTGCATAGCCAGGCTGTTTTTATTCAAGCCGAGCACATTATGGATCCTTCGTTCCACGATTTATTTGCCATGTTGCAAAGACGGATCCAGGCTGTCCAACAAGCGAGTGAACGAAAATACATTCTTTTTCATGCACCAAAAATGGCCCTGGAGCGTATCTGTGAGCAGCTACCCGGTGCGGAATCACCGACCATTATGCCCTTGCCGGCTAATCCAGAGAAAGTAGCTGTCCACGTCGTTTCCAGTGAAGGTATTTTCTGGAATACCTTGGAAACAATTCAATCCCTGGGTGCCAGCTCAATCCTGGTACTACCCATTGAAAAAATGCTGGAGTGACTCCGATGTTAACTATCAATAATTGGCAAAATTTATCCCTGAAAGAAAAACAACAACAACTAACAAGACCACGAATCAATAATTACTGCCGCAAACAGGTCGAAGACATTATTGCTACAGTACAACAACGAGGGGATGACGCTTTATTTGCTTTTACACGTGAATTTGATCGAGTCGAATTAAGCAGCTTGCAGGTTGCAATTGACACTATCGAGACAGCAGAAATTAGCGCACAGGCATTACAAGCTCTCACTGCTGCGATACAGACTATTACTACTTACCACCAGGCAGTGATGCCGCAAGCAAGACAAGTGGTCACCGCAAAAGGGATTTCGATTGCCCGTACTCACAGACCCATCAATAAAGTTGGTTTATATGTACCTGGTGGAAATAGTACGCCACTGGTTTCTTCCTTACTTATGCAAGCAATTCCAGCCAAAATTGCAGGTTGCCCAATCAAAATCTTGTGTACACCACCCAATGCACGCGGAGAAATTGATCCGCACCTTTTAGTGGCGGCACGTCTCTGTGATATTGACACAATTTATCAAATTGGCGGTGCCCAAGCGATTGCAGCGATGGCTTATGGCACCGAATCAATTGCCAAAATGGATAAATTGTTTGGTCCAGGTAATAGCTATGTAACCGAAGCAAAAGCGCAAGTGGCAGCCGATCCCTACGGTGTCGCAATTGATATGCCTGCGGGTCCCTCCGAGGTGATGATCACGGCCGATGATCAGGCTAATCCTGATTTCGTCGCCGCCGATTTATTGGCACAGGCCGAACATGGTATTGATTCGCAGGTGATTTTACTCTGTGAAAGTGAGGATTTTGCTGCTAAAGTCAATCAATCAATTAGCCAGCAACTAGCTGCCTTATCAAGACAGGCCATCATTAAGCAGGCTTTACAACATAGCATTATTCTCGTGTGCAACGAACGGAGCGAACAACTGGATATCATTAATCGCTATGCACCCGAGCATTTAATTATTAATCGTATTGACGCTGTTAATTGGGTACCAGAGATTAGCGCTGCAGGGACTATTTTTCTCGGTCCCTGGGCTGCGGAAACGATGGGCGATTACCTAAGTGGATCTAACCATGTTTTACCAACCAATGGTTATGCCAGAAATCATAGCGGCCTTAGTACCCTCGATTTCCTAAAAACGCTAAGCGTACAGTCCATTACAGCTGAAGGACTGAGGACCTTGGGGGAAGCAGCACAAACGCTTGCTCACATTGAAGGCTTGGACGCTCATGCCAAAGCCATTGAATTACGGTTAAACACCTTGGAGTCTTGATATGTCAGTCTTAAATTTAATTCGTCCTGATCTGGTCACTATGAAAGCTTATGTCCCCAATGGTGATGAGTTGAATTGCCGCTTACATGCCAATGAATCACCCGAATCACCAATACCGTTTATGGATATTCCTGTAAATCATTACCCGGATTTTCGACAGCAACAATTGGTGCTGGAACAACTCGCTGAACACTATCAAATCCGTAGTGAGCAAATGGTCTTGACTCGTGGCAGCGATGATGGGATTGAGCTGGTAATGCGTTTATTCCTACGTGCCGGAATAGACAGTATTTTGCAATGTCCACCCACTTTTCCCATGTACGCTTTTTATGCCCGTCTACAGCAGGCTGATATAATTAATTGTCCATTGAATGCAGAGAACAGCTTTAGTCTGGATATCCAAAAACTACTATCCCTCTGGAAACCTGATTGCAAAATTATTATGCTCTGCCAGCCCAATAACCCAACAGCGAATTTGTTGGATTTAGACGCTGTCTCACACCTCTGTAAACACTTCAAAGATAAAGCGGTGGTGGTTGTTGATGAAGCCTATATTGATTTCGCTCAATATCCCAGTGCTGCAAGTTTGCTTGCTTCTTTTGATAATTTGATCGTGCTGCGTACGCTATCAAAAGCCTATGGCCTGGCAGGATTACGCCTGGGGACTGTGATTGCCCAACCCCAGGTTATCCAGGCCCTGAAAAATATTATGCCCCCCTATACCTTATCCAGTGTGGTGCTTGCCTTGGCTAACAAAGCGTTAGCTGATCAACAGTGGTTCGCTCAGAATGTACAGCAAATACTTAATGCCCGTAGCCAATTAATGGCTGAACTGCAACAATCACCCTGGATAGATATTGTCTACCCAAGCCGTACCAATTTCATGTTCGTACGTAGCACCTACGCAGTCCGTCTGGTTACCTGGTTTGCTGAACAGGACATTGCGGTCCGTCATTTTGCTGGCTCTCCTCTGCTCCAAAACTACTTACGTATTAGTGTAGGCGATGAATCCCAGAATCAACGCCTGTTAATGGCATTGAACACGTTTAAGGGAGAATAACAATGCAAAAAATTCTCTTTATTGATCGAGACGGTACTCTGGTTGAAGAGCCTGACGATTTCCAGGTGGATGCCTTAGACAAGATTCGCTTGTGTGCTGATGTTATCTTCGCCCTGCTCTCTTTACAACAGGCTGGCTATCGTCTGGTTATGGTTAGTAATCAGGATGGTTTGGGAACTGACCGTTTTCCGCAGCAATCTTTTCAACGCTGTCATGATTTCATTCTCTCGTTATTCACTACACAAGGTATTTATTTTAGCGACGTGTTTATCTGCCCTCACAGAGACAGTGATCAGTGCAATTGCCGCAAACCGAAAACGGGCTTACTGGATACCTTCTTACAACAAAATGCGATCGATCGAAAGCAATCTTGGGTCATTGGCGATCGCCAAACCGATAAAGAGTTAGCTCAAAATCTGGGGATTTCCTTTTTACCAATTCAGATAAACCACGGTTGGAAAGCTGTTGTACAGACCATTTTACAACAGGAAAGAACAGCAGCCATTCAACGCCAAACCAAAGAAACAGCGATTGAATTGCGAGTCAATCTGGATGCCGGGCTAGAAAACAAGATCCAAACTCCGATTGGTTTTTTCAGTCATATGCTGGAACAAATTGCCAAGCACGGTGGTTTTGGTTTGCAAGTACACGCGGAAGGCGATATTGAAGTCGATGAGCATCATTTAATTGAAGATACCGCTATCGCCTTGGGCGAAGCACTTAAGCAGGCTTTAGGAGATAAATGGGGTATTGGCCGCTATGGCTTTACCCTGCCTATGGATGAAGCACTGGTTACCATTGCGTTGGATCTTTGCGGCCGTAGCTATTGTGTTTTTGAAGGTGAATTTACACGTGAATTTGTTGGTGGCATGGCTACTGAAATGGTACCGCATTTTTTCCACTCACTGGCCAGCAGCTTAGGCGCTACTTTGCACATCAAAGTGACGGGGCAAAACCATCATCACATGATAGAAGCCTGCTTCAAAGGACTGGGCCGGGCGCTGCGCCAGGCCTGTTTGCGATGTGATAATAACTTGCCTTCCACCAAGGGGGTTTTATGATTGCTGTGATTGATATTACTGGTAATAACCTAAGCTCATTAACGAATGCGATTAAACACTTAGGCTATCACTATCAATTAACCCACCAGGCAGAAGATCTCATCCAGGCAAGTCACGTCATTTTACCTGGTGTGGGTGCAGCAGCAAGCGCCATGCGTGCCTTGCATGACTATCAATTAATTGAAGTCTTACAGCAGCTAACTCAGCCTTTATTAGGTATTTGCCTCGGCATGCAATTACTGTTTGCGCATAGTGAAGAAGGCGATGTTCCCTGTTTGAACCTGCTTCCTGGTGCCATCAAACGTTTATCGCCAACAAAGGAGCATCCTATCCCCCACATGGGATGGAACAAATTGCACTGGACGAAAACCACGCCGCTGGCAAAAGGATTGGCCCCTGACGATTATGTCTATTTTGTCCATAGTTATGCGTTGCTTAGTGATGAGCATGCCTTGGCTCGTTGCCAATACAGCCGAGATTTTACAGCCATTGTGCAGTATAGAAATATTTACGGGATGCAATTTCATCCGGAAAAATCAGCCGACACCGGACTGAAACTACTCAACAATTTTTTACAGTTGGAGGAACCATGCTAATTATTCCTGCGATTGATTTACAACAAGGCCGTTGTGTACGCTTACGCCAAGGACAATTTGAAGACGTGTCGATTTACGACTATTCTCCCGTCTCACTGGCACAACACTATGCCCTGCAAGGTGCAGCTCATTTGCATATCGTTGATCTGGATGGTGCCAAAACAGGCAACATCCAGCAATTGAAACTCATAAAAAGCATGCAAACACCGACCCTAACTGTGCAGGTTGGTGGCGGAATTCGCAGCCTTGAAAGTGCAACCGCTTGTATTAATGCAGGGATCAATAAGCTTGTTTTAGGAAGTATCGCCATCACCAATCCCGAACTTACAGCAGAAATTATCAACCAGTTAGGTGCGCATAAACTTGTTTTAGCCTTGGATGTTCACACCGACAAAGGGATGCCAAAGCCAGCGATTCATGGCTGGCAAACGACGACCGATGATAACTTGTGGGACGTGGTCAATCACTACCAAAAATTGGGTATTAAAACAATCTTATGTACCGATATTGCTTGTGATGGGATGATGAATGGCCCTAATTTTATGCTCTATTCCGAGGCTATTAACCGCTTTCCAACCCTCCACTGGCAGGCATCCGGTGGCATTCGCCATGTGGATGATCTCGCTCTTTTATCTTCCCTTGGCGTAACAGCAGCCATCCTCGGACGCATGCTTTATGAAAGTGATTTTGAACTTGCAGCTTATTTAGCGAGGCAAAAAAATGTTAAGTAAACGTATTATTCCCTGTCTCGATGTTCATGATAATAAAGTTGTGAAAGGGGTTAAATTTCGTAATCATCGGGTTATTGGTGATATTTTACCCCTGGCTACCCGCTACTCCAGACAAGGTGCTGATGAACTGGTTTTTTATGATATTACAGCAAGTAGTGATCGACGTAGTGTGTGTCCCAACTGGGTTAACCAAATTGCAGCAACAATCAATATTCCTTTTACTGTGGCAGGCGGAATCCGCAACCTGGAAACAGCGAAAGCTATTTTACATGCCGGGGCGGATAAACTGTCAATCAACAGTCCAGCATTGGAGAATCCCAACTTAATCAATAAGTTAAGCAGTGAGTTTGGCAGTCAATGCGTTGTGATTGGTATTGACAGTCAATGGGTAGAGGATGATTTTTATGTCTATCAATACACGGGCGATGAAAGTAAAAGTAAAAATTCAAGACGCAAAACAAGCGACTGGGTTCATGAAGTCCAAGAGCGTGGTGCCGGTGAAATTGTCTTGAATTGCATGCAAGCCGATGGCGTGCGTGAAGGCTATGATCTGAAGCAATTGGCGCGAATTCGCCAGTTAAGCAAAGTGCCATTAATTGCGTCAGGTGGCGCCGGAAAAGCGGCTGATTTCGTGCACGTTTTTCTGCGCACAGAGGTTTCCGGAGCGCTGGCTGCCAGTGTTTTTCACGATAACATTTTAAGTATCACTGACGTCAAACAACAACTGGCTGCCAATCACATTGAGGTAAGATTATGAACAATTTTCAAATCGGGGATCTGAATTGGCACAAAATGAATGGCCTTATTCCCGCCGTTATTCAAAATAGCCAAACGGCTGAGGTCCTCATGCTGGGTTACATGAATCAGGAATCCTTACAAATCACCCTGGACACCCAACAAGTCACTTTTTATAGCCGCAGCAAACAACGCTTGTGGCGTAAAGGTGAAACCTCAGGCAACACCATGATCATGCAATCCATTGCCAGGGATTGTGATGGCGACAGTTTATTGGTGCAGGTACTCCCTGCAGGCCCAGCCTGTCATTTAGGTTTCGCTACCTGTTTTCAACCAGCCACACCAGCCCTGCTGAGTTTTTTAGCTAACTTGATTCACCTGATTCAAGACCGCGCAGACAAGAAAGATACTAGCAGTTATACCGCCGAATTATTGGCAACAGGTATTTCTCGCTGTGCGCAAAAAGTAGGTGAAGAAGCGGTTGAAACCGTAATTGCGGCAGTGAGTAATCATCGGGATGAACTGATGAACGAAACAGCAGATTTATTGTTTCACTTATTAGTCCTGCTGCAAGCCTGTGAACTTAGTTTTTATGACGTATTACAATGTTTACAAACTCGCCATACAGGACACGAAAAACATTGATCTCTTCGTTGAAAAAAATTTTAATTCGGTCATTTAGTCGTATCTGGATTTCCTCAGTAAAAACTTTTTTCGCCTTGACGTTACGCAAATGCCTGAAGATATCAGACTACGGCCAACAAAACCGCCGTTAAATAATTTCCTTCTGGAAAAGCTGCCAAGGTAGGATGACAACTCGATGGCCCAAAAATACCAACGATACGCGCTTGTTTTCCTACTGCCGCAGCTTGACTACTCACCAAGGAAGAAAATTCCTGGGTAGATAAGGCCGATGAACAGTTACAGGTCACCAGCAAAGCGCCAGAGCGCATGGCTTTGAATACCTCTCGGTGCAAAAAGCGATAATAGTTTTTAGCACGCTGTAAATGTTGCTGCGAAGGAACCAATTTGGGTGGATCCAGGATGACCAAATCATAGTCCCCCGCATGGGTTAAATAATCACGCGCATCCGCTTCAATGAATTCGATCGTATCAAGATTATTCAATGCTGCGTTTTGTTTCGCTTGGAGAATCGCTTGTGCAGAACTATCGACAGCCGTTACTTTAGTAGCTCCCGCTTTCGCCGCATGTAAAGCAAACCCGCCTGTATAGGAATAAAGATCCAATACTTTCTTGCCTTTCGCCAACGCTGCAATACGCTGATGATTTTCACGCTGATCAAGAAAAAGGCCTGTCTTTTGTGCCTGGGAAAAATCAACCTGATAAATGACACCGGCTTCAAGCACTTGCGCAGTCTCTGCGGCCGGTTCTTCCGTTTCTTTTTTCCAACCATCTTGGGCCAAGGGCTTTTTTTGCGCCAGCCAAACAAGGTTATCCTGGGGTAAAAGTTCACCCAGGGCCTGTTTAATCATTTCCTTATTTGCCTCGACCCAATAAGCTGAACTGGCTACTACACAAACTTGATTAAAACGGTCGATGGTCAACCCAGACAAACCATCGGCCTCGCTATTAAACAAGCGGTAAGCTGTTGTCATTTCGTTAGGTAAATTAAGGCTTTCCCGAATGGTTAAAGCTTGCTTTAAGCGCAGCAAGACAATCGCTGCCAATGAATTGTTATCACTCATTTCTCCAGCTTGCGCAAGAACACGGACGCGATAAAGGGAATGTTCATTATAAACACCCGTTGCCAGGAATTCCTTTTCCTCACTAAAGACATCCACTAAATCACCCGTCACCAATTTGCCCGTTGTTTTACTGATTGCCTTGGGAAAAACCCAGGGGTGACCGCGTAACAACGCATTTTGTTTAGTTTTATGAAGATAAACTGCAGGTTTCATGGCTATTTCCGAAACACTAAAAGTCGGCTAATCTACACTACTGTGTTGTGGTATCGCAAGGTAGAGGACTTTATGCGCGGATTTTTTACAGTATGCACGCTTGCCCTTCTATTCTCCCATGCCCAAGTTTCTGCTGCAGGACCTTGGTTTACTGGTCCTTTATTAGCTCCCGCTGGGCATACGGTGCCTAATGGCCATACTAACCTTGAAATTTACGGTTTCGATACCATCAATGATGGCATTTATAGCCGTCATTGGAAATTAATTCATGTACCAACCGGCCAAAGTCAGGTTTTAAACCCGATATTTACCCATGGCATAACCGATCGAATGGATGTGCAATTTGGTCTGCCTTATGTCTATAACCGTTTGTCAGGTGCCAATTCGACTGGTATCGGTGATACCTCTGCCGGCATGGGCTTACAGTTAATAGAACAAAAAGATAAACTCTGGCGCCCTGATCTGCGCCTTTTGGTGCAAGAAATTATCCCCACAGGAAATTATAAAAAGCTGGATCCAACCAGTAACGGCGTTGATGCAACCGGTTTAGGTAGTTACCAAACCGTTTTTTCCCTTAATTTTCAACATCTCTTGCACCTCACGGACGTTCATTATTTTCGTTCGCGTTTAAGTCTAGCCTACGTTTATGCCAGTCCTGTATCCATTCAAGGTTTAAGTAGCTATGGCGGGACGCCTGACACGGATGGCAACATTCGACCTGGCGATCTGGTGAGTTTGGATGCGGCCGCAGAATTAACCTTAACCCAAAACTGGGTTGCAGTGATGGAAACTTATATTGCCAATCGGCAAAAAACTCGATTTAGAGGCATTATAGGCAATGATGCGATGGGAAAGCCCGGCACGATAGGCCATGGGGCTGTTGATAAAATCACCCTGGCACCCGCTATAGAATATAATTTTTCTTCCAATGTAGGCATCATTGCTGGCCCATGGTTTACCGTAGCTGGGCGCGAAACTGTTGATTTTATCTCCTACGTGCTCGCGTTTAACGCTTACTGGTAAAAATTTCTTGCTGTTGCTATTAACCAACTATATCATTTTCACCCTTAATGACCTTTTAAGAGAAATTAATGCCTTTTTACCCCGAAAAAAAACCTGACGAATTGCTTGAATTCTTAAATGATATGCCCCTCGAAAGACTTGAGGCATTGAATCGCAGCTATGGCCCCCACTTTGAGAAACTGGAAGAAAAAATAGAGACAACAGAGCAAGGTATAGAGGCCGATCAGGAGCAACTGGTTGCTTTGCAAGAACGCTATGATGCACTTGAACGGCAAAGTATAGCCGAGGCAGAAAAAAGAAAAGAAGCATTAGCCAGTCTTCCCGGCAATGGTGCTGAACGTTATTTACAGCTTGGTTTTTTTGGCGTTTTTTTTGTTGCTGATAGCCAGCAAGGAAAGGTATCAATTGAAATTAAAAAGATTAAAGAACGAATTAAAAACAACGAAATGCAACTAAGTGACTTAATAGAAGAAAAAAAAGCATCTATCGATGAATTAATCATTGTCAATTCAGTCCTTGCTATAAAACGCAAAGAAGCTGAGGCAGATCATTTGGAAGTCTCTTCCTGCTGCTCACCTGCTTTACGTAGCTAATACCTTACTCCTAGCCTTGCCTGGCCAGCCTACTCTAGGCGGCCAGGCAAGGTTGTAAAAAATAAATACCCACTGTGAATACTAAAATCATATCCTTTATATGAAAACCAGCTTGCAATATAATCGCTCAATCAATTACTACAGAGAGAACATCATGCGCTTTTTTTCACAACTACCGCCTCTTCAACTCTATAAAACCTTATACCAAATGACTCTTGAAGAGCTTGAAGGATTAAATCGCAGTTATGAACCTGAGTTTGTGCAACTGGGAATGCGGGAAGCAGAAGAAGAAAGAAACCTTGCTGAGTATCGCCGGGAAATGGCTACTCTGCGTTCACATCAGGAAAACCACAACCCGCCAGAACTAAGTGCTCAAATTACAACATTCGTTCTTGCCATCAAGGCAAGTGAAAAAAAATTAGAAACGATCCAGCAAGAAGTGGCTGCCCTCACCAATGAACTAAGGAAAGTCAATGCCGTGTTGGCGCAAAAGCGGAAGGAAACTATACAACATCCCCAAGAGAAATACTCTCCTGCCCCAACTTCACCGAATTCGCCCTAGTGAATAGCAAGTCAAACTGATTATTAGCCATTATAGGGTTTCCCACCCTGCGGGGGGAATGGAAAAACGTCGATACTGACAGATCGTGAGTTCCACCCCCTCTCCCAGATCATAAATCCAAAGCAATTTAATTTTATAAGCCTTAAGTAATCGCAGACAATTTGGAAACATGTTAGCATCCCTTTTTTGCTAATCGAGGATGTATCATGTGGTTTAACAACGCACTTATTTATCACTACGAATTCAAAGAACAGCCTGACTTAATGACTACTATGGCCGAGGAAATCCTTAAACCCTGTCCTCCCCATGCACGCTTCATTTATGGCTGGCTACCAGCTTACGCCGATGAACTGGTGCAAGAAGTAGCTGGTTGCTCCTTGATTTGCTTAGGTAAAGAAGAGCGTATTCTACCGCGAGGAGTCATTAAGCGCATGTTAGATGAGCGCATTCAAACGATCGAAACACAGCAAGGCCGTACTATAAAAAGAGCTGAGAAAGCACAACTTGCCGAAGATTTGGAATTTGAATTACTACCGAAATCATTCTGCGTCCAAAAAAGATTATTTGCTATGCTGGATACCCTGTCTAATCGATTGATTATTAATTCCTCAAGCAACAATCAAGCCTCACAATTGACTGCTTTATTACGAAAATCACTACCCGGCCTTCACCTTGAGCCCTTGGCCCTCAATGAAAATTTAGCCTTACGTTTCGCTCAATGGCTTAGTAATCCAGAGCTTCTTCCTCCTTCATTTCAATTAGCCTCTGATTGTCTCTTGTTTTCCCTTGATAATGAAAAGAAACGAGTCAATTGCAAAGGCTATGAATTACCTGCAGAAGAAATTTTGACACTTTTGGCACAAGGATTAGGTGTTGCTGAAATTTCCCTGGTATGGAATGAGCGCATTCAATTTACTCTGACTCAGGATTTAACCTTCAAACGCCTTAAAAGCCTTGATTACCTTATCGATGAATTTAACGAAATCCAGGAACTGGAAGAAGAATACCTACAGCGCGATGCAGCCCTTACCCTGCTCGGCGGAGAGTTACGTAATCTGACTAATGATTTGCTGGCAGGACTCAATGCAACAAGCGATCAAACAAAAACGACTAGTCCCGCAGTAGAACTCGAAGGTAGCCCAGCTTAATGGGCCACTTTCTGGCGTAAATCAATCAAGGACAAGCCCCGGATTTCACCATCACGCACAGTAAATTGCTTTGAAGTGCTTAACCCAGCTGTGTTGATAAAAAGCTGGTAGCGTCCCGGGCTTAGACCAGTGGTATAAAATTCACCACCATTCGTGACCGTTAAAGGTATCGCCTGCCTGAACCAGGGATCCTCGCTCGCTTTACCCTCTCCAACGACCCTTTGTAACAACATATTCGACCGATCAACACCACCCCAGGGTAAAACCCGCCCCACGACGCCAGTTGGTTTAGTCCCCACCTCCGCGTCTAAAACAATGGGTGGAATAGCCTGTACTTCATAACGGGGATTGATGCCAAAGCTCGCAGACTTATAACCGGGCAAAGCAAAAGAAATCGTCGTTCTGTCGGGATGACCGATAAAAAAACCACCCGGCAGAATTTCCAGTTCTGAATTAACCAGCGGCAATGGTTCAGGCCCCTTGACGATAACCTGGCCATAGACAATGGGGAATTGCCTGGCAGCGATTAAATCGCGCATACGCCGTTCAAGCGTTGCTGCTAGCGCAGTGTTAGCGGTCTTTGCCAGCCAATCCAACCAAGCATTAAAATTGTTCCATACCTTCTCAGGCGGCAACACCAGCTGCAATGTACGCCAGGAAATCTTTTCCTCATGGAGGATATACACACGATACAATTCGTCTTCGTTAAAAGGAGGTAGAAAATCATATTGCGTCCGCAACAAAGCGGAGAGTTTTTTGGCTTCTTCTTTTTGCCCAACCGATAATCCCTGACTGTAGACACTGAGCAGTTTTTCTTTTTCAGGATAGGGCGCTGGCAATTGCTCCACATACACCAATTGCCAGGCAAGTGCCTTGATGCGGTCTTGTTTGACGGTGGTACCAAAAAAATAATTACGCCCCAACACCCAGGCTTGATATTGCTGATACTCCTTCTGCAACAAGCGAGCATCTTCCATCGTTAAAGCATGGGCTGAAAGAATGAGCAAATAAAGTATAAAAAATAAACAATAGCGATACCCTAATTTGCTCACGACGTTATTAACCTATACAACAGTTTCCGGCATTTGTTTGTGATAAGTAGACTGATAAACAGCCAGCGCATCATCAGCCGCTTTTTTCAGACCTAACGCTTTATTGGAATAATAAACCAGAACCAAGGCTTGTTGCACACTCGGTGCCTGGGGATAGTTTTTCACTAAGTAGCTGGCACGCTCCGCGGCTGCTACATACATTTTCCGATCGTAATAGTAACGTGAAGTATTTAATTCCCGCTGCGCAAACATATTGCGTAAATAAATCATACGCTGCAAAGCATTTGCCTTATAGCGGCTATTTGGGAATTTTTCGATCAAAATAGCAAAATCGGCATAAGCCTGGCTTTGTGTACCAGGATCCCGCCAGGATTCATCCAATGGCAGGAAGTTAGCGAAGGTACCTCGTGTTTGCTGGAAGTTCGCCAGTGCTTTCATATAATACGCGTAATCCACATTTTTGGCTCGCGGGTAAAGATGGATAAAACGCTCTGCTGTAGCCGCCGCCGAAGGATAATCCTGCTTCTTGTAATAGGCATAGATCAAATCCATCTGTGCTTTTTCAGCATAATCACTAAAGGGATACATGGATTCGAGGGCTTCCAAACGCTTGGCAGCACTCTCGTATTGTTCTTTAGCCATCGCTTGCTGAGCTTCGGTAAACAACTGTTTGGCTGTCATCCCCTGGAAAGGACTGTTATCATCATCATCTTTATTCCACCACTTGGCACAAGCAGTCAAAGAAAGCAAAAGCCCTATCAGGAATAACGCTCGAATCTGTTTCATAAAAAAACACCTGTCAACTATGAGTGCTCTAATCCATCACGACATAGCTCTCTTACCTAATAAGCGCCTGACTTATTTTCAAAGAAGCTATATCACAACAACCTTGCAAATGTGGCACATTATACTCATCTACAAGGATTTTGCGAACTGTAAAAAGGAAAAGACACAGAAATTGAAAATGGGTTAAAAATCGTTTGCAAAGCGCAACCTGTTAAGATACTATTCTGCCCTGTCGGAGAGGTGGCTGAGCGGTTGAAAGCGGCGGTCTTGAAAACCGTTGAAGGGCGACCTTCCCAGGGTTCGAATCCCTGCCTCTCCGCCAAATTTGATTTCCTGTTGTGTCCTATTCCCCTTCTTTTCTAATCAATGTTATAAAAGCATCGTGGCGCAATGGCGCAATTCAGGATTCAAAAAAGCCGTCTTCCAACACAGTACTTCAGATAGGTCGTTTATCAATATTTTATTGTGTGTGAATAAGTGTTTTAGGGATATCAGCCTTAAGCTATAAGAAAAAGCGATAACTTAAAATGAGGTAAATTCATGAGAAGTGTAGTTGAAGTTCATGGTGATAGTGGTGTGCCTCTAGGAAAATCTATTGTCCGCTTATTAACATCGAATAGCACTCTAGAACCCGTGCTAGCATTAGAAAGATCCGATAAAATAATTCTGGTAACAGCGGCAAGGCCACCAGTACCAGCACCTCAATTGTCTTATTATTCCTTTTTTAACATTTTTAGTTATTTTCAAAAAGCCCAACCAGTCCCAAACCTCAACCCTTATCAATTATACATTGAAATATTTACCGGCGAGGATATACCCAAACAAAGCGCCAAAGGTAAACTATTAAAAACTGCTGAGATAGATGATCTATGTGCCGATTCGCTTGAGAGTGACATGTTAGCTGCAGCATCACTATTTACTAAACATGATAACGCCTGTTCATTGGTCGTTAATTTATTACGTAAATGTACTGATCTGCGTATAAAGAGAGAGTGGATTAATGACATATTTGCTGTAGATAACGATAGTCCCAACCAAAGTCCAATTCCACCTTAAATTGAAGCCCCGCCCCGTGGCTTTGGCGTTATTTAACGCAGAGCAACCCTTATTCATCATAAAATTTCATTGAAAATATTGTTTATTTTATGAATAGAAAACAATAGTGAACACCACTCTTCATTAACAAAAAAACGGATGCACTCACATCCGGTATAGCCCAACTTCATTAATGCAACAAGGCACTCTCCACCATTCGCCGCAACATCGCAGGAAGCACTGGTTTTACATAAATGTGGTTCGCCCCTAAAGCCAAGCATTGCTGGCCTAACTCCTCATCCACATGTGCGGAGATAACAATCACCGGTGTATTGCCATTTAAGGGATTACGACGAATTAAAGGAAGTAACTCCTCGCCTGGTTTATCCGGTAAACCCAAATCGAGCAGGATGCAATGGAAAGGCTGCTTTGACAGGCAGTCGAGGGCTTCTGCCGCCGTCGCTGCCAAAACGGGTTGATACTCGTTGAGTAAGGACAGATAAATGTGCTGACAAACAAAATCATCTTCAACGATTAACAGTGGTGAGTAGGACATCATTTTTTCCTTGTTTTTTGTTGCTAGGTTGAAGGTCGGCGAACCGTAACCCGGGTTTCACTTCGTTGCACCCAGGCTACAGACAGCTGTGTAGTCTTGGGCGCCTAGTCGGCCGGGAGTGGTTTTATCGCTCCAAAACGAAGCCCCTCTTTAAGCGCGTAATAGGTGCATAGGGGTTTTTATTGATTGAATGATTCATCCTGATTCCTTTTTCAAGGTGAGCGATAGCCCGGGTAAGACAGAAAAAGACCCTACCCGTGCGTCGAGATCTCAAAAATCCATACGTGCCTGCCAGCTTTTTATGGACACTAAAAAGCCATTAAGCCGAATGCTTAAGAGATAAAACCAGGTGAATAAAGGGTTTTCTTGTGGACGAACCATTGAAAAATAGACGTGAAATCGTCTAGTATGACGTCAGCCATGATTTACTCCCGTGTAAATTGTGGTTAGCTGGTAGCGGGGGATTGCCGTCCCTCCTATCAGCGCTTGTACAACTGCATTTAAATCTCAAAAAATGCGTAATAAGCTTATTTTATTCTGTGGTGAGTTGCAATAAAAATTTTCAGACGCTCGCCACAGAAACCTAACTCCCCTGCCCTGAATCCAATCAGAAAATAGAAACTAAGCAATCCAGGAATTAATGCGAAAACTATACTATCTTTAAACGGTAACATTTCTTTTAAGGATAAAAGATGCATACCCACGCAGCGAAAGGTACTGAAGTTCACTCAGGCGAGCAATTTGGCATACGCGGTTACTGGGTCAATAAAGATCCCGATAACCCGGACGTTGTGTATATCGAAGATATTGAAGATGAAGTGCCTGAACATGCAGGAAGAACAACCTATATTTATTTCGGCCCTAACCAACCCACCCCGGAAGAGATTAATTTTTTGAAGCAGACAATGCCTGGTGAGATTGTTAGTGGGGATACCTGGTTTTGAGAGTTTCCGATTCAAAAATCTTTCAGAGCTTTCGTTTAACCATCAAAATAGCGGCTGGCAGATTTTGGAATAAACGTGTAATTGCCAACACCAAAGAATACATCCCATTTTTCTTGATTGTCGCGGCATGGGTCTATTACTTCAATTTCTTTCCCTATTGCAGCCAATAATAAAGCTCTAATCGCGACATCTGCCTTTGGAAGACTATAGCCTACTATAGACAATTTTAGCGAAGTATTAATTGCTTGATAAGCTTTTTGCCAAATCTTAATTAGATTGTGATTATCAAGTTGCTTTAAATAACTAGGTGTTATGAAAATATATTCACTTTCTGATGTTGACTGTCTTTCTAGAGGAGCCTCTTTGATTAGATATTTTTTAAATAAATCCTCTAAGAAAAAATCATTACTTTCTGAATCAAACCTCCATCCTGAACTTCCATGAAGTTTATAGATCATTTTTTTTGATAGAGTTTTAGTCACTACATTGGTTACTTCAATTCCATAACCATTGTAAGGACTCCACTGCCCACTAGTAAATAAAGTTCGCTCACATAAACTATCCCAGTTAGTAGTAATGACTGTATCAAACCTTTTTAACATTTTCTTATAATAATTAGGTGGTTCATTAGCACTGTCTTTAAAAGATAAATAATTAAAAAAATTTTCGAATAATCTGAGACATAAATCACGTATCTGCTTTGCTTCTTGCAATTCATTGTGCTCTTTAGATGTTACTCTCCTACTCCACTCTTGCGCTCCCTGCAAAGACTCCATATCCCCAATGAGTCTCTCCGTTTCTAAATCGTAATCCTCAATTGACGCAGCAAGTAAGTCAGGTAACGTAAGCACTAATTCTAAATTATTACTTTTTAAAATTGAGCCTATTCGTCCATCCGCCTCACTTCTGTATCTTTTAAATCTTTCCCATTCTTTTTTTTGAGTTGCATCAGCAGTAGAAAAATAGTTATCTAAACAATCATAAAGTCCTGAGGTTAACGGATATCCTGCATCAAATGACGCACCAGCTCCTAAAAAGATTGTACTCTTTTTTGACATCATAATTTTCCTTAATAAGCAATAGTGATTTTCTGATAAATATAGTCAGTCAGTAGCCTTGATGGAGCGAAGCGTAATCAGAGTTATCCTTTCTAACATTAAACTGCTCAATTGGTTTAAGCATCAGCCCGATTTTTGGATAGTCGCCTACTACACTCATGGATTGAGATAAATAAACCTTGATTGCGCTTCGCTCCATCAAGGCTACACCAGCTAAACCTACTGAACGCCATCATCACCAAAACTCATCCTCCCTTCAGTTTTCAGTCAATCCCATGCTGTTTAGTGAAAAACCTGCATAAACCGGGGTCAATCCCTGACCCCGGTGTGTTGCAAAAACACATTGTAAAGTGTCAATTTATAGAGTCATTCCCAGATAACTTATTGCAAGGCAATTTGCATAATTACAGCAGGGTAGCCTCGTTGTGCTCACAAACGACTTAGCTACGCAAACACCTGAAATTGAATTTACAAGCCTATATGAAAATGCCAGAATACCTCCTCAATGACCATCTGACTTTATTAAAGTACTCTATGAAAATCGCATTTTTTGTTAGTAGTGTCGGTGATACCAATCTAGCTTTAAAAACCATTGATGTTCTAACGCCGAAGGGGCAAGGAATTACTCTTATTTCATTGACCAAGGCAGCACTACAACAAGTTAGCAGCACCAAAATTCCACCCTCGGTAAAAACAATAGCGCTTCCTGAGCTTCTCCAATTGGATAATTTTGTTGAAGGGCGATTAACTCAAGAACAGCTCGATAGGATTGTGAGCCACCTGCAAAAACAGGAAGTCGAGTATGCCTACATAGGGGTACCCTCTGTCGACAATGAAATACCCTTTCAATTGGCTGAATCGGTCAATATGCCTGTACTCATGGCCTATGAATTTATGTTTAAACCGGATAACCACTGTTTATGGAAACAGGTTCCCACTCTAAGTACCCGTTCCAATGTTAAATGGGCCATCCCTTTGGATATTGCCAAAGACGATTTTCAAGTTCCCAGCAATCGATTGTTTGTTACTGGGCATTTAAGCATTGATAATGCCTATGCCACATCAAACACTTCAAGTAGCAAAACTCCACAAGAAATCAGAGAAATTTTAGACGTATCGAAAGACCAATCATTGGCCTTTATCAGCAGTACTACCCAGCCAGTAGCAATCGATGCAGACTTTTTTGATTGCTTATTAAAAGAATTAAAATGCCATCCAACTATGCAAGTGCGTCTTGGCCTTCATCCGGGTATACAAGATTTGGACGCTTATTTGCAAAAGATCCTTGCAATCTATAAAAAGCATCCTGAGATAGCAGCTCAATTTAAAATTATTTTACCCGATAATATTGCGAGTCGAATTCAAGTCCCCGGGTTGACCATTGGGAATCCTGAATACCAAGCAGCCTTTCTAAGAGTTAACGTCACAGGCTCAGAAGCAGCGTCAGCCGCAGAACGCATCGCTCAAGCTGTGCCTGGTGCACTGCTCAATCAGGCTGTCCTGGAGGGTAAACCAACTTATTCACATTTGGGTAAGCCCTATTTACCACAAAAGTATTTCTCAAATTCCATCGCCTCCTTTTTTACCGCCAAAGTACAGCCGCCTCGTTTAAAAAAGGATCTCGGATTAGATGAAAGAACAGCGCCTGAAATATATGCCGATATCATTATGCAAAAATAATTAGAAGGATCGCGGGCTCGAGCCACCTAATTGGTATTTGCAGTTAGAGGGCTATTGGGAAATGCTTGTTTAAAGTCGGACATCTCAAGAAGCCGTTGTAATACATGAGCAAGATTTAAAACAGCATCCTAAAAATGGTTAGACATTTATGATTTGGCTAACGCGTTACGACAAGGAGGAACGAGCAAAGAAGCGGCTCAGCTACAAGAGGAATGAATGAAACATGGAAACAGGCTGACATTCCAGCACCTGTGATTTTTTGATGCTCGAATATTACTCATTGTGTAATGTTTAATTCGACCAGTTAATTGCTGATATGCTATAGTTCGCTCCAATTTGGGTTGATGGTATTTCGCTTTTTATGATAAGTACTTGGGATGCGCCTTTCCTTTATTTAAAAGAACCATCTACCTCCTTTTTTTCTATGCAGGAGGTGTCGAGTTACCTATGGAGCTCCGTAGAATCAGGGGTTATCCGAGACGCCAGCCTTAACTTTCTTAAAGCTGTAAAGCAGGGATGGACTTATAACAATCCTTATGAAAAAAACATTGCCGACATACTCGAGAACTCGAATAATTCTGCTGAGCAAAGACAGACCAACTATTTTTGGCGCAGTAAAAAAGCGCATCTTTCTTTAGAAACTTTTGCAGCGCTGGATGGTATTGGCAACTGGGAACAGCAGGCTCGTCTTATTAGCATTCTCCTCGACGTAATTTATAAAAACGTTCTAAATGGCCTAACTCTTGGCATCGACTTTCGCGAAGTATTTCTTGTTACTGAGGGGGGAACACCGCCGCCTCACTTTCGTCCTGGTATCGATGAGTGTGTGACAAGCGTAGCTGACTATAAAAAAAGAACAGAACGACTTCCTTACCAAGTAGCAAAAGCTATTTTTGAGAAGTTTAAACCACTCCCAGCCAACAAAGGGCAAACACACGATCACTTAAATCAAACTATTGTTGACCATTATTCAAGTGGTTTTCATTCCCCTAACAAGAAGCAAGGATATATTAATTACACTACCCCTTTAAACGATTATTGTTATTTTAATTCAGCGCTAACCGGTTACATTCATTTTTCCCTTCAGAGTAGTCATGATAATGCCCCTCCAGTTATAGCGCTTGCTAACCCTGCGGGTGCCAATGAGTTACTACCTTTCTTGCAACGCTGTACGACCTACGATATTCGTGAAATAACCATTGTACTTAAGGGAGACCAATATAAAGAGCAGGCTGAGCGTCAACAAGTTTTTGAAAAAACGTTAGAAGCGGTGAAAAACAGTAAATGTCAGACCTTGGTACAAGTTGTTTTAATTACCAAAGACAATATCGATGCTAATCTGCTTGCCCTAAGGCCCATTGCGCAAGACAAAACAGCACTCTTTCAATCTTTACCCCAAGAAGCGGGCTATTATTTATCGTCCAGCCATATTGCATCGGCGACTTATAGAAACATTCAGGCGTCAAGCACAGAGTCCGGAAAATGGTTTAAAGCGCTTAATAGTTATAAGCAAAAATACGAAAAAGAGTCGAACAAGCAGGTTCAACCTGGGGCCTATATCCTTGCCCGCGAGGCAAGTGCAAATACACGTAAGTCGAAGACGCTTAGCCGGGAACAACTCAAATCCAAGGTTCGCTTATCCCTGACACATCAAGAATCCGTCGCCCAAACGCAAGCCGTCAATGAGCAAGTGCAGGAAACCCACTCACAAGCCGTCAATGAACAGGTGCAAGAAACCCACTCACAAGCCGTTCATCAAGAATTAGATGAATCGATGGCGTTCTCTTCAACATTTAATTCTTCATGGGATTTAAAAGTTAATTTAGATGGTTTCTGTAAACGACTGGCGTCTTTTGCAAAAAGCACTCTACCACATGTAATAGAGCAAGAGGAGTCATTTAAACAAGCGGGCTACCTTACCGAATTTTATCTCAAACACCATAGTCGCCGTCATTTTTATGAACAACTCGCCAACGATGAGAACTTTCGTTTACGCATAGCCGCCAAATTTTTTGGTACCGCATTGATAGAGCCTAACAGCCAATCTGACGCCATCCCCAGGATTAAATTGCCTCACTATGCTGTAGATAATATGGAAGAATACGTCGCTTCAGCCTTGCTGTATCACGCTGAATCCACTCTTGATGGGTACCTCGCAGCAGATTGTCAAGTTAAGGAAAGTTATTTTTTTGGCCGCACAATGTACGCCATTAAACTAAAGCCAAATGACAAATACCTTCCTGTAAACCCACCGCTTGTTTTCCCCAAATTATTGTATAATTCCCAGTCACCGTCGGGTATCGCAGATGACCCGTTATTACCATCCTATCCAGCCTTGCTAGCTGAAGAGGACATAGCTTCTCTCAGGGATGAGCAAAAGCTCGAACTCATCGGTTGTGCAGAGCGCTTGCTGAATATTTTTCATCCCCATCCTCCCTTGAGTGAAGTTGAGATCCAGGATCTGGAAGAGCAATTGCTCGTTTTAACACGTTTTTATTTCCCAAATCATAAGGAAGAAATCGAACGTTTAGAACAATTTATTGCGAGCTTTGCAGTACACAATGAAGACAACTTAAAAATCCTTCTACAGATTATTATTCGCAAGCATAAGCAAGGCTTGGAATGCTTTTTTAAATTATTGTCATTTTTGGAAGAGCGCTCCCTATTACCCTATTTTTATAAAGTACATTTTCAATATGCAACAGACATTTCCTCGGTCGAACAACTTATTGCAAACGGCTCTTATGCCATTTTTCTAAAAGTGGCAGCAGAAACCCCTGTAGGAAAATCACCACTAACCTGGCCCGCTTTTCAAACTCTAGGCCATCATCTACTGATATATACGGCGCAAAATAATATTAGCTTTGATCGGGTCACACTGCACAAGTTAGAAGGTTTGTGGAAACGTCTTTATATAAAATTTATGGCCTACACCGGAAATGAAGAGGAAGCGCAAAAACTATTAGCCCTTCTTGCAAAACAGTTAATCAGTGAAAACGGTTTATCCATTGCTCCTTTCACAACTATTCAAACCTTTTTCATCGGCTTGGAGAATTTACTTGACCACGCAATGGCCAAGCACGTTTTAAAAGAACAGATTGACGAAATCAAAGGAGTGTCCCTATTACCCATGGATGCTCCTTACGCCTATACCTGGAACGGTTTTCAAGTGATTTCCGCTGAAATGAATATTCATTCTGCGGCGATTCATCCGATAACAAAAACCTACGCTGTTTCTAAGACTGAATTATTAGACGCTATTGTGAGCCACCAACCCGGTGAGCAGTACCTTAAAGTAGCGGTGTTTCGCTACCTCGGAACCCAACCTTTGCGAGAAGACCTTGTTTTTTATCGCAAATTGCATCAAGTAATGACCCAAAATGCGGTAGACGATAAGGCTATTTATATTGCCGATCTATTATGTGCCTACTATGTTGCAACAACCACAGGAGGTCATTATCGCAGCAATATTGAACCAGCAAAATTCTCTGCAAACTTTATAAATTTTTTGCGAGAAAATGGTTTTGATAAACGATTATCTTCAATACACATTGCTGCCTGCATCCATGAATTTTCCTTACATTTAAGTGAAGCGCAATCGAATGAGATAAATGGTGTTCAGAGTTTATGGAGTATTTGGCGAGACGATCAGGTGTCTGCATTTAGGATAGCTAATACGCCAATCCCGGAAATCTTTTTAAGAAAATTTCCTGCAAAAAAACTAGGGTATTTTTTATTAACTCAGAAAGAAAATCTGGAAAAATCCCTGGGCGCACTGGAGGATTCCAGCCGCATTGTACATTCCCTAATCCATGCCTGGCTCAGCGAGTTAGACATTTCTGAAACATACCGATCCTTGATTGGACCTTGCCTAAAAGCGTTATATCCAAAAATGGATATGAAAATTTTGCTACGTGACATCAATAAAATTACAAGCCTTTTACATGCGCTAAGCGCTATTGCAAATAACAATCCTAACCATTTAATTTTTCTTGCGTTTGATCAATTTCTGGAAATAAATTCCAATGTGGATGCGTTCTTATCGTTGGCTGAACTGACTGCTGTCGAACTGACAAAGCACCAAGGACAACTAGCTAAAAGTAGGCTAACGACGAATTTTTTACTCGCCCTTAGAAAAAAGCCGCTGCTTTATGGCGCATTACCCCAGGCAAAGAACTTAGTAAGCCTTCTTCTGGAGACTTGTTTAAGTATCGATGCCAAAGTGAATCCAGCATCCTTTTTCAATCTTATGGAAACCTTGTTGCCGCTTGGCTTGGAAGAAGCGCAGCAAATATTCACTGCACTTATCCCCTTGGTTAGTAATGAGGAAGGCCTGGATTTTCTAAATGCCCACCCATATCTAAGCGCTAACCAGTTAAACGATATCACTCAGTTTCTCAAAAAGGTTAAACCTGCTTCGTTAGCCCTGAAAGTGCTCGATGGACTTTACCAACAAAATCCTGCCCATGAGCTTACTGAACTAATAAAATTCCTGGAAAAAAAGCCTGAAGATGAAATTCACTCCTTACTGATACTTGGCCATGCTATTTCCCAGCAAACAAAACAACCTTTGCTCACTGAATTGCAAAAACTGGCAGAACAACATCCGCGCGGCTTAAAATATTTAGCGCGGCTGCATAAATCACAATTAGTGAATGCTGAAGAAATGTTGGAACTATTGGCCAAGCCTTCTTTGGAACAAGCCATAGCAGTGTTTCACCGCGCGAAATACAAAGAGAACCTGCAAAGATATCAGTATGATCCCGCCGCTGTAAGAGCAAAAATTGCGCAAATAAAACTCAAGTCTCATGAAACCGATGAACCGCTGCCGTTAAGCGACGAACAACAAGAACTGCTGTGGCGTGACTACCAGCTCGTTATGTCGTATATGGCAGAAAAACCGCTTAAGTTAAATATTAATGGGGTTCTTAAAGAGCTTACCATTAATGACTTGAATGACACTGAATTCCAACATTTATTCAAAGCATTACAAGATCAAATCAGCAAGGGAATAAACGTTCATCGTAATCAGTTACTGTTGGTTGCCTTGGGTGCCGAAGCGATTTATCGCACCACCTACAAATTTCCACGCGATACTCAAATCTTAACCTTGCTGCAACGCATACATTCCCCCAATAATATTATTCATGAAGTTAAAACGGGAGAAGGTAAAAGTATTATTGCTGCTATGCATGCCGTTTTATTGGTGGGGTTAGGTAAAACAGTCGATGTTGTCACTGAAAATAATGAATTGGCAAAAAATGCGCTGGAAAAATTTTCATCCTGTTATCACTATTTAGGGATCCCTCATGGGGAAACTATTATCACCGCACAAAGTGCGCATGCTAAATACACTGCTAACGGGATTAATTATTCTACCGCATCGAATCTTTCTTTATTCCGCATGCGGATGGCATTGGCAAAGAAAGTCCTGCCTAATAATCCTGCGTTGGTTGCTGATGAGATCGATGCTGCTTTAACCTCTACAGTGCTATTTCGCCTGGCTGCGTCGTTAGATCCTTTATTAAATGATACGGAGTCCTGGGCTCAACTTTATAAATTGCTACTCGAATTTGTCAAAGAAAAAGATATCTACCTTAATAATCCCTGCGCTGAAATAGATGATATTGCTAATTTAAGAAATTATTTTATTGCCAAAAATCCTCGTAGTGCCTTTATCAATTTTACCCAAAAAATTTCCGATGAGTTATTAGACGCCATCATTGAATCCGCTACCATAACTCATGAACTAGAGGAAAAAGAAGACTTCTTTACAGTAAAAATAAAAGAGAAAAGTGACGTACATTCTTATGCAGCGCCTATTGTTAGTAGCAGGCCTGATCCCCATGTTAGCTATTCTGATTATATACAACAGCTTTTGCATACCCTGCTTAATAATAAAACTCCGCCACCAGCCCATCCATTTATCATAGAACCGAGTATAGAAACAATCATTGTTAATGCAGCCAAAATTTTCTTTGATTATTATCGTTTACGTGGCGGCCCTATAGTCGGCTTAACAGCAACTTCCGGTCCTCGTGTCGATCGCACTGAATTTTATGAGCAGCAGGGGTTAGTGGCTTACCGTTATCCAACTTTTTATCCCGATCAGTCAGAGGACCTGGGATTAATCACTGCGTTTGGAACAGAAGATCATCTTAATAAAACGTTTGAGTGGCTTACACAGCGTAAACAAAAAAACCCGGCGCAACCGATTTTATTAATTACGCGTTCCCCCCAAGCGACTGATCAGTTCCGGGATTTCATAGCAAGAAATACTGACTGGAAAGTACAAAGCTATCATGGTTATGAAGAAACAGGGAAATCAGAAGAAAATGTAATCTATACAGCAGGGCTGGATTATTTCCTGACCGCAGCGAACCAAAGTCTGGCTCGTGGCGCCGATGTGGATCCAGAGAATGAAAATGGCATATTGGTCGTTAATGCCTGTACCGATTTGACGCCGAGTGAATTAGAACAAATTCAAGGCAGAGCAGCCCGCAATGGAAAAAAGGGACAGTACATTTCCATCATTGATGCGCAAAGCATAGGCCAACCTTCGGACTCCCCAGAAACATTGGCGGCAGCTTTTAAGAATCATCAACTACAGATTAGCGTTAAGCAACACCAAGAACGCGCAAAAATGCGTTTATTAGAAGAAGCACGTTATTTAATGGTTGACCAACTGCTCCAATGTCGACAAAACGCCGATAAAATTTTGGCACCTCAATTTGGGGAAGACCATTCTATCGTTGACTATCAACAATTACTGCACGCATTAAGTAGCTTGAACCGCAATGCTGAAAAGCATTATGCAGAACTGTTAGAACGCCATCCCGTAATAGACGGCGATGTGGCTAATGAATTTTTAGAAGCCAGAGCCAGAGATTATCAGCAAGTGCTGGATTGCTGGCTACCGGAAAATAAAATTAGTGATATAGAATTCGTTGAACCCTCCGTCCCTCTCAACACATTGCCAACCCTGGTACCTCAATTACCAGGGGCAACGGTCGATCAACTCCGAATTTTTGCTGATCTTTTCCACCGCAAATGGAAACAGGACGGCCATCAGGTAACCCAACAAAATTTCGATACCCTGGATCAATTCGTTGAGATTTTCGATCCCTATTTTAAAAAGGAACTCAGTCTCAAAGAAACGATTTGCTCTGCTTTAGATGAAAAAGGACTTCTCAGTGAGGAGCAAGTTGAGGCTCAAATAGTTCTTATTAAAACCAGCCTGAATGAAATGTTAGAGTTTGCGCAAACGATTCCCGTTATTGGCCGCTTTGTGCCTGACGAGCGGATAAAAACCTTTGTTGCCGACTATCTTAATAAAACTAAAATCCAAATTCGCGAGAAAAAATGGGATGAAGTCAGTCTGCCAACAATCGATCTTTCTACGATAACGAGCTGGTTTTCAGGCATCAGCAGCACACTCACGGCGGGTTCTTTATTTATGGGTATTATAGGCGGACCAATACCCTTTATTGTTAATCGTCTTATTGTACCCACGGTTTTTGGATGGATAAAAAATGCTCTTAAACGACGATTTGCCGATTCAGAATGGCTTGTTGCACAAATACTTGTTGGGCTTGATGACATTAGCAAAGACTTATCAGAAACGGTTAATGCGCTTGTTTCCCTGGCCAATGAAGAAAATGTTAAAGTAGGCCAACTCATCGATAAAATTGGGCCTCTAACAAAAAATAAAGCACTGCTATTGGCCTTATCAAAATATTTAGAGCTAACTGGCAAACAAGAATACATTCCATGGGTACAAGCAATCCCTGGTATATGGCCGGTATTGGAAAGTTATCGTGACTCTAAAGTTGATGCCTTACTCAACGTAAATACCTTAATGGTAATCTTACAACATGCCTCCCATTCAGAACTCGTTTTGAACGCGTTAGAAGATAGTCCTTATAAGTCAAGCCTGCAAAGGATAACTCAATTAAATCCTCACTTCATAAACCAACTTGGCACCCTGGCCCTTCCTGATTTGATGAATTTGCTGAAATTAAGTGCTCATCCTAATTTCTTTGCTTTGTTGGAGAAACTGCCCGCAGAAACGACCTTAGTGCAATTACAGCAATGGCTTGAAGCAATGCCAGAAAAACTTCCTGTAGAAACGGAAGAAGCGCTTAGCGAGTTACTACATTATCAAACAAACTATGAACGGCTTGCTGAAGAAAATAAACATAATCTGCTTAAGTTGCGTGAAACATATCACTTAACTTTAGATAAATTTAAACTTGGTTTGGAAAAATTAAAACCCAGTTTTAAAGAGAAGACGCCTGCACCTGTGCAGGAAATTAAGGTTGACCCGCCAAATTTCCAATTGACTCTCTATATTGGATTTAGATATACCGCCGTATTAACTATTGCAGCAACCTCTATCATTTACAGTGCTTTGTATCTATCTGCCTTAGCGACCTGTGGGTGTTTCATCATTGCTGGGTGGCTAATATTTCCTTATTTTAAAGATCTATTTTCTACCCGGCAGCAACCAACGATTCCTTCAGAGACAAGCAAGTTGGAAGAGATTCTAGTTCTTTCCTTTGAGGAAAATCCGTTAACAGCAGATCTCCCTACTCACTCCGCCGGATTAATTCCTAATGCAATAGCCAGTCAGGAAGAGCAAGTATCAGCCAGTAAAGCACAGGTGTCAGCAGGCGAGACCTTAGCGAGTATTGTCGATTCAAATGGATTACAAACGCTTGTAGAAACAACGACATTAGTAAAAACACATCCTCGTAAAGAGTTGTCAGCAGGCACCTCTACCCCACTCGCCGTCTGGATTCCTGATGGAGTACCCGAGAAGGAAGAACGAGTGGCAACCAGTGAAAAACATCCTCCTATCGGAAATTTAAAATGCGGCTTTTTTAACCCCTTTCAAAGCCTGGCCATGAGTCCTATAAGCAGTGAAAATGCACCGCCTATTCCAGTAGTTCCATAAAAATAAAGCGACGTTTTAGCCGAGCTACCCTTGTGCTCTACGTTCTGTCAGAGCTAACATAGTCCCTATCACAACCAGAGAGATTCTCAAATGAAAAAAATAGCTTCTTTGCTAGTCAGTTTATTGTTAATAACAGACATGATATCTGCACACGCAGAAACAGCGATTATTAAAACCTCTGTAGGGACTATTACCTGTGAATTATTTACCAAAGAAGCACCCAATACCGTAGCAAATTTTGTGGGCTTGGCAACGGGAACAAAGGAATTTAAAGATGCAAAGACAGGTGAGATGGTGAAACGCCCTTTTTACAATGGGTTAACTTTTCACCGCGTCATTAGTGGTTTTATGATTCAAGGTGGTGATCCTCTTGGCAATGGAACCGGCGGACCCGGCTATCAATTTGATAATGAAAATACAGAGGCTAGTTTTGACAAGCCTGGTGTACTTGCGATGGCTAACGCAGGACCCAATACCAACGGCAGCCAATTTTTTATTACCGTAGCACCAACACCTGACTTAAAAGGCAATTACAACGTGTTTGGTCAAGTCATTTCGGGACAAGACGTTGCTGACAAGATTAGCAAGCTACCAACCGATTATCAAAATAAACCTATAACACCTGTGGTTATTGAAAGTGTTAGCATTCAAGAATAATAAAAATCAGAAGACCACTGTGTTATCCAGAGATGAAACAATTCAAGATCTTGCCTTTATGCTATAAATCAATGGAGTCTGGCTCCATGGATTTATAGCCGCCTTTCAACCCTGTTATGAATCAAGCAATTTTTCAACCATTGCAAGAATTTCATCAAGAGAAAGATGCTGGGTGCTGTTCTCTATGGCAATAAAGTTATGCTGCGATATCGACAACATATCGCTGAAATCTTTATCACTCGTACAGTCAATTGGTAACAGGTAGTAACTATTTTTTAATTCGCTGTTTAAAAGATTATTCAGGTGCCCTGCCCCCACAATCATGATATTAGCCTTTTTAAGTGCTGTCACGTCGCTAATCCAGCTTGCTTCACGGACTTCAATACCGAATTCCTGCTCTGGGATTTCGTGATAGGGATAAGGGGATAATTGGTTTTTATAGTGTAAGTTACCCTCGAGATCTTGCACATGCATAGCAAGATTCTCCTGAGCAAAAACCATGAGCCGCTTTATTTCATTAACTTGAGCATCCCAACCGTATTTTTCATGATAGATATTAATTGTTTCAACTGATAAATGTTTAATCCCCCTATTGGAAGCAATTAGCAGGATGATTGTATGCAGTAAAAAAGATTCCTTCGAGCCGTGTATTTCAGACAATAGTATTAATAGCGGTTTATTCACCTCTAATGCTTGCCGCTCAGCCTGTTCAATCACTGGTTTAATTTCCTGGTAGATGCTCTGCAAGGTTGTTACCTCGAGGGGTGGCAGGAATAATTTTACATAATCCTTTTTGACTGCTTGATAGAGGCTGTTGTCAATTTCGTTATCAGCTAAATTTTTTTTTATAAAACCGGCAATCTCTTCCGCCGGGATTTTTAGATAAGAACCGTCATTATTCAACACTGTTAATTCTGGTAAAGCATATTTAAGAGTAAATACGCAGTTGATGAGTTTTCTTTTTTCAGAATTGTTTAAATATCTATAAGCCGTCCAGGTCTGATTTTCTTCGAATTTAAAAGGATCATATAACCCTTCATGAAAACAGGTTTTACGATCATGCAATGTATAGGTTTCAGGATTTAAGTGCTTGCCTGGAGTGCCAACAACCTCATATTTTCCTCTTAAATCAAGACGAAACTTTGTATTCCCAACGTTATTACTCACAAACTCTTCAGCCACAAGATCAATAATTTTAATTGTTTTTGCAGCATTTACGAAATGAGTGAACTCCTCAGAATTTATACCACCAAAAGGTTGAAAATAACTTTGTATATCTCTAGACAGAAGTAATTTTTTAACGAGTATTTCTTTAATGTCATACCAAATATTGTTAATTAAAATTTGATCATTTCTATACGGTTCTTTCTTTCTTCTTAAAAATTCCAGTGCAACATTCTTGGTAAGAAAGAATAAAATCATAAGGCATTTTGCAGTTTTGTTCGCTGTTATTTCCTTGATCTCGTCTTCATTTAACTCATGCATACCCGCAGCTCGTTTATTCGCCGCTTTTACAAAATTTTCAATCGTGGCGATAGTTTCATGAGTACACTTCGCTTCCTGAGCAATCCCTGTCAGCTGCTCCAAATCTGTATTCCTAAATCTATTCATACTCGACATCCTTATAAGTCTCGATCAACGAAGATAGGACTTGATTGATTCATCAAGAGTGATGCAATTTTATAGATTTTCAACAAACTAAGTGGGCTTTAATTCATTGTCAATTTGATTGTGATCTAAAGGAGATTGCAACACCACTTCCGTGAATGGATCTTTCGTATTTGCCAAATTATAGGCAAGTAATGGCGGAGCTTCGTGCTGATGCAGCTCTACAAACTGTTGTGCTTTAGTATCAGAAATATATCTACCACCAGGGCCAGCATCATTGCGATAAGAAAAATACTCGCTGTTTGGTATTTGTTTATTAGCTGTTGGTGTAACACCTTTTGCTATTCCATGTTCTCTTAGTTCATTTTCAATTCTCTGCATGATATCGATCCATGCATCAGTATTAATATGCTTATGTTGAAATTGATAAATTGTAAATTGTTTCCCCGAAACCTTCTCGATGGGTTTGCTCTTTAAAACGTCAGGCGCAAGAATTTTGGCGGACATTTTATTTTCCATCAGGATGGGATAAATAATTGCCCACGCGGCAGAAATTTGGCCTGGATCAACAGAAATATGTAATTTCCATCCCGTTTCAACCCTTTGTCCAGCAAATATGGAACGTTTCGCAGCCACTGCCAGTTTATTCTTTTCATTATTACAGTCATTACTACATTTAAAATAAATGTAACTCTCCAAGGAGTAAAGAAAATAGTTATCGATCTTTTTTCCAATATTGTCTTGCAGGTTTTCGTAGAAGAACGGATCTTGGTGAGGCGTTTGCTCTTTAGGGAAAAATGCAGAGGTAGAGGCTTCAAGGTTAACTGAACCAGTGCTGGAGCTTGCCAGCTCTTTTAAATTTCTAACAGCTTTTCTCTTGCTCAATAATGGCTTATTGCCAGAGCTGACCTTAGTCGTTCCCATGCTGACTTATCTTTTTAATAGTATATCCACTAAGTATAAATAATGATCAAATTACATTCAATGGTTGTTCAGCATAACGCATAGAATCCCTGGAAATCGCTCTGATATGGTTTTCATTTAAAAGTTTATGGCTTGAGCTTCTCGAATGCAGGCTCAGCTTATCTGCACCTATCGATCTTGCTACAAGGCAAATATAATTCAATATGCACTTGAATAGAACATTGAGAATACAAATCGATCTGCATATAATATATACTGTTTTTCCATTTATTGGACTCATCTATGGCCAGAGAAAAAATACCAGGATTCTTTCATCCCGGTTCCAAGCAGCCGACGCTTATTCTGTTTAATTACATTCATTACGATGGTATAGGGGATTTTAGCCATCTGTTGGATATCATGGAAGCATTGATGCCTTTAGCTGCAACGCTAGGTATCAAAATCGTACCGCTGGTGATCTGCCTGACTGAGAGAAAGCAAACAGTAATTGATAAAATTGCGGAGCGTTGTCCTGGTTTAACGCCTTTTATCTTTACTGCAGACACTAGGAATCCTCGTGAATTGCCAGCCCTGTTCGAGGAATTTGTAGGCAATACTATGAAACTTCAAAACAGGCTTCGCCGGGCCTTGAGTATTTTCCAAATTGCTACTGCGACAACCAAAGAACAAAAAGATCTGCTATTACAATTTTGCCGACCAGGTATTCCTGTGGTGAATATCAGCGAACAGTGTGGATTACGGACTGCTGCCCAGTTTAGTCCTATTAGCTCGATTGATGAGAGAGATCGCGCTATTCCCAATTTAAAAAATATTAATGATCGATGGATGGGTTTGGAGAAACGAACTTACTGCTACGGCGTTAAAATCAAAGCGCCTCATTCCATGAGTCAAGCAGACGCTATCCAGACTTTAGAAAATACTGATTTTATGCGGGCATTGTTGGGACATACTGATTCCCAGGAAGTCCCCTCGGAAGAAACCATCACAGAATTTCTGCGTAATAATCAGCTAATACCTGCTTATTTGCAATCAAAAATAAGTATTATAAAGTTTATATTTTTCTGCCTTGAGCAACCAACGCTAGCTCGCCAGGGTGATATTACTTTCTATATTAATAATTATGACAATTTGTTTACACCAACGTGTAATGAGTGGCAGCCTGCAGAAAAAGTTGATGCCAGTGGTGTTCGTCTACCACTTATAAAAATTAAACAGGAGGATGCCAAGCTCCCTCCTTTTGAATCATTTTTAATTGCAGCGCCTGATTATCCTAAATTAAAGAATTTATGTTTTCCTAACTTAAAAAATTTAGGTTTTACAAGTATTGAGATAAATTTGAATGGCAATAGACGGACCATTGTTTTAAATTCAGACGAGCAGACACCGAAAAGAACCATTAGAATTTTGACCGATTTTAAATTAAACGATCATGATTATGATTATTTATTCCATATTGCCAATTCGGTAGTTGGCGTCTCTGGGGATAATACTCTTGAAAAAGCACTTTCCCATGAGAAATTACCCGTCCTGCAATCAGAAAATAAATATCCATTCGAAGTGAGTATGCGGGTCTTGGGACAACTGGCTCACGATTATCTCCCGGATGTTTCCGCAGCGGTTCAAGAAGATTTAGAGCGCTTTTTTGGCAGAAAAAATATGAGATTGGACCAACCTTCCCATTGGTCGGAACTCCTGGCAGTGGATATCCCTACTTTATTGACCCATTGGCAAAGAGCCACTCCCGAGTTAAGGGTTAAAAATAACCTCTATACTCATTTGGATCATATCTTCTACGAGGCTCTTTTGCATATGTCTGCAGCGACAGGCGACATCACCCTGCTGCATGAAATTTATGAGCAGTTCCCTGACATTGATTTTACTATCCCTAATAAACACGGTAAGACAGTCGAGATCATAGCAACAGAAAATGGTCATGAGGGTTATCTGCAGGAACTAGTGCACCTGGCTGGTGTACAGAGCGGAAAACTTATGGAAATGAGTAAGAGACAGTAGCGGTATAGACTGAAGAGCTGAGGGGGAATGTCTCGCAGGTATTAAATATAATCTGACTGCGATTGTATTGATTTCGGGCTAACATTATTCATATCCGGGATTTGGTTTTAGGTAGAAAACATGAAAAAGGGAATTAAAAAGCTTACTCTTCTATTCTTTCTCATCGCACCCGGTTTTTTATTTGCCAATGATTGTCCTTGTTGTGAAGACGAAATCAGTCAATGTTATTCCGTTCCGAAAAAAGCAACGAATATCCATATTGAAATAAAGTTTCATCAAACTTCAATGACAGCCCGTTTATTTGCAATTGAAATGTGTGGAAAACCGTCCGAAATTTCGGGGAATAATCCAACAATAGCTGGAAGAATAACAACAGGAAAATTGAAGTTGGTTCTCTGTGATGGGACTAAATTGGCTTCAATGTTTGTGTTGGATATTAAAAATGATTACAAGAGCCATTGCATCGTTACAGACGCAATTTATTGCCAGGATAACCCTACTCCAGCACCCTATCGGTCTTCGTAAGACAATCTATTTAAAAAATTAACATCCCTTTAACCTATTTTTGAAGTCTTTTTAGAATCCTGTGATGACGCCACAAGCTCGCTGACGAATTAATGATTCTTTGATTGCACCACCAAATGAATCTATAGTTAACTAACAAACATTTTTTAATCATAAAATACAATTTTTAACATGATCAGCAGGTTAAAAATCAAATGAGGTTACGATGGAAAGCAAGCGAGAGATCGACGAAGAAAGATATATTATTCCGAATAAGTTACACGCTGTTTGGCTTGGTAAAGTTCTAGATAAAGAAGATCGATCTAATATTCTTGCCTGGAGCTCAAAAAACAAAGATTACGAAAGCAATTTATGGATAGATTCATCAACGTATGCTCCGGACGCTAAACCCGAACTCATGGAGCTGCTAAGCTGGGCTAAAAAGAATAACATTAAACTCTGTGATGTTAATCCCAATCCGCCGTGGAAAATTAAACATGCCAATTACATTCGTCGCCCTGATGTCTATGAAAGGATGATCTACAGACCGTATTACGATGATGAGATCGCAGGCCAGTATCCGAATTTTGCGGCAGCCTCTGATATGTTAAGAGCAACCATTTTGGATACTGATGGCGGAGTCTATTACGATGCGCGCGACATGCCGCCAGGTAAACCGCTACCCAAACTATTTAAGGCCAAAAATGATTTCTTATTTCATAGTTATCTGGGTACTTATAACAATGATTTGTTAGCGGCTGCTCCAGGTTCAGTCGACCTTCATAATTACATGGAATCAATAAAAGAAAATTATAGGCGTTTGTATAAAGGTTCGCCTCCGTTACTCGAAGCACACCGTAATCCTAATCGAGAAGCTGTTAGCTCAGGATTTAGTGCGCGAAGAAGTTCTACTATCAACGTATCGGGTCCCCTGGCACTGGTAAACTCCCTCAAGAAAGCTTATCGAGACTGGACAGATGCGTTACATCTTTGTAGCTTTCCTCAAGCGTATTATACTCAACCTCCTACTCAGGACGTCAGTTGGTTTGACCCTAACTTACTAGAAGATGAGAAGCATATACTCATTATTTTCGGCAATTCTATTAAAGACCACCTGGCAGATAATTTTCTTAAGACTAAAATTCAATCCTTATCCAACCAACCCATGTTTCAAAACTCAGCATTGAAAAAAGCATTAACACAGCTTCAGCAAGGCTTATTGGCTTTTGATAGTTCTCAGATGACACTCACTGAGCTTTATAAAACCTGTATCTCTGATATAGAACGCAGTAAACACTATCAAGAATTAAGCCCCAAAGACAAGGCACTGTTCGAAGATATATCGGGGACTATAGGACGGTGTATGGTGTCTGCCAGCAAGTTCATTGAATTGGGTAAACAGAAGCAACTGGATGCAAAAACAGTCTTTGAAATGCTCAGCCGAATTGGCCCTCACGCCAAAGTAGATATGTCACAACGCGTCGATCTGAGCCAATTTATAACTGATGTACTATTAACAGAAGATGGTAATCCGAATTTAACAGCACTCGACGGATACGGTATTAAGTATACTCCTCCAGAACAGGAGCCGAACCCGACTACCATTTCTAACATCTAGCTGGTTGACTCTAATTAGGATTGATACCGCATTTTCTCATTACTTTCTGAGAATAGCAGCCCCAGCAATACAAGCACCTACGGCCGCTACCCCGAGTACTAGCGCAGGTTTGAAGAAACTGAAATGATTTGGTTTTTGCTCCGCTCTCTGTGCTTGCAGCTCTTGCAGCATCGTTGGGCCATTGGGCGGGCTTGCGTTCACAACAACGCCTTTTCGCGCTTTAATGGTAACCTTAGAAAATGGAATATTGTCTTTTGTTACTTCCAAGGTGTAATCACCGGGTGGGACATTGAGAAAAGCAACGCCGCCATCCAGTGAAGTCGCTTCAAGTGTTCTAATAAAGGGGTTGGTTTTATGGATAACAGGGAATATACCAAAATAAAAAGGCTTTCTATTGACATCCGGTGATAAAGTGGCCTTAACGCCTTCAACACCTTGTGGAATATCATCCAGCGTTGTGTTTGGAGGTGTAATGGTTGCAGCAATCTGACAAGCTTGTGGATCTTCAGTCACTCCCATGGCGAAAGAAAGGAAGGTATAAGCCAGGTTTGAAGGGACCTGAAATGAAATGTTCTTTAAATAATTTTCATCATTTATCCCCTCTGGCGGGGGTATCAACGTTGCTGTTTGTGTTGTCCTATAGCCAGACCAGAAAGACCCTGGCTTCTCAAAACGCAAAGTAATGGCCTCCCCAACAGGCCATTCAAAGGGCCCGAATCGTCCATTCACATCCGTCTTAAATGTTATCGCTTCATTTTCAACAACAGTAATCGTTGCATCTGCGATAGGTTCACCGGATATAAATGAACGGGCAAACCCAGAGATTAGGACAGTACTCATCATAATTCCTTTTAAAATGATATTGAAATCAATACGGTTAGGTATTATTTACACTGTAAAGATTTCCACCGAAAATGTAAATCATAGACCCGAATACGAACCCGGGGATCACGATTCAACCAATATTCATCCTCATTTTTTTTGAATGATTAAAAAAATTTATCTGTGTTATTTTTTGATACAATCAACTCCTGATAAGATCGCTATGTTTTGAAAGAAACCTGTCAGTACTTGCGTAATTAGCCCTCAAAAGCGTTCTCACAATCTGCTGAATCAACTTATTTAATCAGGAGTTTAAAACTTGAATTCTTCATTTTATTTTAAAAAAAATACTCAACTTATTATTAATACAGCTATTTTCTTATTTTTATTAAGTCTACCCGCTGTTGCAAAACCCCCGCATGACTTTCAGCAAGCCAAGCGTCAAGCTACAGCGATTTTTGATTCTCACCGTGAAACACTCTATTGTGGCTGCACTTACAATCAGCAACATCAAATTGATCTGGCAAGTTGTCATATGAAGGCAGCACAGACCCATAAACGTGCTGCTCGTGTTGAATGGGAGCACATGATGCCAGCTGAAAATTTTGGCAAGCAATTCAAATGTTGGCGAGAAGCCCTCTGCAGCAAAGATGGTAAGCCTTATAAAGGACGACGATGTTGCGAAAAGATAGATCCTGATTTTAAGCAAGCCGAAGCCGAACTTTATAACTTATGGCCAGCTGAAGGAGTTGTCAATCAGGCGCGTTCTAATTATCGCTACGCTGAACTGGCAGGCAATGCCGATTTTTTAGGCTGCTCTTTTAAAATTGATAGAAAATTACGTCAAGTAGAGCCCGATGATCACATTAAAGGAGTCGTAGCGCGTGCTAATTTATTCATGTCTGATAAATACAACATCAAACTCAGTGCTGCGCAAAAACAATTATTTGAAATATGGGATAAGCGCTTTCCTCCCGATGCCTGGGAAAAACAATGGGCATCGAAGGTGGCTACCATTGAAGGGTATTCAAATCCCTATATTCAAGTCTGGACGAGAGTAACAGCATAGATCCTAATGCCCAGCTTCCAAGACTTTGCAGTCTGATAAGCCGGGCGGTATGTTGCAGTTTAAAAAACTTCACTGTTTTTAAATACTTTATCAATCGCTATTAAGCTTTCCAGTAAAGGTTTTATTTTGTCCAATGGCCAGCTATTTGGCCCGTCGCTAAGTGCTTGATCAGGGTTCGGATGGGTTTCCATAAAAATACCGGCAATCCCTGCGGCGACAGCTGCTCTGGCTAATACAGGGACAAATTCGCGTTGCCCGCCTGATACGCCATTATTGCCCCCAGGTAGCTGAACAGAATGGGTAGCATCATAGACCACCGGACAGGCTGTTTCACGCATAATCTGTAAGGAGCGCATGTCAGAAACTAAATTGTTGTAACCAAAACTTACGCCGCGTTCACAAACCATAATCTGTTCATTCCCCGTGGCCTTGGCTTTGGCAACAACATGTTTCATATCCCAGGGAGATAAAAACTGCCCTTTCTTGATATTCACAGGCTTATTCATTGCAGCCACTTTTTGAATAAAATTGGTCTGACGGCATAAAAATGCGGGGGTTTGTAATACATCGACGACACTGGCAACCTCTAACAAGGGGGTATCTTCATGAACGTCAGTCAATACAGGCACACCAATCTGTTGTTTGACCTTTTCTAAAATCAATAAACCTTTCTCAAATCCAGGTCCACGATAACTGTTCATTGACGAACGATTTGCTTTGTCGAAAGAGGATTTATAAATAAAAGGCAATTTTAACTGCCCGCATATTTCTTTCAAATAACCAGCTGTTTCCAAAGCCAGTGCTTCACTTTCAATGACGCACGGGCCTGCTATCAGAAATAAAGGAGAATCAATACCTACTTCAAAATCACATAATTTCATGCTTTTTCCTTTTGTCCGTGATAACTACGTGCTGCTAAAATAAACTGCTGGAACAGTGGATGGCCATCTCGCGGTGTAGAGGTAAATTCCGGATGAAACTGACAAGCTACAAACCAAGGGTGATCATGCAGCTCAATCATTTCAACCAAGGTATTATCCGCAGAGCGTCCCGAAATCGTTAACCCATTTTCAACCAACGCATCAACAAATTGATTATTAACTTCATAGCGATGCCGATGTCGTTCAACAATTTGTGGCTTGTTGTAAATTTTATAGGCCTGGGAATTTGCATCAAGTTGGCACATCTGAGCACCTAACCGCATGGTACCACCCAGATCCGTATTTTCATCACGTAGTTTGATACTACCATCTTCTGCCATCCACTCAGTAATCAAGCCAATAACAGGATAAGGTGTTGTTTTATCGAATTCAGTCGAGTTGGCTCCTTTAAGCCCTACGACATTACGAGCATATTCAATAACCGCTGTTTGCATACCTAAACAAATACCGAGGAAAGGAATTTTTTCTTCGCGCGCATATTGTACTGTTCTGATTTTTCCTTCAATGCCTCGTTCACCAAAACCGCCAGGTATTAAAATAGCGTCGGCAGAAGTAAGCAATTCAGTACCATGCTTTTCTATTAATTCAGCATCGATATAAACAATTTCCACTTTTGTTTGCGTATGAATGCCTGCATGCAGCAAGGCCTCATTAATCGACTTATAGGCATCATTTAACTCAGTATATTTACCCACCATAGCCACTTTGACCGTCATTGTCTGGATAGCTTGTGCGTCAACAACTCGTTGCCACTCATGTAAATCAGCCGGCTTAAGAGTCAGGCCTAATTTTTTCACCACAATCTCATCCAAACCTTGGTCATGCAGAATCATGGGAATTTGGTAAATACTCTTGGCATCTTCTAAGGAAATAACCCCTTCTTTTTCCACGTTGGTAAATAGCGCAATTTTTGCTCTGTCACTTAAAGAAAGAGGTTTCTCAGAACGACAGATCAAAATATCGGGTTGAATACCAATGGAGCGTAATTCTTTCACTGAATGTTGGGTTGGTTTCGTTTTTGTTTCACCTGAGGTAGCGATATAAGGAACTAAAGTCAGATGAATAAACAAAGAGCGCTGTGAACCAAGCTCAATTCGCATTTGACGAATGGCTTCAAGAAAAGGTAAGGATTCAATATCTCCAACAGTCCCACCAATTTCAATCATTGCCACATCAAAGTTGTCAGCACCTTGTTTGATAGAACGCTTAATTTCGTTAGTAATGTGAGGAATGACTTGTACTGTTCCGCCTAAATAGTCACCCCGACGTTCTTTTTTGATCACTGTTTCGTAAATTTTTCCGGAAGTGAAATTATTACGCTTGGTCATAGTAGTACGCACAAAACGTTCATAATGACCCAAGTCAAGATCTGTTTCGGCGCCATCGTGAGTCACAAACACTTCACCATGCTGAAAAGGGCTCATAGTCCCAGGATCAACATTAATGTAAGGATCGAGTTTAATAAGCGTGACTGTTAAACCACGTGCTTCGAGAATAGCTGCCAATGAGGCTGCAGCAATACCTTTACCCAGCGAAGAAACTACACCGCCGGTAATGAAAATATAATTTGTCATAGATGACCCCGTTTGGAATGCCGAAACCGCCGCACAAGCGGAATAAATAAGATCGCATGTAAACGGGATTCAATTTTAACAAAAGAAGAACAGAAATAACACAGATTTCCTCATCAAAATAAAATCCCTTATTTTGATAAGGAAAATCTTAATACTTTATCCTTATTACATTTCGCTAGCAGTTTAAAATCCCGGATTACAGCCTTCGGCTTTCATCCAGGCTAAGGTGCTCTTGTATTCAAGTGTCAATAGCCCACCGTAGCCTGGGTGCAGGCGCAGCCGAAACCCAGGATCCAAGTTAGCAGCAAAGCACAGAAATCAATCCATAAGCGCCAAGATAGTAGAAATAAATTAAGGACTTTTTACATTTCACTAGCAGTTTAAAATCCTAAGGTACTCTTGTATCCAAGTGTCAATAGCCCACCGTAGCCTGGGTGCAGGCGCAGCCGAAACCCAGGATTCAAGTTAGCAGCAAAGCACAGAAATCAATCCATAAGCGCCATGATAGTAGAAATATAAACAGTCCTACTTAGTCAAAGTATCTAGCTGATGTAAGATCTTATACATCGCAATCGCACAATCGACTGCCTCTACCCCTTTATGGCCATGTTTACCGCCAAGACGATCCCAGGCTTGCTCATCATTGTCTGTAGTCAAAACACCAAAAATGACAGGGACATTGTAATCCAAAGCCAGACGCTGGCAGCCATTGCTGACTTGCTCGCAAACATAATCATAATGGCTGGTTTCACCGCGGATAACAGCGCCTTGGGCAATGATCACATCCACTTGTTTTTGCATTGCCAAGCGTTTAACAACAATAGGAATCTCCACTGCGCCAGGTACTTCCACCACAATAATGTCTTTCGCTTCAAAGCCACATTCATTTAATCTTTGCAAAGCACCGCGTTTCAATTCTTCTGTCACCTCGCGGTTAAAGGAGCTCACAACCAGTGCGATGGGAAAAGATTTTATCGAGCCAGAGGTTTCAGCAGTAATGTGTTTCATAAGCATCCCTATTCAACTGTCAATAAATGACCAAGTTTTTCTTGCTTGGTTTTTAGGTAATCGCGATTTTCCTGAGTTGGCCGAATCAATAAAGGAACTCGCTCACTTACTTTCAAACCATATTTTTCAATGGCTTCGACCTTATGCGGGTTATTCGTTAATAAACGTAATGTATCCACACCTAAATATTTTAGAATTTGAAACGCAACGGCATAATTGCGATTATCAGCTGGCAATCCCAATTGCAAATTGGCATCTACCGTATCAAACCCTTGCTCTTGCAGAGCATAAGCCTTGAGTTTGTTAGCCAAACCGATCCCTCGACCCTCTTGGCGCAAATAAAGGAGAATGCCTCCTTCGTCAGCGATCTGACTGATAGCCTGCTGTAATTGTGCACCACAATCGCAACGGCAAGAGCCGAATACATCACCAGTAATGCATTCAGAATGAATACGCACCAACGGTATTTTATTAGTTACTTTGGGCGCTTTAATAAGGGCAAAATGCTCTGCTGAATCCAGCTTATTGTGAAACACAGTCATGGAAAAATCACCATAATTCTGCAAAGGGATCCGTGTCGTCGCGGCCTCTTCAACCAACATTTCATGGCCAATACGATACTCTATCAAATCCTTGATAGTAACCATCGGAATATCATGTTTGCGAGAAAAAGACGCTAATTCATCACGCCGGCTCATTGTTCCATCATCATTAATAATTTCACAGATGACCGCTGCAGGTTTCAGCCCTGCAAGGATGCTTAAGTCGACACTGCCCTCTGTTTGGCCTGCCCGTTCTAAAACCCCACCTGCTCTTGCCCGCAAAGGAAACACATGCCCAGGAGAAATAACTGACTCAGGTCCACTGGCAGAATCAATCGCCACTTGAATTGTATGGGCACGATCGTAAGCCGAAATCCCAGTCGATACACCACTGGCTGCCTCTATCGAAACAGTAAATGCTGTACCATAGGGAGAACGATTCTTCTGTGCCATCATAGGCAACTGCAATTTATCAATCAATTCACCCGCCATTGGTAAACAGATAAGGCCCCGACCAAAGCGAGCCATAAAATTGATTGCTTCCGGGGTAATATGTTGCGCGGCGATCACTAAATCCCCTTCATTCTCACGCAATTCATCATCCAGTAACATAATCATACGACCAGCTTTTAATGTCGAAATTGCCTGCTCAATGGTTGCAAAGGGAGTTGTCATGCTTCAACCTCATTTTTCAATTGTCCTGCGATCTTGAGCTGATGTGCCACGATCCGAGTCAAATAATCAAATTCCACATTTAAACGTTGACCAATTTCTAATTGGCCCAATGTGGTCTTTACCAAAGTATGGGGGACTAACATCAACTTAATATTGTCTTCGTTCACTGCATTGATGGTTAAACTTACTCCCTCCAAAGTAATACTTCCTTTGGGCAAGAGGTACATGCTAGCACATGTTGCAAAATCACCAACAACCAGTTCTAGATAGTCACCGATTGGATTAATAGCCTTGAGGCGAGCTGTCGTATCGACATGCCCGCTCACGTAATGTCCCCCAAAACGAGCGGAAGCCAGCATAGCTCGTTCAAGATTCACCGACATACCGGCACGCAATTGCCCCAGTGTGGTGAGACGCAACGTCTCTGGTGAAACATCAAAAGCCAAAGACTGCTCATGCTCGGGGAGCAAAGTTAGACATACCCCATTCACAGCAATACTTTCTCCTGTTTGTAAATCAGCAAAGGGGGATTTAATTAACAGACGATTGGCAACTTTGTCGCTAATATTAGCCAACACCTCGCCTTGCTGCTCTATCAAGCCTGTAAACATGGATCCTCCTCGTGCCAATCAAGGCATGCTATCACATTGTCAGACTTCACCTGCCACGATACAGCTCGCTTAGTAGTAAAAAACACCTCTCCCTGAAAGGCAGGTGTTGTATTTTCTCCGAGTATCTCAGGAACGAGATAAAGGTAAGTTCGCTGCACCAATTTCTCACGATGCAGGGCAGAAAATAATGCGCCCCCTGCTTCAACCCAAACATCATGGTATCCCAACTCGCCCAACTGTTTGAGGACAAATTCCAAATCAAGTAATCCTTCTCTAGCAGGAATACCGTAATAACTGCAATTAGAGAAAGGGTTAGTTACTGCATAATTTTCATCATGAAAAATATGACAATGTTCAGCGCTGCTAAAAATCCTGGCATTTTTATTTAAAGACAAGCGGCTATCTAGAATTGCCAGGCGTTTACCTTTCTCTCTATCTTTTAAACGAACATTGAGTAAGGGATCATCCTGAACAATTGTTTTCGCTGTAGTTAAAATCACATCGGTATATAAGCGATGCTGGTGGGTAAATTCAGCGCAGTCTGCATTCGATAATTGACACCGTTGTCCATTCACGCCGGCAATTTTGCCATCCAAAGTCTGCGCTATCTTGGCCGTAACCCAGGGGCGTTTAGTCTTTGTCCAATAATGATAGCTTTGATAGAACGCATCAATTTCCTGTAGAGGATAATGTAAGGCTTCAATTCCATTTTTGCGTAATATTTCAGGGGTATTATTTGCCCGCACAATAGGATTGGGGTCAGAAAAACCGTAAATCACCTGTGAAATACCATGACCAAGAATAGCCATCGCACAAGGCGGCGTTTTTCCCCAATGATTGCAAGGCTCCAGAGTGACATAGAGACTGACATCCTGTAAACCTGCTGGAATTTTCGCTACAAGAAGTTGCTCGGCATGGGCAGTCCCAGCCCCTTGATGCCAAGCACGAGCAATGATTTCGCCTTTGTGGACTGCAACAGCCCCAACGCTGGGATTTGGCGCACAATTACCCCGTCCGAACCAGGCTTGTTCGAGGGCGGCCAGCATAAAGTATTTGTGCATAGTTAAATCACTACATAAAAATGCGAAGATGATAACAAATTATTCAATTTTTGAGTAGTCTGAGGTTGATGTAGTGTCATGTAAAATAAGGTAGTAAAGTTAGAGGGAATATTGTATATATAAAAAAATATTTTTCCGCTAATTTTTTTATTTTCTCAAAAAATCATTATGTTTGAACAAAATACCAGTGATCTGCATTGCCATCTCAATGGCAGTTTTAGTCTTCCCTATCTCTATGAGGTTGCCAAAAAAAACGGTTGTTTAGACAAATATACGAGTCTTGTAGCCTTGCGGGAAGCCTATCTAAGCAAAACCCAAAAGCAACCTGAAGAAGGTTATGCCAAAGAAGATATCCATTCTATCTGGGAAATATTTGGTTTAATTCAAGCAATTATACAAACTCCCGAAGATATCAGTTTGGGTACCGTGGATGTTATCCGCAGTTCTGCGGCTAAATATATGGAGATAAGAACAACCCCAAAAGAAATGACCGATAAATCCAAGGATGATTATATCAATGCATTTGAACAAGGCTTGTTGGCTGCAGCTCAATCCACGTCTAAAAAAGCGTTTGGTTTATTGAGCCTGGATAGAACTATCCATAGTTTTTCAGAAGCACAACATTTTATTAAGCGAGTCGTTCAAAGCCCTGAAGGCGTGCTTAAAGGCATTGATATCTCTGGTAATCCGATTGCACCACGAACCTTACGAGGTAAGGATCTGGAGCAGTTAATCGAGTTGGCACTGAACTCCAAGGTTGGGTTGGCAATTCATATGGGAGAGGCCGATACGGCTGTTGAACGCGAAGATACAGATACCATTTTAACCGCTCTGGAGGCTTGGGTAAAAACCAATGCCCCACAACAAGCAAATCCGCTTTTTGGCAAAGTGAGACTAGGGCATTGTATTTTTTTAACTCTTGAGCAGAAAAATCGAATTCGAGCATTAAATATTCCTATTGAAGTTTGTCCTACCTGTCATAGCAAACTTAACTGGCATAAAGAAAAATCGCCCCATCCAGTGACAGGGGTTTATTCTGATGTAGAACAGCCTATTGCCTTTGCAACCGATGATGAATTTGTTTTTGGTGCTGGTATAAAAACAGAATATCTCAAGGGATTAGGACTTTTCAGCAACAAGAATGAACTATCCAAAAAGCAAATCAAAGAAAATCAGGCACAATTCCGTTTTGCCTAAAAGCATCCATTTAAAAAGGGCGATTATTTTTTATCGCTCCTGTTGTCTATGGTATGATAAGTCCATGTTACTATTGTCATAGACCTTGGATGCCAGATTGTAACCAATCAACGCTGAAAGGCATTTGGTCGCCACTTGGTGAGCCGTTAATAATTGCTCAAGTAATGAGCTTGTTTAATCGAAGAGCAAGTCTATGATCTTATTGCGACTTTTTAAACGACAGGGATTTTCTTCAAGTTTCATGCGCGGCTGCTTGTGTTTTTTCCTCGTTTTTATTCAGCTATTACCAACTACAGCGCTTGCTTTTTCCCCTTATTCGACTCGTGAGCTTGAAGAGTTAGAAAAAGAATTTATTCAGATTATTAACCAGTCAGACAGTATCGAGCGCGATGCCTTAGCAAATCAGTATATTAATCATTTAGGTAAAAAACTGGCACGCCTAGCCCATATGCCTACGCCTTATTTTTTTATTGTTAAATCAAATGAGATCAACGCATTTGCCGGTCCAGGCGGTTATATTGGTATTAATACGCAATTAATTCTTGCCACGGATAATGAAAGTGAATTAGCCGCTGTTATGGCTCATGAAATTGCCCACGTTCGTCTTCATCATCTTTACCAGAGGATTGAGCATGAGAAACAGATGCGTATCCCGCTCCTTGCCTCGTTGTTAGCATCCGCTGCCTTGGGCGTCGTTAACCCTACACTAGGTAGCGGCGCATTGATGGCCTCCATGACTGGTTTTGCTCAAGATAATATTAACTTTACCCGTGCCAATGAAAAAGAGGCGGATCGAATCGGCATTGGTATGCTTATTAAATCAGGTTTAGATCCTCGCGGTATGGCTGGTTTTTTCAAAAAAATGCAACAAAACTCTCGTTATTACTACACAGCCAATATTCCTGCCATCTTAAGAACCCACCCCCTGGATGAGGAGCGTATTGCGGAGGCAGAAAACCGTAGCCAGAATTTGGGGAAAAAACAGTATACTGATAGTCTGAATTATCGTTTGTTTAAAGAATTGATTCGCGTTTCAGTCACCAACAATAACAAGCAATTGCTTGATTATTATCAAATTCAATGCCAAAAACGAACCAGTGGCCCAGCCTGTCAATATGGTTATGCATTAGCGCTACTCAATACAAATCAGTTCCAACAGGCACAGGCACGTTTAACATCCCTACTCGCTCAGGATCACGATAATCTTTTTTATCAAATTGCCATGGCACAGGCCGAAACCGGGAGCAAGCAATTTGAAATTGCGTTAAAACGACTAAGTGATCTACAAGCCAATTACCCTGAAAATTACGCGGCAATCATGGCTCATGCCCAGGGATTACTAGCAGCAGGGAAAGCTGGGCAAGCAGCCTCTGTATTACTAAAAGGCTCAAGACTATTCAAAAGAGATTTACCCCTTTGCGAAGAGCTTGCGCAAGCACAAGCTGCATCCAGGCAAAAAAGTTATGCTTATTTTACTCAAGCGCAATGCCAGCTTTTACAAGGCCGCAGACGTGATGCTATGCGGCAGCTAAAACAGGCAAAAATACTTGCTAAAAATGACCGTTACCTGCAGGCTCGTATTAGTGCCATGATGGAGGAAGTTAAGTTTCTCTCCGAAGACTAAGCTTTAAGCGCGGTTTGATTTTCGAGCATCGCAGCGGAGCATACACGCCAGTATGTGAGCAGCGAAGCACAGAAAATCAAAGCCCAAGCGCCAAGATAGTAGAAAGGTAAACCGTCCCTTAGGGTTGAATACCAAACCAACCACCCGTATCCCCCCCAGCCCAACATTCAGTTGCTCTACAAGCATCTATCTTCTGTGAACACAGTCTTTTGAATTCGCCAGCGGCACTAATATCCTGATTTTTATAACCGTGTGGTTGGCAGATCCGCCCAAGATAAACTCCGCGAACACGAATTTGGCCCATCACAGAAATATTTGGCCCTACCTCATAAATACCGGGACTATGCGAATAACAGGCAATATAACAACCGGGGACTTGGTTATAGCTATTGTCTGTAGGTAGCATTCTTTGTATTGCGCCTGGGTAGGGATGATTGATCACACCCTCACTTTCGAGAACATACACAGGATACGGCGAAGGTAAGAGATATTTATTGGCTGTATTTTCGCTACTGAAAGCCTCTCCAAGTAAAGTAAACAGAAAAATACTTACTAATCCATTTAGTAATGTCTTCATGATTCGTCCATTAATCGCTTGCTACACACCCATAGCCATAGTATAGAACCGATTATTGAATAAGAAAGAAAATGGATTAGAATACCTGAAAAATAAATCAGTTGAGATTCCTGATGTCCGAATCGAGCGAATTAATTATCCGTCAAACTCAGAATTGGATTCATTCATTTATTATCAAATTCAATATCTGTCCTTTTGCTAAAAGGGAGATAAATAAAGGCTCGGTGAGATTTCAGGTCAGTTTTGCTGCAAAAGAAGAAGCCGCCCTCACTGAGTTGATATCAGAAATTGAGGTTTTAGATCAACAACGAGAACTAGAAACTACCTTGATGATTTTTCCCGGATTGTTTAAAGATTTTTTTCATTATCTGGATTTTGTTGATCTGGCTGAGCAACTCCTGGTGGAGAGTGGTTACGAGGGCATTTATCAAATAGCCTCTTTTCATCCCGATTATTGTTTTGCTGATGTTGATTTCAATGATGTTTCAAACTATACCAACCGCTCACCTTACCCTATGCTCCACTTGCTGCGTGAAGAAAGCGTTGAAAAAGCGATTGATTATTATGGCGATACGTCAACAATCCCCGAAAAAAATATTGCAACCATGCAACAATTCAGTTTAGAAAGGATACAAAAATTACTGTTAGATTGTATGAACACTAAATAATCTTCCTAGTCACTCGCAAAGCTTGGTTGTTTTATAGGCAGCTTTATCTATACTTTTAAGTAGTCATCCCAAATACGATGATAAAGGACATGAAAATATATCGTTTCATGATGATTCTACTTTGTATTTTTATTTCGCCATGGCTATGGGCTCAAGAAAAAGTGCTGAGAATTGCTGTTGCCATTTATGATCCCCCTTTCGTCATGCAAATAGCCAATAATCAATTCTATGGCTTTGATATTGCTATGATGGAAGATGTTTGCAGGAGAATCGGCTACACCTGTCAATTTATCGCTACGCCCAACAATCTATTGATTGAAAGAGTCCGAAGCAGGCAAGCTGATTTAGCAGTAAGTTCAATTATCATCACGGTTAAAAGACTCCAACAAGTTAATTTCTCCTTACCTTATTTAGTCAGCCAGGCCCGCTTTCTTGGTCCTGCAAAATTAGCGGCTCAACCTTTCGATATCGATTTGTTAGATAATAAAAAAATTGGTATTACCGATAACGCCTTTTTATCACTTATTAAAATAATGGGAATAAAGAAGCCTAAAGTTATCTTATTTGAGCATGATAACCTGATGATTCAGGCTTTACGCTCAGGAGCAATAGACATTGCATTCGTTGATAACCCAACTGCGCATTACTGGCATATGAACTCATCGGGATCTTTAAGGGCTATGGGTGAACCTGTAACTTTTGGTGCTGGGATAGGTATAGCGGTTAATCGAAATAATTTCAAGCTCTTAAGTGTTATTAATCCAGCCTTACTCGACTATCAAAATAGTGAAGCCTTTAAAGATGATTACCACAAATACCTGCTTCATTTTTCTACTGACACACCCCCACAAAATGCTGCTAATTTGCAATAACACGAAACAATCTATAATCAACTATACTAATTAAATAACACTTATAGGAGGAACGGTTCGATGCTTTATAGATTATTAATTAACTATCTACGTATAAAATTCATGCGAATTATTCTAAATCATGTAGCTAACCAGCTCGTAAAGACAAAATATATGAGGCAAACAGGCTTTCTAGCCACGATAGTCAGGTTTATAGCCACTCATTTTCTGAATTCTCCACGGGGAACAAAATGAAAGATAAACCGCGTAGATGCCGTTACCGAAAAATAGAACACCGTAATCTATTTCACGAGTTAATTCTGACATTTAATTATCATGGAAGAGGAGTGGCAAATGGCCCAGTATATTTATAAAGGATTTAAAGTTTTTTATGATATAAAGCCTGTATCAGGCTCTACTAATTTATATAAAGCTGATGGCTATGTAGTCTGTTGCCTGGATAAAAAAGGACTTACTCCACCTCAAAAATTTCACACAGAATATCGTACAAAAACAGAAGTGCAAAACGAAATTAAGAGACTCCTTGAAAACTATGTGGATTTTGAATGGAAGGAATTTCATGAGATGCACGGATAATTTTAATTCATTTATATCCGATCAATAAAAAGCAAGAACCACCCACAGGTGGTTCTTGTTGTTGACCAGGAGCTTTACTAGCCTCCAAAGGTCATACACTTATAGTATAGCCAATGATCCGCATTTTGTCTTAGCCTTATGATCCGTCTAAAAGATTTCTTAGTTTCAAAGCTAATTGGTTTTTTGAAAAACAACTAAATTTTTCACGTAAATTTTCAAAATGACGTTCAACAGTACGTCTCGAAATATTCAACAAACTCGCGGTTTCATCAGAAGTTTTACCTTTGACAAACCATAATAAAATTTCTTTTTCGCGCGGAGTAAGCTGTATATAATTATTTTTATCAAAATCTCCCTGAAAAGTAGTTTCCAATAAATTATTTTCCAAGAAACTATTAATCAGCCCTATGCATTCTGCGTGATTATCACTATCTATTTGGCATTTTATTAATTCATTCTTAACTGGGGCAATTTTTTCATCAAAATAAATATTAAATTTTTTAAATATTTCAAGATTATTGAGATAAACATGATTAATATCATGTTTTTCAAGTGGAGCATCAAATGAATAAAGTTTGAATCGCTGGTTATTAATAATTTCAAGTATTCTAAATGAATGGCCATAATTAAATTGGTTCAATAATTCAAAAACCGGCAAACTATGTTGTTTATATTCCTCTTGATAGACATCAATCAGGTAAAGTCCACTTTTAGGGTAGGTTTTCAAAATACTCAGAGGAGCATTATCAACCAATTGATTATTAATGCATTTTTCTAAATAATCCCCGTTGCTGCCTACCCAAAAAAATTGACCCTGTTCATTCATCTCAACATAACTGAAATGATTAATACCCGTTATTTTAAAAAGATTTTTGCAAATTTGTTGAACAAAATCGGTATAATTAACTAATTCATAGTTATTAATGGGACCAGGAGTGATTTCAATATATTTCATGATTGGTTATGCGCATAAAATCACATATGTATAATAATACACCATTTTGTTTGTTTTATGGTAAGCCGCTTAATAACGCTACCTTTTTTATATTATATCAACTATAAGAGAAGAAAAAAAAAATATATCCATTATTATGCAGTTAGAAAGGAACTACTCGTTTAGAAATAAGATATTAAACGAAAATTGTTGCTCGTTAACCTCTTCACAGAATTCACCCTGGGGACAACCACTATTTCGGATATTTTTTGATCATGCGAAATAAATTTAATTCACTTAATATTTCTATAAGACTATTACGCTAGAATTAAGTGTAATTGTTTAAGAAATAGAACAAACTAATGACTGATCCTCATATGAATAAAAAAGTTAAAACACTTGAAAATGGCCACCCTACTGGCGAGTTACTTGTAAAGTCAAAGGAACCCGGTAGACCAGGCTTAGTCAGAAGTGATTCATTCAGCAATCGCATCGCTATAAATCACTCTCGTTTTGCCAAGAGAGTTCATGACATGGGTTATGTGTACACTTTATACGCATTGTTGGATGCTGAAATCCTGGCCTATACCGGTCTTAAATGGTTTTCTGATATCTTTGCCTCTAACAAGGGTTCTGCCAATCCACTACGTGACTGGCTTTTAACTCCTAGTGGAATAGCTATTGCCTCTGTAGAATCGGTCGCGTTCATTGGTCTATCACTGCTGGCCAATAAAACCGAAGAAGATGATCCCAGAGCTTATAGACAGGCTATTATGACCTTATGGCCCTACTGCCGGAATGTCATCAGTGAATTAAAAAATGCGAACAAAGGCGTACGTAACGCACTGAAAGTTGCAGCATTATTTCACGAAACCAGCTTAAATTCCATGATGATGCCTGCCGGATTATTGGTAGGTAGCGCATCCGTGCTAAACCGCATTTGGTTCCGGCGTTTGCAAGATCAACGAAAAGAATTAAAGAGTAATTTTAAAGCGTTGTTAAAAGACATTGCTGCGCTTGAATTGAATGAAACTGAAAAGGTAGATGTCAACGTACTTAAAGAGCGAAAAGATGCTCTTCAAGACTTTTACGATAAAATACCTTACGAAATGAATGCTCAGCTAAGATATGCTTATTTATCAGCAGCTTATAATGGAATGCTAGAAGGCTTAGCCTACTATATTGCTCCACTGGCTTTAATGGGTTTTACGTCTCCGGCGTTTATTCCTGTAGCATCCGTTTGTATTGTCTTGTCATCAGCTGCCATTACTGCCCGTATTTATGAAGAATATGAATACCAACGTGGTTTAGAACTCGAAACGTTGGGAGTCAAATTACAATTAAAGAAACACGAACTGGACATTTTGAATGCTCAATTAGCTCTTTTCAAGAATACTACGGTTCCAGAGGCAGACAAAGAATCACAGCGAGTACAACAAGATGGACTCAATCACCAATATGGAGTACTTCTTGCAGAAATTATCCGTCTCAGTAGCGAAGTGGATGCTAAAACAGCGGGCATGGTCAATCATGCGCTTCGTGGCGTAAAAAATGGTTTGGCAATTTATGCTGTTGTCACCAAAATGCTCATGACCTCCCTGATGTTCTTTAGCGCCGTGCCGCCTGCTTTATTGGTGAGTAATGCAATGATAGGGGTCGCTCTTTTAGTGGGCTCTACTATTTACTCGTTATCACAGTATTATAAAAAACTATCGAAAGTACATGAAAATCCTAATCAGCCACACTTCGCCCTCGAAGATGCTTACTCCAAAGCCAACCGAATTTTAGCAGAATTAATTGAGACTCATACCATGGCGGCGACCCCTGGTACTGGATTTTATACGGAATGGCTTGATGTGGTTCGTGCATTCTTCTCCGGATTAAACAAGGGTCAAAAACTGATTGGTTATATTCTTACTATCTCTTTCCTCGAGGTTAGTTTACACAATGACTTCCAGGATAAACCGATTGTATTAAAGACCTCTATAGCCCTTGGAATTTTCTGCTCCGTAGTACTCTCTTTACGGGTATATGCTCTGAATTTTGGCGCTAAAGCCGATCTTGAAAACATGGATGGCATTGAAGAAATGCCAGAGGAGTTATTGTTTTTAGAAGGCCTTGAAGATTTAATGAATGGCGAAGAAAAAGCAAAAGAATTAGAAACCAGCGATCAAACCAGTTTAAAACAGTTTTCTGAGGCTGACTCTGGTACTATAGAGATAGGCCACGAGATAGAAATGGTAAAACTGGAAAGTAGCCATGAAGCTGGTGATGATGAAATGTCCGTTTACCGTGAAGAGACTCATACTAACAAAGCGGCTATAGTCATGCATGCAGGTGATAAATCAGCAACTGAATCCCTAACTGCTCAATCAGAAACAAACCCTCCTCATGGGAAAAGATCTGGTGAAAGCGACATTGATTCAACAGCAACGAAAAAGAGTAAAACAACACCAGAACCAACAACGAGTGCAACGGTACGCCAACAATCAATACGTAACATGGTTTTGAAAGGTATGAGCTTTTTTACAGATGTTGTCCACCCACTCACGCACCATAGGCATGATACATCAGAGCTTATAACCCCCCCTCGTAAGCAGTAATTCTTAAACTGGGATTATCTCTGGCGAGGGTGAGTATTATAAGCCCTCTCCAATCCCGTATTTCTTTTTTATTCGCATTAAAATTCCAAAGCTGATGTATACTTAAAACCAAATCTAAAACAAGGATCATTAGGAAACCTCTATGTGGCAGCTCCTTTTAGGTTTTTTACCCTGGATTCTTTTTTCCACCTTTTATGGTCAATCTCAGAAAGAAATTCTTTTAACCCTAACAATTACCACTTTAGTCTTAATACTCACCGAATGGCGCCAACTTCTGAAAGGATTTATTTTAAGTTGGGGGACTCTATTATTTTTTGCCACCATCTATGTGTTAACGATTGTATTTAAAATGAATTGGGTGATCCAAAATGCCTGGATGCTTTCCAATCTATCCTTAGCCCTTATCGTCTGGATTTCTTTATTAATCGGGAAACCCTTTACCTTACAATATGCCTATGAGCAAACCCCTAAACAGGTTTGGCATACAAAAGGGTTTTGGCGGGTTAATCAACTACTGACTATTATTTGGGGGATTATCCTCAGCTTTTCTACCGTGATGTATTTTATTCCCTGGGGAGCTACAACCGCCTCTGAAATCGTTTATCAGATCCTTTCTTATGCGCCTATGATTATCGGCATTTGGGTATCCAAAAAATTACCCCATTGGTATCGCGAACGACAATACCGACTCCGCAATAAAGCGAATCCCTTTTTGCAAAACAATTTTGCACCTATTCATGAGGAAAGTGACTTTCATAACCTGGTTGTCCAGGGAAAAATTCCCCCTGATTTACAGGGCTGCTACATGCGTAATGGGCCCAACCCCGCTTTTGCTCCTATTTCCTATACTTTTCCATTGGATGGGGATGGCATGATCCACGCCATGTACCTCGAAGATGGGGCGATTCATTATCGTAATCGCTACGTTAAAACGAAAGGACTGTTACTTGAACAAAAGTTAGGCCGTGCAATTTATAGTGGTATTGCAATGCCGATTCCACCCGATCCACAACTGATAGGACCCAATGATGATCCTGGACCTTTTAAAAATGGGGCTTTCATCCATATTATCCAACATGCCAAGCATTATTTAGCCATGTGGGAAGGTGGGGCTGCGTATGAAATGGATCATGAATTAAATACGATTGGTGAGTGGCTAGCCGGTACACCGCAGCCCCTTGCCGTAGGCCCTCATACACGCCTGGATCCAGATACGAAGGACTTATATTTAATTAACTATGATATTCAACCCCCTTTCCTGACTTGCCACAAAGTTAATCAGCAAGGGAATCTCATAGAAACTCGTATTATAGAAAAATCGTGTAGTACTATGATGCATGATTTTGTTTTAACAAAAAATTTCTTGATTTTCTTCGACTGCCCAGCTGTTTTCGATCTGGCAGCGATGGAGAGTGGCGGGAATGTTTTGGAATGGCGCGCTGAATTAGGTACCCGGATTGGTATCGCCTCACGACAGGATAAAGATAAACCGCCGCTTTGGCTAACTACAGAGGCTTTTTTCGTATTCCATTTTGCGAATGCTTATGAAATCGAGAACAAAATCATCATCGATTACGTTCGCCATGGTCGCTTGAATTTTGGTGTGCAAAATAAGGTTGTCAGTTCACCCCCACAAATGCATCGAATGGAAATCGATTTAAGGGAAAAAGCTTTTCAAGATTCGCTGCTTGCAGATTATATCGTTGAATTTCCTACAATTAATAACCACTATAATAGTAAAATTTACCATTTTATTTATGCCCCAACTCGCTTAAACAACCAACTCAAACCAGCCACTTTTAATGGCTTGGTAAAATACGATTTGGCATCAAAAACAACGACTGTTCAGGATTTTGGTGAGCAATATTCGATTGGTGAGGTAGTCTTTGTACCTAAACCACAAGCACAAAGCGAAGATGATGGCTATTTGGTATTTTTTGCCTATGACGCCAAGCGCAACACGAGTGACTTTTTGATTATGGATGCTCTGGATATTTCGAAAGCTCCCCTTGCTGTGATTCAATTACCACGGCGCATACCCGAAGGATTGCATGGCTCATGGTTTGAAAAAATTGAAAAATAGCTGTTATCTATTTATAGTGAGATCGACGAAAATCGCCTTCAATACTTATGGAGATAAGACATGTTAACAGTAAGGAATAGCGCTTTTTCCCTAAAAACCAAGTTGCAAAACTTAAATGAACTCTTAGGAAAAAAATTGTTTGCAACTGTACTTCTTAGCCTACCTGCCTTCGTGCATGCTGGCCATATCGATGGTCTCCGCGGTAATCGATACTGTGAAATTCTTTTATCTCCCACGATGTTTAAAATGGAAGTTTACAATACAATAGGGCTAAATGATTGCCCACCAAAACTATGGAATAAAATTTCGGTTAGTTCTGTTAAAGCAGAGACAAAAGCAGCCTATGTAAAACTTAACGGCCCTCGATATTGGGTAATCGACGGCATGAAAAATTCGCAGCTGGTCAATCCTCAGAAAAAAGTTATTTCTGGTCTCGCCATGCGTGAGGCCGGTGTATTGCAGTTAGGGTTATCAGATATTCTAAGCAGCGCTAAACCTTATCATGATCACGTCGTCGATCGGCAAACAACCTGGGTTTATAAAGCGGGTAAACCAGTCTATGAACTGATTGATCCCAAAGGTCGGGTTTTTGTAATGCAATCTTATAGTATTGAGAAAACACCCCAAACTGCTGCAAGCTTAGCGCAATTGGGCTCTAAACTGCAGTTACCACAGGGTTGGAGTTACCGCACAGGCGTGCTAAAACAAACGACTGATCTAACTGCGATAAATAAAAAAGCCGTTGTAATTCAAGACGACTTTCTTAATACTTATCAATTAGCGACACACGATTTTCTAAACCCACAACAAAGTACTCATTAAAATTGACAATTGACAGTACACAACACCCATACCAAGGCGTTTGTGTACTGACACTTCAAAGAGATAAGTCTAACGTAAGTACTCACAAACCAAACTGACAAGCGGTACTACTGGGAGCGTTGGTGTGGCAGGCGGCACCGCTTTAAAAAATCCCTGTGCAACAACTGCTTCGACTGGCGGTATTAAAGCAGCAAAAATAGCTCGTTCCCGCTCTTCACGTTTTACACGCTTATTATCGATAATGCCTGGAAAACCTGCTTTTACTCCTCCAACCAATCCACTAATAGCGAGATTTTCTATCTCTTGTGTAATTTCTTCCAAAAATTCTGGATAGCGGAAAAGAGCACTAAAATTAGCTTGTGTTAAAAGTCGAGACTCTTCACCAACTAACCAGTCCTCCTCTACTTGTAACCAATATAACGCTCGAGCAATTACTTCAGCCTTTTCTTTATGCTTTGTTAGAAGAGCGAGATTCGCTATGCCCTGCTCCCCTTCAAGGAGGCCTGCACGGTGTAATGTGACAATAGCACTAGCGAGATCTTTTGCCTGCTCTGGATTTGCAACAAGAACCATATCATATTTTTTAATGAGCATCGCCCTGGTGAGCGCGACAATGCCAGCAGCAAGACTCGAGGCGTATTTCTTATGTTGAATGAGAAGATCGAAGTACAACTGTCCCTGAGGCCCACGAAGTAATCTGGCATGCTCAAGCGCAGCCATTCCCTCGGCAATCGACCCAACATGATCCAGATTTTGCATAAAACACAGGTAGTTTGCTTTGCCTTGGAAATTGGTAAGCATACCTGCACGCGCTAAAACCTGCAGAAGATTAGCAATTCCTTCAAGTTTCTCGATATCTTTCTGGTTTTCAAGAAGAAGCGCTTGATTTTTTACCCCCTCTGAACCAGAAAGCTGCCCTGCTTTTTTTAATGCATTTAATGCTTTCTGAAGCAATTGTTGTTGAACGGCCATAATTTTCTCACTTAAGTGCTGAAGTCAAAGACAAAGAAGAATAAAAAGTGGATTTATTGTATAATATTTGACAAATAAGGGCAATTAATTTTCTATTGCCAATAAAAAACAGTGAAACTGTGCTCCTCTTTTGCTCTAAGACAAGGACTGTTTACTCAAACAACTTCACCTGCCCTGCTTAAAGAGATCCTTAGCAATGGTAAATTCAGCGCCCTGCCTCGGCCTTTTTCACAAATGACCAAGGAAACTAAACCGATTACAGTACCAAAAATATAATAAGCGGCCGGAGCAATAAAATAACCTGTTTTTTCAACTAACCACATCATCACCAGTGGCGTTGTCCCCCCAAAAATTGAAATTCCGACATTAAAAGCGGTACCAAAACCGCTATAACGATATTGCTGAGGGAATAACGAAACCATATAAGCATTGAGCGGTGCATAGCTAATAGCAATTAAAACCGACATCAACACTAGCGCTTGAATAATATGGGTGATCTCACCAGAAATCAGGAGATGAAACACAGGAAAGCTGAGTAACATCATGCCAACCATACCCGTAATAATTACCTTTAAATGACCGATTTTATCGGCTATAAAGGCAATTAAAGGCTCCAGACAAGCATCTACTACCAATGAGATGGTAATAATGAACGTCACCTGACTCAACGACAAATGAAAATAGCTATGGAGGTAACTGGCAATAAAAACATAAGTACCAAAAGTCATAATGCTCACTAACCAGGCAATACCTATAATGCCAAGCATAGTGAAAGGCATTTCCTTGACAGCGGTTAAAAAGGGTCGTCTTAGCTTTTCGCTCTCTTCAAGATGGGTATACTCCGGGGTTTCATGAACATGTATTCGTAAAAAGAAAACAAGGATTCCAGCTATTAATGCAACTGCGAAACCTAAACGCCAACCCCATTCAGGCATAAATGAAGCAGTAAAAAAAGACGCAGCCAAGCCTGCTAAAATCATCCCCATACTGTAAGCTGAACTGGTTAAGCAACCATAAAATGCCTTTCTACCAACCTGGGCATGTTCAACCAAGAAAATAGCCGATCCAGTAAACTCAGCGCTGGCAACAAACCCTTGCAGCACGCGAAATAAAGTAATTAAAAGAGGGGCTGCCAAACCAATTAGATGATACCCGGGGATTATAGCAATCATTGCTGTCGGTATTGCCATCGCCAGAATACTAAAGGTTAGCGCCTTTTTTCTGCCATAACGATCACCCACATAACCAAAAAAAATTGCCCCCAGAGGTGCCAAAAGATAGCCTACGGCAAAGACACCAAAGGCACTTAGAAGCGCCGCATAGGGATTATCATTGGGAAAATAGGTAGTAGCTATAATGGGCGCAAAGTAGCCGAAAAGAGCGAAATCATACCACTGCAAGGCGGTACCCAAAACACCGGCCCATAAAGCCTTGATGGACGAAGTGGACTTATTCATGATTTTCTGTGAGGTTATCAATACAGGTTTTTTCGCATTTATAAATGGCCAAATCAGCCAGTTCAATAGCACCCATACTTTTATAAAAATGACTCGCTGCACTATTATTACGCTTTACCCACCATTCAACCCGCGAACAATTTTTGGCTTTTGCTTCTCCAGCCACATAAGTTAATAACGCTTTACCTATGCCCTGCCCCCGGAATTCCGGTGAAACAAAAAGAGTTTCCAGATAAATGCCAGGGACAGCATTAAAACAAATATTGTGGTAAGTCATGTTATACATTGCTATCCCAACCACCGTCCCATTCACTAAAGCAACCGCAACAAAATGATAAGGATTAGTACCAAATAGCAACGCGCCCAATTGCTGCTCACTAATTTGAATCTTATCCAGGATTCCCTCATGTTTAGCGAGTTCCCTTATCAAAGAGTAAATAGTTCCCAAATATCGAGGTTGGGCTTGAATGATTGCCAACATTAAACACCCTTGGTCATGAGTTAAATGGATGAACAGGAAAAAGATATAGTACCCGTCTCTACTTTGGCAACCCCCCTTTCCAAATTTTAAAAAATGAGTTCTACCTAACCCTCTATTGTGTTTAAAATGGTTCAAATTCACCTTGGTTAATAATTAATGAATACCCTCTTCCACCTTGCCTTTCCTATCCATGATTTCAACCTGGCAAAAATTTTTTACCACGAGCAACTTGGTTTCGAACTAGGTCGGGAGTCAGAGCATGCCTTGATCATTCAATTTGGTTCGCATCAAATTGTGGCCCATAAAATTGATCAGCCCCTCCCCTCACAACAAAGTATTTATCCAAGGCATTTTGGTTTAATTTTTACCGAAAAAAGCGAATTTGATGCTTTTATTCAACGCATAAACGCCAAACAAATTAATTATGAAGTCCCCCTTAAAACACGCTTTTCCAATACAAGGATTGAACATCAAAGTTTTTTTCTGAAAGATCCAAGTAATAATCTCCTTGAATTTAAATATTATACTTACCCGTCCGCTATTTTTGGTGAAAAAGATTACAAGAAAATTGGCGAAAGCTAGCACTGATGTTAGTATTTATTGACTATTATCACGACCGGTATTTAACCTGTCAGGATCAGCTTTGTTTCAATCATTGATAGAAGGTTTTCTCAAAATGAACAAAATAATTGCGCGTGGTTTTAAATTGTTATTTTCCTTTTTTTTGCTCACTTCTGCCGCGTTCGCCGAACCAGGTATTGTTGTCTTCCAAAGTGATTTTGGTATTAAAGATGGTGCGGTCAGCGAAGTAAAAGGCGTCATCTACTCCGTCGATCGTTCCCTGATTGTTTCCGATTTAACCAATGAAATCCCGGCTTACAATATTTGGGAAGCCTCCTACCGTCTTTACCAGACAGCCCCCTATTGGCCCCAGGGAACCGTATTCGTTAGTGTCGTGGATCCTGGAGTAGGTACAACGCGACGATCGGTTGTCGCCTTGACAAAAAATGGTCAATATTTTGTCACCCCTGATAATGGCACTCTAACCCTTATTGATGATGCTTATGGTATTAAAGAAGTGAGAACTATCGACGAAGCAAAAAATCGCTTAAAAGGTTCTACCACCTCTTACACTTTTTATGGCCGAGATGTGTATGCCTATACTGCAGCCAAATTGGCTGCAGGCAAGATTTCATTCGCTGAAGTTGGCCCTGTCCTGAAAGAACCAATCATCAAGCTGCCCTACCAAAAAGCAACTATTGAAAACAATGCCTTGCACGGGACAATTGTTATTCTCGATGCTCAGTATGGAAACGTCTGGACCAACATTGATAAGAAGCTGATGGAAACTTTTGGTCTTAAAGCGAGTGAACCTTATCGGGTAACCATTTATCATAATAAAGTTAAACAGTATTCTGGGGTCATGTCCTTCCATAACACCTTTGGTGAAACCCAAAAATACGCTGATTTACTTTATTTAAATAGCTTGCTTAATTTGTCACTGGCATCCAATCAAGAGTCTTTCGCCAAAAAACACCATATTGGCGCAGGTCCTGGCTGGGCTATTACCGTTGAAAAAATTAAATAAATTTAACAGAATCCATCTGATCCTGGGTCTTCGACGAACCCAGGATTGCAGCCCTGGCGAACTAGCCTTAGAGTGTGGAGAAAGCTATTATGTCGCCAAATTACCTACTCTGACCATCAACTGACTCCGTTCCTTTCAAGGGCAACCAGATGAATGCGGCTCAAGGGATTTGATCGATTCAGGTTTTATTTTTGCCTGCTGAAAATAAAAATTCTCCAAATTTGGAGATAGCCGTTATTGCTTAAACAAGTTTTGGAAGGGAAAAACAAAAACCAGCCCCCGGGCTGAGGAAGATAAAGACGTGTTTTTAACTTATTGGGGCTGGTCTATCTGTCTTAAGTAAATTGATTATTTCAGTGATTGCCAAAAGGCAATATGGGCACCGGTGGGATCAACAATAATGGCAAAACGTCCCAAATCCCCTGCCGGAGTGACAGGCATTTTGACTGTAGCCCCCGCATTTTTTGCTTTGGTTAAGATACTGTCGACATTATCGACTAAAATATAACCCATCCAATGGGGTGGAATCTCATTTTTTTTATCATTAGGAATTTGCCAAATCCCACCAAATTCCTTACCGCCACCACATTTAATCATGGTGTAAGTCATATCTCCCATATCATGGTCGGTAAATTCCCACCCAAGCACTTTGCCATAGAAATCTTTTGCTGCCTTCACATTGGGTGTAGCCAATTCATTCCAACAAAATTCGCCGATCTTTGGTATATCCATCATTTTCTTCCTTTTTAGTTAATCGACTTAGCAACGGAATTTAACCATAGAAGAAATTAAAAGTCTCTTGCGAACCGAATATCACCTTCGCGTAATGCGTTAAGCCTTGCATATTTTGATATTTATGGCCAAAATATGCTCATTATTTGCGTGCAGAAACTGCTAAATAAAAGAGATTATATTATGCTTGGCCCCACAGAGATTTTGGATCAACTGACCAAAGAGAAGAAACCTACTTTCAGAGAAATACTGACCAACTTAATCAATAAAGCAAACAGGGAAGAAATTTCTACTATTTTATTAGGAGAAATACATGATAGCAGTCCTACTTGGCAGGCTATTCTCGCCAATTTAGATGTCTTATCCCGCTCTAAAAAAAGAGTGGTTCTAATTTTCGAACATCTTAACCAAGATGCAAATCCTGATTTTAAAAGAGCCCTTGGCAAAGCACAAAAAGGCTCAAATAATCCTTTAAAACAGGTTGAAGCAATGCAAGAAAAAACAATTGATTCTTTCATTCTTTTCTTGGCAATTACCAATGCCGGTATCCTCGTTTTAGGTGCAGAAAACAAGGCTAGCAATCCTTTTTACAAGCTCAAAGGTCAAATTCCCATGGAAACACTTAGGGAGATGGAAAAATTTCAAAGAAGCCCGGATAGAATCATTAAAACAAATGAAACCTTCGCTAATTTCATTAAAGAATACTGTGGGGACGATATACTACCTATTTTTGTAGGTGGAGCAGCACACCCTATCCCATTGAAACAAGGGGATCTAATTTATGATCCAGGTATCCAAGGCAGGATTCCCAAGAGTGTGGCTATCTATTTAGTCGACTCAACCACTCCAACAAGCCAAGAAAACGCGCCTTATTATGCTACCGATCGTCATTTATCGGGTGACTATGATTATCAAGTAGAAACCAATAAACAGGCGCTTTACAAAGACAGTTTTGATAGTATTCCCCAATTGGCTGATAAAATAAAATTTTTAGTAACCGCTCTTGATCAAATAATGAGAGGTCACGCCTTATTTTTTCAAGACTCTACTTTTCTTTTAAAAGAGGATACCAATGTCATTCTTTTGGCTTTCCAAGCCAGCGTACAGAAAGAAATTAAATTCCTTGAATTTGATACGCTTGTTGATCTCTTGGTAACATTTAAAAAATCTCAGAGCAATAATGATACAAAACCATCTTTCTTTAAATCTAAAGACTCTATTTACACATGGGAATTACTAAAAACAGCGATTTACCACGACCTGGCTACCCTACTGCACGAGGAGATTAAACATCAAAGTATAACCAAATATGTCAATAGCACGAGCAAGTCTCTATAGAAAAGAGAACTTAATCATTCTATTTGAGTCCATTTTTTTGATTTTTAATGGATTTTTTTTCTAAACGCTACTGCATTGAGCATTGCTTTGTCGATAGAGGCTCGAATCCTCCTGGACTGGCTTGTATACTCTGCCGTTTCTCTTGGCAATCCTTTCATTGTAGCGAATTTCGCAAGAAGCCTGATACACCGCTATACCAACAAATAACCAAACTAAACTTGAAAATCACCATTAAGAAAGGAGGTAACATCACTTTGCCGATCTTTTATGCAAATATGGGCTATATTAATTGATAGGAAAAATAAGAATTAAATAATCCAACTCAAGGAAATCATATGAGAAAGAAGCTATTACTGCTATTCGCAGTCACTACGACTTGTTTCTCCTTACCCACGTCAAACCTGCTTTTAACCAATGACCTAATCAACAGGAATAATGTCATTGAGGGGATCATGACACTGGTGAGTAATAAATATGTCCCCAGAGCTACCATCAAATCGTTTAATGAAACCAACATTGAAGAAATGTTGCGTAAAAAAGCGCCTAATTTGAATACAATGGTTATTAATAAGGTACTGGCAACCCTGACTTGTGCCAAAGAATATAATGTCGCACACAATAATATCTTAACGATTATTGATTATTCTCTGCCTTCCAGCGAAAAACGCTTATGGGTATTTGATTTAAACAGCGAGGAATTACTATTTTATACTTATGTGTCCCACGGTATTAAATCAGGAACCTTATTGTCCAACTATTTTTCCAACAAATACGATAGTAAAGCCAGCAGCATCGGTGTTTATACAACTGACCAAGCCTATTACGGCCGTGAAGGCTTATCATTGCGATTAGATGGCTTGGATAGGGGCTTTAATGATAATGCGTCGAATCGCTCTATTGTGATGCATGGGGGCTGGTATATGGATGAAAATTTCATAAAAAAATATGGCAGAGCGGGTCGAAGTTGGGGATGTCCTGCCCTTCCTTTACACCTTACAACACCGATTATCAATACAATAAAAGATAATTCATTATTCGTGATTTATTATCCAAGTGATGATTGGTTTTTAAAATCAAAATTTTTAAATTGCCATCATTTTTCTCCTTTACAAAGTTCATACAAACTTGAGGCAGAAGAGAAACCCCCTACAGAACAACGCGAAGCAGTACTTTTTGCTGGTCTCAGTAAACATAATGAAGCAATTGTCGTCATGGCTGCGGATCATTACGAACGGATATTCCATACTAAAGCGCCTTTGGAACGCATGTTGCGGCGTCAAATCGAGAATATGGAATACATTGCCTTGAGTAATACTGAGTTTAAAAATCTAGTCTCCAGCAATGACAAAGACAGCTTGAGTTTTATTTACTTTGTAGTTCCTGAAGTTAAGATGCAGCGGGGTTATTATGTTACTGAAATGAAAATTGTGCCGTTAGGCAGAATAAAAGAGGTCAGGCCACACATTGATTCGACCAACATCACTGATCCAATTAAAAACTATACTGTTGATTTTGAAGAAAAATCCTCTGTTAACCTAAGGACAACTGATCAGTTTATCCGTTGGTTAGGCCTCTAATTGAGTGATAAGAAAGGCCTTGCCGGTTTAGCCGGCAAGGCGATTCCCAATTAACTGTATACAACAACGCTTTCAGTTAAATCCTTAGTTCCTTTATCTTTATGGCTATCATGATTAGAGGGTTCAAGAACGGGTAATTGAACATTCGTATCATCTTCTCGCGCTAATTCCTCAACAGTCGATTGGAATGTATCTGGTACCTCTTCAAGAGAAGCGCCTGGACGGTTAAAAAATCCGGCCAATTTGCTCTTTTTCAGAGTACTGACAGTCTCTGTTGAAAATGCGACCGAACTCCCTTGCGAAGGGACGCTCTGAGTCATTACTGGAGCTATAACAGGTTCAGGTTGTTTTTTATTAAAAAATCCAACTAGACTACTCTTTTTCAATTGGGTAAGCGTTTCAGGGGAAAACACTTCCGTTGAAGAACGTGATTGCATAGAACTTGGTTGCAGTGAAACATCTTGAGTAGGAACATCAACCTTTGGGGCATAAAATTCCTTCGCGAAAGTTTCACGCTTCGCACGTATAGCTTCCAATTTTTGAGACCTTCCCGCATAAATTTGCCGTGATTTAAGCACAGAGAGAGGTGTGTCTTTATGTTGACGCTCCTCAGCACGGTCATATCTTAATCCCACCATAGTATGGTCCAAGCCCTTACTCATATCTCGGCAGGTACCTTCTATGACTAGCCCTTCACGCAATTCCTCGGTATCTTCCCTGGTGTATTGGTAATAGGGGTCTGACTCAAGTTCTTTTTTCAAACCAGTCCGTACTTCTTCTTGATAGCAGAGAGTATACGCTTCAATGATCCTTTCAGCATCCATTGAAGTTAGAAATTTTGGTACGCCAACTAAACTTGAACCATTATGAGTAGACGCTTTATCATGTTTAACAAAATTTCTCAAATGTTGTGCAAAAAGCTCTGGAGTTACATCAGTATTAAAACGATAGTGGTTGTGGTTGTGAGCAGCTTCATTAGCTGTCTGATGTTGCCGTTTAACGTGTAATGAATTGGTACCACGATAATAGCCTACACAACCTTCAGAAATTTCACGATGTCCCAAACCTGCCGTGCCATAGACCTCATTACGCCATTTCTGTGAGGTATAATCATGTTCAAGTGGAGCAACCATTGACCAGGTTATACTTTGACGAGTGACGGAAAGATAGAGACTAGCCGGCGTATACATATCACCTATAAACGGGCCAAAAATATCACCGTATTTTTCTACATCGTCTAAGTAATCCTGATAAGCTTGAGTTGGAGCTTGATAACACTCACCATTAGGAGATGGAACATCTATACGAAAAGGCATAATACCCTCACTTTTAGGGGAGAATAGACTAGAGGCAATAACTGCGGCCTTTCCTTACCTTCCTAATTCCATCAATGTGTTGGATGACTGCCTGCTTAAGACTAATTTCCGGTTAATAACAAAACAGGCGTCATTATATTTCACCAACCTTAATAAATTATTAATAATGAGCATTCATCTCATTTTTATTTCATAATGTATTTAATTAGAGCTACAACTCACTGCGAGATTGACTACTGATAGTTGTCTCATCAGCCCCTAAAGCCTTAAAACAGCTAGAAAGCTAGTGACTACACCTTGGGTAGTGCATACTATTGACAACATTCGATAGGTTAAATTGATTTACAGGGAGCTCAGATGAGAAGAACAACGATGTGGATCCTGCTTACTTTATTAATTTTATTTGGCCTATCAAGCCTCCTCAACGGCTGCTCTTGGAGCCAAAAAAAACCGGTAACAACGGAAGAGGATTATGGCGGTGGCGGCTTAGGTGCTGGCAATGGCGGACCAGGAGGCGTGGGCGGTGTTGGCCGTTAATCATTTTCAAACCAATCAAATAACCAGTATGGCAGTGAATGGATCTTAATAAATGAGAATGTGACTGGATTGCACGTATAAAACACAACATAGATAATTTAAATCCATTCAGGCGTGTTCCCTGCCTGATTGTAGGGAACCATGTTGATAGAGCTGCCATATAAGTTTCATACTTTGCAAAGCGACTGTCGCATCGGTTAAAGGTTTTTGATTAGTTGTTATACAGGTTAAAAAATGAAGCATTTCGTTGTGATACATTTCACTAATATCCACCTCTTCTTTGCACAGCAGCTCTTCTTTGGTGTAACCAGTATAAAATTGCTTTGTATCGTTTGTACTGCCCTTCGAATACAGTGTAATCGCTGATTTATTAAAATCAGCTTCCAACATCCCTTTTGATCCATGAGCCTGGATTAAATAATCATTACGCGTGCCGCGCGCCCCCCAGGTACCAAAATAATAACCTAAAGAATTATCAGGGAATTTTAAGCAAACATTTGTTGTACCCTCTTTTTCCATCCAGGGGGTTTCCTTGTTTGTACCCAGAAAAAAACCTTCGACCGGTTGCCCCAAGAACCACATCAATAAATCGATATAATGACAGCCATGACTGAACAACTGTCCACCACCTAAAGTGACTTGTTGATTATGCCAGTGGTCCTGTGGAAATTCCGTATGCTGCTCGGTCCAAATAGACAATTGAAATAAGTCCCCACACTGTTGCTTGTCTAACAACAATTTAAATTGTTGCAATAAGGGATGAAAACGCATGCATAAAGCAACCATTAGAACGAGATTGTTTCTTTTACTGATAGCGATTAATTCTTCGCACTCAATTTGTGTGAGAGCCAAAGGCTTCTCCATCAACACATGCTTGCCTGCTTCCAGACAACGTTTGCCATAATAATGATGTAAATGATTCGGTGCCGCAATTAGGACTGCATCTGTAGCAGCAATCACTTGTTCATCGAAGGAGGTTGCCAGGAGGGGATTGGCAAAATAATTTGCCATTTTCCTTGCACTCTCCAGATTGACATCGACTAAGGCCGTCACTTCAAGCCCCTTTGCCCTAAGTGACTCACTGGAAAATCCTTTATAACGATTTACAATATCGCCACAGCCAATAATGCCAAGCCTTATCATCTTGCCCTCTATCTATTATGTTTATTTATCAACCTGTTTACTACTGACAGAATTTGACAGCACCGTCATCTAAACTAGGTTAAACAAGCTGGATTCTGCCATATTTACCGGACTTGAACCATCGGTTAAAACTTAGCCTTTCATTTTTAACCCATTATGAGTTTCAAGCTGATTACTGTTATCTCCCAGCGCCTGTTTATCGATAGTTATTAAGGAGAATGGTATGTCTGACAAAGAACCGTATTTAACCCACGTGCAAAATTTTATTATTTCGGGACTAAGCGTAAGAACAAAAAATGATAACGAGTTCGATCCCCAGCATGCTCAGTTACCCAAACTATGGGAACAATTTTATAATCAAGATATCGTCAAAAAATTTCAGCAAGAGCAGAGCAATTTACCCCTATTCGGAGTCTACTCGAATTATGAAACAGACTTTACAGGAGCCTATACAGTTACAGCAGGTATAGAAGTGAAAAGTAAAGAGCTTTTACCTGAATTTAACTCAATTACCATCGAGACAGGCAATTACCTCGTCTTCGAAAATCGAGGGCCAATGCCGCAAGCAATCATCAAAACCTGGCAAGAAATATGGCACTATTTTTCATCAATAAAACCATTCAGAAGAGCCTACATCTCTGATTTTGAAATATACAAAAACCCCGAAGAATGTGCTGTATACATAGGAGTTCACTAACGCTCTGGATAGGCTAGTCGTTTAAAAGCCTGGATGACGGCCTCGGCTTTCATCCAGACTACGGTGTACTTATGGCATGATTCAAGCGTCGCAGAGAAAAGAAATGTAAATAGTCCTTAAAATCTAAGGCTACTGGACGGTATCTCCGTATTTGTTTTCTCAAAAATTAATTCAGTCAGTTGTCGGCTAAGTTCTTTGCGCAAACGCTCTTTCTCATCAAAATTATTAAATTGAATATTGGTGAAGAGAGAGCGGTAGATGTCATGGCTGTCACTAAAGGAAAAGGTACAAAGCCCATTGATTTCTCGTAATTGTTTACAGAGATACGTTAATCCAGGGTTAGCCTCTTCCAAAGGAAGGCTACGAGACAAGGCCTTTTCCAGTTCTATTGCGGAAGTATAGGTTGCTAAAAGTAATAACGAATCGAAAACTTCCTGGCGCTTAGCTCTTTCTTTAACATCGGCTGTGTCATTAAGCGACTTATGCACGTCATCGATAAAGTCTGCCATTCTTTCCAGTATTTCTTCCATAGCCTTTTCTCCAATGAAGACAACACACGTGTCTTGAATTTCTCAAAAACCTGGCATTAACATACCCTATGCATCTAATTTGAACTTAGGTTCTGAGTCGAGGTCGCAAACAACTTGCTCAGGTAAAGAGGCAAGGAATTTTTCTGCCATCCTATCTGCACTGATATCATGTAATAGCCGTTGTTTATGAACTTCTTTAAGGCTACCATAATGCCCATAGATTATAACTGTTGCCAACAATTCCTTTTCTATTTCAGTGGAATCTAACATTTTTTTCTTGAGCGCAGCAACATCCTTCACTTCCATAACAATCTGCCCATCTGTTTCTTTTCTCACTGTTAAACAAGGGTTTTGATTGTCACCATTGAGTACAATTTGATAGCCAAAATTCATGGCTGCGAATAACGAATCAACCTGAAACTCCGCTTTCTTTAATTTTTTGAAAAATAAACTGTCATCGCTCTTTGCACCGATATTAACCCGCGCTTTATTGAAGAAAGAAGCCAATCTCACTAACGCACCTTTCTCTTCGCTAATCGTCAACGTTTTCGTGCCGTGGGTATCCACAGTCGCAATTAATGGCGGCACTGTCCCCTTAGGAATATTGGTGTCATAAAACCTGATAGTAGAATTAGGGGTACAATATTTTATTAAATTCAGACTGGCTGTTTTGTGCATGTTGATCAAACTGCTGGTGTTAACATGCCGGCCTTTATCAGCCGAACCAGCATCTTCCTGCATTGCCCGTTCATAAGAACGCCTGACAACCAAACTCATATCATCAAGACAAGCACAAACGACAATCGAATTATTATTTTTTTCTACCAGTTCCCGGTGAGACGGTTTATAAGTTACCCCATCTACAATAACATTAGCTCTCTCTACCGTTTTTGCCTTCATCCGTTCTTCAACTATTTCGCTAATGAGAAATGCACTGTCTTGGGTTCGAATAAAAACCTGTTCAATCTCTTGGCCTTCAAACTTCTCTGTAAAAGGTAAAAAGACACCGCGATAATCGTCCGTAGCCAGTGAAACATAATCCTTACGATCTTCCCGACTAATATACTGACTGGAAATGGTACTTTTACCGCTGGCTGCAGGTCCTAAAAAGACAAAGTCATGATTATCTGCCAGTGGATAGACCGTCTTTTTCTTGAGTCCATTCTGCTGAGTATAAACATCGAGATACTTATCAAGAAACTCTGTCATCGCTTTATTTATTGATTGTTTTCTTAACTTATTCTTCTCCATTTCAAAACAAGACGTGAATTTATTGCGGTACTCGTAGCTGTCTTCTTCGAGCATGGGGTAGATGGTTGTCATTTTGGCTTTTGCCTTTTCCATGCATTCCTGATATTGGCCAGATACATCACTAATATCCAGGGTCCTCATTATCTGATGCTCATACTCCATAAGCTCAGACGTGTGTTTATCATGAATTAAAAGCTGTAGTTTTTGAGCTATCTGGTTGAGATCTTCCACATCTACCTGGTAGTCAGTAATTAATCTCGCAGCAATATGCAGCAAAAGCGCTGTTTGCATCTTTGGGACTAACACATCCGTTAACCAGGCTTCCCTGGCAACTTGCGCATGCGCTAATTGTGTATCGATATCACCAGCCATGAAGCCAGGCTGCAAGATACGATTATGTGCTTCTTGCAGTTTTCTTTCACGCTCACTCCAGCCCGTAAAGTCTTTAAGTGTTAAAACATGCCTCATGTTGTAATGGCGCTGCGCTTCCGCTCTAACTTCAGTTAAACTCGAAGAAAGAGGATTGAATGGTTTCGTAGGGAAAGTCCACGTTTTATCCCATCGGTCAGTTGCTTGCACTTCTTGACGAAGTGTATCCAGTGATAAATGTTTATAACCATCAATCGTCACCCCACGCTTTATTCTTACACTACTTAATTGATGAGTGGGTTTATCCTCTTTTGGACGGGTTTCACTTTTATGGGATTGAATGATATCGATCAGTGATTTCTTTTTATGCAAATGAATCGTTGGCGTTTTAAGCTGCTCCGCAGGATTAGGTAATTTAACGGAACCACTGTAATTGGGATTGTGTTTGACATTATAAAATCCAATACCTGCTTCCAGTACTTTTCTGGTGAAATCACTAACACCATGAATTTCACCAGTCAGATTTCCTGGAATCACATCAAGGATCGTATTATTCCTATCGTAAATAATCGTCATTACATAGTCGCTGGGATTAACGTGCGTAAAAGCAATTTCGCTCATTTTATTTTTACCCAGAGGATCTAAATAAGAATGCGAATGAAACGCTTCTTTCCCGCGTAATACATAAATGATCTTAACATCCCTATCGCCACCATAGTGAATTGCCACATCGAGTTTATCAGTTGCCGAACGTGTTCCATCAACACCTGTAGCCGCCAATGAATTGGCAGCCGTTGCAGAGCGTACCTCATGTTTCTTGATGTTATTCTCTTGTCCAATGAGTAAATGACTGTCAGCAGAGAATTCGCCGCTACGTGTAAATTTTTTGGCAAAGGCCCTCGTCTCTTCTAAGGTATTGGTTAAATTTCCCCCACGAAAAGACATGGGGGCTTCATTCAGCTCTAACTGATCATTTTCATAACTACGAACCGTATAATAATGATGAGTATTACTCTTTAACTGTGTAGAAACATGCTCTTTCATTTGCTCCCGAAATACGGTTAAAGGCGGCATATTTCCTTGGTCCCCCCCCAGGATCCTTATCATTTTTTTATTACTTACCTGGCGAACCTGGACAGTAGAACTGCTCTTAATGAGCGCATTGACTAAATCAACCAAATTGAGCCGCAAGGTATCAGAAGAATCCATTTGATCGGTAAGATACCGAACCACTTTATCGTTCGTTGAATTGAAAATCATTTTTCTAACAAAATCGTCAAAATTTCCTTCTGTACTTGGAAAACTATCACCCGATTTTATTAATGGCGTATTACCATAATATTCTTTTAGCCAGCTTAAATGCCCAACCAGTTTAAGTAATTTTTCATCTAACTCGTTATCTGTTTCATTGCGATTCGTATCTAATGAGGCAATCAATTCAACAATCTCTCTCATTAAAAGAGAAACTGAGTCAACTTGCTTTATAAATTCTTCATCTTTTGCAAAGGGTTCTTTAGCTTGGTGAGCAAAACGCTCCAAACTGCTAAAATAGCGTTGACAAGCTCCTTCAGCGATATGACTTTTTAATCTGGGTAAATTACCCTGCTGCAACCATTGGTAGATACAAAATTTATTGGCTTCATCGTTAACCAAATCGACTGCAGGTAAATGTGATAGAAATAAATCATGGTGTGTATCACCAGCTAAATATTCAATTCCTTGAGCCTTTAATGAGGCCGTACTATGAAACGCCATAGTACTTGTGTGCCCTCTCTGTGCTGTTATTCTCAGAATCAAGGGTAAAGCTTCTCGCAACTCGTCTTCGGAAGTATTTTTATCAAGATGAAGGCTTAATTGTTCCGGACGAATTGAATCTGTAACTTTCTCACCATCAGGGGCTATCACAGTATAATAGAGCAGATCATCAATGATCTCGAGGTATAAAGTATTCTTTTCCAATACTCCCGAAGGAGGGGCTTTTAACCGCAGATCGCAGCTAATAGCGGTAAAAAAATGAAGTAATGTTTGTTTGCTAATCTCTTGGGGGGCTTGGACTTGATCGACCGTCGCTCTATTTCTGTTGAATTCGTTGGCCAGGATTGTTGTGAATGATTTTAAAAATTTATCATACAAAGGGTTATTAACCAGGAAATCAAGCAATTGGTTATAGTCATCACTGTCCTTAACTTTTTCAAAATTAGGAAAGTTTTTGGTTAATTTATCCTGCTCAAGTAAGAAAGCACTATAAACCTTGTCAAATTGCTCAATGGTGGTAATACCTGCTAATTCTAATTCTTCGTGAGTCAATTGAGTCAATTGTTTGCCAGTGATGCGTAAAGCTAGTTTTTGCGTGAACAGCGAATAATCAGGATTATTATTAAGCGTATCCAATACAGAGTCTAAGGCGGCCGCATTAAACACGTCCGCAGAGCCCAGTTGTTCAATCACTTCTTGTTCTATCCACACACCACTTTTTTCAGCATCCTGCAGAATAACCAAGGCCACCTCTGGCGCAATATTGTCCCATTGATAGGGTTTCCCGTCGCGGCCTTCCTGGTAGGAATAGCTCGTAGCCGATAATTCAATTGCTTGACGCAAAGTATGGTGATACTGATAGCGTGGAATATCGGATGAATCTATGGGACTAAAATTAACCCGTTTTTTGGTATATAACTTTGGCATTCCTGACTCTTTGGCACATCAACTCTCTTTGATAACTTTTAGCACACAGAGATTAATATTTTATTAAGACGCATGAATTATTACAAAAGATAGCCATCTCTTTGACGGAAGTTATCGTATTATTTATTCCTCATTAAATATGCTCAAAAAATATGCTTTTCACTACTATCAAAAGTCTGTAGAGTAATGAAATACTTTTATTGGTTTGCTTTACTGAGAGTGCTGCATTGTGTTTCTGTAGGGTCGGAGGGGCCCAGTAAAAAATGGATAAAGAATGAATAAGACTATTACTAATGAAGCTTTTAACATTATTAAACAATTTAACCATCTCAATGCTTCACGGGCACCCATTACTGCCTTTTTACCCATTGTCGATGCAGACAATCTTCTTATCACACTTCGTGGCAGTAACATTGTTTTTAAAGGCATCGCGGGTTTTGCTGATCACCAAATTGGTAAACTGATTTATTTCGATCAGAAATTTGATTGTGAATTACAAAAAAGCCAAATGCAGGGAAATAAAGTCATTATTGAAACAAAAGGCAGTTGGTATGCGAGAACCTGGCAATCCCCTGCGCCCTACAGCCAACAATTGATTGCCGATTTAAGTCATACTTGGGAATTGGTGAAAAAAGACAAACAATCAACTTATATGATTGTGACCCATATTTGTGAAACCTTTTCTTACCGAGCTGGTTTTTCCCCAACCGATATTCCCAGGGATTTTCATTTATCTTTATGAGATCAGTTACTCTATTTAAATGAGATAATAGCTAATAAAGAACAGTTTGCAAAAAAAATACCGCACCAGAATCAAAACCCATCTAATTGAATTATTTCATTTAATCTCAATCTGCTCTCTACCCTGCCGCCAGGGCAGCAAGAATTTCCTTTCTTTTTAAGCTATGATAGCCATTTTTTACCGGGGAGATATAAAATCATGCCTTCAGTAAAAGAGGTCATTGATGCATTTACAGAAGGGTTCCAATATCTGGATGGCGATAATCAACGAAAAAGTCGCTGGTATGAAGTGGGCTATAAAACTTTTTTTGCCAAGAAGCCACTCACTCAAGATCTGGAAAATGCGGCTAAAACCTGTAAGAGGGAGCTGGGATGCCTACGCTCGTTACTAGGACAGAACGATTTTACTGCAAATAAAGATGCTTTCTTCGATATTATTGCGCAGGCCCTCAAAACAGCACAAGTTAAACGTTGTGGGGCGGCTTCAGTGAAAACTGATACTTTCCAGAGCGGTAATGAGTTCGTTCTTGAGCGTAATTTGGTACCTAAAAAAGCGGGTTTATTTGAGGAGCAATTAACTGCGGGCCTCGACAAAATTAAAACCACCTTTCCTGAACTACTGGCTGAAATGGATACAGCGATTCGGAAAATAATTGCCAGTGAACCAAAACCCCTACTATTTTTCCATGAAAACAGAAAAACTATTAATGGCCGGATATTTTCTTCAGAGACCCTTTATGTCCACGAGCTTCAACATTCATACATGAATGCTGAAGCCCGAGAAGAGTATGCTAATAAAAAAATTAGCACACTAACATTCTAGAGCAGTTGCAGTAGCTCGTCTTTAACGAGCTACTGATCTTAAAAAAGTCGATAACTACAGACTCTATCGTAGAGAACGGCTCTAATAATCCTTTCCAATTTACGCTTGCAACCTATCTATAAAAAGCACCCTGTCAAACCCGAATCCGCGATTTAAGACCCTCTTTTTTATACTAAACTTAGTATAGAGATCTATTAAAAGGAGTTTACCATGCACGAATCATTACATACCTTATTTCTGGCGCAAGCTGTTGGGCTTTACCTGGTAATTATTGCCATTATTATGTTAGCTCGCGCGAGGTATTATCAAGACTTGTTAACTCACATCAAGGTAGGAAGTTCTGCTATTGTCGTAGCAGCTACTCTGGGGTTAATCCTTGGTATCATGCTCGTCCTTGTGCATAACCTTTGGATTTGGGAATCAGAAGTATTAATTACAATTTTTGCCTGGTGCTTGTTAATTAAATCGATACTTTGGCTATCTTTCCCAGAATTTATGGTAAACCTGACGCATAAAGTGTATTCAGGACCGGGGTATTACGCCGTAGCAATCATAGCCGGCCTCATTGGTATTGTCCTGATGGCACACGGCTTCTTTCTCTTTCAGGGGCATGTTTAATACCCCTCAAACGAGATAGTGATCCCTATAACCGGATTAGGTTTTACTAATCCGGTTATAGGCCTGTTTTAACTTATCCATTACGACTATTTCTATATTTTATTGCAAAATAACCTGCTGTTCCTATGACCGCTCCCCCTAATGCAAATAAAGAAAATTTTGTCAGTAGGCCCCATGATTCCTGACGTTTTAAAGCAGCCTTGGAATACTCATTAAACTTCATTTTTTGACTTTTTTCATTACAATCGTGTAAAGAGTCACTAAACTCACTGTTAAGCTTTTTACTTTTAAGATAGGTAACGATGTTATTATTTTTAGCATATTCATCATAAGCTGAGGTGGCTGGTAAACCCGTCTTTTTAGCATACAGTTTAAGCCCAATGTGTTTGTCTTTATAAGTGATACATAACCCTGTTGGGCTTGGTTTTGGATGATTTGGAATGACACTAAAAAAACTCAACCGATTTTGGAGGCTAGCGACGGTTACTGCATTTTTAAAGAAATTCTCTCCTGCCTGCGATAAACTTGAAGACAACATCACGCTATGTGGAGTCAGTAAGAAAGAGAATTGATGGGCATAAGAAGCACTAAAGCAGCTGCCTAAAACAATTACACCATGAACGCGTACGTTTTTTGCTTCTAAAGCCAGGCATATTTCCTCTACATCTTTTGCCTTTAATGCTGACAACATTCCCTGTCCATCCCAGGCCTGTTTAGGCCAACCATGCCCCCCGCCTATATACAGTACTCGCAATTGCTGATGAGGCTTAATTGCTCGATCCGCGCTAATTTTTACATAATCGCTTTCTGCTTTACCACAAGCATCCGCATTTAAGGCATTTGAGTAAATAATTAAGGTGATTCCCTGTTTTTTAATTTTATCTTGAAAATAAGCACGTATCTCTCTAGTTTCCTGAGCAGCGGAAAGGCTTTTGGGCCTATCCAAAGTGGTTCTTAATAACTCGGCCATAGCATGTAAAGGATTAGGATGCACAAAACAATCTGATTTGATTTGGTTCCACTCACTCGTGGTTAAGCTTGCTTTATTAAGAAGTGTCTTTAGCTCAGCCAACTTTAATCCAGCAAGATAAGGTTGCCTGGCATCTTGAACAGTCAGTTGATTAACTTTTTTTTGAAATCGCTGACCATCCGTTGCTACTGTTACAAGATACCATGATGTCTGGACCTCATCATAGACAAAGCGAATCTCATTTCTAACCGCAGGAATATCTTCCACCTTTTTGCTGGTATTAGTGGGTTTGACAATAAATTTATCAAAGGTAAAACATACGCCATCTCGCTCATAATATACCTTGGCCATTCTAAGGAGTTTAGCGGCTCCTGGAGATGCCTTGGCAATCTCGGCAGTGAAATTCATTCCCTTATTAATTTCAGCCAAATTTAAAATGTTTAACAGATCAGAATTTTCAAGTGTTGCTGTGTTTAGAAAAAATATAGATTTACCCATGACGAACCATTTTGACTTAAAAAATCACAATGGTAACAAGGGAAAATTAAGTAAACATTATGCACACATTGAATTGTTATTGGTATTCACGGAATAAGCCTGGATAGTTTAATTTTATTTTTCACAGCCCCAATCGTAGCCGGGCCGTCGACAGCTATCGAGCCGATACGGGAGGATTTTTATATTGTAACCAAAGCAGGATAAAACCAAGGATTGGCATGAAAATATCGGTCCCCAAAATAATACCAGCATTGCCGGGTGCATAATTAGTGGCTACGATCATTTGGTAAATATGACCACCTGCTGCCCCCCATAAAAACATGGCAGGAGCAATCACTGTCGCCGCACGAAAACCGAGCTTGCTCCAAAAACTAATGATACCAATAACAGCAAAGCCGAGGCTGGCAAACCCAACCTCAAGTTGAAAGGGGCTTTGCGCCCAACCAATAAATTGGGCTGCCATATCACCTAAAAAAACATGCATGACAAAATTATATAAATAGCTAATGCCGACGTTAAACAACAGAAAATAAGAAAAAAGAACGTCAATAACTTCTGCCCTCTTTAACTTGGATTTTAATGTAAGTGCAAGCGCAGCAAACAGGACACTTAGAATAAATAGTGTCAGGGTAAAATTACTCAATGCAAAGATTATGAATTGTTCCACACAATATCCTTATAGAGACTTTTCATCGGCGCAAATAAATTTTTAGAGATATAACCTGGATTCCAGACAATAGTCAAACAAGGCCTTTAAGGTGCCCTATTAATTTTTAAAAATAAAATAGGCAGCTCCTACCATACATAGGCTTGCATACAGAAAATTAACTCCCACCGGTTTATTCATATAGAAATAGGCAAAAACTACAAAGACGCTCATTGTAATAATTTCTTGTAATATTTTCAGTTGCCCTAAATTGAATTCTTTATAGCCCAAGCGATTCGCAGGTACTTGCAAGGTATACTCAAAAAATGCGATAGCCCAGCTTACTAAAATAGCCAGATATAACGGTTTGTTATTAAGATTTTTTAAGTGGCCATACCAGGCAAACGTCATAAAGATATTGGAACCAATCAGTAAAAAGATAGTCTTCATTCGATTTCCTTGGTATTTAGACCATTACAGTCGATAGATATAGCGTACATTATTCTTCTATGCTAAGTTGAAAGATATGGCAAAGGAAAATCATATCATGAATAAATTGATCGTCAGCTTACTGTTATTGTTATCATTCACTTCTGTTCAAGCCGAAGATATTCCTGAAGTACAGATCCAGCAACAACAATTTGATCAGAATCTTTGTGTACAGCAAAGCGTAAAACGATGCACTGGAGTCAGGTGCCCAGACTCAAAGGATGATAATTGTATACAAATCTGCACAGAGATGGCTAAAAATGAGTGTCGCTACGCTGGAGAATAAATCCCCCGCTAATCAGGACAAATAGCTACCCACTCATAAGTATTCTTGTTTGCATTAAAGACTTTTGATGTAGGACAGGCTGTATTCCCCATTGGTGGTGCTTCAGGGCTCTGCGAAGGGCATATCCCAGGACAAGGCTGGTCAAGAAAGATTGTACTGGCACATAGCCGTCTATCTGACAAATCGCAAGTACATCTGCAAGCAGTGACAGCCTCTGCCTGAAAAGAAAATAAAAAGAGAATTAATAGAGCGAAGGTTTTCATCAGACTAATCCTTTTTCCATGTTTTCTCTGTTGAACTTGGTCAGCGCTTCCTTGTTTGTTTCATAAATTATAGACTTATTGCGTTATTTTTGCACAAAAACAGGGTGAGCGTTAATCCCCTTCATCGTAAAAAAGAATTTAGCAGGGATTCAACCTTCCGTGTTTGTAGTTTCCACTTTATAAAAAGCGATACATCGTCCCTTTTAACTAATCACTCTCCAGCCTAAGGTGAAAGCAATTGTTGGCTCCAACCACTTGTATTTTTCACATAGCTTATCATTTCAGAAAAGGATTCTGAGCCTAAGGTATAAAAATACAGCGTGTCAGGGAACACGCGAAATCCGCAATAAAATTCACTCATGGGAAGCGATGGGACATCGTGATATTGTTGTTTAAGTAACGCAAGCTTTTTGTCTAACTCAACAAGGGAATTGATAGCCTTCCCTGAGGTAGGCGCATAGGTAGAAAAACGTAATTGGCGTTCGCGTGGGAGAGCTCGCCAATAAATTTCGTTTTCTTGTAAAGGAAGCGGCTTGGCAATTCCTTCCAGGATAATCTGTCGTTGCTGCATTGCAAACCAGAACGTTATTGAAACCTGTGGCTTCTCGATTAACTCGATAAACTTTCTTGTTCCTCGCGGTGTGAAAAATAAAACGCTCTCTCTCTCACTCTCAATCGCTTTAATTGCTACCACACGACTATGCGGAATACCGGCTGAATTTACCGTGGATAAAACGGCTCTGTCAGGACATACTGAGCCGGCTTTAGCTTCCTGTGCTAACCAATCAGCCATAAGATTAAAAGGCATTTACTCTCCTGGTGACATCAATGCCGAGAGTATAACGGACAGAAGGGAAAACCAGAATAAAACCTTTTACAAAAGAGGCCGTTATTTAGACTTCGAACGACACAGGAATCGCTTGATTTCAAAATAAATGACTCGCAATAAATCAAACAGAGCAAGTTCCCAAATTCCACTCCACAAATTAGGACGCGCCCCTAACTCCAATAGTCGTTCATTACATTGACTGCAAAAGTAAATTTGAATAGGTGAGTTACTCAACTGCTTGACTATTTCTATTTTTGGAGTCACAGGAATACCACATTTCTTACAAAAAAATTTCATAGCCGTCTCATCAGCCATTTGGCTTAAATTTAGAAAATGCCTCATTTAGTTTCGCATAAAGATCCTGCAATGGATTCGCCTTCTCTATAAGATGGTGAACTTTCTCAAGTTCAAACAGAACAGGATATCCTTTTTCATATAAGACAGACCAATATTTAAAACTTTTTTGCAAATTTTGAAAATTTGTTATCTCTTCTGACAGTTTTTTTGCCAGTACATAACTTGCTATATCATCCCCTTTATTAGCTCGAATTTCTATGCGTGCAAGATAGTCTTGAGGTGATTCATGCTTATCAGGCTTATATTCTGCCGCATCAGCTTCTTTTTCTAAACTGGCAATAGCCTTATTAAAAAAGGTAAGCATTCCCGCATGTTGCTTATAAAATTTTGAAGTGAATTTTTTTAATTCCCACTGTTTAGGATCTAATTCGGTATCAGCATAGGCCTTCGAATCAACGAAAATAGTTATTTCAAGACCATGGGTTTTGATGCTGTTTTCTAATTCCCCCTTCCATGTTTCCAATCCTGAAATTTGTATTTTTTTAAGTTGAGGCATCAATTGAAGTAATTGAGCAACCTCTCCTTCCTTCAGATAAGCCAAACCAAGATCAAGACTGGTAATTTTTGCCAGATCAGGGTAATGACTTAACACTAAAAGAGGATTCCCATGTAAAGATAAATTAAGATGACCATCCTTTACTTTGGGAATAGGAAACTCTTCTTTCGTTAGTACATAAACTAAATTTCCGCCTTCTAATTGACTAGGCTGATATTGAGCATGCCACCCAATTTTTTTGGCAATCTTACGGGTAATTAGTATCTCATTCTCTCCACCTAGAACCATAATATCAGCTACACGATAGGCTTGTTGAAAAACATTCAATGCTTCCAGGGTATTATTGAGCACTAGACGTGTAAGCGAACCACTAGCAGTTACAGCAACTAAAAAATTCTTCGAATTTTGCTGATCTGCTTCTCTAATTATCTTTTCTAAAAAGCGAGCTTCAGCAAGAATAAACTGATAGCCAGAAAATTTTTTTTGCGCTGTCTCTATGCTCTTATCATTGGGATCGATACCTATCGCAATAATATTTTTAGGAATTGATTGCACCATTTTTGCAGTTAACACCAGACAGTCTCCCAATCCCGTTCCAACATCCACCAACATAACCTCCATATTGGATTTTTCCTGCATGAAAGCTGCCACAGCCTTAGCAATAGACTGTCGGATAACTTCATAATCTTTATGTGTTTTTTCATCGTAGATTTGCAAATTATCAAACTCTGAAATGGTTAATGCAGGTACTCTGGGACGTAAAAAAGCAGACTCAGGATAAACCCTTGCCCGTATCAATAATGGCTTTAATTTTTCTAAGACTTCGGGTGTAACCTTGAATAAAGCAACAACATTATCTTTTCCTGTAATTTGTACTACAGTACCAAGCGGTTTGAGCGGGGATTTATGCCTGTCAGGGACAGTAAAAAGATCAATTTTCTTAATTTTTGGATGAGTTGATGATCTAATCGAAGAGATAGTGAGCCCCGTACTATCATCGACTAATTGATGTAAAAAAGGCTCATCCTTATTGATAGGTTGCAGGGCTTCAATTATAGCGTTGATAAGCTCATCAACCTCTTTCATAGTAAGTCCGGGATTGACAGTTTTCTTAATTATATGACATCTCACCAAGCAAGGTTGAACTTAGCAACCAATCCACAGAGCTAGTAATTTTCCCAGAACTGTTTAAACTGTACTCTTAATAAGAAAATCGTGGCTAGCTCAATGAAAAAAATAACTATACTCTCAATGCTTGCTGCCTTAGCCCAGAGTTCTTATACCTATGCCGGGGCTATGGGGGTTATGGATTCAACGCCTTGCTTGATTTCCTTTTTAGCCTTGGAAGGTGGTTATTCATGGAATCAGATTGAGAATTACGAATTTAGCCTTACAGGAATAAACGGTCGACTCTATTCTCATAAAAGCGACAAAGGACTTTCTGGCCGCCTTGCCGGTGGAATAATAAGACCTATCAATGAACAATTTGCACTAAGCAGCGAAATTGGTTTTGGTTATTATGGTCGTACTAATCTTGATCAGGCAGGTACAGTCCCGCCCTCTCTTCCCGTTCGCTTGAGTATTAGAAATACCCTGAGCGGTTTTGATGCCCTGGTAGGTGTTGGTTATACTGCCTCCAATTATAGTTTGTTTTTTAAAACCGGCGCACTTATACAAAACATGAGTACTCGAACCCGTGCTAACTTTAATCCTTTCAATGTTGCGCTAGCAAACTCTGTTGAATCAATCAACTATACTTCTGTTTTACCTGAACTGAAAATGGAAGGGGCTTATAACCTTTCCGATAATTGGGCATTCACTGCCTCCTACTTCCATGCCTTTGGTTCAAATCCCAAAACCACGGGTAACTTTAATGTGAATACTCTAAATGCCAGTTTTAATACTAATGTCAGAAATCCAAGTCTTGATACAGTGATGTTAGGAATTCAGTATTCCATTTAGCAATTAAATGGTTACGCACCTATTCATTTTGGAACCAGATAGTAGAGCCGCTCTATGTCCCTTGGATAAGAAGCCATGAGTAGTGTGAACCTAGCTCTCAATGGGTCTATTCGAACGCATAGATGAAGGTATATTGTATACCGTGATTGCTATTTAAATTGAAACCAAGTTAGATCGTTTTCTTCTTCAAGTCTGCCTAAAGCAATAGCCGGTTTTAACTCTACTCGCTTATTATCAACCTTAACGATGGTCCCTATTTGCGTTTCCCGAGGATCTTTTTCCGCCTTAATAAAAAGCACTCCCTCTTGCCTGACAAGAACAGGTTTTTTCGCCCCATCTGCGATAATAAGTTGTACATCGATGGAAAGGTTATTTGCTTTAACAAAATCAACTAATTCACCATGAACAGAATCAAAACAAATCTCAATACCAATCTTAAGGCCAAAATAATTTTTAACCGGGGTATCGAGTTGACCCGATTTAAAATAAACTCGACGCAAATCCATCAGATTTAAAAAACCCTCATTGGTATAATCAAAGTCATAGTTTGTATGGGGGTTTCTCTTTTTGTATTTTTGCAGATCCCCGCGATAGAAAAAATAAGCCGTGTTGCGATAATAGTTTTCTTGATCAGCCCCTTTCTTATACCAACACATTGTTCCTGGAACAATTAACATATCAGTATCCACAGAAAGCGCTTGTAATCGCTTTTTGAATTTATTCTTTTGCTCTTGAGTACAATATCTTTTATAACAAAATTCAGAAAGATTTTTAAATAAGTATTCAGGCGCCACAAAAATGGCTCTGGGGGGGTGTTCTGCTTGCTTGACGCCACTTCCACTTAGTGTGTTTTTGAAAGCCTCCAATTTACTTTTAGCCCAAAATGACGTGGATTGTTTGCTCGTGTTCCCCTCTTCCTTCTTAGCCAAATATCTTTTAGCAAGAAGAATTCGCTCCTCCAATAGCCTTAAACGCTCGTCAAAAGGGTAAGAATAAAAACTTTCTTCCGGTTGAAAAGCAAAAACCTGGAATGAATCAATCAGTTGATTCTGTTCAGGTAACACGACTCTCTTTTTTGAAGGCATACAAACCCGTAAAAAGCTATCCGATATTTAATCCCTTATATGGCTTATTTTTTCATAGCGTTGATAACATTCAACACATGCTCATCTAGCGAGCCGCTATCAGCGCTTAAGGAAAAAGCAGCGGCTTCTTCATAGAGATGATCTCGCTCCTGGCGAAGCTTGTTCAAAAAGGCTTTGTAATCTGGATTCGGCAAAAGCGGACGATGATGGGAAATTCTTTCAAGTTGCACGGAAATACTTACTTTCAGATAAACAGTAAACTCGGCAGCCAGTAATTCTCGATTTGTCTTACTACAAACAATACTATCATCGGTGGTTACAACAATATATTCCTGATGTTGTTGATAGGTCAGAATATCTGTCAGACAATGATGAAACGTTTCTTCTCCTGTGCTACCAAGAATATCAGCCAGATTACGGCCAACAGAGGGTGCTAATCCAAAATCCGCATCGATAAATCGCCAACCCAGTTTATCAGCCAGAGCCTGTGCCAAAACACCTTTTCCGGCACCTGCATGGCCGATAATAAAAATGCGCTTGGGTGGATTCATCTTAGGCTCTCCTGACTAATTTATTTATTTTGCATTAACCCTTTTTCTTATTCAACAATAGCAAAGGCAATCTTCATACTGTCTTCATAAGGCATGGAGAAATTTTTATGGATGAGTTGCTGACAAACTCTACTCATGAGCTTATGGGGTAAGAGTGGATGCATAAAACCACTGACGAACCAACCACCATGGATAAAAAAATCAAAGACATCTTTTTCTGTTTTAAGAGAAATTTGAATATTTTTTTCTTCCAGAGTTTTAAGCTTGAACCCACTGTCCTCAATCATACTCTCTAAATGGTTTAAATCTTGCGGAACATACACTTTCTTTAGAGTCTTCTTGATATGATAGGCAATCAGTTTGTTAAAAGGATGTGAAGACTCCTCGAGTATAGGCAATAAAGATCGGGCAACTGGGAACGATGCCATGGTATTGGTCACAATTGAAACTAATCCGCCCTTGGCAATTAATTTTCTACACTCGCCAAGAATCGACGAAAGGGGAACATAAGCAGACACAAAATGGGCCAGAATAAAATCAAAATCCTGTTTTTTGATAATCGTGGATGCCTTGCTAATATCGCCATGATAAGTTGTGCAATTGAGGATCCCTTTTGCCCTTTCCAACATTTTTTCAGAGATATCGAGGCCATGTAAATTGGCGTTAGGGTAATGTTCTACATAAGGAAGTATATCAGTACCATCACCCATTCCCAGCGCAAGGATTGAATTGAATGAACGATTTTGTGCAAGCGCCAAATCAACGGCTCTCTGTTTCGCTTCATTAAGAACCTTGCCACTGATATCTTGATTATAAGTCTTGGCTACCTTGTTATATAAGCGTTCTATTTGCATTTTTAAATCCAATATGAATAAATTTCATTAAATCATATCGCTTTATTTACAATTTACAAGAACCCACTTTTGATGTGATTCAAATCAAGGTCACAACAAATAGTAAGCAGATTGGGTTATAAACCGAATCTGCTTACCATGAATTACCTCCAACAACGCAATTGACCAGCACCATTGTACCAACAGTCTGGGCGTCCAGGCGCGGGAGTTGCATTGGGACCAGGACTATTGGGTACACACCGACCAAAAGCGGTCATGTGATAGCCAAACCCACATCCATTAGCCGCACTAGCACTTGATGTATATAATAATGCCAAAGATAATATGGTTCCTGTTACTACTGCACCTACTAACCTTGAAAAAGGTATAGAATGCGTACTCATAACATCCTCCTTGTTTTTCATTGGTATGTATTCATACACCATAAGTATAGAGTTTGATTTTAATTTTGCATTAATAAAGCCCCAATAGACTAAAAAAACATCACAACCAACCGACTATTCACCACAGGAATAACCTCTTTTGGCTGAAGCCAAAGCGTTTATAAATCTACTATAAATATTCTCCTCAGCTGATCCACGCTGATGTGAAGATGTGAACCATAATTTCGCAGGCCTCTACGATATCTGGTTAAGCGCTTTGATTAATATATCAAGAATCGCCGCATAATTTGTTTTTGTGGATAGGTTCAGAAGCGGGTGGCTGGTACTTCCCTACTAAGTCTTCCAGGCGACTAAGTCTACGTGTCACACTACTTTGATTTCCTGCGCTGCTCCTACTCGGACTCCAAAATACTTCGATCACACTTTCTTTTTGTTTAAACAATGAACCTAATGCATGGGTTCCTTCCCAAATAGAGCTAATATGGGCATTTATTCTAGCAGATAAGCCTTGTTTATTAAGTTTTGTCTCAAGAAGTTTTAAATAGCCATCAACTATAAACCCTTTTTGACTGGTAGATAATTCTTTAGGTACCTGCGTTGTATCAAGAGCAGTCATTAGCAGAGCCGCGCATTCCCATTTTTTGCATCGTACAGCATGCATTAAAATTTCATTAATTACTGGTTTGCTTAGTTGAGTTAAATCCATTTCCCATAAAGCCTCCCATGCTCCGCCTGTTGTCATACGATGAATTAACTTTTCGGGACTAATTGTCTCTAAAGAAAGTTGCACAACTCTAGGATCATACTCAATCATATTAGCCGCGGCTTGAGGTTGATCTAAAACAGCAACCTTAAATAATTCAACCTTGAAATTATCTTCTATAGCGCATCCCAGAGTCTCAAGCTCGTACAATATTTTAGCGCTCCTTTTATGTGCTATCGCACGGTAGGCAATGCTGTCTCCTACTTCTTTTTCTCTGTCATTATTAATCATCCTTATTATTAATTGTTTATATTCTGGCAAAAAAAACTTAACAACATCAATATGGCCTTTTTTTATTGAATACTTAATCATGCCATAAATAGGCCATTTTCGTTTATCAAACTCTTTTGCAAAATATTCCAAAACTTGAACTTGACGATTTTCTGCTGCCGATATTAATAACTTTTTTAAATCCGCTATCTCAGCACCACATTGCCTTAAGCTGTGAATACAACTAACGCTTCCTAATTTTGCAGCAATTTCCAGAAGACTCTCTGTTGGGCCCAATCCGCCCATTGAGGTATTAAATTTTTGGTTTATGTCAAATTTAATATTGTGGCTATTTAGATATTCAATAAAAGATTTTAATAGAGTGCCATCCTTAACATTGATAAGAGCAATTGCGAAATCAAATATTTTTTTTCTTTTTTCTTTTTTGCTGAACTTATCTGTAAGGATACTCAGACTTGAAAAAAATTTACCTAGGTTGTCTTTTTGTTGAAAATAAGAATCCAAATAGCTTTGGATTCTTTTAAGGCTAGTTTCTGCAAAAGCAGGTTCAATTACAGCTTCAATTTGATTTAAAGCCTCTTTACTATTATTTATCGGCATACCCGATTTCTTTGCTATAAAAGCTAAAAAAGTGCCTAACAGGGCTTTGTTGGATATATTTCCTAGTCTATAGCTGATTAGAGCGGTTTCCATATCCTTCATCCAATCCGGATCATCTTTAAACTTTGTCTTTGCCTTATCTAGTAAATCATCCACGATAGGATCAATCGTTGTCAGTGATAATCCATGCAAAACAAAAAACCCGCTAACAAAAAGTCTGGTCAAAAAACGAGAATCCCATGAGAGCTCTGAATCATCTTCATGATAAAAATGTTGTTGCAACTCTTCTGGAGTTTTAAATAAGGTATGTTCGCCAATATTAGGATCAAAGAAAAACAAGCCCTCTTCCGTTTTAAAAACTGAACAAGCATGGCTGCGATCGTTAAGTTGCATGAATTGTGAATCCGTATCATTGAGCGCATCTGCTAATGTAAAGGCACCTGGGCTATCATCGTTGGATATTAATTGGGTTTCTTCCCATGACAAACTAGTGTGAAGGAATGGATGACGATTTTGTTCTTTCTGGGCAGAATGAACACGATCGATAAAATCTAAAATCTGGGAAGAGGTGAATTCATCGTCGTTACAGGTAATAGAAAAATCGCCGCTTATTTTGCTAGAGCCTGCGTAATACATTCGGTAATATTGTGCAAGTTTTTCAATATCCTTCTTTGAAAGAGAAGAAATGACTCTCTTGATAGCAAAAAATTCATCTAATTCATTTTTTTTTGCATAATCTAAATAAATCACGGATAACCCATAGCATACCCCATCACTATTTAGTTTTTCCCTGTTTATAAGTTCTGCGAACTCATTGTATTTCTGTATAAACTCACCTTGAGTACCCAGGCTTTTTGAAAACATAACATTCCTTACAAGAGATGGTATAAAGTCGAAATATCACTTAAAAATGAATACTAGTTATTAGTTTTTCTACTTCTATTTTAAATAGGTTAAGAATAGTATAACTTGAATTTGCACATATTTTACCCTGAAAAGTCAAAATTAGACCTCGAAAAGAGGAGAAATCCCTTAAAAATGGGACAATGGCGATCACCAATGAAAAAACGTTACAGTGAAGAGGCTGAAGAACGCTTAATTGCAATCAAAAATTGGTTCAGCTAGCCATGGGATGTTTCTTTTTGGCAGTATCAAGTTTGCGTCCTTACAACTTCGCTTTCGCCCTATCGCACAGAAATCATGACAAGCTGTTGAGCATTCGATTAACTGCATTAGTTTATTGAGTTTTGACACTCTATACACATTCTTATCCACAGATTTTGTGGATAAGATAAAAATCAATCATTAATTGAAAAAATCATTCAGGCCTTTTAAAACAAGGTTTATCATTGCAATAATGCCTTTTTATTTATAAAAAATTGACGGTAAGATTAACGAGTTATCCACAGGGTTTAGAAGAAGCAACTGAACGAGTGCCTGGCTATGATAAACAAATAACTATTTAAAAAACAGTCTTGACTCTACAATTTGAATGAATAATTGAAATAGATAGACTGAACGTGTTTTCTTACCTAAGAATTTCATAGCGTTTGAAGATTGAATAGTCCAATGACTTAACGTATTTTTGAAACCAATGCCTGGGTATAACCACTTGGTTTCCTGGACAAGACAGCAAAGCCAAAAATAATTAGGCTGAATAATAACAAATACAATAAATCCCAATATTGGGGTATGAAATGTTTTCCACCATAATTGCCGCAATAAGAAAAAATTCCCAGCCCTAGAAGATAAAACAAAAACCAAAGCGATTGTTTCCCATCAAGATCCCGATGTGCTTTTTTTATAAAACAATAAAGACAGGAAACTATCAGACCAAGAATCATAATGACTAATAATTTTCGTACACTATGAAAACCAGACCAATAAACCCCTACGGTACAGACATAGAATCCAATCAAGGCAATGAAGCCACTACAACGCAAACGAAAGGGTCTTTTATAGTCAGGCAATTGTTTACGTAAACAGCTAAGGCAAATGGGACCTACAGCATAACTAACCATTAATAGTGCTACTAAAAAAGCCGACATTTCTTGCCAGCCATGTAACATGATAGACATCGTAGCAGCCAATAAAAAATTCACCCCTAAACACACCCAAGGTACCTGGTATTTATTTTTTTTGGCAAAAACTTGCGGCATATAAACGACTGAATCCATACTGGCCAACATATGAGCTGCCGTGGTTGAATAAACCAAACCTGTTGAGTAAGGCGATACAAAGGCATCCGCATAGAGTAAAACACTAAGCCCTATCATCCCGGCCAGAGCAGCCAATGCAGCAAAAGGACCAGCCTCCCCTGTAAAAGACAACTTAGCCCATCCATTGCTTAGATCATGCGCACTAACACTGCCAATAAACGACCATTGCAAGCTTGTGTAGAGCAAGGTTGTCACCAATAACGAGCTCATTAAAATGAGGGGAACATATTTCCCTGGTTTTTCAATTTCGCCCATCATAATAATAACTTGTCGAAATCCCAATAATGAAAAAAGGACTCCCCCGCTCGACATAGCAGCCATAACTCCCTGCCAGCCATAGGGCATAAAACCGCCGTATTGGGAAAAATTTTTTGCATGGTAACTCATGGTTAACAAGCTAATGACTGTAAGGATTGGGATTAGTATTTTCCAGACAGTAAAAGCGGCATTAATTCGTGCGAATAAACCAATCCCGAAATAATTAAATAAAACAAAACTCATGAGCAATACCAACGCCACTAAATAACCCAGGGGTGTATTGGTATAATGCATACCCTCATGAATAATTAATCCGGGAATATAATTACTGGCGTACTGAATAACCCCCTGAGTCTCAATCACCGGTAAAATGGCCAGGGAAAACCACGCTAAACTACTGATCATCACACCGGTTAAACGGCCATGAGTGTATAAAGGTAAACAAGCCAGTGTATCAGCTCGAGGAAACATCGTTCCTATTTCAGCATAAGCCAAAGCAACAAACAGCAGTAAAAAACCAGCGAGGGGCCAAGCGATAATGGCTGCTGGACCCGCAAAATGGGCAGAATATAAAGAACCAAATAACCAGCCTGAACCAATCATGCTGGTCATTGCAATCCATAATAAGCTCAGCGCACTCAGATTTTTTTTCATGTCGATTTTACGCATCCTTGTGTTTACAGTCAGATAAGAAACCCAACCGAATTGTAAAAAAATAACACCAACCCTTTGATTTATTTTATTAATTCAATACAAGAAGGTATAAAATACAACCTTATAACGAACCATAGGTTAAATGATATTTATCCAGCAATTTATCGAGGGTAATTCTGGCTTTCGTATTTTCACTTATCCAAATACCTGTCAGCGCCTGCCTCATCTTGCTGTTCGTTCGTAGTAATTTATTGAAAGGCTCCCCAAGAACCTCATAATTTTTTATAAAAAAATCTTCCAAAGGACCTGCTGCGATATAAGCCAATTCTGCAGGATTATTTGCCTGGGCTAACAACGCCTCAATGAAGCTTATTCCCTCTATGGGTTCAGTGATTATTTTATCGATCCTTTCGACTAAAGAATCATCATACAGCTGCTTTCGAAACGCCTCCAGATAGACCTCTGCCAGGGAAATATATTCATTAAGCATGCTCAAAACTTTATGGAGATAGTAATAAATAGTTAGCATATAGTCCGGTGGAATCCAAGTCAAAAAGCAGAATTCCCTCGGGTAGCAGATACTGAGAATAGCAATCGTTAGATTTGAAAAATAGCTCTCGGCTCATAGGGAAGTTCCAGCTCCGTATGAGAGCTAACTGCTTTCATGGACATCATGCTGTATAGATGGGGATATTGCTCGCCACCCGGTTTATTAGCTTCCACTTTCAAAGTATCTTTTTCCAATAATCTACTGTCAATCTCTACTAAAATGACCCTATCAATTCCCTTGAAGAATTTTTCAAGAATTGCGGGATATTGATTTTCGAACGTTAAATGGATGAATCCATCTTTCTTATCGTTTGCAGAACCATCGAAATGACCGCTTTTCTCGAAAGCGATCCACTCGTCAACGGTTAAGATTTTATAAACACAAGTCATCTTTAAACCCTTATTGGTTGATTGGACCGCCAAATCCTATCAAAAAATTCTTAGCCGAAAATTAAACTGCATGATCGGCATTAACGCGGCTTTGCGCGCGAAAGCTTACATATAAGAGCAAAAAACTCCTCCGTATGCAGCGCAAGTTTATCTTTTTCAACCGCTTTTGAGTTATTTCCTAAAAAATGATTAATTTGCTCTGCACACTGATTGCATTTGAGGTGTTTGAAATGAGCAAGTATTTCCCCTGCTCGCATCAGATCAGCATATCCCAAACAGTTTAAATAAAAATGATATCTATCCGATGCTGTGGGAGCTAATGCAATACGCTTTATATGGAGAAATGGACACCATCGATGTTCTACTGCCTGGAATGTATTATAGGAACGAGTAAGGGTTTTCAAGAGCTTTTTAAGCAACCGCGAATTGGTTTGCTCAAAAGCAGGAAATAAATCCGCTGGCTGACGTGGTGGCTGATTTGAAAAATAACTCTCTTTCGGTAACATGATTTTTAAATAATCAAAATGAATTAATGCCTTGTACTTAAAGAGTTTTAATTTCGACATGATACGGGCGTCGGGATCGCGTGCGAGGTAATCATTAATAACCTCAATCAGAAAGGAACCATAACCATTCACAATCGAGCACCAGTCACACCAGGATTTAATTAAAGGACTAAAATTAGCGCGCGTAAAAGAAACATAATCCTCTAATTTCTTATCCGTGTGAGCCGTAAGAATTAATCCTTGGCGAACCAGGGTAATTAAATAATAAAGATTGAACAGGTTGGGGCTAACCAGTGCACCATTGACGAACATTCGCAAAGACTTGTTTTCACCAAAAAACAAAGAGGTTTCATAATTTTTTCTAAAATTCAGCGACAGTTTAAAAAACTCATAGGAGTATCGATGTACAAGGAGATGGTCTTTAATCGATAACATAATTTATTGACGTCTTGTGCAGATAGAACAAGTTTACTTCGGTATCGGAGCAATGATCAATTTAAAATTCGATCCTTATTCTTGAATAATAAAAATTTTCAACCATTATTAAGTCAGGGCTTACGCAAACTTAGAGGTCGAGGCAAAATTTTATTTTAATGAGGGCGTTTAGCTAAACTAAATGACCGAATTAAAATAACATTTTAACGAAGAGATCGAAGCTTTGCCTAGGTCCTGTAAGTTAAATCCTTAATCTGGGAAATAAGATGCCTCGACTTTATACCATAGGACATTCAACTCATTCCTTGCAAGAATTCATAGCGATCCTCGATGTCTACCATATTAGTCACCTGGTTGATGTTCGTACTGTGCCAAAGTCTCGCCATGTCCCCTGGTTTAATAAGGAAGATTTTTCCGTCTCTCTGGCGAAGGAAGCAATTAGTTATACCCATTTATCCAAATTAGGGGGCTTACGGAAGGGCTTCCCTACTTCAATCAACACAGGTTGGCGGAATGCCAGTTTTCGTAATTATGCCGATTACATGCAAACCAAACTCTTTTATGAAGGACTTAAAGAATTGCATGATCTCATTAAAAATAACGCCGCAGTGGCCATCATGTGTGCTGAAGCCGTACCTTGGCGCTGCCATCGCTCACTGATTGCTGATGCAGAAATCATAAGAAACATCAAGGTGTTCGACATTATCAGTAAAAGCTCAATCCAACCGCATAAACTAACAGACTTTGCCGTAGTGAATAAACAAACCAGACCTTTCCAGATTTATTACCCTAAACCCTGATATTATTGACGCCCCTCTTTATCCTGCAGACGAATGCCATCTGACTCGATGCTAATGACACCTTGTTTATAGAGTTGACCTATTGCGCTCTTGAAGCTTTTTTTACTCTCGCTAAATGCACGTTGGATTTCCAGTGGTGAACTTTTATCATGCAGTGGTAAAAAACCACCCTTTTTTTGTAATTGCGCCACGATACGCTGGGCTAATTCCTGGATGCTATCCTGGCCGGTTTTTCTTAAGGCTATATCAATCTTTCCATCTTCTCTTATCGCTTTTATATAACCGCGTAGTCTTTTTCCATAACTCAAAATCTGAAAGATGTCCCCGGAGTGGATTAGCCCCCAGTGGCTATCATTAATAATGACCTTGGTACCTAAAGGGGTGGTTTCGGCAATCAGTAGATTGACTTCCTCACCCGGCTTGTAGGGAGCTGGTAATTGATCCAGAAAGTGATCTATTTTGGAACTGGCAATAATACGCCCTTCATTATCCTGTTTCACATAAACGAGATACGATTTATCTTTTTCCATCGGACGACGTTGTTCAGGTCGAGGAACTAATAAATCTTTCTCCAATCCCCAATCAAGAAAAGCACCTATGCGATTAACATCAACTACTTTTAAAAAAGCAAAACTGCCTACTTTGGCACGGGGCGCCAAGGTTGTGGCAATAATCTTATCTTCCGAATCGAAATAGATAAACGCATCTACTACATCATTCACCCTGGTACCTTGAGGCACAACTTTATTAGGCAATAAAATTTCGCCCCGGTTACCACCATCCAGGTAAACACCAAACGCGACCTCTTTGATGACTTTTAATTTGTTAAACTGCCCTACTCTAATCATTTTTTTACTCATCTTTTAGTATGGGGCCGAGCTTATCATAGAAATGGCTACTCGATTAAATAAAGTAAAATATAGCCTACTTAGGCTTCTTGTCTGTATGCCTGAACCACTTGGCTAATAGGTCCCAAAAGGCTGCTATTGCCACTATAATGGTAAACAGAAAGATTGCCACCACCATTTGCACGATATCAAAATTAAGCGCATCGCGCGCGACAAACCAACTTGCAATAAAACCTGCTACTACCAAAAGTATACGTACAAGCCATCCCAGCATAACACTCTCCTATCAAACTCCCTAAAGCCTGGTTGCTTCACTATGGCTTGTTTTAATCCCATAAGCCACTGTATGCACTTAAATTAACACCGAAACAGGCCTGCCTGTAATCCCAAGATATCGTTCAGGTTTTTGTCGTTCTCTCGGAAGCGGGAACCTATTTATTAATTATTTAACAGGAGTAACAAATGGTATCAATAGCGTATTTTTATCCCTCTCGGTTACTTTGAGTTAACTAAATTCAGGAATTATGTTATTAATGTTAGTCTTAGGCTCAAAGGTTAGTACTTGATATAAGGATATAAATCGTGTGGCTTAATCTTAGGAATTCATTGGGACCCCTTCTGCTGATTCTGCTATGCCCTCCCTTTGTCATGCTGATGTGGTATACCAATACTGAGTTAGCAGGTTCCTTAGCGACGCTATGGAACATGATAACCCAAAATGGATTGGTACAAACCATTTATGACATATGGAGACCCTATTTTTGGGGTTCAGATACCGCCTGGATGATCATTGGCTGCTTTATAGTCTTTGAAGCCGTCTTAATGCGTTTTCTGCCCGGAAAACCTTTTCAAGGGCCTCTTACACCGAAGGGAAATACCCCGACCTATAAAGCGAATGGCGTTTTAGCCTTCATTACCACGATGGGAACGTTTTGCCTGGCCACGTTTGGCCTGAATTTATTTCCTGCAACCATCCTGTATGACAATCTGGGTAGTATCTTAGGCGCTCTTAACCTTTTTAGCCTTCTTTTCTGCGTCCTATTGTATCTTAAAGGACGCTTTTATCCTTCATCAACCGATGCAAGTATCAGCAATAATATTTTATTTGATTACTATTGGGGAACAGAGCTATACCCACAAATTTTTGGTTGGCATATTAAAAAATTTATTACTTGCCGTTTTGGCATGATGAGTTGGGGATTATTCCTTCTCTCTTATTGTGCCAAACAAGCAGAATTGAGTGGGCTAGCGAATTCAATGCTCCTCTCTGTCTCATTACAATTCTTGTATATAGCCAAATTCTTTATTTGGGAAACAGGCTATTTACGCTCATTAGACATTATGCATGATCGAGCTGGCTTTTATATTTGCTGGGGTTGCCTGGTCTGGGTTCCTTGTATTTACACCTCGCCCAGTATGTATCTTGTACTTCACCCAATTCATTTAAATTTTGTATGGGTTGCACTTATTTTAAGTCTGGGGGCAGCCAGTATCCTTATCAATTATCTTGCTGACAAACAACGAATTCGAGCAAGGGAATCAGCAGGCAATTGCAAAATATGGGGCAAGAAACCCTTGATTTTGCCTGCCCATTATAAAACGAGCGAAGGAAATACGAAGAAAACCTTACTACTTGCCTCAGGATGGTGGGGTCTTGCAAGGCATTTTCATTATGTCCCAGAGCTTACCAGCGCCTTTTTTTGGTCAGTCCCTGCCCTTTTTACCCACTTCGCCCCTTATTTTTATGTTTGTTTCCTGACAATTCTCCTCATCGACCGTGCTTTTCGTGATGATAAACGGTGCGCTGAAAAATATGGTCAAGACTGGAATGAATATTGTGCGCTGGTGCCTTATAAAATCATTCCTTTCTTAATTTAAGGAACTCTGTTGACGCCCCCTATCGGGCTCAGGCTCAAAAGGGGTGCCTATACCACAACCCCAAATTTTAGTTATTGAACCCTTATTCGTTTAACCTCGAAACGAAAACCCACCTGTAGATCAGGTGTTTTTTTCTTGCCTCATCACAATTAATTGTTTATCTGTGATGCCAATTACCTAAAAAACCTTCGATTTAATCCAGAATATTTTGATTGGCAAATTGATTGGCGATGATTGGAATACTCCCAATCATCCTGAGACCTGGCAAAGACTCTATAAAAAAGGATGAAAATTCAGCAACACCGGCTTGTTTAAAAATAAGCTCCGCAGGCGCTCATGTTATGAGCGCCTGCCAAAGATTCCACGTAGCAACAAAAGTCCTATACCGGCAGCAATTAACAGGGTTTTAAGGGGATTTTCCTTGGCCGCTTGCATAATTATTTCTTTAGATGCTTGCATCTCATCCTCAATCTCCGCAAACGTATTTTTTCCCTTTTCATACAGTTCTTCGCTTAATGTTTTAATCTCTCTAAGCAATGGCTGTGCAGATTCATTGAAATGAGTATCAGGATCACAAGCTTGCTTAAGAAATTGAACGTCCTTTTTCTCATTCATAAGCGTTCCCTAATACCTGAGTTTAGTGCGCGCGTTTTTTCAGCCCTTTCTGCAAAACTCGTGTGGTTCGTTTAATCTCTTTCTTTGTTTGCCTGGCTGCCTCTTCTTTCAGCTCAAATAGATGCTTTTCTAAAATATGAAAGGCTTCTTCAAAGTAATCGATTGCCTTATGTCCATTATCAAACAATAGTGAGACATTTCTATCCAAAATTTCTTCTGGACGATTAAGATCCTTTAATTGCTCGGGTTTCATATAAGAAAAATTTTGCAGCGTTTTAAGATTAAGCTCGAGTAGTTCTCGCATAGGCTGAACAGAATTAAGTAAATTTTTTCCTAAAAGCCTATTCTGGGTTTGCTGTTGCAATCGTAGGGATTCTTCCTTGCTCATCGTTCTCTCCTTTTGCTAATGTATGATTAATTATAGACCATTTAGAATTTCTCCAGAGTATGCCTACTCTTCACAACTCAAGAAAGAACTAATCATTAGGGGGGACGAGGCTTGGAAACAGCTATGAAATAAGAATCACCGCAAGATGATTCTTATTATTAAAGAGAGACTACAAGTAACAAGATAAAACGCCACATCAGAGCGATTTAAAAATAATTTCTATATTCTTACCATCTTCTTTTTCTCTTGCGGCAATCCACTCTTGAATGGCTGATGGTAATTGACCACGACGACTAGGATCATTGGTGAAGTAGCTTACTTTTCTCTCATCGGAGTTTAAAACTGCAGTCCAAATCAGATTATCACTGGTCATTATGATACAGTTCCCAGGTCCTATGCCTCGTATAAATCCTGAACGGACAGAGGCTTTAGGATCGGTACTTTGCTCACTATCCCCTGCCCCCCCGCATCCTGATATAAACTGAGAGTAATCATTACCCACCAGTTTCTTAAACCGGTCTTCCTGTTGTTTTGAATCTAACAAGCCCAGTTCTACAAGATTAAGGGATTTCTTTTTACCATTTTTGACATAATTACCGCTGAAGAAAACCCCATTTCCTGCGTAATAAGTACAACCAGCATTTTGGGTGACAACAAGCCCCTTATTTACAAATTGAAATAGCAGTTGGCAAGGTGGATTACCGCCCTCTGCATTTTTATCAATCGTTAGAGCATCCTTACCAATAAAGAACGCTTTATTGTCCAGTTCGCCTGTATTACCTCCGTTATTTGCCAAAATGGTATAACTGAAACCTTTTGAGTCAACAGCAGTAATTTCCAAAGCGGACTGCCCATACTGATTGCTATAGTCAGCAAGCCAAGTCCCGGTGGCAATCTGCTTCTGGATAGGTTGCGAAGCTGGCAGCAAGGCATGTAGCGCATTGATCCGTTGATCATAAGCGTTAGCAAGACAGGATGTAGATTGACAGCGATTTCGTTCTTTTAGCCATTGCTTTTGGCTTTCTGTTAATTGGCTACTTGAGGCCGTGTTAGAAAGTTGGTTATATAAAAGACTCAAATAACTATCTTTTATACTGAGTTCCTGCTCATTGCAAATCATTTTCTCTACAGCACTACCTGCCTTTTGGCAATCATAACTGGCCGCATAACTAATACTAATTGCACTGAGAAATAGTGGACCGGATACAGCAAAAAATCTTCTCATAATAGTCCCTTACTAACTAATTACCCTGAATATAATCTATCAAGGGGACTCTGTATACACGCATTAGAACTATTCCTCAGACAGCTTCCCATTAGCAGTCTTGATGTCATTTATGAGCAAGCATCACTCAAAGAATATTCACTGGATTATATGACTTGTACTGCTCATACTTATACTCAATTGCTTTAGCACCTTGGTTATGAGGAAACACCATGAAGATAAGAAACATTTTTTTAATCTCAATTCTATTCCTCTCTGGGATTGCCTGTGCAAACGACTCCACCGCTGAATTAGCTTCAGGAGGTTTAGTTTTCACTAAAAATGCTTTCATTGAATTACAATCGGAAGAACTCTTTTTATCCTTAAAGAAGGTACGCATTCGTTATATTTTTTTTAATAAATCGGATAAACCTATTAAGGCTTTGGTAGCCTTTCCTTTACCCTTAATTAAAAGCTACCGCTATGATAGACAATTTGCAGTTTTACCAGTCGATGATCCAGTCAATCCTGTGGGTTTCGTCACTCGCGTCAATAACCAGCCGATTAAAATGTCCATCCACCAAAAAGCGCTGGTTAAAAATAAGGACCAAACCGCTATACTCAAAAAGTACAAGCTTCCTTTATCACCTGAATACAGTCAAACCAAAAAAGCCTTACTGGCTATTCCCAAACAGCAATGGCCGGAATTAGAATCACTTGGCCTCATTTGGCTTGAGGAATTCGACGATGGCAAAGGAATGAGAAAGGAACCGCAACCTGCATGGGACTTAAAAACCACTTATACCTGGGAGCAAATTTTTCCACCCAGGCAAGCTATTATTATTGAACATGAATACCAACCGGTGGTTGGCTCATCAGCAGGCACCAGTATAGGCACTTCGTATGCAATCCATGAAAAATGGTATAAAGAATTTGTTACAAAATACTGCATCAGCGACCATTTACAAAAAAGTTTAACCCCCAAAACCAAAAACAGTACGCCCCCTTATACGGAAGGACGCCTGGCTTATATTCTTAAAACCGGCGCCAACTGGGCAGGACCGATTCGCAATTTTACCCTAACAATTGATAAAGGTGACAAGAAAAATATACTAAGCTTTTGTGGAAAAAAAGAAGCAAAACAAATTTCAGCGACTCAATTTCAAATAAAGAAAAAAAATTTTATCCCCTCGCAGAATTTAGATATTCTTTTCCTTATTCCTTACACCGACCCGATTGAATAAATTTTGAAACACTGTAATTCCACTTTGTTTCCTCCATACAATTTATTCAATTATTCGATTTAATTTTTTCTTAATAAAATTGATTTAAAATAGATCAATTTTTTTGGCGCTTAGGGTACTTTGATGGGTAAACCTATTCAGATACAAGAAATAATTGCAATAAACAATAGCGGGGAAATCCTACAATCAAAAGCAAAAGAGTTAAGAGGTACGGCTTGGTATATTAAGGACACCAATTCCATTACTGACGATAGGGTAACTCGTATGGCCGCTCATATAGAAAATCTTGCGGCTCAAGCAAATACAGCACATAGAAAACTAGAAATAACAACAGCCGATGTTTTAGTAACCCGCTTAAGCCTGAATGAATTTAGCCTGTACACCAAAGAGAGTCCTTTAAGCCTGGACGAATATAAATTACTTATTAAAAGAATCGATGGCATTGCTTCTAAACTCCCCGCCAATATCCATCTTTTATTAGCAACCATCCCTGTTTATTGGCCCGATAATAGTGTCCATAATTGTGCCTTATATGTTCAATCAGCAAGCTCAGCGACCGAAAGGCCAATTATCAACCATTTCGCCAAAAAAAATTACTCTGCGGTTGATTTCCATTATGTCAACAAAGCAGGGGATCCCTTGCCTTTGCGTGGGGATGAATACGGATCCAATGCCTGCCCCACAATTGTTTTAAAGGATACCGAAGTACGAACTATGGATCCTCATCAATTTGAGAGTGCATTAAAGATAATAACTGCTGAAGGCGAATCCTTTATCACTCTTATAGATATTTGCCTGGATCATAAAGAAAGAGTTGCTGAAAAAAATTTAGTGGGTTTGCTAGCGCAATTACAACGACGGGGTTTAAAGATTCCACTTTATATGAGTCAGCTAATCACCTCTCATACCATTGCCCCTATTAGAAAAAATATTTTTGCTTCATTGACCCAAGCAGATACAACCTATAAAGCTGTGGATAGATTGTTTCCTAATGAAACGCTCCACTTACTGTCCCCATTTGGCGATTGTACTGACCTCACCCTCTTTCCACCAACCTATCTGGAAATACCTTATAGAAAACGGGTACTACGCCATCTTAGTGCAACGATACCTGGACAGACTATTTTGGAAGAGACAATAACACACCCTCGCATAGCCCTGTATTTACAGAAACGAATCCGATCGCTTGCAGCGCTAGGGATAACTATGAGTGAAGAAACACAGCAACGATATCAAACCTGGGTAGATAGCTTTCTTTTTTCTATATCTAATCTTCTGAATGAACCAGGCATTGCAGGAGCGTCTACAATAGCAAGTATAGATAGTCCTGCTTCAACAGCAACAGAGGATTCTGATACGCAAGATCTAAGTAATGCCGAACATTGGGTAGAGGCACTATTGACTGATCTGCTGGATGAACCAGCAAGTATGGAGAACTCTACAACACCAGTCACCCAGGACGGGACGTCAACATCAAGTACAGAAGAGGATTCTACTGCTCTGGAGCTAAGTAATGCGGAACATTGGGTAGAGTTACTACTGACCGATCTGCCGGATGAATCGGCGGACATCGAGGATTCTACAACGGTGGATCTCAGTAATGCCGAACATTGGGTAGAGGCACTGCTGGATGAATCAACGAGTTTGAATGATTCTACCGCATCCACTACTATCGATGATCCATCAACATCAAGTAGAACAGATGACTCTGGCTCCGATCTCGATGACGACAAGTTTTGGGTAAATGTACGGTTAACAGGCAGTTCAGTACATCCATCCAGTAGCTCATCACCACCCCCTACTACAGAGATACTCTCATCCCCAGATTGGCAAGATTCAACCATCCCTCATGATAAGCCCAAAGATACGGAAAAATCATTCCCTTGTTCTGCCACAAGAAGCTCAGAAAGTCCTTTATATTACGACAGTAATCCTTACAGTTTATTTTTTAGCGGTGCCGCAAAAGAGGTTGGGGAATTAAAGCGCCCTTTTAAAAACCATGCTACTACAATTGAAACCTACCCTCGATTTGTTACTAATCATAAAGTAGCAAGAAACGACGCAGTGGAAAAGCGACGGCATTATAGGACCATGGTATAAAGCGGATAGCGCCTTCTCTGTTCGTGTGCTTTTTGCATATACTTTAATTTATTGGCCTATGCGAGTTACCCTCATGGAAAAGAGGACATTGACTGTATTAGCGGTCGTTCTGTTTATTGGTTTTTTCCGTGTTGCTTTAATATTTACAACGCCATTTCAAGCCGCACTGACTCAAATCGATCCGAATCAAATGGGCTATATGGGCTTGCTGCAAAATCCAATCATCCATTTATTATTCTGTTTAAGCCTCCTAATCATGCTCGGTGGTTTTTATTATGCTTTCAATAATCTTAGCCCTGAAAGCAGCTTGGGCAAAACCAATATTATCTTTATCCTGATTGGAGGATTAATCTGTATTGCAATAGCAATTCTGTGGAACAACTGGAACTATATTCATAGCCAATTTACAACCTTGATCACCCTGTTGACCTACGAAGCCTATAATCCACAATCAGCACCCAATCTAAGTTATTATCAATGGAAATACGCTCTGAATCCTGCAAAGGTTACTATGGGTTTATTACTTATCCCCCTGTTTCTTCCCTTAGTCTATTACTTAAAAAAAACTCGGAAAAACAAGAATCTGCCAACTTCAAAACGCTAGTTCATCTCAATTCACTCAAAATCAGAACAAATGCAACTAGCGGTGGGAGTAGAGGCAGAACAGTGGAAACAAACCTGGCTCATTGTAGTCACCTTTGAACACCCCCTCCCAAACTGAATAACACCGTAAATACCGGTAAAGGCTGTGCTGCTACTACTTTATTATTTATGCGCACAAAAGAACACAATGCTCTATAATTAATCAAATAATCCTCTAATTGGAACGCTTATGATCCATATCAACCTTTTAAATGATTTGGTGCAATTCACTCTGGCAGGCACACCTGAAGAACAAGCGAGAGATAAAGACTATTTAGAGAATGCTTTATGTGAACGATACATTGACTACAGCAACTCTACAGGAAAAACCGTGTCTGATTGTGATCTCTATGTACATATTTCTAATTTTAAGTCGGCTAATGAGATTAGAGACATGCTCACACCAGATTTAGGCGTCCAAGATAAAAAGAAGCCTCAGTTTTTCCAAAATCCATCCGTGAATTATAAATTTCAAACACAAAACAAAATTGGCGTTGATGAATTAATTGATAACAAAATCGAGATACTGAGGGCAGGGCCACGTTGGCCGCAGGATACGTAAAATCGCATGTCTCTTTATCAAGCTACACATAATAAAAGCCAGTGCCTAAATGCAATGATATTCAGTTCAAACCAGCTCTCGTTATTTTTTATTTCAATAAGATACAGGAAAAATTTCCCCCGAAATCATCCTCTCCCGCATGATACGCGCGTCTGCAGCTAAAAAATCTTTTGTCGGTATAAGTATCGATGCCCATCTGTCCAATCGATTTTAAACGCAAGTTGACCAAACCTCTTTCGACAAACCCCGGTAAATCAAACATGAAATGATTTAATTTCTCAGCGCTTTTGAAATAACGGCAATTGTCCTGGTTTTCATGAATAAATGCCTCGAAAAAATCATGACCGACTTCATAAGAAGACTGAGCAATACAAGGACTAAGAGCCGCCACGACTCTCTCGGGGGTAGCACCTAGCTCTTGCATTTTATGGATAGTTGATTCTAACACGCCCGCTTTGGCGCCTCGCCATCCGGCATGGGCGAGCCCAATGACACCTGCTTGCTCATCAGCGAATAAAACAATAGGGCAATCGGCACTATCTGAACCTAAAAGGATATTTTTTTGCTTTGTTACCATTGCATCTGCTTCAATGGTCTCATTCTCTGGCCAATGCTCATCAACAATCACGGCCTTATTACCATGAACATTTTTTACGGTTACCAAGGAGGTTAGAGGATATCCCAAAAATGTGGTAATTCTTCGTCTATTTTCCTCCACTCTTCTGGGTTCATCATCACTGCCATAAGCACAGTTAAGAGAAGAATACCTCCCTTCACTCACCCCGCCGCGTCGCGTGAAAAAGGCATGTTTAATCGATGATAATTGCCTTAACGTTGGCTCCTGCAGCGCTTCCAGCGTGTTATCGTTCTTTTTATCGTGCTTAAATGTCAAAATGCGTCCTTTAATCCATTACGTAACGTTGGTATTTTAAAAACGCCAACTGCGCTTTCACAGCAGGCCATTCGCTTGCAATAATGCTGTAAACATAGGTATCTCGTAAAGTACCATTAGGCATCACCATATGATTGCGCAAAATACCATCCAACTTGGCTCCCAGACGCTCGATACCACGTTGACTTTGGCGGTTAAGAGCATGCGTACGAAACTCTACAGCAATGCAATTTAGGGATTCAAACGCATGGTTTAGCATTAACAGTTTGCACTCGGTATTAAGACCCGTACGTTGCACAGTTTTACTATACCAGGTTCCCCCTATTTCCAAACGATTATTGACATGATCAATATTTAAGTAGGTTGTCATTCCAATTGCTTTTTGGGTTTGATTATTGATAACAGCAAAGGGCAACATCGTCCCGTCGGCTTGCATTTTTAATCGCAAATCAATATTTTCCCGCATTTTCTGGGGCTCCGGCACAAAGGTAAACCAGAGTTTCCACAACTCCCCATCGTTTACTGCCTCTACTAAATCATCATGATACTCATGGCATAACGGCCTTAAGGTACAGTAATCGCCCCGCAGGATTATTGGTTTATTTAAATTTGTCATCGAAGTCCCTCAATCCGGATTTTCTCTCAAGTTTATGGAATAAATGATACACAGGGTAGCCCCGTCTTTTACTTATGATTTAACATAATGAAGTAAGCCTTCTGAATAATTTGAATAAGGATCATTAAAATGCCTAAGGATGAAGGACAGCTTCATGATATCTACGTTGATTGGAACCAATCATCAGGATCTAAAGAAGAGACTGAGCATAGCGCGGTAAGGCCATGGACACGTTTTATGGCAAGAATGATAGACAATACTCTATTCACTATCCTGTTTGGCTGGATTTTAGTATTTCTCGTGCCCGCTTTTATGGAGGGAATCAATGATACCATTTTTGGTTTTTTATCCTTAGTTGCCTGGATCTTCGTAGAAACTCTCTTATTAATTACCCTAGGCAGCACTTTCGGGAAATGGCTGTTAAGGATTCAAATCATACCCAATGATGGACAAAGACCAACGTTGCCCCATGCTTTTAAACGAAGTGTAAAAGTTTGGTTTTTTGGCTTGGCAATGGGTATTCCCTTTATTAACCTGTTCACGCTCATTTCAGCCCATAGTAACTTAAGTAAAAACAGAATCACAAGCTGGGATAAAGCGGAAAAATTTACCATTAATCATGGTGAAATAAACATTTATCGAGGAATCGCTGCCTGGGTTATAATCATAACGCCGATTGCCTTTGCAATTATGGCTAGAGAATTCAGTTAGAATCACAAGCTTGGGGTACCCAAAGTACTCCATTCGCTGGATAGAAGTGAAAAGAGGATTTAGAAATAGACAAAAATTCCATTTATTTTAAAGCGGTTATTGAATCAACAATGGTCTTTAAAATAAAAAGGGCTGCTCCCTTTTTATTTAATCGCTGGGTATCGCATGCCAAACAACGGTATCCTAACTATTTATTTCAAGCCAATACAGAAGTCTTAGTCAATGATCTCACGCTTGCACTGGCTAAAAGTCTGGAGTTAATCTGGCGTAAAGAGAACCAAACCAAACGCGATGTTCCGGAATGGTGTGGAGGATTTCTATTGGAAGCAGCAGCGTCTGCACTCAATGTTCAATGGTCCCAAGAATACATTTGCAAACAGACTCCTGAGTATAAAGAGTTGTTTTTTCTTAAAACCGTCACCCAATATTTAAAGATGGATACGGTCGCCATTAAAAAAGTAGAGGCACTTTATAACCATTTAATCACTAAACAAACCAATCCTATAGAGCAAGACGATAACAAAAATGAAAAAATTATTGATCTCAAAAAATTTAAAAAGAATAAATACCCCAATAACCTTTTCAAAAATAGAATCGTTAACTACCTGGAGTCTATTTTCTTCGAAAAGCATTTCCTGATGTTTAGCGACATTCTTAAAAATAAATTCCCTCTCCCCCTGGCAGATTTTTTTAGTGACGAGGAGATGATGAAACTCGTCAACGCTGTCAGACGATAATTACCCTCTCATTTACCGAAACATACTGGGAGAATAATTATGGTGCTTCGCCTCATCCAACGCATTCACCTGGTTTTCAGCAAGCATCAGGAGTAATTCATCAATTTGACGATTAAAATCGTTAAGGTCACCTGGACCAATAACCAAATGATTTTGATTACTTTGATCATCAATAGTGAATAAACTCCGTACCTTTTCTTTATCAACAGAATTTTCAAACCTGATATGAAGTAATGAGTCCTTCTCCGTTATTCCCGAAACTTTGCCGAAATAATGACTTAACACCAGTTCATATTTCTTATGGGTTAATTCCTTAATTCTATTTGCATTCTCTTGAGCAATGATTGCATTGAATTGTTCTACGGCGTTTTTATTGATAGATAAGACGTTGTGCTTAATCGTGTAATTTTCTTTTAGCGCTTTAAATTCTTTTTCCAGAGCCTGTTTATCGATTTCGTCTTTAAACGCTATCTCAAAAACCGGGCTCTCTTTATTGTCTTTCATCTCAATAGGTTGTTGGCCTAAAACTCTCTCGAAAGCGGCTTTGATGGCATGAGTTAATTTCATATGATGCATCCAGGGGCGTTTTGTAATTTATTATAACATATAGATATATATTTTATCATTTATGCGGGTCCGAAACGCTGCCAAACAACTTCCCATGCCCTTTCAATTTCACCGCGGCGACGTATTACTCAAGTGTTTTTTTATAAAGAATTTCTTCCAGCAACGCGCCACCTTCATAGAATTCTTCTATTCTCGTGTAATCGGTCACGACAAATCCCAGCGACTCATAAAAGCGCCGCGCTTGGGAGTTGTCAGATAAAACCCAAAGGTAGACTGATTTAAAACCTAATTTTGATAACTCAGACAATGCTATCGTACATAATTGAGTGCCTAATCCCTGACGCCAATAATCTGGATGCAAATAAATAGCGCTGATCTCGCCTTTTAATACATCTGGTTTTAGATCACGAAATTCACAGATACTCGCAAACCCAACCATTTTATGATCAATTTCAAGAACTAATATTTTTACACCTTGTTTTATAAGGTCTTGCCATTGCTGAGTACGCTCTTGGACGGATAAATTCTGTAAGATAGACTCAGGAATAAACTCTTTGTACATTTCCTGCCAGGAACGGATATGGTTGATAGCAATCGCTTCGGCATCTTCAAAAACAGCGAATCGAATAACTGGCGTTGAATTTTTATTCATAGCAAAAAACGAATAAGAAAAGAAACTGCTATTTATCACTAATTCGAGTTAGATTCTACGTATAGTCGAAAATAGTTTTGGAATAAACCCGACTACATTGCATTTTGGCGTAATTTTTATTACGGAAAGAGCAGTTAATCTTTATTTTGAGTTCCTGCATAATAATAGGCAACAAACTTTTAAGGAGTCCGCAGCACTTCTTGTCTTGGAAGTATTACGGACAATGCTGGTTTTTTACGATATGGAGAGATCTACAAACGTACGCTTTTAGGAGTACATGCATCAACAATGGCATAACCGACATCGGCAATTGCTCCCGCTATCGCTGCAGCAGTATCAACAACTGTCGACAAGGTACGCGTAGCTAATGCGGTCAAATCCCATAAGGTATCGGTGAGAGCAGACCCTGCAAAGTAGGCAGCCTGTAAAACATTAGTAAAAAATTCCGGCACACTTTTGTTGATATTACCTACGTCGAGAAAAACGATATTAATAGCTGTTTCCAGAACGTTGCGACAGGCATGAAGGCAAGATTGTACCGCTAAGGTCAAATCAACTATTGGGGCGACAACAGGTGATCTTAACTGTGTTCTAACATCTGCAAGAGAGTCGAATGGCCGGAAAAAACTTGCCCCACTATTTATTTTGACACCGCTTTCTTTATATGCATAATCTTTAATAGCATATGCTCTTTTAAATACACTTTCTTTCTTTCCGTACATCCTATTACCTATATGATTAAAAAATTGCATAGTACCATTAATTGCTATACGACGCTATATCGCAGTGTGGTAACATCGGATGCTGTAAAAATCCGAAAATCAGCAGACTCTACAAGCCGTTCGCGCCCCATCCTTTATACTTTATGAACAACTGGCAGATGGTTTATTCATAACCATAATGGTACAATGGGAGCAAATTTCTCGCTTGTTGTGCCAAGGAATAGAATGCCCAAACTTAAAGAGTCGGTTATCGCGACAGCAAAGGCTGTCGTTGCACAAGTTCTACTCGCCACCATTGAAGATTGTGCTGAGGTTACATTCGATAAAAAGCAACTTGCTCCCGAAGAGATTGATTTTTTAAAAAACACACCACTGTCAGAAATTAGCTTTGAGAATATAAACGACCCTGAAAAATTTCTGATTAGAAATAAAGAGTCCGGTGCTGTCATGGCAGTTTCCAATCGCGCAGTAGCCAATAATGAACTCAGAGGGCATTTAGTACGAGCTATAATCAGCGAAGCACAAGTAGCCACCCCAACACAAAGTCTTTATGACACCCTCAATCATGCGTTAAACAATCCAAAGACCTCAGGAATATTAGCGAAAAGCAAGGGATTCTTTGTTGGCCTAAAATTCTCTCCCTATGAGCAGGGTGAGATTATGGAAGAAAACCATTTTGTGCTCTTTACACAAGTTCTTCTTACTATTCTGGAGCAAAAGATAAAAGAAGGACGACTAGATGGCGTCACTTATAAAGATGTTCTCAAAAAAGAAAATGACGTGAGAGACCATATTTGGGACGGTGTTGATTTAGATGAAATTTATGAGGTCACCAAAGAAATCGGTGTGCAATTTAAACAATTCTCAAGCAAAGCAGCGGATTTGGAAAAAAGAGGTTACAAAGCAGAAGCCGGGATTGCGCGTCAACTTGCTACCGATCTGGAAGGCAAACAAACTTTACTTAAAACTGGAGGCATCAGTGTTAGCGGCTTTTTCACTGAAGGTATAACATTAATAGAGACAGCACAGCAAACTACCCTCATAGATCTCCGTGGTTTTGGAAAAATTTTCAATGATCTGGTCAATCGATTGATAACGATGTTGAATTATTTGGGTGCAAATCTACCAGCGGTGGTAAGAGAGCCCGATTCAGCTACCAAACTTACAGCCACAAAAGCAAATCTTTCCTTTTTTAAAGAGATGACACTTCCAAATCAAGAAAATGATGAAGTAGCGCCTCATCAAGTCCAGGATTTTGTCGCTAGATAGACTCTAGTTGCTGGGTAACGAAGCAAGCTTGCAAGAAATATTGAATCCCCTTTTCTCCCTTTCCGTACCGTGCTTATGCGCGGTACCCAGAAGATAGTTCCCTTCTTCGAAACGTTTTCCGTGCTCATTAGCCTGCAATGAATACCGCGTCAGCCCTGATAATCACTATCAATTTATAGGATATTTGACTTGCCGACTTTCCACGACTCTACTGAATAGCCCAATTCAGTGATTACGTTTATTCATTTATTTGTGTGACAATAAAGGGTAGTGCTATTGCAAGATTTTTCGGCAAAACAATGTTGGGGAATCCCGGAATTGGAGCGGGTGATGGGAATCGAACCCACGCTATCAGCTTGGGAAGCTGAAGTTCTACCATTGAACTACACCCGCCTTCGTTAGATGCTAAGTGTAATAGCTAAAGCACTCTAATTCAAATAGGTATTAATAAGGTATGGCAGTGAGTATCACTGCAGGTTAAGTGATAGCTGTCCTTGAGAGTCAGTAAGACGATAAATTTTTGCCCGGTGGCTAAATAGGGTTAACTCATCGATCAGCGCTTTAGTTTCACTTTTTCCAAGACTTGCAGAAATATCTGTGGAACGATAGCTAGCTAATGCTTTTTGGAATCCATCGACATCAAAGTGTTCCTTATCAAAGTGCGTAAGAATACCTCTTAGGGCTCTAATTTTCTCATGCCGTTGACGATAACGATAAAAACCAAACCACCCATTTAAATCAGCTTCAATTTTATCGATATGAGCCTGCGTTTTATCACGCATCCCTAGGAAAGACGCTGGTAGATGTGCTTCAGCTCTGACTTTATTACCACGAAAAAATCGCTGGATGGTTAACGCTGATTTTTCGATTTTTTGCTCACGAACTACCGTTGCATTTTGTCCTTCCTCTAACCAGGATAAATCGTTGGTTTTCCCTACTTCTGTGACTGACATTTTAGCCACTACCTCTTTGCTTTTGGCGTGCATAGGCAGGCTATTTTCGGAAATAAAGACTTTATCGAGTCCGTAATGGGCGAATGAAGACAAGGCTATGTCCGTATCAATCGTTTCACGCTTTAAAAATAGGCGACCTAACCAACCCAATGCTACTGCACCAGGGCCTGACGTATAGATAACATTGGTTTTCAACATCCCCATGCGGGTTTGTTTGCGCATTGTTGTTAAAAATTCATTATCGTCCTTTATTGAAGCAATTGCTTTAATTTGTTGATATTGCGCAGAAGGTAAGAATAGCCAATTAAACCAGCCTAGTTGTGATTGCACAGTACTTCTTAGCTGTGCTGCTGCAGCCGTTATTTTTTCTTGGTCACTCAGATATCCAAAACCAAAAATAAAGCTCCCAGCGAGAATATTCTCACTGAAAACTTTATTATTTTCGGTCAATTTCATGATGTTATGGCGAACCTGGCGTGATGTTTTACCTCTACTTATGGAAGCCAACTCATCGAGCATGGCATAATTAGGATCCATTTTTAATAAAATCGGTACAATGAAAGGTGGTAAAAATTCCTCCAAACTCCGTATATTAGTGGATATATGAGTTTGAAAAACAGATGAATAGGGTTTTGCCAAACTATTTTCAAACAGAGTTTTCTGAATTTTTTTGATATCCTCGAGGGCAGCATCACAATCAACCACAGCGACTGTGTCATTGTTAAGAGCCAACGATTCAATACCACTACCGAGAACAACACTTCCCATGTTGACTAAAAGAGGCTTATCGACCTGAACCGTCGGCGGTATCTCTCTGGTATCTACGGGTACATCAAAATCAGTGTAAGTACCAAGTTCGTAAACAGGCCGCAGCCAGCGTAAAATATCACAGGCCACCGCCAAATTCCCACCCTCATCTAAATGGGCAATTTCATCTTTATAAGCTTTAATTAAGTTGTTTTCTTCTACTGTCTTGCATTGGGGAAGTAAATCTTTCTGTACATCCTTTGCCGCAATGTTGTATTGAAGGCAAAATTTATCTAACTCTTCTATGGCTTCTGCAGATAAAAGACTACTATCATAAACAAAATTAATTTCGTCTGTGGGATTTATACTTCTCATCCTAATAAGACGCAATTGATTTTCAAGGTTCAAAAAAGAATCTGGATTTTTGCTAAGCCAAATTTTCACATGGCGATGTGGATTGTAAGTATAAAACATTGTGAATTATCAGTTAGACATCTTGTTTAATTGGCATTCACTATACACAGGGAAGCTTAAGGAAATTTTAAGAGGATCAACTCATTGCTGCTTAGTCGGAATTTTTTTAGATTTCATTGAACGATTTTTAAGAAAATTAGCTCATAATCAAAAGGAAAATAGCGTATAAAAAATATACCCATTTTTTGAAAACTATCAAGAACCTATATATATTTTCAGCAATTCAGTTTAAGATTTTACTTTTCAATGAAAAAACCATGTTGCCATTAAACATTCAACTTACGCTGTCAAAAGGTATAATCTTGGCTAGCTTATTAGCCATTACCCCCCCTTCTTTTGCCCTTGATTTAACAAAAGGACAGAAAATCCTGCAATTAGGGGGTTATCTGAATCACTCAGGTAAAACCCAGTTTATCGGAATTGAAGACTTGATTGGCGATCGCTTTACAGTCAGTAAACACCATGATGGAAACCTGGTAGTAGGATTAGGGTACCTTTTTAATCATCCCGTAAAAAAAGCCATTCAATTATCCTACGGGATTAATGTCTTTTATTTAACAAAAACGCAGGTTAAAGGACAGGTGATCCAGGAAGATTTATTTGAAAATCTGGCCTACAAATATGGCCTTAGCCATGTTCCTGTCTACGCTGCTGCCAAGGCATCCATCGATAATCCTGCCAATCATTATGGAATTACTTTTGATAGCGGAATTGGAGTCAATATTCTGACAACCAGCAGTTTTCATGAAGAGTCTCTCGACGGTATGACCCTTCCAGATCATGCTTTTTCGGGGCATAGTCAAGTCACCTTTTCTGCAATGGCAGGCTTCGGAGTAAGAATGAATAACGTTTTTGGTCATGCACCACTCGAATGCGGCTATCGTTTTTTTTATTTAGGACAAGGCAAATTTAAAAAGCAGACAAATCAATTACTTAATAACCTGAGCACAGGCCCGAGCTATGCGAATGCCTTGATTTGCTCAGTTGTGGTTTAACGATAAGGATTGTGAATGAAACGGAGTTTAAGCAGGTTTGGTGTGTTGTTTGGTTTATTATTAACAGGCCAACTAGCCTTTGCGGCAGCCTTTTTCAAAGTATCATCAACAGGTCTGTCCTCAGAAACAATAAGCATAACTCTGTGCCTTAATGGAAAAGGCCCCCTCACCTGCCAAAACTATAATGTCGCTTCATTAAATCTAAGCATCACTACCACCGTACCCAATCGTGTCTATCCCTCCGTAGGTATCAAGGTTAATAGACCAGGTTATTATCCTTTATTGGGTTGTACTCCCATTGCAAATGGCTACTGTTTATTTTCAGCAAATAATGTATCCCCCGCCACCATTACCCCGGCCAATGCACGATACAATGTCGTTTTTGATGCTGGCAGCAGTGGCACACGCATGTTTATCTATCAAACTATTGCCCCCCTTAATCCTCTCATCGTTACTTTATTCACTGATAATAACAATATTCCTCTAGCCAGTTTTGCGAATAACCCTGCAGCAGCAGGCAATGCCATCCAGCCTCTGCTAACAGAAGCGACCAATGTATTGCAAACCTATCAAATCATGCCATCTCAGGCCATTGCCAGCGTTTTGGGAACTGCGGGAATGAGAGTGCTGACAGAAGCACAGCAAGCGGCCATTTATCAATCAGTCGCCAATACGATAGTAAGCAATAACTATGGTTTGGGAGAAACAAAAACCATTAGTGGGCAGCAAGAAGGTCTATACCAATGGCTAGAAGTCAATTATTTAAATAGCAGCCTTGGTACCTACCTTACCAGGGGTATTATTGAAATTGGCGGCGCTTCAGCACAAGTCGCCTTTGTTGCCAATACCCCATCGAATCCCAATGTAATCAAATTGACCATCAATGGTGTGGTGTATGATCTTTTCAGTATTAGTTTCCTGGGGTTAGGGCAAGACCTGGCAAGGCAATCGATGGATGCAGTACAACCACCTCTCGACCCTGATAATTGCTACCCCGTTGGCTATAACCAAGGGCCCATTACCGGTAATTTTTTATACAGCAGGTGTTTGGCAAATTATGGCGAGGTCCTTACCAATTTTTCAATGTTATCGCAGTTAACTTCGGTGCCAGGTTTTGCAAGCCAAAGCTATTATGGCATTGCAGCGATTTACTTCAATGCAACGTTTCTAGGCATCTCCAATAATTTCAACCCCCTTTCAATACGCAATGCCATTAGCTCTATCTGTTCTAACAGCTATGCCCAATTACAACAACTATACCCCGGCCTCCCGCAATTATTTAATAAATGCGCTGACTCAACCTACGTCGATTCTTTTCTATATTCCTCACCGGGATTAAATTTGGTTGGTATTCCTGTAGAACCTGTCGTGACTATCAGTGGGGTTCCTATCACATGGACTGGCGGTTATATTTATCTGGTAAACAAGGTCCCCTCAATACTTGGCTAACACTTAGTAGCGAAAACAAAAATAGCGCGCAATATTCCAACCACTGCCCGCTGAAGAATAGTGACCTATTTTTGCTTCAGGAGGCTAATCCGGCTTGTTTTGCCTGGGTTTCTAAACAACCCATGGCCTGATGAGCAAGTTTCTTTGTGTCACTTGGTCCAATTCCTGAATCGTATTCAGGGTATTTACGTATCACTTCAGCGAGTTCTTCCCTGCTTCCAGTTCTATCACGCAACATTTCCTGTGCTGCTTTAAGTACCTCTCTTTTATGAGTGCTTGATTTGTCATTTTTACCTTCAAGCTCAGCTATTTTTTTCTCTATTTTGGGTAGCAAGGTCTCTGGAGTTACATTGCTTACATAGCTTCCTTGGCTGTGGCTTGAGAAAAAGGAAAACTTCCGTTCTTCTACGGCACTAAACTTATTCACAACAGATAAATTTTCTTGAATTATTTTACCAAAATCTCCCGTATAAACTGCTTTGTTGTCCTGACTGTCATTAACCATGAATTGCTTTAAAATCTTGATTTTTTGTTCTATTGGCATCTCAGGGTGCCCAATAATAGCTTCAATATCTTGTGCAATAGCCAATTGCTGTTTTTTTATTTCTAATTTATTTCTATCAGTCGGCTTAGTTAATTTAGCTATCTCTTCCTGTAACTGGGCCATTAACTTTCTGTTATTTGCAGAGACCTCAACTAAGGCATCATAGAGATTAAGTGCTTTAACAAAAGCGTTAATTTCCCCCGCAACCTCATGCCGACTACCCTGCTCACATTTTTCTATCAGGCGTTTTTCATAAGTATTCAGGTAGGCGAGCTTTTGTTGCATCCCTGCATTTCTCTCCCTTGGGGGCTTATCAAGTAAATTTTGTTTCTCACCCTGCAATTCCTCATAGTTGTGCAGGTTTTCTTTATTAACCAGTAACTGATAATTGCCCAATCTATCTCTAAATGATCTTACAAAAAGGGCGTGCTCTTGCAGCTGTGTCATATAAACGGCTTTTTCAGATTCATTGCTTCTTGGAAGTTCTTTATTTGCAAAATTTTTTACTTCTTCTTCAAACGCATCAAATTTGGCAAGTATCTCCTGCATCAGAGGATTATTTTTTTGACTTTTAAATTGCTTTCTTATTTCTTGAATCGCCTGATAATCAGCATTAAGTTGTGTGTAAGTTTTTTTAATTGTTTGGAGGGGATTGCTGGGTGATTGTTCTGGGCTGGGAGTCATCAATTCAACGAACACACTATTTATTTTTTCTCTAATAGCTGCTTCAACTGGCGTGCCCAGATGTATATCTTGCAACATCGATTCTCTACGTTCATCATACAACAGTTGCACATCCTGAAAGAATTGATTGGCATAAACGCCCATTTTTTCATTCACTGAAGGGCGAATCTCTTCGTTGATGATTTTTTCGTAGTTAACTTGCTTAAATTGCTCGAATCGTTTGATCTTGTCTGCTTCTTTTTCTAATTTTAATTCTGCTAAATAAGCGATTCGTTCTCGTGAGATACTGATTTCCATTTTTCTAGTAACAGTCATTTCAGAACCAGCAGTTTCTTCGAGATTTTTTAATCGGCGTTCCTCATTAGCAATCCGTATTGAAATAGGATTCAGATCACCTAGTAATTTTAAAACATCCTGATCGGAATATTTTGTTTTGACGCTCGTAATAAACCCTCTATAGAATTTGTCAACCGGTTCATTAAGAGCAGACGATAGAACACCTGGTTTTAAGCCCAGGGAAAATTCAGCCTCATCCGCTAGCAAAACGACTGATTCCCAAGCAGCACGGAAGTCCTGCATTTTTTCTAGAAATAACTCGCGACTTCCAACGCCAACATTGAATAATGCCGCATAAACTCCTTTTACTGCATTGAGAAGATTTTGTACGTCTTTCGGTGTTGGAGTTACTTTCAATAGAAATGGAGCCATACCCTGTAGCGCGGAGATTAGAACTTCCTTATCCTGTGCTATTTGGCGAGCCTCGGGGCTATCACTGGCGGGAAGGGGGAAGTTCTTAACACCTTCAATGATTTCTTGTAGAGCCTCCTCCCGCTTCATGGCATCTGATTTTTCCACAGTCATTTCTACTGCTGGCTCAGATTGGGCAATAATGTTTGCAGTAAGTGCGCCCATTACTCCTTTGAGTGCTGGTGTCCCCTCGGAAAGAACATAATGAAAAATCCTATTCATTCTATTTTCTTTAATTGCTGCAATACGTTTTGTTCTATCCTGGATTAAAATTTTCTGTAAAACTTGCTCGTAATTCGGAGAATCGTTTAATAAATCGTTTGTATAGTAATTTTTATCCACCTGGGCCAGGTAGGGTTGTAATTCCTTATAGCATTCTTTGATCGTTTCTTGATCCTGATGAGTCAATGGTGTACCTGATTTAGTGTACTTAGCTAAGCAGGCATCCAGTTTTTGTAAATCACCAGCCACTTGTTCTTCAGATTCCTGTCCTCTGGGAGCACTCCATTGGTCACCAAGCAGATTGTCGATTTCACCCATTTCTACTTTTATTTGTACTTTGATTTTATGCAAAGCAACTAAAATTTTATCGACTAAAACGCCATCCTCGGTCACGGGAGTTTTGGTTACACCCTTGGCCTCCAGGTCTTGGATAAAGCGAATGAAGTCTTGCTCAAACTCGTTAAAACGGGCTTCAAGTTGTTCAACAGGGGTATTCTCGAAAAAATTAAGTAGCCTATGCTCTAGCCAATCAACAACTTTTGGTATGAGGCATGGATCATCGGTATGCTGCAAATACTCGGTTACCTCTTTAGGGATATCCTGCAACATAACGGCAAATCGGGGATCAACTTTGGCTTTTGCGACAGCCTCACTCATCTTTTCAGCAGTCGTTAACTTCGCTTGTTCAAAAAACTCAGCGAGCTCCTTAGGTAAAATTTTGACAAGCGCTGCAAATTGCGGATTATTGGCGACATTAGCAAGAGCACCAGCCATATTTTTAGCTGGTGAAGCAAGCCCTAAACCTGTCTGGCCTAAAAAGAGAGCTCTTGATAAGGTGCTTTCGGTGTATTGATGCCCTGCCTGCTTCTCAACCGCAACGACAGCGTCTCTTAAATAGCAAAGCGAGTTAATTACATTTTTGTACAAGGAGACTTGACTAGAATCCGTTTCCTTTAGTTGATAGGGTTTTACTGCCCCAGTCTCGCTAAGGCCCAACTCTGTAACTAATCCAGTAGAAAGATTGTCTCTCAAAAAACCAACTGCTTTTTGAATCGTGTTATCAATTAAACTATAAAAGTAATTAAATACCGTTTTATAAAAAACAGTTACAGGCGCATCATTAGCCTCTATTTGATAAGGAAGGCTTGGTGAGCTATCCACCTGACGGAGTCCTGCAGCCACCTCGGCAGCCAGATTGCTTTGCAAAAATTCGATTGCTTTTTGGATGGAATTATCGAACTGTTCTGAGAGTTTTGCGGCATTGGCTTGAGCCAGGAGAGTGCCTTTGGACAAGTCCTGTGAAGGCTTTAAAATGATGGGAGATGCTGGTCTTTCTTTTAATTTTTCTTGTAACTGTTGAAAATAGAGTTCCTTACCTTGTTCAAAACGCTTTTGAATAGCGGCCATGTTAGCAGCGATTACCTTTTCAAGCTCCACTATTTCTCCAGTAGTCACTGGACGAATACCGTCGGCTTGAGGTTTATCCTGCATCAAGGCTTGCACTATTTGTTTATCCCATTGGAGGAGAAACTCGTTTTCTTCAGGAAACAGGTATTTTTGGAATTGAGCATAGTGTTTCCGCAATTGCTCTTTAGTCTCTGCATCCACACCACTGAGTGGTTTATTTCCTTTTGCGACTTCATTGAGCGTATCAATAAACGTTGAAAATGCCTTTCTTGCTTGTGCCAATTCATCGAGTTGATCATCCAAATCAGCCATTTTTTTGTTGAGTTGCCTAGACG